>JBAXTN010000009.1:0-73754 GCA_037130175.1 bacterium | reverse complement strand
AAAATTCTATCTCGACCAATCGAGAGCCCCTTTTTTGATGGCGTAGATGTAGCCGACAAGCAGAATCGCCGTGAAGGTCATGAGAATCCAAAGAATCTGGGCACCGAACTGCTGGAGAAATTCCCGATAGACGACCGCCCATGGATAGAGAAATACAATTTCAATATCGAATAGGATGAAAAGCATCGCAACGAGGTAAAACTTTACACTAAAGCGGGGCTGGGAACCCGCCATGGGTAACATGCCGCACTCGTAGGCTATATCCTTCACTCCATACCGCCTGCCAATCCGACCGAGGAGCAGGCTACCCACCCATGTGGAAAGAGAAAAACCGATTGCCACCACGATGTGGATCAAGAGTTCTTCATATCCGCTAGATGGGGTCGGCATCGTCATAGAGGATGAGAAGGAAAAGCCTCTTGCTCCAGTGGAGTTTTGTTAGGCTGCCTCAACTGCCTTACTCGGAATCGTATCTGCAGGAGTCAGGGCATTGGCGAGTGCGGCAAGTCCCTTGTATTTTTTGCCAGTCTTTTTGACCATGTTCCTCGACACAAGGTGCTGGAGCTTTTCATAGGCTCGCAGGCGAAGCATCTCTTCTCCACCGCTAGCAGCATTCCGCTTTTTAAGGCGCTCATGGATAATGTCAAAGAGTTGCTTAAATTCGTAAGAAGCTCCCTTTTTTTCGGTGAAAGCAGCCACCAATTCTTCGGTTACGAGATCAGGAAGCCTGCGTGAAAAAGCACTTTTGCGTTGCATATCAGATAAACAAGTAGCCTAGCATACCTATCATCCTCTGTCATTAAAAAAATTACCTTTCGTTCTGCAGGAAGTTTTTACTAACATTTTGAATATTCCCTCCATTCAAGATGACATACTAGTGTATTATTCCGTATTCTGGCATAAACTTGACGCATTGACTTCAACGGAGCAGCTCTCTTATCGTGTGCTCTCATGTTTATCAACCTGCCAGTTCAAGAGCGTTCGATATGAAGCAAATTCTCTTTGTCTGCACAGGCAATATTTGCCGCAGTCCCATGGCGGAAGGCTTGATGCGACATTTCGTTGCGGATCGCACGGATATCACCGTGCTATCAGCTGGAGTCAATGCTCAGAAAGGCGGTGCTGCCAGCCATGCAGCGGTCGTCGCGCTGGATGAGGAAGGAATCGATCTGCGGGGATTTCGCAGTCAGCCCGTCACCGAGGAGTTGCTGGCGAACAGCACACATGTGATCGCGATGACGAAGGATCACAAGAGGCTCCTTTCTCTTTTTTTTCCGGGGCATGACTCAAAGGTTCGATTGTTTGGGGAATTCACCCGTAGCGGTGGCGACATCCCCGATCCCATTGGCCAAAATGTGGCCACCTACAAACGCTGCCGCGATGTGATGAGAAGTGCACTCACTCAAATCCTAACTTTTGTCGATCAATCCACTCCCATAGCTTATTCATCATTCATGACACCTAGCACCACCAGTCCACTTGCAGCAACAGATCCGCAGATTGCGGAGGCCATTGCTGCCGAACGCCATCGCCAGATCGAGCACATCGAACTCATTGCCTCGGAAAATTTCACCAGTGCCGCTGTCATGGAAGCCCAGGGGTCGTGTCTCACCAACAAGTATGCCGAAGGCTACCCGGGTCGGCGCTGGTATGGTGGCTGTGAACATGTTGATGTGGTGGAGACTCTCGCCATCGAGCGAGCCAAGCAACTCTTTGGGGCTGATCACGCCAATGTCCAGCCACACAGCGGCAGCCAGGCAAATATGGCCGTATATTTCAGTGTTCTGAAACCCGGGGATCGCATCCTGACGATGGATCTCTCCCACGGCGGACACCTCACCCACGGGCACAAGGCCAACTTCTCTGGTAAACTTTACGAGGTCGTGCATTACGGTGTTTCACAAATTGATGGTCGCATCGACTACGATGCCCTTGCAGCGCAGGCACTCGAAGTGAAGCCCAGGATGATCACTGCCGGGGCCTCCGCCTACCCCCGCACGATTGACTTCCCTCGTCTTCGCGAAATCGCAGATTCCGTAGGAGCCTATCTTTTCATCGACATGGCCCACATCGCGGGACTGGTCGCAGGCGGGGTTCATCCCAGTCCGATTCCATTTGCCGACTTCGTCACGACGACGACTCACAAGAGTCTTCGCGGCCCTCGCTCGGGTCTCATTCTCTGCAAGGAACAGTACGCCAAAAAGATTGACGGTCAGGTATTCCCCGGCGTGCAGGGGGGCCCGCTCATGCAGGTCATTGCAGCCAAGGCAGTCTGCTTCCACGAGGCTCTTGCACCTGAGTTCAAGGACTACGCGAGGCAGATCGTGCTCAATGCCAAGGCTCTCGCCGCCCGCCTTTCCTTCCTCGGTTACACGATAAGTTCGGGGGGCACTGACAATCATGTCCTCCTTGTTGACCTTCGCCCCAACGGTATCAACGGACTTGAAGCCCAGGAGGCTCTCGACAAGGCCGCTATCACGGTTAACAAAAATGCTATCCCTTTTGATACGGAAACAATCACCAAGACTGGAGGCATCCGTCTTGGCACACCCGCAATGACAACGCGAGGGCTCAAAGAAGAGGAGATGATGCAGGTCGCCGACTTCATTCATGCAGGACTTCTGGCCCGTCATGACGAAGTTGCTCTTGCCACGCTGCGCAGGGAAGTCACCTCCTTCACTGCACGGTTTCCTCTTCCATAGGAAACCGCTCAGACGACTCGTTCCACGCATACTCCCGCTTCATGAATGTCTACCATGATCTTCATGAAGGGTTTTCATCATTAATTCCAAGTTCATGAATCCCTTACCTTTCACCGTGAATCCCCTTCGCGAAGGCATCGCCAATCGGCTTGCCCCCGAACCTTGCACGCTGGTCATCTTCGGAGCCACCGGGGATCTGACCCATCGCAAACTGATCCCCGCACTCTACAACCTCGCCGCCGAGGGAGCCCTGCCTCCCGCAATCACGATCATAGGGTTTGCACGGCGTGAAAAAACCACGGAGGAATTCTGTGCGGAACTGGAGGCATCAACCCGAAGGTATTCACGCACACCGGTCAGTGACGACCTCTGGAAAAGCTTTGCCGCTTCCATCGTGTACCATCGCAGTGCCTTTGATGATGCAGAGGGATACAAGCAGCTTGCCCGTGAAATAGAGGAGTCTGATCAGAAAAGCGGCACCGGCGGGAACCGTCTCTACTATCTGGCTGTTGCCCCAGATCAATTTCCCGTCATTCTCAGTCAACTCCGTGAGAGTGGCCTGAGCGGTGCAACTTCGGGGAGTTGGTCCCGCGTCATCGTGGAGAAGCCCTTTGGCACCGATCTCGCAAGTGCAAAAGAACTCAACTCACTCGTCAATGAGGTCTTTCCGGAAAGCGACACCTACCGCATCGACCACTATCTCGGAAAAGAGACGGCGCAGAACATCATGGTATTGCGCTTCGCCAACTCGATCTTTGAGTCGCTTTGGAATTCCAACCATATCAGCCATGTCCAGATCACGGCGGTTGAGCCGTTAGGGGTCGAGGGACGGGCGGGCTACTATGACAAATCGGGAGCCATGCGTGACATGGTTCAGAATCACCTACTCCAACTCCTGACACTTACCACAATGGAGCCCCCGACAAGCCTGAGTGCCGATGCGATCCGTGATGAAAAGGTCAAGGTGCTGCGATCCCTTCGACCGTTAAAGGGAGAGGATGTTTTCCGTTATGTTGTTCGCGCTCAGTACAAGGAGGGACTCATCAACGGCCAAACGGTTCCCGGATATCGTGATGCGGAGGGTGTCCCCAAGGACTCCACAACGGAAACCTATGTTGCCCTTCAGGTCTATATCGACAACTGGCGATGGGCCGGAGTCCCCTTCTTCATCCGTACGGCGAAGCGGATGCCAAAAGGCGGAAGCGAGATTGCCATCACCTTCAAGTCCGTTCCCCGTGTTCTCTTCAATAAAAACGAGGAGCCTTTGGATGAAAATGTCCTCGTGATTCGCATCCAACCCGATGAGGGAGTCTCTCTGCGCATGAGCGCCAAGCGTCCGGGGTCAAGCCTTCGGATTGAACCGGTCAAGATGGATTTCCATTACGGCACTTCCTTTGGCAAGGCCACGCCCGAAGCCTATGAAAGACTGCTCCTTGACGCGATGTCGGGTGACGCAACCCTCTTTGCCCGACGGGATGAAGTGGAGGAGGCCTGGGCTTTTGTCGATGGGATCGAAGATGCCTGGAAGACACGTTCCGATGATCTCGCATTTCACGCCGCAGGTTCCTGGGGGCCCGCAGAAGCAACGGAACTCGCCGCACGCCACGGTGTCACCTGGAGGAGAATGTGAGCTTCACGCCCGGCATTTCTGTGCCGATTGGCAGCATTGAAAAAGCACTTGGCCAACTCTGGGATGAGAGTGGCGAGAGCAAGACACGCGCCTCTCTCATCAATCTCGCTATCTATAGTGAGGAGCAAGATTCTTTGGAGAGCAATAATGCCGTCATTCAGGGTATCGCTGGAGAGCATGCCATGCGTGCGCTTCTCATCCAAGCAGATCCCACTGCACAAGGAAGCTCTGCGGAGGCATGGATCAGCATGAACTGCTATCTGCGGGGAGCCAAGGGAGGTGAAGTGTGCAGCGAACAAATCTCCTTTGAACTGAGGGGTGAAGCTGCTCGCTCCCTGCAAAGTGTGGTCTTTTCCCACCTCGATTCCGATCTTCCCCTGATCCTCTGGTGGCAGGCCGATTTCCGTCCTCCCATTGACGGAAAGCTTTGGCGTTGGGTCGATCGACTCCTCTTTGACAGCCAAATCTGGCAGAATCCCAAGGAGCAGTTTGAGCTTGTTAGTAAAATAGCCGCCATCTCGGAGACACGCACCATCCTCTGCGATCTTAACTGGACAAGGACATTCCCCCTGCGACAAGCGATCGCCGGGATTTTTGATTCCTCCTGCGCTCTTCCTGAACTTCAGAACATCAAGACCCTTGAGGTCAGTTACGCCACCAGTTTCCGTATCACCGCCCTCCTTCTCGTCGGTTGGCTTGCAGACAGGCTCGGATGGAAACTGACCCAAGGCGGGGAATATCCCGAATTTCAGGATACCCGGGGTGGAAAAATCTCCGTTGCCCTGCACCAATCCGCAAAGGGTGAGGAAGCCAGTATCAGCAGAGTCCTGCTGACATCCTCCCGAGCCAGCTTTGAAGCGCTTCATGAGATAGGATCCGACCTCTATATAACGAAAGCTCAAGGTGACTGTCTCGCCACAGCCACCCGTAAAGTGCGAGCCCCGAGAGAGGATATCAACGAGCTTCTGCTTCTCGAACTCTCCCGAAACAGCCAGCACTCCCTCTACAATCGTGCCGTGAAAGTCGTACAGTCACTCTGGGGATAAACTGATTAGGTCGTGAAAGCACGCCCAACAAGATAAGGCACAGGAAGTTTTGATGGAGAGCTAGGCGTGCGAGCGAAGCGGTATCGGGCATAACGCGAGTGAGCAACAACGCAGCTATACGCAAAAAACCTGCGACTGGCGGGAGCAGGTAGGAATACCGAAGGTAGCCCTGAATACATCTGAAAGGAGAGCGGCGCGGGCACGCCCGAGTTCAATCCCAAGCCTTCTAGAAATTGGCTGGTTTGGGGGGGGGAAGCTGCATCACCGGGGCTCCGGTGGGTAGATCCATTGGCCGCACGGCCTCCGCTTTACGGACTTCTTTTTCCTCACCAGGTTTGACGGCAGGTTCATTTACTGACACTTGATTGGTGGTGTTCGCAGAAGGATCCTTTCCATCCGGGGTTGTCGCGCGCGCAACCTTAATCCCGGATTCATCCACCGCTCCTCCACGCATTACGGGATTCACAGAGCGATAGAGGTCGTTTTGAGCAAGTAAGGTAGGGGCGTTCACAGTTACCGGACGGATGCAGGTGAGATCGATGACGGCAGCTGCGCGCGGCCATTCCTCCTGATCAATTCCCTTGCTGTAATCCCTCACGCCTCCTCCATGGATATCACACGGCACCGTGGGTACTTCTTCGGCTGTGGCATACTCGGTGGCAATCAATCCGGGTGCTTTTTTGCATTCCTGAGCGGGCAGAAGCCCGGAAGTGCGGCAGACCTCAACAGGCTTGATTCCCGGCGGAACCGACAGAATGTGTGTTGGAAACAGTGGGAGCGAAGTATTCATCACTTCTGCCCAGATGGGTAGAGCCAGATCCTTGCCAAAGGCACCACGGTAGATTTTGGTCGGTTTGTCAAATCCCACCCAGACACCGCAGGTCACGGCACTTGAGTAGCCGATAAACCAAGTGTCTGTAAAATCATAAGCCGTGCCTGATTTGCCAGCCAGTGGGGCATTGGTGGCGATACCCGTGCTTGCAGCCTCCTGGGCATAGGCTTTGTGTAGGGCATCCTGAAGCACTGCATGCACCTGATAGGCAGCTTCAGCAGAAATGACAGGAATACGGGTCACGGGATTTTCGTACAACAGGTTCCCCTCAGGATCGGTGATGCGGGTGATTGTGAAGAGCTTCGCGGGACGACTTCCTGCTCCGGCAAATGCCGTGTAGGCAAGGGTGAGTTCATCAAGGGTCATTTCGCTAGAACCAAGGTAGGCATTGGCAACATCACGTAGAGGGGAACGGATGCCGGCGTCCTTGCAGAATTTTTCCACCGCATCCAGACCGATCATAAATCCGAGGCGCACCACGGCGGCATTCTTACCGCGGGCAACAGCTTCACTGGAGGGCATCGGGCCTTCATATTCATTGTCCGAGCGTTCCACTCCCCACTCTCCGAGGATTCCACTATCTCCGCCGATCATGACAAACCGATTGTCTATGCAGGCATCATCGACGATATCACCAGGGAAGATACCCTTGGCATAGGCTGCGGCTGCGACCATCGGCGTGAAGAGGGTACCGGGAGGTCGTCGCCCCTGAAGAGCGCGGTTGTATTCACTGTGCAGAAAATCGCGGCCCCCAGCCAGCGCCAGAATACCCCCCGTGTTATTATCGACGGCGAGCACGGCTCCCTGCAGATATCCTGGAGCAGGCATGGTGACAGGCTCTCCCCTTTGTGCCGCTACCTCCAGATTCTGATTGATCTGACGGTAGCGTTCGTAAGTCAGATGATTGTAGCCAGGCTGATGTTCTACAGAATCAAGGTGTGCACGGAGGGAGTGTTCAGCAGCCATCTGCATCTTGGCATCGAAGGTGGTCTGAATCCGGACGCCTTCGTTCATTGCCCGATCGTATCCGAGTGCCGCAATGGCCTGCTGGCGCACCAGATCGATCGCATAGGAAACTCTGTTCGGGTTGATTCTCTTGCGCACCAAGAGGGGAAGTGCCAGCGCGCTCTCGAGTTCCTCCCGTGAAATGAGATGCATCTCTCTCATGCGACCCAGCACGAAATCACGGACTTTTTTTGCTCCTGTGGGATTATTCCACGGGGAGAGTCCGTTGGGACTTTTTAGCAATCCCGCAAGCATGGCGCACTCTCCCACACTCATTCCCTTGGCGGACTTCCCAAAGTATCCCCGCGCCGCAGCTTCCACGCCGTAGAAACCACTACCGAAATAGACACGGTTCAGGTAGAGTTCCATGATTTTGTCTTTGGTGAGGTGATCCTCGATCCGCCGAGCCACAAACATTTCCAGTATCTTGCGTCGGAAGGTTCTCTCTTTCAAATCGAAGGAATTACGCGCCAACTGCTGCGTTACCGTGCTGGCTCCCTGTTTCACCCTTCCCTGGCGATAGTTACTGATAGCCGCTCGAAGCACACCATAGTAGTCGACTCCATGATGCTCAAAGAAACGATTATCCTCCTCCGCCACGACGGCATTGATCATCTCTTTGGGAATCTGATCAGAGGCAATCGGAAGTCTGTTCTGAATGAAGATTTTTCCCATTTGCTGACCCGAACGATCCAGTATCACACTGGCCGATTCCATCTTGGGAAGCTTGCTCAAGTCGAAGGATTCAGCCTTGGCGGAAAACTCAGAGACAAGCCATCCATATCCCACAAGAGCGGCCAGACAGGCAATCCCGAGCAGAAACACCGGCACAAGAAACCAGAGTCGCAAAAACCATGGTGTTTTGCGACGAACCTCCCCCTCCTCCCAGCTGTAACGATGTCGTGCGATCGAGAATCATTTCCATGAACTGGGCCATCGGGCAAGCTCTTGCCTCAAGGGAATTTCAACGAACAGTCTTATGGAATTTCTCAAACGATCTTTTCTCCCGCGGACCACACACCCCGAACCTGCCAATCTTCCGTAAATCGTATCAGATCGCTCCTCTTTCCTACTTCGAGAGATCCTCTTGAATGTTCAAGATTCAGGGCTCGTGCAGGAACGAGCGAAGCCATTGCCACCGCCTCCTCAGGCGGGGTCTTACCCCCCTCCACCATTCCCCTCACGCCGTCGATCATTCCGATGGTGCTTCCCGCCAGTCGTTGATCCTCCCCCACCCCCGTCAATGCCTCTCCCTGTTCAATCCTGCAAGGCAAACCGCCAAGTTGAAATGATGCCCCTTCCGGCAGACCCGATCCCGCAGTCGCATCGGAAACAATCGCAATCTCCTGCCATCCCTTGGCAAGCCAGGCCAGACGGAGTAATGTCGGCGAGAGGTGCCTCCCATCGGCAATCACCTCGCAAAGCACCCCCGGCATCGTCAGAGCCGCCTCCGCCAATCCCGTAGAGCGGCGTCCCTTTTTACTATGAAGCGAAGACATGCAGTTATAGAGATGGGTGACTTGTGTGATCCCGGCGGAAAATCCAGCAAGTGCCTCATCATGGATGGCCTCGGAATGTCCCGCACTAACGACGATTCCATGGAGCTTCAGAATCGGTATGAGTTCGATGACTCCGGGAATTTCCGGGGCAAGTGTGATTCTCGAAATCACCCCGGCATACTTCAACAGCACTTCTGTTTCTTCTGGAGAGGGGTGACGAAGCATCGCCTGTCGATGCGCTCCCTGACGGAGAGGAGAGAAATAGGGTCCTTCCAGATGAATTCCTGCAAAAAGCGGATTCTTCCTTTCTTTTTGATACTTCTCTGCACCGGATAGCACCCCTTCGATTTCGCTTAAAGAAGCCGCAACAGTGGTCAGAACGGCAAGTGTCGTTCCACGAGTCGCGTGATAATTCAGGATGACATCAAAGGCCTCCTGGGTGGCTTCCATGGTGTCTCGGCCAAGGGCTCCATGGCAGTGAAGATCAATCAGGCCGGGCGAGAGATAATCACCCTGACAATCGATCTCCTCCTCACAAAGTTGCTTCTCCAGGCTCAGGAGATCTTCAAAATCTGATTTCCCCTCCCTGAGTTGCACACTCCTAATATGACCATCCTCCTCCGACAAAAATCCCTCACCTGAGCGCAGATGCGGAGGCAGTATTAACCGTGCATTATGGTAAACCCTTCTCATGCGAAGCAACCATACCGTTCCTTATAAAAAACAAAAAGCCCCCGGAATCATCCGGGGGCTTTTCCTAGAAAAAGAGAAGTGCCTTAGCGTGAGTACAACTCGACCACAAGTTGCTCGTTGACCACAGGATTGATCTCTTCGCGAGTGGGGATACGCACGACCTTACCGCTCAGGTTTTCCTTGTCCACAAGCAGCCAATCGGGAGGCTCAACAATCTGAGTCTGCTCCAGACCCCGCTGGGCAAGCCGCTTGGAACCATCCTTAGCGCGTATGGCAACCACATCACCGACTTTGAGAGTGGCTGAGGAAATATCGGTCTTGCGGCCATTCAGGGAAACATGACCATGAGCGACAAGCTGGCGGGCTCCGGCACGCGTCTTGGAAAAACCAAGACGATAGACGACATTGTCAAGACGGGTTTCAAGAATCTGCAGCAGGATCAACCCAGTGATACCGCGGGTCTTGAGCGCTGTCTCAAAGTAGCGACGAAACTGACGCTCCAGGACTCCGTACTGAAAACGCAGCTTTTGCTTCTCAGCAAGGGCCGTTCCATATTCGGAAATCTTGCGGCGGGATCCTTTGGGGCCGTGTTGTCCGGGAGCATAGGGCTTGTTCTCAAATGCACGAGCTGATCCGGCGAGGAGTACGCCGTAACGACGGCTGACTTTTGTTTTGGGTCCAGTATGACGGGCCATGGGATAAGAAAATTAGTAGGTAAAGGCTGTGGTTGATCGACTCAGACGCGGCGCTGTTTGGGAGGACGGCATCCGTTGTGTGGAACTGGGGTCACATCCTGAATGACAGAGATTTCAAGTCCGATGGCCTGCATTGCACGCACAGCGGATTCACGGCCTGATCCCGGGCCTTTCACGCGGACTTGGACTTCCTTGAGACCGTGGCCCATAGCCTGACGGCAGGCATCCTGTGCAACCATCTGGGCTGCGTAGGCAGTGCTCTTACGGGATCCCTTGAATCCCATCTTGCCGGCACTTGCCCATCCGATCACCGCGCCGCGAAGGTCGGTAATGCTGACGATAGTGTTGTTGAAGGTAGCCTGCACATGAGCGATGCCGTGCGTGATATTCTTGCTGCCCTTGGCCTTGACGATCTTGGGTGGCTCGATCGGGTCATCAAGATTGAAGCTCACAGGGGCAGCAGGAGCAGCTTCCTCTGTCTTCTTTTCCTTGCTCTTCTTGGTCTTTGGCTTTTCGGCTTTGGGAGCTGCGACTGTCTCGACGACGGCTGCAACTTGCGCGGCTTCAGGCGCTACCGGATGATGCTCCTGGGTCTCCTCATGGCGTTTTGCATCTTGGGAGAGGCTCTCGGATGCTGGAGCGGGAGTTTCTGGTGTGACGGGCGTTTCTTCGGACATGAATGGTCTATGCTATTTCTGAACGGATGCTGGATTGATATTAATCCTTGGCACGGACAACGCCCACGGTCTTACGAGGTCCCTTGCGGGTGCGGGCATTGGTCTGGGTGCGCTGACCGCGAACGGGAAGGCCACGACGATGGCGCAGACCGCGGTAGCAGTTGATTGCCTGAAGCCGCTTTAGGTTGCCCTGGATCTCTCTGCGAAGATCACCTTCGATTGTCACCTTCTGCGCCGTGATGGCTGAGATGAGGGAACCGATCTGCTCGGGAGAGAGCTCCTTGGCTCGGATATCTGGATTGATATTGGCCTGCTCAAGGACACGCCTTGAGGTTTTGGGGCCAATTCCGTAAATGTAAACAAGCGAGGCTTCGATGCGCTTGTCACCGGGGATTTCTACGCCGAGGAGTCGTGGCATGATCGTGGTTCTGTATGGTGTGAGGCCCTGGCAATTAGCCCTGGCGTTGTTTGTGACGGGGGTTTTTGCAGACAACACGCACCACATTGTTGCGGCGGACAATCTTGCAGGTTTCGCAAAGGCGTTTGACGGAGGCTCGAACTTTCATATTTGGAAATGGAGTGAGAAAAAATGGCATCGGCCTAGGCCGTCACAAAGATCAGTTTTATGATTGGGTGGATTGAAGACTCGGAAGTCGCTGGATGATTGTTCCCTTATTGAGATCGTAAGGAGAAACACTGACAACTACATGATGCCCGGGAAGAATGCGAGTGAATTTCAAACGCAACAAGCCTGAGACCGTAGTCAGTATCCTTCTGCCTCCAGCCAACTCCACACGGAAGCGGGCTTTGGACAGTTTCTCTACGACAAGGGCCGAATGTTTTAAGCTATAAGTGGCAGGCATGTCAAGACCTCCGGTGCATTTTCTGTCACTAAAATTGTGTGCTCGAAATGGGCGGAGGGTTTCCCGTCCGCCGTCACCACCGTCCATTTGTCATCCAGAATCCTGACCCCCTCAGCACCGAGGTTGATCATCGGCTCGATCGCCAGTGTCATTCCTGCCTTAAGCCTGGGCCCTGAACCGCGACGCCCATAGTTGGGGATCTGAGGTTCCTCATGCAGTTTGCGACCCACGCCATGCCCCACAAACTCACGGACGACACCGAGTCCCTGCCTGAGAGCCTCCGTCTCGATATAGTGACTCAGATCACCCAGTTTGCACCCTGCCACGGCAAAGTGAATCGCCCCCTCCAGAAGTTTCTTTGTCGCAGTGCAGAGTCGTTCTGTTTCTGGATCCACGGCACCGCATGGCACCGTGGTGGCGGTGTCGCCAATATATCCGTCGAGAACAACCCCCGTATCAATCTTGACAATGTCACCATAGGCCAATCGACGAGGGCCACCGATACCATGAACCACCTCCTCGTTTACCGAGATGCAAATTTGTCCTGGAAATTTGCGGTACCCAAGAAAAGCACTCTTTCCTCCCAGCTCGGCCATATACTCTCCCGCCGCACGGTCGATCTCCCCGGTCGTCACGCCCGGAGCAACCAACTTTGCAAGACGATCTAAGACAAGTGCAGCCGCCTGTCCTGCAGCACGCATCTTCTCAATTTCGGCGGGGGATTTAATCGGTATGAGCGACATGAAAATAACTTTAGAATTCAGCAATACGGCTTGGGAGGGAAGCTGGAAAAATCGGTCATGATTGTATCAGTTTGCAGATGTCGGAGAAAACAGCATCGCTCTCCCTGCCCGCATCCACGCGATAAATCAAATTCGATGCGTTGCGTTCATAATAGCCGATAACCGGAAATGTCAGCTTGTGATACGATTCCAAGCGTTTCTCCACGGCAGCAGGCTGATCATCGGTTCGGCGAACCAATTTTTCACCGCACCGCAGACAGGCATCACCGGCCTTTAGGGAATTAAGCGTACCGCTAAAGGTGGCTCCACAGGCAAGACAGGAAAGTCGCGAGGAAATACGGCGACGAATCTCCTCTTCGCCAAGTTCAAGGACGATCACAAGATCGAGTGGCGCACTCAGTGAAGCAAGGGCGGTATAGAGATGTTCAGCCTGAGCCTCCGTTCGGGGAAACCCATCGAAAAGAAACCTCGTTCCATGTTCAGCGATCCATGCGGTAATCATCCTGATGGCAAGTTCATCAGGAACGAGCAATCCCTGATGCGTCCAACGATTCGCCTCCTTTCCAAGGGATGTGCCATTTGCACACTCTGCACGAAGCAGTGCCCCTGTGGAAACATGCGGGATGCCGAATGAAGAGACTATGAACTCAGCCTGAGTCCCCTTCCCTGATGCGGGAGGGCCGAGCAGCACGATCCGCTGCTTCATTCGAGCGGCCTTAGTGATGGCGAGTGAGGACAATCGTCACTCCCGCGATAACAAACAGTCCCAGTCCTGCAAACAGCCAGACCAAGGAGGTGTCACTGACCGCAGAACCGCTTACCGATGGGCGGGTACCGCTGCGACCACGCAACTTGCCTTTTCTCAAGAAACCATCGTAATGCCGCTGGAGCAGGTAGGTCTCCACCTGACGCATGGTGTCCAGAGTCACTCCAACAATAATGAGCAAACCGGTACCGCCGAAGAACTGCGCAGCCATGTACGGAACCTGAAGAGCTCGACTCAGGAGTTGTGGCAACACTGCGATAATGACCAGAAAGAGAGCTCCGGCAAATGTAAGCCTGCCCATCGT
Organism: bacterium; assembly: GCA_037130175.1. Classification (GTDB taxonomy): domain Bacteria; phylum Verrucomicrobiota; class Verrucomicrobiia; order Chthoniobacterales; family UBA6821; genus UBA6821. The sequence goes on along the minus strand of JBAXTN010000009.1, from coordinate 60,299 downwards.
ATAATCGAGAAATTCAGCAGTAGGTTTGCCCGGGCGAACTCCAGGTATAAATCCACCGTTCTTCTTTAGATCATCGGCAATCTGTGCGGGTTGAAACTGTGTGGCAACCCAGAAGTAGCTGAAACTGAAGATCAGCAGGGCATAGAGAAGGTAATGAAGCCATCCGTTGGTCAGCAAATTCGCCAATTCGACAGCCCAACCCTTGTGACCGAATGCCATGCTCAATATCTGAGAAGGGAACATGAGTATGGCCTGCGCAAAAATAATTGGCATCACACCCGAGTAATTGACCTTGAGTGGCATGTACTGCGTCTGACCGCCATAAACCTTACGGCCAACAACTCTTTTGGCATACTGTACGCTGATCCGTCGGGTAGCCTGCGTGACCGCAATGACCGATGCAATCACGATAAAGAGAAAGGCGCATAAAATCACCAGCACAACAGGACTGACATTGGATGTTTCCCCAGTTGTCGGGACAAAAGTTCGCCATGCCTGCACCAATCCGGCTGGAAGCTGAGCCAAAATACCAATCGTAATGATCACCGAGATCCCATTTCCTATACCGCGTTCTGTGATCTGATCCCCCATCCACATGAGAAAGAGAGTGCCCGCAGTCATCACCAGTACTGTAAGCAGGCGGAAGGCGAAGCCGGGATCCGCGACCAACGGAATGCCAAGCCGAGCGATCGTTTCTGAAATTCCGGGAAGAAATGGGTTTGATTGGGGACTCTCAAACGAAAGAGCGAGCAGCCACCCCTGAAAGAGACACAGTAAAATCGTGGTGTAGCGCGTGTACTGGGCTATTTTTTGGCGACCTCCGTCCTCCCGGGCAAGTCGGCCTAGTTTTGGAATCACAGCACCAAGAAGCTGAAGCATGATGGAGGCACTGATGTAGGGCATGATACCCAGGGAAAAAATTGCGCAGTTTCCAAGGGCTCCACCTGAAAATAGATTAAAAAGAGCGGCCACACCGCCACCGACCTTTGCATCCGCAACATTAAGGAACCAATCCCGCAAGACCATGGCATTCACACCAGGCGTGGTGATAGCGGCACCAATTCGCATGATCACGATCATACCGAGCGTGAAGAGAACGCGTTGTCTCAGCTCGGGAATCTTGAATATGTTGGCAAAGGCCGAAATCATTGGTGCGTTCCGAGCATGCTTCTGATGAAAAAAGCCTCCCGGGGATAGAAGGCAGCGTTAGGCGGCCTTTGCTGTTCTTTCGGCAGACTTGGCTACCTTGGACTCAAGCTTGGTTTTTTTAAGCTTGGGTTCACGCAGAACAAGTGATCCTCCAGCTTGCTCTAGTTTTTCACGGGCTGCGGCACTCGATTTGTCCACTTCAACGGTGAACGATTTAGTCACCGTGCCACGGGCGAGAAGCTTGATTCCGTCATTGCGACCATGCACAAGACGATTCGCTCGGAGCGCCGTCTCATCAATGCGTGCTCCGGCTTCAAAGCGTTCCTCCAGTGTGTCAAGATTAACCACGGCATATACGGGTTTAAAATCAGTGTTATTGAAGCCGCGTTTGGGAAGACGACGAATCAAGGGCATCTGGCCACCCTCGAATCCCAGGCGGACACTTCCACCGGAACGGGCTTTCTGGCCTTTGTGACCACGGCCGGAGGTCTTTCCGTGGCCGCTGCTTTCACCGCAACCAAGGCGCTTACGACGGTGCTTGGCACCGGGACGAGGGGCGAGATTATGAAGTCGCATGAGTATAATATGTTACAAGTTTGAACGCGTCTGTTTAATCAGGCAGCAACTGCATCAACAGCAGTTTCTGCAGTACGGATTTTTTTTCCACGGAGTTTCATGATCTCAGCGCGTGGACGCAGGCTGGTAAGTGCGGATAGGGTTGCCTTGACGACATTGGAGTGATTGCTTGAACCAAGCGACTTGGCAAGCACATCGCGTATACCGGCAGCCTCGATCACGGCACGAACACCACCTCCGGCGATCACACCTGTTCCAGGTGATGCCGGGCGAAGAAGGACTCGTCCACCGCCAAATTCCCCGATGACTTCGTGAGGAATCGTGTTCTCGGAAATGGAGACAGGAACCATTGCTTTGCGTGCTGCGTCAGAACCTTTTCGGATTGCTTCGCTCACTTCATTCGCCTTGCCGAAGCCAATGCCTACCCGACCTTTCATGTCACCCGTCACGATAAGTGCGCTGAAGCTGAAACGGCGTCCACCCTTGACGACTTTGGCGCAGCGGTTGATGAACACGACTTTTTCAATTGTGTCTTTTGGAGTGTCGTCTGCGGGTTTGTCCCGGCGAGGTCCGCGTTTGTTTGGTTTTTCGGCCATGAGAGTAGAAAGTTAGGGAAGGTTAAAACTGAAGTCCGCCTTCACGGGCGGCATCGGCCAAGGCTTTAACCTTGCCATGATAATGGAATCCACCGCGATCAAACACAACTTTGTCAACTTTATTGGCAAGACCGCGCTCGGCGATCAGTTTGCCAACCTTGACCGCTGTGGCGACATTCGCTCGGCTATTGGAGTCTTTACGAAAGGACTCCTCAGTTGTGTTGACGCTGGCCAGCGTGGCACCGGCAAGATCGTCGATGACCTGGGCGGTGATATGCTGCCCTGAGAAATGAATGGCCAGACGAGGGCGCTCCGGGGTGCCGGATACCTTCTTGCGAAGTCTGATATGACGCAGTTTGCGTGAATTGGTGGCGGACATGGTGTGTGCTTCCGGTGATTACTGGACTTGTGATTATTGAACGGTCTTGCCCTCTTTCCGGCGAACAACTTCGCCGGCATAGCGTATGCCTTTGCCCTTGTACGGCTCAGGTGGATAGTAGGCACGAATGTCCGCTGCAACCTGACCCACGAGGTGCTTGTCAATCCCTTCAATGGAAATCTTGGTATTGTCGGTGACGGCCACCTTGATCTCTTTAGGGATCTCGAAGAGGATTGGATGTGAGTAACCGACTGAAAGATCGAGTTTGTCACCCTTGACGGCGGCACGGAAACCAACCCCCTGAATCTCAAGTTCACGACGGAATCCTTGACTGACTCCGGTGACCATATTGTTGAGCAGGGCGCGGGCAAGACCATGAAGGGCACGAACGGAGCGATCTTCATTGGCTCGGCTGACAGTGAGGGTAGTTCCTTCCAAAGAAGCAGTGATGCCGGATGGGAGTTCCCAGCTTAGCTTGCCCTTGGATCCCTCGACCGTTACTTTGCCGCCTTGTTCCAAGGCGACTTTGACTCCGGCGGGGAGAGTGATTGGTGTTTTACCGATTCGTGACATGAGAGTGGGTGTTAACGGTATTGTTTACCAGATGTAGGCGAGGAGTTCGCCGCCGACTTTCTGCTTGCGGGCCTCATGCCCGGAAAGAACTCCACGGGAAGTGGAGATGATCGAAATTCCCAATCCGCCGAGAACGCGGGGAATTTCTTCGCTGCCTACATAGCGGCGGAGCCCAGGCCGGCTTATTCGACGGAGACCAGCAATGGCCGGAGTCTTGCCGACATAGCGGGGGCGTACCTTGATGCGAGGATGCGACTCTTGATTGTCAAGTTCGTAGTCCTCAATGTACCCCTCACGCTTCAGAATGGCGACGATATCGCTCTTAATCTTGGAATAGGGCACAAAGAACTCCACCTTCTGAACGCTTACAGCGTTACGGACTCGGGTAAGTAGATCGGCTATGGGATCGGTCAGGGCACTCATGAATATCAGGCGGCGGTTGCTGTTTCTTCGGTAGCCTCAGCAGTTTTTTCTGCTTTCTTGGCATTACGACCGACAAAAGGAACACCTAGCTCTGTAAGCAGGGCCCGAGCCTCGTCGTTATTTGTCGCGGAAGTCACGATGGTGATGTCAAAGCCTATGTTTCGCTTGATTTTATCAAGCTCCACTTCGGGAAAGATGGACTGGTCAGCCACACCAAGTGTGTAGTTGCCGTTGCCGTCAAATGCACGGCCGGATACCCCACGAAAATCACGGATCCTAGGAAGCGCCGTCTTAATCAGGCGCTCAAGGAACTCATACATGATCCGGCCACGCAGGGTGACCTTTGCTCCGATCGGTTGTCCGGCCCGAAGTTTGAAATTGGAAATCGCCTTCTTGGCGATCGTCTCAACGGGTTTCTGGCCCGTGATAAGTTCCAGTTCATCCTTGGCGATTTCCAAGGCGGCCTTCACATCGGGAGCGGAAGCGATGGATGTGTTGATGACCACCTTGACCAGTCTGGGCACCTGATGGACATTGTTGTAGCCGCGCTTTTCCTTAAGCGCAGGAATGACACGCGTGGTGTATTCGTTCTGGAGTTCGGCGATTGGAAGTGACATGGCGGATTAACTTATTCGACTGTTGTCTTGGCAGCTTTGGGAGCCTTAGAAACCTTTGGCTTGGGAGCACTCTTTTCCTTGGCGGGCTTACTCACTTTGGCTTCCTTGGCTGAAGCTGAAGAAGGGGCTTTCTTTTCGATTAGCTTCACATTGGAAATATGAATGGGCCCCTCGCGCTCAATGATGGCGCCGTTGGGCTGTTCCTGAGAACGCTTCACATGTTTCTTGATCATGCGAACCCCCTCGATGACAACTTGGTGCTTGGCACGGTTTACCTGAAGGATCTTTCCTTCGGAACCGCGGTGGTTTCCTGAGATGACCTTGACAAGGTCACCGGCATGGACATGAGTGTTAATGAGCTGAAGAGCGGGCATGGTCTGAAAAAATACTAGAGGACTTCCGGGGCCAGTGAAACGATCTTCATGAAGTTCTTCTCACGGAGTTCGCGTGCGACAGGGCCGAAAATACGGGTACCGCGTGGATTAAGATCCTTGTCGATGATCACAATGGCGTTGCTGTCAAATCGCAGATACGAACCATCCTCTCGGCGAACCGGCTGTCTTGTGCGGACCACGACAGCGCGGACGACATCACCCTTTTTGACGGCACCACCTGTAGCGGCCTCCTTCACATTGGCTGTGATCACATCACCGACGCGGGCGACGAGTGTGCGCTTGCCGATAACACCGATCATGGTTGCCATGCGAGCACCGGTATTGTCGGCAACATCGAGGCGGGAGCGAATCTGGATCATGGGAGTTGGTTCCTGTAAAGAAGGGGTTTCCTTAAAAAATTTTGAAGTACGGCTTAGTGACGGATCACCTCAACAAGGCGCCAGCGCTTGAGACGGCTCAGAGGACGGGTCTCCGCAATGGAGACGCGATCGCCGATTTTAGCCTCGTTTTTTTCATCATGCACATGGAATTTCTTCACCTGCTTGACAATCTTTCCGAAAAGGGGGTGAGGAACACGCGTGATGGTCTTGACCACAATGGTCTTGTCCATCTTGTCAGAGATCACTTCACCGACGCGAGTCTTGCGGAGTCCGCGGGATGCAACGGTTGGTGATTCGGAGGGTGTTTGAATTGCGGTGTCGTTCATGGCTATGGCCTAATGTAAATGGTGCAGGGCTTGATACTTGTTCTTCTTACTGTGCCTTGGATTTGGCCGTCAGTACGGTTTCAAGCCGGGCAATTTCACGGCGCAAGGTGCGCAGAAGATGAGGCTTTTCAAGCTGACCAGCCTGCTGCTGTAAGCGGAGATGGAATATCTCCTGACGCAGTTCCTTTTTACGGGAAGAAAGTTCATTAGGCGTCAGTTCGCGGATTTCGTCAAGATTCATATTCAGATCCTGTAATTAAAAGTGCCTAGGAAGCGTGGTGACGGGTGATAAATTTCGTGCGAATCGGCAGTTTGTTGGCTGCAAGGCGCAGAGATTCGCGTGCGACCGACTCAGGGATACCATCAAGCTCAAAGAGGATGTTTCCCGGACGCACCGTGGCGACCCAATATTCTGGCTGGCCCTTACCTTTACCCATACGCGTCTCCGGTGGACGGGCTGTCACTGACTTGTCGGGAAAAATGCGAATCCACAGCTTGCCTTTTCTTTTCATGTTGCGAGTGAGGGCAACACGGGCAGCTTCAATCTGAGTGTTGGTGATCCAAGCCCTTTCCAGGGTCTGAAGACCGAATTCACCAAAATCAATATTGATGTTACGCGAAGCGGTGCCAGTGCGACTTCCGCGCTGGGTCTTGCGATACTTAACTCTTTTGGGTAGCAAAGGCATGACTGTTCTCCTTAAAAATTATTGGGCAACTGCCTCGACCGGAGCCTGGACATCCCGGTTGGAAGCTGCACGATTGCCAGCAGACGCCGCATCTCTGTTTTGATTCTCCGTCTCAACGGACTTCTCTGGCTTTTTGCAAATCCAGCATTTGACACCGATTTTTCCTGCAATGGTATCAGCCTCTGCAAATCCATAATCGATGTTGGTGCGAAGAGTGTGAAGGGGTATCGTCCCGTTGCGAACCACCTCGGTGCGTGCAATTTCAGCACCGCCGAGGCGACCGCTCGCACGGATCTTGATACCATCCGCACCCATATCCATTGCAATCTGCATTGCCTTTTTCATGGCACGACGGAATCCGATGCGGCGTTCCAGTTGACCGGCAACACTTTCGGCAACAAGCGTGGCATCCAACTCCGGTTGCTTGATTTCAATAATATCGATTTTTGCCTGCTTTCCTCCCGCGAGACGCGAGACCTCTTTGGTCATGGTCTCGATTTCGGAGCCTTTGCGTCCGATCACGATGCCGGGGCGGGCGGTGAAAATTGTCACGCGCACGCTGTTCCATGCTCGTTCAATCACGATGCGTGATACGGCAGCAGTCTTGAGTTTCTTCTTGAGCCAGCCGCGGATCAGCTGATCTGCATAAAGGAAATCGGCAAATTCTTTCTCGTTGGCATACCAGCGCGAAGTCCAATCACGGGTGATCGGTAGGCGGAAGCCGATTGGGTTGACTTTTTGTCCCATAATTTATTGTTCGGTTGGCTTGTAGTCTGAGAGACTTAGGATGCGGATTCCCCTGTTACTTCAAGATTCGTTGCCTCTGGAGTAGCTGGGACTGGTTGATTTTCGGCTTTGGGTTTTTTGGAAGTTTTGGATCTGCCTGTCTTAGCTGCCTTATCGGCACGCCGCACGATCGGTACTTCGTCGGTCAGGACAATCCGAATGTGGCTGTTGCGCTTGCGAACAGGACCTGCGCTTCCACGGGCCTTCGGACGGATTCGCTTGATTGTCGGGGCTTCACCGATCACAGCCTCTTTGATGACCAGGAGCTCAGCCCTCACATTGTTGTTGTGCTCGGCGTTGGCGATGGCGCTCTTGAGAGTCTTAGCAATCAGTGGGGCAGCCTTCTTGGGAATGAATCCAAGTTGCTGGAGAGCGTCAACGGCTGGCAGGCCTTGAATCTCACGGGTAACCTCACGGGCCTTAAAGGCGGAGATGCGCGCGTAACGGTGGGTGGCGATGACTTGCATGGTTAGAAAATTAGTTCGTGAAGATTCTTGAATCAGCGGGTGGTATCGATACGGAAGGTGTCTCCCGGCTTGACTGTGTCGGAAGTGGTCGTTGCATTCTGCACAATGGCACCGCTGATGGCGTCCCGTACATCCACAACCCTGGCGGAGGCAATCTGTCTGTCACCGTGCCAGATTTGAAAGGGCATACCGGTCTTGACTCCCTGACGAGCACCGAGATTGGCGACAACAAGAGCGAGATCGGGCTTGTAATCAACCACCATTCCGCTTGTCAAACCCACAGTTCCTGTTGTGCTAGAAGCACTGTTCTTGGACGCTGTCAGTGCAGCCGATGAGCGCAATTCCTGTTCTACCTTGAGGCGGGTCTTGGCATCAATGCCATCCGAAGTTTTCAACAGATCCATCACCACCTCCGTGAGGCGAACCATCTGTTCGCGCGTGGCATCATTTTCTTTCTGCAAAAGCCGCATATCGCGAACCGCCGCCAGAAGACGGGCTCGAAGAGCCTCCTCCTCCTTGCCCGGGGGAGCAATACCCAAGGCCTCGACGCGCATGTTGAGATCGTCATACTTGCGTTTGAAGAGCTCAGTCTCTCCGTTGGCAACAGCAAGGCTCTCGGTCAACCCCTTGATTGAAGCCTCTGAAAGGATGAGTTTTTCACGGAATGAAGCGGCTCCTGCAGTTTCGCTACCCACCCTCGAAGCCGTCGAATTCTGTGCAAGGGCAGCAGCAACCGGAATGCCCACAAGGGAGGCAAGGGCAGCTGCTGTCACCGCTGACAGATGGCTTGTATGGCGTGATAATGACATGCGAAAAGGCTGGTGAGTATCTTGATTACTTCGTGACCTTGGCAGTATGAGATCCGTGTTTCTTAAAGATACGGGTGGGGGCAAACTCTCCAAGTTTGTGACCCACCATGTTTTCCGTGACGAAAACAGGAATGAAAGAACGCCCGTTGTGGACATTGAATGTGTGGCCAACAAAGTCAGGGGTCACGGTGGAACGACGAGACCAAGTCTTGATCGGCTTCTTGGTGTTGTTCTCGTTGAGTTTATCAATCTTTTCGAGGAGTTTCCACTCGACGAACGGACCTTTTTTTAGGGAGCGTGCCATAGTAAATTATTTCTTTTTGCGACGCTGCACGATGAATCGGTCGCTTTGTTTATGTTTGTCTCGGGTCTTAAAGCCCTTGGAAAGCTGACCCCACGGGCTCATGGGATGATGGCGTCCGCCACCTCCCTTACTCTTGCCCTGCCCACCACCCATCGGGTGATCGACCGGGTTCATTGCCATACCGCGGGTCTGGGGACGGATACCGAGCCAGCGGGATCGCCCTGCCTTTCCACTGATGACATTCATGTGCTCAATATTCCCTACCTGTCCGATGGTTGCGTAGCACTCTTCGTTGACACGGCGAAGTTCGCCGGAGGCCAGTTTGAGCAGAGCAAAGCCTCCTTCACGGTTGCTGAGAATTGCCTGTGACCCCGCACTGCGAACAATCTGTCCGCCTTTACCCGGAATCAGTTCGATATTGTGAATCGCAAGACCGAGCGGAATGGATTTGAGCGGCAGAGCATTGCCAACATTGGGCTCTGCGGCTTCACCGGCTGCGACCTTAAGGCCGACAGTTAGACCACTGGCTGCAAGAATGTAGGCTTTTTCGCCGTCAGGATACTGAATGAGGGCAAGTCGCGCACTGCGGTTCGGATCGTACTCGATGGCGATGACTTCCGCGACTGCATCACGGCGGCAACGCTTAAAGTCGATGATGCGGTATTTTTTCTTGTGACCACCACCACGATGCCGAGAAGTCTTGCGACCCATGTTGTTGCGACCACCGGTGCGGTGTTTACTCTCAACAAGTGATTTCTCAGGTTTGCTCTTGGTGATCTCCTCAAAGGATGGCAGCGCCTTAAAGCGTTGCGAAGGAGTCAGAGGACGAAAGGTTTTTAGTGCCATGGTCTTTGGATAGGTATGGGCTACGTTATTTTTTCCTAGGCAAGATCAATTTTCTCGCCGGGTGCGAGAGTGACAATGGCCTTCTTCCAGTGCGGAGTGCGACCATAGTCGGCGCGGCGCTCACGCTTTTTCTTGCCATCAACCTGAAGTGTGTTGACCAAGGCTACCTTCTTCTTGAAAAGCGTCTCTATGGCATGCTTAATCTCAATCTTGTTGGCGTCTGTTGAGACACGGAACACATATTTGTTGAATTTTTCAGAGAGAAGACTTGCCTTCTCTGTCACAAGGACGCGGCGGATAATATCGTGGGCTTCTTTCATGCCTTTAGCCTTGCAGGCGGTTGCCAAGTGCCTCGAGAGCATCCTTGGTGATGATGATTTTGTCGAATGCGAGGAGATTCTCGGTGTTTACTTCAGATGCCGTGATGAGCAGATCGCTCTGTACATTGCGGGCAGCAAGGAAAGTTGGTTCTGTGAAGCTGGTTGCTACGATGAGCGTGCGGCGCACACCACCATGGAAACTTTCAACGAGTGAGATAAATTGCTTGGTTTTTGGCTCCTTTAACTCGAAGGAATCCACAATGAGGACATCTCCGGAGAGAACCCGTGCGCTCAGTGCCTTACGAAAGGCAAGACGCTTGACGGCCTTGGGAGTTGTTTTGGCATAGCTGCGGGGGTGAGGTCCATGGACGACACCACCACCTACCCAGACAGGAGAACTGGCATATCCTGCGCGAGCACGACCTGTACCCTTTTGTTTCCAGGGTTTTTTGCCAGACAGATTTACTGTGGCCTTGGTCTTCACAGAAGCCGTTCCGCTGCGGCGGTTGGCTCGCATTGCGACAACCACATCGTGAACCGCCTGGGTTCCTTTTCCGTCAGTGATGATATCGATTTTGGCCTGCTTGGCCGCATCGGCTGTTAGAATGGTAGCGCTCATGGGTTACTTGGTAACTTTTGCTGATTTTTTCTTGGAGGGACGGACGACAACAAAAGTTCCCTTTGCGCCGGGAATTGCCCCGCTAACAAGGATTACTCCGTCGGCTTCACGCACCTGTACAATCTCAAGATTCTGGATTGTGATGCGCTCATCACCCATGTGACCGGGCATACCCATGTTCTTCCAAACACGACCCGGAGTCAGGCGGTTTCCGATTGCACCATTACGGCGATGCATCATGGAACCGTGAGTTTCTGGCTGGCCGGCAAATTTAAAACGTCGCACAACGCCCTGGAATCCCTTGCCCTTGGAAGTCGAAATGACATCCACAAACTGTCCATCCTGAAAATTTGTCACTGACCAATCGCCCAATTCGGGAGCCGCTTCCCCGTCCTTTAGACGGAACTCACGAATGAAACGCTTTGGTGTGGAGGCACTTTTGGCAAAGTGCCCCAATTGAGGCTTGCTCATGCGATGCTCCTTCTGATCACCAAAGCCGATTTGGACGGATGAATATCCCTCCTTTTCCTTGCCCTTGACCTGAAGAACGCGATTGCCGCCTGCTTCGATAACTGTCACAGGACGGATGCGACCCTTTGCGTCATAAACGCGGGTCATGCCGACTTTTTTTCCGAGAACACCGATGCTCATAATGCTTGTAAAAGTAGTAAATCCTAGTGGTGAACAGATCGTCAGATCTTAATGGTGATATCCACACCGGCAGGCAGATTGAGCTTACGCAGCTCATCCACGGTCTTCGCAGTGGGTTCGAGAATGTCGAGGAGGCGCTTGTGGGTCCGAATCTCAAACTGATCCATTGACTTTTTGTCAACATGGGGGGAACGGTTCACGGTGAACTTCTCGATGCGTGTGGGAAGAGGAATGGGTCCCGTTACTTTGGAGCCTGTGCGTTTTGCGGTCTCGACAATTTCGAGAGCGGAGATGTCCAGAAGTCGGAAATCGAAGCCTTTAAGGCGGATACGGATGCGTTGTCCAGCGGCCATAGTCGTAAGTGGTTAGTTTTTCTGATCGAGAACCGCGGCCAATACCTGAGCCGGGACTTGTTCGAAGTGAGAGGGCTCCATAGAGTAGGATGCACGACCCTTGGAGAGTGAGCGGATTGCAGTGGCGTAACCGAACATTTCGGAGAGGGGAACCTCTGCGTTGACATTGGTGACGATGGTCTTGGTTTCAATCGACATGATCTTGCCGCGACGGCGGTTGAGATCACCCATGATGTCACCCTGATACTCTTCGGGAGTAACAGCTTCGACCTTCATGATTGGTTCAAGGAGAATGGATTTAGCATTCTTAAGACCATCTTTCATGGCAAAGATGGCAGCCATTTTGAATGCCATTTCGTTGGAATCTACATCGTGGTAGGAGCCATCCACGATCTCTACATGAACATCAATGACGGGGTAGCCACCAACAACTCCATTGAGCGCTGCCTCATTGAGACCTTTGATGACAGCAGGGATGAAATCCTTAGGAATGGAACCGCCGACTGTTTTATTCTCGATAGTGACCCCCTTGCCCTTTTCATTCGGGGCAAGCTTGATGACGACATGGCCGTATTGACCACGACCACCGGACTGCTTGACTAGTTTTCCTTCGCCACCTGCAGGATTAAGAATGGTCTCTTTGTAAGCAATCTGGGGCTTACCAGAGTTGGCCTCGACCTTGAACTCACGGAGCATGCGATCCCTGATGATTTCGAGATGCAGCTCACCCATCCCAGCGATGATGGTCTGTCCAGTTTCCTCATCTGTGAAGACGCGGAAGGTTGGATCTTCTTCGGAAAGGCGTTGAAGGGCATTCCCCATTTTCTCCTGATCAACCTTGGTCTTAGGCTCGATGGACATCGAGATAACAGGATCAGGGAATGAAGGAGGCTCTAGAGCGATAGGCACATCTTCGGTACAGAGCGTATCGCCAGTCGTGATGTTTCTGATGCCTACGATTGCTGCAATGTCACCTGAGTAACAGGTATCGATATCTTCGCGTTTGTCAGCTTGGATCTGAATCAGACGGCTGATGCGTTCCCGTTTACCGGTACGGGGATTGAGTACGGTATCACCCTTACTAAGTTTTCCGGAATAGACGCGGAAGAAAACGAGCTTCCCTACGAATGGATCGCTCCAAAGTTTGAATGCAAGTGAACAGAAGGGCTCAAAATCACTGGTTGCAGCGAACTTGTCATTCCCGTTGTCAGGGTCCATTCCCTTTGCGGGAGGAATGTCAATCGGGCTTGGAAGATAATCAACAACAGCATCGAGAAGATACTGGACGCCCTTATTCTTGAAAGCTGAACCGCCAGCAACCGGTACAAATCGGTTGGTAATCGTCTGGCGACGGATCGCATTTTTAAGGATCTCGCGAGTTACAGGCTTTTCTTCCAAGAAGAGCATTCCTACCTCTTCATCAAGATCCATCATCTGATTGACGAGATCCTCGTATGCGGCCTGCGCTTTGGCTTTTAAATCTTCCGGGATTTCTTCCACCGTATAGTTTGAGCCCATGCTTGCGTCATCGGCATAGATGACAGCCTTTTGGTTCACTACATCAATTTGCCCCTGAAGATGATCTTCGGCACCTATGGGAATCAGAATCGGCCAAGCGTTGGCACCGAGTTTGGTACGCATGTCAGAAACGGCGTTATCAAAATTGGCACCCGTGCGATCCATCTTATTGACGAAGGCGATGCGGGGAACATTGTATTTGTTGGCTTGTCGCCAAACCGTTTCAGATTGTGGTTGCACGCCGGCAACACCACAGAACACGGCAATTGCTCCATCAAGCACACGGAGGGAACGCTCCACCTCAGCCGTGAAATCGACATGGCCTGGTGTATCGATAATGTTGATTCTCTGCTGGATTCCGTCAAAAAGCTTAACGACATTTTCCTGCGGGAGCTGTTTCCAGCTACAGGTGGTGGCGGCAGAAGTGATGGTGATTCCACGCTCCTTTTCTTGCTCCATCCAGTCGGTAGTCGCCGCTCCTTCATGCACTTCGCCGATCTTGTGGATCATGCCGGTGTAAAAGAGAACCCTCTCTGTAAGAGTGGTCTTGCCAGCATCAATGTGAGCGCAAATACCGATATTACGCGTGCGATCCAACGGAAAGGCACGATCCGGAGAGTTCGGATTTTTGGTTTCTGGCGAGGCGCTCATGGAATGAAAAAGAACAATTTGTTAAAGAACGATGAAGGAATTGATTACCAGCGGAAATGGGCAAAGGCGCGATTGGCCTGCGCCATTTTATGCAGATCATCACGCTTCTTGATAGCGGCCCCTTGTCCAGCTGCCGCCTCTTTGAGTTCGGAGGCGAGCGCCTTGTGCATTGGGACGCTCTTGCGGTTACCTGCAAAAGTCACGATCCAGCGCATGGCTAGTGCTAGTTGACGATCAGCGGGAACCTCCATGGGAACCTGATAGGTGGCACCACCGACTCGGCGGCTCTTGACTTCAAGCCTTGGACGGGCATTGTCCATGGCTTTTTGCAGAACATCCAGAGGATCAACTGCTTCCGAACCGTCACGAGTACTCTCGATCGCATTGTAAACAATGCGCTCTGCAAGCGAACGCTTGCCACCACGCATCACCGTGGTGATGAGGCGGGCAACCAGAGGGCTGGCGTAGCGAAGGTCGCGTTTGACCTCCTTTTGAATAACGCGTTTGCGACGGGACATGGAAAAGAACGGTTGGTTTGTTAAATTTGAGTTTCTACGCGGCGGGACTATTTTTTCTTGCCCTTACCGGCTGCCTTTGCTTCTTCGCCCGGCTTTGGACGCTTGGCTCCGTACTTCGAGCGACCACGACGGCGACCATCGACTCCGAGCGCGTCAAGCGTGCCACGGACGATATGATACCGGACACCAGGAAGATCCTTCACTCGCCCACCCCTGACCAGAACGATCGAGTGCTCCTGAAGGTTGTGTCCCTCACCACCGATATAGGCAATGACTTCCTGCCCATTGGTGAGGCGAACCTTGGCTACTTTACGAAGTGCTGAATTCGGCTTCTTGGGGGTACGAGTCATCACCTGAACGCAGACGCCGCGGCGCTGAGGACAATTCACAAGGGCGGGTGATTTGGACTTCACCCTTACCTTTTGGCGACCCTGTCGTACGAGTTGGTTGATGGTTGGCATGTGAGAATGGTTTGTTCCGGCGTTGTTCTTCGTGAGGCTCCCGGCTGCATTCTGTGCCACTTTTCAGCGGAACGATAGACCACATCACTGCGGCGCTGGCGAAATTCCCGAAGAAGCCGGGAGGTGGGAATGTAGGGAAAGCACGCTCATCTGCAAGAAGATTTTGTGATTTTACCCCAGTTTTTTTGGCCTGAAGCGGGTGTACGATTTCAATATTTCGCTGCACAGCCCCTTTCTCAAGCCTTCCAGCCATTTTAGGGTCGTTTTTTATTACGATCGAGCCCGGAGCATCTTTTTCCGAAAGAGGGAAAGTCTAGCCCCCGGCAACGCTTTTTCATCAGTCTAAAAACGCAAACCTGAACGGCGATACACATTGCAAGATATTCGTTATACAAAGAACTACATTATCATTGCTTTAATCAAGGGATGATGTGTCTCATCCGCGCAATGATCCGATACCCCCATTCCGCAAACGCTCTGAATATACCGACTTTTCGGTAAAACCACCACAGAAGCTCTCCTGCACGACTTCCCTGGAGATTCATAAGACGGAAAATCGCTGCTGCCCCGTGGAGTATCTTTCCGTTGTTTTCAATCAGAGTGACCTCGTTCGGCCTCCTGTCGGCACAAATTCCATAACTGGTTCCGGCACCACTCTGTGCAGGCAATATGCGAACCCTCTCCCCTGCACCATGCGCCATCATGAGAGCCGAACGGCGGCAAAACCGACATTCTCCGTCATAGAGAAGGAGTGTCCGGTGCGGTCTATGTTCTTCCTGAATACTCACCATCAAAACTATATGCGGTGACTTTTGTGAAAGATAGTGCTCTTTGCATTGGCAGTCGACCGCACCACACATCATTGGACTCTGGCAACACTCTGCCTTAATGTGTCCGCCATGAGTTTCCGACTCCCAACAATCATTTCTCTCCTCCTTTTGCTGGAAGGAACTCTCTTCCCTCTCTCGCTGCGGGGACAGGATGCGGAGTCAATCCTTCAGGCAGCGAGGATGAATCCGACAACACACACGGCGACATTACGGGCCAGGATCCGGGGGGAGAATGCCTCTATCCCCATGACCATCCGTCTCAAGAATCATGTCGTGCGCTACGAACTTGAAAATCCCAGCCAAACCATCTTCCTCACCCTCTTGCCTGCCGAAACCAAGCTTAGTGAAGAAGTAAATGGCAAGACGAAACCTATCTCTCCGATCCATTGTCACGACATCATTCGGCAAACAGGGATCACCTACCAGGATCTTTCCCTGGGATTTCTTTATTGGCCTCACCCCGTCATTCAGGGCGAGGAAACAGTGAAAACGCGCCCTTCTTGGAAAATTGACCTTCAAGCTCCGGCAGGCGAGCCAATCTATGGTCTTGCCAGAGTCTGGATCGATAAGGAGAGTGGGGCCATTCTGCGCATTGAGGGGTATGATAAAAAAGGCCTACTCCTGAGACGCTTCGAGGTCATCTCAGGACAAGAAATCGACGGATTCTGGACACTAAAACAGATGCGTATAGAAAGCTTCCTACCCGGCAATGGCCACGAGGCAACCTCCAGGAACTATCTGGAGATCTTGGGCAAGGAGTGAACGAGAGACCTACTGCTCAGCAATCAATTCACTTCCATCTACCATCTCCGACTAAACCTTTTCCGTTGCAGTACTTCCAAAAAGCCCCGATGGCCGCAGGAGGAGAATAAGGATCAGGATGCCAAAGGCGATCGCATCCCGGTAGGAGGATAGAAAAGATCCTCCGAGCAGGCATTCGCTCAATCCGAGAAGCACCCCACCCACAGCCGCACCGGGCAAACTTCCAATCCCTCCGAGCACGGCAGCCACAAAGGCCTTGATGCCGGGTAGAGTTCCCATCAGGGGCTCGATAGAGTGGATATTCATTGCGTAGAGCACGCCGGCTGCACCGGCAAGAGCCGAACCAAGAGCAAAGGTCACGGCGATCACCACGTTGCTGTTCACCCCCATCAGGGCGGCGGCATCACGATTCTGAGAAAGTGCCCGCAGAGCCAGCCCAAAGCGGGTGCGCAGGACAATTTCCCGAAGCGCAATCAGAAGAACCAGCGTCACCGCGATCACCAGAAGATGGTTCCCGGAAATCGAGACTCCGGCACCTAGGGAAAATCGAATCGGAGGCAACAGATCAGGGAAAGCTTTCTGGTTTACCCCAAAGAAAATCTGTCCTCCGTAGGAGAGCAAAAGGGACACTCCGATTGAGGTGATCAGGACTGCAAGCTTTGGCTGATTACGAAGTGGTCGGTAGGCAAGTCTTTCAATCAGCACTCCGAGCAGGGCGCAGACGATCATCGCTGCAAGGATAACAGCAGCAGTGACCATCCAAGGATCGGGAAAAATCCTCGTTGCAAGTGGTGCTGCATAGTATCCGGCAAAGGCCCCCACCATGAGCACATCACCATGCGCGAAATTGATGAACTTCAGGAGTCCATAGACCATGCTGTAGCCAAGGGCAATCAACGCATAGATCGCCCCGAGGGAGAGACCATTGATGAGTTGCTGGAGAAATTCGTGCACCGGATAAGAAAAAGCCAAAAGCCCAAAACGAAAAGCTAAAAGCCGATTATTGAAAATTTATCCCTTACGGTATCTTCATTCACTACCTTACTGAGTGCAGCCATTCAGAAGGAGAGCATGGCCAACAAGCGTAGGAGTAGAAAAGGCGCAGGAAGTTTCAATGCCCCGCAAGGCGTCGTGAGCAAATGGCGTAGTAGACCTACGCCGAGCGATCAGCAACGCAGCAGCGCGAGAAAATCCCAAGCCTAAAATTTGAGGGCCACTTGGGAACCGAGTACCAGTTCGTTACCCAATGTTCCATTTTGCTGGGGATTCATGATGTATTCTGCAAACGGCTTCACAGAGAACCATTTGTTCACCATGATCTGATAATCAAACTCCAGAACTCCACCCCATGTGGGCTGCGGCTGGGCGGGATAGACCGCCGTCTTAGCAGCTGTGCTAGCAGCACTCGAAATGGCGTAGGTCTGGTTGTAGGCAGAAGCCGCCTGAGAGCTGAACCATGCGGTGCCGAAGGCAAGTCCCATGCGGTCTTCCGGACGACCCGGGATCAGTCCCTGGTACACCAAGCCGGTCTGGTAGTAGAAGTCGAGCAGGCTGTATTGCTGTGGGGAGAAGGTGAAGGCGTTAAACATGTAGAGTCCCTTCTTGGAGAGGGTCGGCTTGGCGGCCTCTGTCGGGTTTTTGGCATCCACCACGCTCTTGCCGTCAGCTGAAAAGACGGTTTGTTGTGGTTCATGGACACGATAGAGCATTTGATCAGCCTGCCAGTAGAAGGCCCAGGCACCCATGTTGAATGGGCCGGCGTTATAGGCCTTGGCAGATTTTCCCGTTCCGGACTGATTCACTGGGAGGAAGTCTTGATTCTGAATACCCCACCAGATCATACCAAAGGCATATTTTCCTTCGAGCTTGTCCTTCCCAAATTTCGGCTCCCATCCAAATTCCGTCACACTGTAAAGACCGTTCGGATTTCCTGTATTACCATTTGGCTGACCTGCTCCCACGGCATTCCATCCGGCACCCCCAAAGCTAGACACACCGTTGTTGTTGATTGTTCCCTTGGACGCAGGATTCGCCTGACCCTGCTGATTCTTGGGAACGGATGTGTAGGGAGCAACTTGTGTCGGGCTATAGACTGATTGAGTGGCTCCACCGGCATTGGGAATCGCCATATAAAGACCGCTCATGACATAGGTTTCCTTGGTGGGCTTCACTTTCAATGTTCCTCCCCAACTGTCATAGGTACTGGACCAGGGGATCTTGGAAGCCGTATTTCCGTTGTATCGGGCATTGCCGGGCCAGTGTTGCTTCGCGCCACCACCCATGTTGGCACCGATTCCCTTGTTACTCGCAATCTGGTTGTTCATGAAGAGCTTAGAGAGGGGCTGCTGCAGGAACTGGTCATAGGGATTCATCCACCCAGCATTGATCATCAGCTTGCCATTGGATGTGGTGTATTCCAAATACTGAGCCATCAGGCGGAGTTCCTTCCCACTCTGAATGTTGGAAGGATTGAATCCGTTGGCGGCACCCGTGATGTTGTTGATGTCATTCCCATCCCGGTAGCGAAGGTTTGAATATGCCTTGAGTCCTGTCAGGCCAAAAACCTTGCCAAAATCATAGGCGAACCCGAGCTTAATCTGCTCGTCAAAGGCGCTTCCCGTACGATATCCCCCTGTTGTATTCCCATAGTAGTTTCCCTGCCAGTCACCAGTCACTGTCAGCCCGTAATCGTCGGCTTTCTTACCTAAGCCAAGCCAGTTGGCCGTGGCACCTTTTCCGCTCCACCAACTAGCCAAAAACGATTTTTTAGACCGGGGATAAGGAGTTGCGTTTTGAGCATTATCCAGTTCCTGAGTCGGATTCAAAAATTTAGGGGGGGCATTTTGCGCCGTGGCTTGTTGCCCGGTCAGGCCGCCCAGAATCACAATCCCTACCGCAAGGAGTGATATTTTGCGTAATTTCATGAGAAGCATACCTTATCGTCTGGTTAAATAAGGAAAAGACTTTCTTTGTTACGATATCGCCACAAAAAAACCCGAAGGGCGTCTCTCCCTTCGGGTTTTTATGAATGCCTTCTTTGAGGCAGGTATTGTGTACTTAAGCAACAGGCGCTGCCGCAGCAGCCTGATCACGCTCTTTCATTGCAGCCTTGCGGCTCAACTTCACGCGCCCTTTGTCATCGACGCCGATGCACTTGACCCAGATGACATCTCCACTCTTAACAACATCCTCAACTTTGTTGACGCGGGCATCGGCCAATTCGGAGATATGAACAAGACCATCTTTTCCGGGAAGCACCTCGACGAAAGCACCGAAGTCTTTGATTGAAACAACAGTACCTTGATAGATGTCACCCACCACAATTTCCCGGATCATCCCTTCGATGATCTCCTTGGCGCGCTTCAGGCTCTCACCATTGCTGGAGTAGATGTGGACGGAGCCATCATCCTCGATGTTGATCTCGGCACCAGTCTCGGCAACGATGCTCTTGATCGTCTTGCCACCAGGGCCAATGATCATGCCAATCTTGTCCTGCGGAACCTTCACGGTCTCGATACGGGGAGCATACTTGCTCATCTCGGTGCGGTGTGATCCGAGCGTCTGCTTCATGTGATCGATGATAAGCCCGCGATTTTTGCGTGCGTCGTCGATTGCCGAGGCCAGAAGCTCGTGGCTGATACCTGCAAGCTTGAGATCGAGTTGGAAGCCGGTGACTCCCTCCTCTGTTCCGCAAAGTTTGAAATCCATGTCACCGAAGTGATCCTCACTGCCTATGATGTCGGTGAGGAGGGTGTGGCGGGTGAGATTACCATTGCCATCATCCTCGGAAACAAGACCGACGGAGATACCGGCAACCGGCCGCTTGAGCGGAACTCCGGCATCCAGAAGCGCAAGCACTCCGGCACAGACTGAGGCCATCGAGGTGGAGCCGTTTGACTCCATGACCTCGCTGGTCACCCTAAGCGCGTACGGGAAATCCTCCTGCGAGGGGATCACTGGGAAGACGGAGCGCTCGGCAAGGGCACCATGACCGATCTCGCGGCGATTCTGACCACCGAAGCGGCCAGTCTCGCCCACACTGAAAGGAGGGAAGTTGTAATGGAGCAGGAATCGCTTGGTCGTTTCACCGCCACCGTATCCATCAATCATCTGGGCTTCATCGGTGGTTGCAAGCGTTGCAAGGGCCATCGCCTGGGTCTCACCACGGGCGAAGAGGGCGGATCCGTGTGCACGGGGCAGGATGGATGTCTCGCTCGTAAGCTGGCGCAACTCAAAGAGTCCGCGTCCGTCACAACGCTTCTGCTTGTCGAGAATGCTGACGCGGAATGCCTTTTTCTGGAGATAATCAAATGCTTGGGAAATTTCAAATCCCGTTGCCGTGGGGAAACTCTCAAGGATCTTGGCCTTCACTTCCTCACGAAGCGCGCCGACAGCCTTGCCACGGGCAACCTTGCTAGGAGTATAGAGAGCGGCCTCGATACGATCACCGGCGACGGCATAAGCGATTTCGAGCATTCCCTGATCCACGGCAAGGACGCTGTATTCGCGCTTGGGCTTGCCAGCGGCAGCGATCAACTCGCGTTGGGCAGCGATGAGGGGCTTGGACTCAACGAGGGCAAAATCGAGGGCCTTCTTGAACTCCTCTTCAGGCAATTCATTGGCCGCACCCTCGATCATGATGACCTTCTCGCCATCGCCGACATAGACAAGATCGAGATCGCTTTCTTCACGCTGAGTGTGCGTGGGATTGACCACGAACTGACCACCGATGCGGCCCACACGAACAGCTGCAATGGGCTTCTCAAAGGGAATGTCTGACACACAAAGTGCGGCAGAAGCTCCATTGATTGAGAGGATATCAGGATCGATCTCGCCATCAGCAGAGAGCAGGATGCTGATGATCTGGGTATCGTAGAAGTATCCCTTCGGGAAAAGGGGACGCAGCGGACGGTCTGTCATACGGGCAGTGAGGATTTCTTTTTCACTGGGACGGCCTTCACGCTTGAAATAACCGCCTGGGAATTTGCCCACGGCGGCAGCCTTTTCCTTGTAATCTACGGTGAGAGGGAAGAAATCCTGCCCATCCTTGATGCTGGTGGCAGAAACGGCGCTGACGAGGACGATGGTCTCGCCGGAGCGAACCATCACCGCGCCATCGGCGAGTTTGGCAATCTTGCCGGTTTCAAAGGAGATAGGGTTCTGGCCGACATTGGCCGTAATAGTGGTGTGTGACATGGTGTTTGTTTCTTGGGTTGGAATAAGGATCCGACACGGGCGAAAATATTGATTGCCCTTGGATGCGGATGGCCCCCTGAACGGGTGCCGATATTGGGTAATGGGTTTATTTGCCTTTCTCTCCAATCAGGAGAATCCCTCTTAACCAAGAGGTGATAAAAGGTAGGGTAGGGAGGCAAGTGTGCCGGATTCCCGATCTCCTCACACAGGTCTTTTCAGACCCGCAGAGAAAAGCCGGGCCCCCGAAAATAGCTACTTGCGCAGATTGAGCTTCTCAATGACTGCCTGATAACGCTCTGAAGCGGTATTTTTTAGGTAATCAAGGAGACGG
This sequence comes from bacterium, assembly GCA_037130175.1. GTDB lineage: Bacteria > Verrucomicrobiota > Verrucomicrobiia > Chthoniobacterales > UBA6821 > UBA6821. The sequence goes on along the minus strand of JBAXTN010000009.1, from coordinate 38,777 downwards.
CGGCGTGTGGCCACCATTTTAAGAAGGCCACGACGGGAGGAGTGATCCTTGGCGTTGCCTTTAAGGTGCTCTGTCAGCACCGTGATTCTCTGTGTGAGATTGGCCACCTGCACATCGGCACTGCCGGTATCGTTATCATGCAGCCGGAGTGCTGCAATTTCTGCTGTTTCTGTTGTCGTCATTTTTTTAGGAAGGGAGAAGCTACATCATAGAAGCATTAACTGACAAGTTTTAAGTCAGGGAATAATCTGGTCGATTTAGTTGCGCAGAAAGTGGCACATGTAGCCGCCGGGGTTCTTTTGTAAGTAATCCTGATGATGCTCCTCGGCTGGATAGAAAGTCGTCGCCTTGGTTATCTCAGTAACTACGGGCTTCTTCCACTTTCCTGATTTATCGACTTCCCCCTTCACTTTGAGGGCGGTTTGTTTCTGCTCCTCACTCGTGTAGAAGATGGCCGAACGGTATTGGTCGCCGATATCGTTTTCCTGGCGGTTCAGGGTGGTGGGATCATGCATCCTGAAAAAGAAGTGTAGAAACTCATCGTAACTCAGGACGCTGGGATCGAAGGTAACTTTTACTGCTTCAGCATGCCCGGTGTTGTGGGAACACACCATCTCGTAGGTTGGATTTGGGATCGTTCCTCCAGTGTAGCCAACCGTCGAACTGATCACGCCGGGAATCTTGCGGATGATCTCCTGCATTCCCCAGAAGCATCCTCCGGCCACAACAGCCGTTTCCTGTGTTGGTTTTCCCGCGGGAGACTTGAACAACCCCGCCTTGATAAAAGGAGCCACGAGCGATCCGTAGCCGGCCTTCTCCATCTGATCAACGGGTATGAATCGGAGCGAAGCTGAGTTAATGCAATAGCGCAGGTGGGTGGGGCCGGGACCATCGTCAAAGACATGGCCGAGATGTGAATCAGCCCCCTCGGAGCGAACCTCGGTGCGTTCCATCCCGAAGGTTTTATCAGTCTTCTCCACAACGACTTTGGGGTCCACAGGCTTACTAAAGCTGGGCCAACCGCAGCCGGAATCAAACTTATCGAGCGAACTGAAGAGAGGCTTTCCTGAGACGACATCAACATAGATTCCAGGTTGATGATTGTCCCAGAACTCATTATGGAAAGCCGGCTCTGTGGCCGCATGCTGTGTCACCTCATACTGCATGGGAGTAAGCTTCTGTTTACGATCCTCGTGTGGGATGGGTAGGAACTGGTTGCTAGGGATCATAGTGTTTGTGGAGGTATTTGGTGTGGATTGGCCAGCTTTGCCCTGCTCGCATCCGGCAAGAAGGAGTATGATGAGAAGTGGGTAAACTTGATTCCAAAGAAGTTGTTTCATAACTCATCAGAGCCTTTATCTGTGATCTTTATTCCCATAAATCTTTGGGCAGCTTTAGATTCCTCATCACAGGCGTTTTATTTCAACCATCCCCCCGAGCGCCTGAATCGGGATCAAACTCTGCTCCTCTCGAACCCAGATGGCGATGGCTGTGGATGGCATTGAATGGTGTGAGGGTAGAGTGATCGCGGCCTTGTAGCCTCTTTCTCCATCCGGGGTTAATTTAGACTTCAGGAGGGCATATGCCACAAAATCATGATGCAGAATCCGCCCTGCATTTTCACCGCGAGTCACGGAATTGCTGAGGTCGCACTCAAGAAGCGCCACCTCGATCACATACGAAGTGATGTGTCGATTCAAAGGCTTAAAAAGAAGCTCTACTTTTCCGCTATCAGAGAGTGTGGCATTGAGTGATCCGGTAGTTTGCACGGAAGTTGGGATCTCGAATATGTCCGGTTTCCATTCCTTCCCGTTGAGAAAAAACTCGGGTGTGTAAATGCTGCCTGTGTGCAAAGCATTCGCATAAGAGCGTTGTCTGACACTGTAATCTGCCGAAGCATAGGGATCCGTCCACCCAAGGTAATTCCAGTAATCCACATGAAAGGCCACAGGGACGAATCTTTTCCAAAGCGCGGGATTCTGTTTGAGACTGCTGAACCAACTCTCTGCCGGGGGGCAACTACTGCATCCCTCGGAAGTGTAGAGTTCGATTAGCTGGATTTTTGCCTCTTCGCTATGTAGCGCCAAAGGGGTGAACCCTTCGGCCCTGTGAAGAGCTGTTAGAGTCAGGAAAAGGAGGCAGCTGAGACGGATGCGAGCATGACTAAAATTAATCATTTTTCATAGCTTTGTGATCCGGGAATATCAGATCCGGGAAAAAATAGATCATCATCGGAGCCGCAATCGAAACCAGAGCGAGAGGGACATAAAGCCAGGCCGTGAAGATCGCGGAGAAATAGCAAATAAGAGCGACAAGACTCAGAATGTTTCTCCGTGCATGCAGGGAGTGCTGCGCTTCACTCTGCTCTTGATGACGGGCGATGATCCTTCTCAGGATGTTGAAGGAAGTCCCGCTTGCAAATGCCACAACGGCGTAGGCGGAAACGGCTAGGGGTGCTGCGTGATTCTCTCCCAGGTAAGATGTCACCCATGGGAAGAGGGACATCCAAAAGAGAAGGTTGATATTGGCCCAAAGGATGCCCGCATCGACCTTGGTGACAAGGTGAAGAAGGTGATGATGGTTGACCCAATAGATCGCTACGATGATGAAGCTCAGCACATAGGTCAGCAGGGTGGGGACTACCTTAAGTACGGAATCGAGATTCGGTTCATGGGGCGCTTTCAGGTCGAGCACCATGATGGTGATGATGATGGCAATGACACCGTCGCTGAAGGCTTCCAATCTGTTGGGTTTCATGGTCATGGGTATATGGAAAGGCTCAGTTCAGAGCATGGAAGATCCAGAGCTTCACACGGTGCACCGGAGTGGTACCGCATGGTTACCGTTCCGTGAGTCAGGGAAAGTTCCGTAAAGCTGACCGTGCAGGCATCGGGTCGGTGCATGCAGATCGAGTAGGGACCTTTTGCGGGAAGATGTGAGGAATGCAGTCGTCTCAGTGAATCGAGGGAAGACTGACCATGATCAACCGTTTCAGCCTGACATGTATTGGCCCTGACTTTCGAGGCTTCGGCTTCCTCAAAGCCGGATGAAAACCAATGTCTTTTTTTCCAGTCTAAGGCGAGAAACTCCGTATCGGTCACGCAGGAGCGCCACTCTTGAAGTCGTTGTTCTACAGGTGAGATCCCGATCAATCGGAAGGGATTCAGACAGGAATGAGGAAATGTGGAGAAAATCTCCCCCGCAGCGTCAATCGTGTGTTGGCAGAGTAGTTGCGGAATAATTTGCCCCCGACTGAAAGCCAGCGGAGTCATTAACTGAGGTTTTGAATACCAATTGATCAGGGCAAAGGTCAGTCCGAGGTCATTTGATCCGATCCATGTGCCCCCCGTAGGCTCGCTCGGAAAGATAGCTGTTCTGGAATTGCACTGATGAATCGTGGGAGGGATGCCTGCTGGACGGCTGCGTTGCTCGTCACGATTCATGAGAAGATGAAAGCCCTTGTCTGCCGGAAGGAAGGAGAGTGTGCACATGTCGCGAATACGTATTAGTCAGCAGCAGGATGACAGATGCTTCGGAGTCGGTATTTTCTCCATTCGCTAAGAACACTCATGATGGCATCCGACTGATGACCCAGCGCCCTGTTCTGGGCGGCAATAGCAAACACAATATTCCATTGCTTGAAGAGCAGACCGTAGGCATCCGCAAGGGATTTGGAGGCATCATAGGCGCTTGTTGGTTCCGATGAGGCGCCGTTGAGTTCCAGAATCCAGAACGCATTCCCCTTTGTAAGCTCCTCAGCGGATGAAAACCGGAGATCATACCGGCCGACAAAAAAACCATTGATTTTTTGAGAAATCTCATCGATCCGGCTCTCTAACTCACTGCTCCAGAGATACATCCCATCTCGAAAAATGCAGCCCTGAGCATGATTGCCCGCCTCGACCAGACGCACGCTCTGCCCCGATGGAGGAATCTCTCCGAGCGAATCTTGGAAGCGAGTGAGATAGGTCTCCGCAAGAAGGGATGCCCTTTTGTCCGCTCGAATCAGTTCAGCGATCGTGTGGCTGCCATCACCCTCAATGACGGGAAAGATCTTCTCCGTCATGGCAAGTATACGCCCCTTATTTTCGTTGGGAAAACGATAGTAGAAGACACCTGCTTCATAAGGCCCCGCAATATATTGCTGAGCAACGATTGGCACATCGACTTGCGACAGGTAGGCACGCGCCTGATCCTCACGATGGATCACTTTGAAGCCGCTTCCGCGTTGCCCGACATCCGGTTTGAGAATAAACGGATATTCCAGTTCCCCCCCGATAAGCAGACTCTGCAACTTGCCCATGCGGTCTCCTTCCTCCGTAAGAAGATAACTTGCAGCAACGAATTCCGGGCTGCTTGTCTGGAGTTCATCAAGGGTCTCGAACTTGGACTCGCCGATAATCCCCCCGGTCAACATTCCCGGATTGGCAGAGGTAGGCAGGGAGATGCTGCCATATCGGATGGAGAGACGGAGAAAGTTTGCGACAACGGGCAGATAGAAAAACCATGCAGGCCAGAATTCCCACTGCCAAAGCTTTCGGAAGAACTGCCGGCAGCGCATCGAGCTCGCGCCTCTCATGAGAAAATGGAGGAGAATCACAAAGGCCAACAGGGCACAAACAGCCAAGACCTGATTCTGTCGAAGTTGATGAAAAACTCCCGGCGCCGTCGCGCCAAGTCTGTGAACCAACCAAAAGAGGAGCGTCACCCACAGTGCGGCAAGTACTCCGGTGGCGCAGATGAAAGGCAGGGCTGGCATTTTTAAAAAACCAGCGGAAAGATATGTCGGCAATCTCATCCCAGGAACGAATCTAGAGATGACCAAGGAGAGCATTCCATAGCGTTGGAACCAGAGTTCGCTCTGATTGATTTTTTGCCCGGCAAGTTTCTTGTTTCCCAAAATTCGGTTGGCCAAAGGACGACCACAATATCGCCCCAGAAAATAGAGCCCCAGATCACCCGCCCAGATGCCTAAAAAACAGGCCAGAAAGACCCGTTCCAATACCTTGGCGTCCGCCAAGGCAAGATAGGCGCCACCAAGCGTGGCCGTATCCTCGGAAATAAAAGTGAGCAGAAACAGACCGGTAAAAGTCCAGAAATCGTGGCTCATAAACTGGGGCGCTCCAGAGAAGCCTCAAGCAGTTTGCAGTGCGGAAACCGAGCGGTAATGCAAGGTTGAGGGAGCCACGCCGAATTCCACTGGAAGTCGCACATCCATCTCCATGCACATCATTCCGATGAGGGCATAATGATGGATGGCGTGGGAGATGCAGAACATGATTTCCCTTTCAATCGTGGAGGTAACAAAAGGCGATTCACCCTCATCCCCGGATACAGCACAGCGGATTTGGATGGAGTGTTTAAGCAGCCGAGCATCCATGGTGCGCGTGAATAATCGGAGTTCCACTGTTCGTCCCAGAGCAAACTCTCGATCAGTTTCAAGTCGCTGGTCGCGGCCGCGTGCATCGTAATCGATGAGGAAATGGTCAATTCCGGTGAATAATTTTTCAAAGTGATCCAAGCAATGCCGGTAATGCCCCCCAATGGTGGCACCCCTGGCAGAGCTCAAGGGAGTCTTGAATGACTCGTCATTAAGAATACGGAGAAGACCTTCGCCTTGATCGAGAACCTGTTCAAGAGCGTGGAGCATCAGTGGTCTCATATCACGGTAGAATCTTTCCAATGACGGGGATGGATTTTCTGGAAAGGAAGAGGAGAACTGCGGAGCAAAATGCCACGGTTAGCGCGAGACAGAAGAGCAGCCCATGGTCTCCCATCACATCGATTCCTAGAACCGTCAGGTGGCTCATGATAGCGCCACCCATGACTCCTAATGCAAGGATCGCACCGATCCAGGTAGTGCGTGGGAACAGAATCAGAAAGGATGCTATCAGCTCGGCAACTCCTGATCCGATACGCCCCCACGGCTCAAGTCCTACCTTGGTGAAGATATAGACCGATTCAGGTGCGGCGGAGAATTTGAAATACAGAGTCTGAATCAAAATGGCCGCAGCAACGATCCTGCAGATCCAGAGTATCACTGTAACGAGTGGAGAATTCGGTTTCATCAGTTTCAGATGTAATAGCTGATTTCTGAGATGTTAAGTGGAGCCGGGCAAGGTTAAAGAATCGTTTCGGGAAAGATGAGGGTTGGGATTAGGATCGGAATCGCTCATTTCCCCTTTTTATCCAGGAGGAGAATCCAGTTGGCGTCTGCCTTCTTTAAGTTTCCTACCGAATCCTTGTTGAAGGTCTCCCTGATGCCTCTGCTGTATTGCAGTAGCAATCTGCCATCCACGATCTGAAAGGCGGCAGGGTCAATGCTCACCGTGCTCCCTTTGGAGACGCCATAAGCACAAAAGCCTCCGAATTGCGGAGCGTACTTTTCAGGGTTGGCATCGAAGGCCTCCTTGTGCGCGGCACTATTGAAATGGTAGATCACCCCGTCAAAGGTGGTCTGGAACTGGGATGACCCAAGAATTGGAGCGTTGTCCGTGAAATAGGCGACGGGATCGTAACCTTTGATCCCCAGACCGGTCCGATCGACATTCTCCAGAGACTTTGAAAATCCAAATTGTGCAGAGAGGATAAAAGCCATTGCCAAAAATACATGTAGTCGAAAACTGTGGGGGGCTTGCTTGGTCTGTTTGATTTGCATAAAATCCATGGGTTCATTTTGAAGTGATTTGTTTATGAGAGCTGGCGCTTATTCTGATTGAGCAACTTCCCATGGATTTTATTCCATAATTTTTTATCAGCGTTTCCCTAGATGGATTTATCATGGACAGAGTGCCACTGAGTTGAAAGAAGGGGCGCTGGATGAAATGGATTCATTCTGAATGCTATCTCTCCTTTTCCTGTCTCAACCTCCTATCCCATGTCTGGATTTTTTAAAACCGGCTACATCGTTCGTTTTGCCGGCTCTCGCGAAGAGGTAAGGGCGGCGCTCCGTCTGCGCTATGAAGTGTTTAATCTCGAACTGAACGAGGGGCTTGCCACCTCACATGCCGAGGGATTGGACGAGGATGAGTTTGATGCGGTTTGTGATCATCTCATCATTCAGGAATCATCCTCGGGGGCTGTCGTGGGAACTTACAGGATGCAAACCGGTGCCATGGCTGAACGCAATCTGGGGTTTTACAGCGCGAGGGAGTTTGATATGTCAATTTTTGAACCGCTGAGAGGGGAGATTGTGGAACTAGGCCGCGCCTGTGTTCACAAGGATCATCGCAGCATCGTCGTCATCAGCCTGCTCTGGAAGGAACTCGTCCGCTATGTCATGTCTCATCAGGGACGCTATATGATCGGTTGCAGTTCCCTCACCTCCCAGGATCCGGCACTTGGGAAGGCGATGTATCTTCGCTTCGAGAGGGAAAAATATCTCGTGGAGGAAGCCCTTCGCACTCTTCCTATGCCCGACTTTGCCTTGCCTGATGTCGAACCTCTCGCCGAGTCGCCTCCTCCGCCAAAACTCCTCCGCGCCTATCTCGGGGTCGGGGCAAAAATCTGCGCTCCTCCGGCAATAGATCGGGAATTCAAAACCATTGATTTCCTAACCATGATCGATTCTAGAAACAGTTCGCCGATCGCCACGGAGCGCTTCGTGGAGAGGCCTAAGAAAGAAGGGATTAGCAGTCCATGAGTTTCCCCGGATTTCTGCGTGGTTCCGCTCGTATATTTTCCCTTCTGGGAATCATTGTGACGGGGTTTCTTGCGTACCCGGCATTTTTAATCCGCTTCACCCAAACTACTCTCAGTGGAAAAATTGCCTGGATGCAATGGATGAGCCGCCGTTTTCTCCGACTGCTTGGAGGTCGCGTCTCCGTCCAGGGTAATCCTCCCGAGCGCGGCCTCGTGGTCTGCAATCATCTCGGCTATGTCGATATTCTGGTCATCGGCTCGGTGTGTCCGGCAATATTTGTTGCTAAGAACGATGTGAAGGGCTGGCCTCTCTTTGGCTGGCTCACCTCACTCGCTGGCACTCATTTTGTGCAGCGAGATTCACGACTCAAGGCGGCGCACCAGATCAAGGGGATTTCCTCGCTTCTAGCAGAGGGGTATCCTCTTGTTCTCTTCCCGGAAGGAACCAGCTCCGACGGGACGGGTGTGCTTCCGTTTCGCAGTTCACTGCTTCAGGCCGCCCTGTCCACAGGCAGTTCCATCACGCCCGCATCCGTTACTTATCGGTTGAAGGAAGGAGGAGCCATTGCCACCGGGATCGCCTACTGGGGGGAGATGACCTTCCTTCCTCATCTTCTGAGTCTTCTTTCAGGAAAGCCGTTTGTCGCTCTTCTGAATTTTGGGACGCCGTCTATGCCCGATCGCGGGCGAAAGGAGGCGGCGCTTCAACTCCACGCGCAGGTAGCTGCTTTGCTGGAAAATTCTAAACTGTGACTTTTACTCCGATGAGATTTCAGTAGTTCCCTAAATCAGTTTTTGCAGCTTCTCTTTGGAAACATTGTCTCCAGTGAGCACGAAGCATTTATTCCCTGAGGTCCAGGTGGCAAAGGCAAGTCCCTTGTCGACGTGCATCTGGGGAAGGGATGATTGAGATGCGTCAGCCAGTGCCGATTTATCGACCACAAAAAGGTGAGCAACCTGATTGTTTCCCAAATCGAAGCATATCAACGAAACCTTGTTTCCTCCAATATCGAAGCTCTGGCAACCGAATGAGGAAACCCCTTTCAATCCTTGAGGAAGGACAAAGTCACTGGGCGCGCCACGATCAGCGAGCCATTTCCTAAGCGATTGCGGATCAGAGCTCATTTTCTCAAGCGCAATTTTCCCCTGCTCCTTGATATCGAGTGCTTCTCTGGAGAAGGCAGCCACGGTCATTCTGCCGGAGCCGTGATGGAAGGATACGATTCCCACAAAGAGGACGATTGCTGCTGTCAGGGAGACAAGCATGCTGAGTGGTCGGTAGGGCTTGGATTGCTTCAACGCCAGCGGGGATGTTTTTCTCGCAAGGATGGCATCCCTCAATCCTGCTGGAGGAATCTCACTTTCAAGTGCCCCGACCATCTTTTGGTCAAAAGCAGATTGCCTCTCAAACCATGCCCCCAGATCGGTGTCGATCCGGGCGAGCTCCAAAGCCTCGGTAAAAAACGGATCCGCCTCATCCGCACTTCCTGTGCGGTATGCTTGCAAAATCAGTTTGGCTTCTTGTGTGGTCATTTAGGGTTCTCAGCGGTTTTTGGACAGCTTCTCCTGTTCATTAGAGGGGAACGGAAGGACATTTATTCCATGGAGTCGTGATATTTCCTCCACTCTTTGACGGAGAAGATCTTTCGCTCGGGAAAGCCGTGACATGACTGTTCCTATGGGGACATCCAGAATCGCGGCGATCTCCTTGTAGCTGTGCTGATTCAGATAAAAAAGCGTGAGGATGACCCGGTAGTGAGCTTCAAGATCATCAAGGGCACCAAGCAATTCGTTCCGTTCTGCATCGCGATGCACGGAACTCTCCACGGTAGGTTCAGGAAGATCCAGTTCCTCATCATCGAGTGAGAGCAACGGCTTATTCTTATGATACTTCGCCACGTATTCCCGGTAGAGGGTTGTGAAGAGCCACTGCCTGGCCTTTTCCGACTCTCGAATCTGATCCCCTTTTGCAGCAAAGATTGCAAATGCTTGCTGCACCAGATCGGAGGCATCCTCCGGCTTGTGAGAAAGCTTTAATCCAAAACGATAGAGATCGCCGTAGTATTCATCGACCACGAGTTGAAACCAGTCATTGTCCATCGGTAGAGTGAGACAAGAATGATGTGAGCCTTAAGGGTTGGAAACCGTTTTCTGTCACTTTCTGTCATATTGGGAAATGCCCGAAGGGATAGAGAACTTGTTTTTCTCACCGTCCATGTGTTTGCTTTCCAGCTGCCCATGAGTGACATTCCCCAACCGAGCGAACCTACCTCAGAAATCTCGAAGGCCTATGCCCCTGGTGAAGTCGAGCAGGCTTGGTATGATCGCTGGACAACTTCAGGTTGCTTTACCGCCGATCCAGACTCGACAGCTCCCGCCTACTCCCTCGTCATTCCTCCTCCCAATGTCACCGGCGTGCTGACACTCGGGCATGTCCTCAATAATACGCTGCAGGATATCCTCGCCCGCCGTGCTCGCCAGACCGGGCATGAAGTTCTCTGGCTCCCGGGCACTGATCATGCAGGTATTGCCACACAGACTGTCGTCGAACGCCAACTCCGCAAGGAAGAGAAAAAAACACGCCATGATCTGGGACGCGAAGCATTCCTTGCCAAGGTATGGGATTGGAAAGAGAAGCACGGAGGCATCATCATCAGGCAACTACAGAAGCTCGGGTGCTCCTGCGACTGGAGTCGAGAGCGCTTCACGATGGACGAGGGCTACGCGCGCAAGGTGCAGGAAGTCTTCATTGATCTCTACAAAAAGGGCCTCATCTACCGCGGCAAGCGGATGGTCAACTGGTGCCCCGTATCCCTCACGGCCCTTAGTGACGAGGAGGTCATTCCCAAAAAACAGAAAGGATACCTCTATCATTTCAAGCTGGAGGTCGTCGAAAGCCCCGGCACCTGGCTGGAAATCGCCACCACGCGTCCCGAGACGATTATGGGGGACACCGCCATCGCGGTGAATCCCAATGACATGCGCTACTCACATCTCATCGGCCAGCATGTACGCCGTCCCCTCCCCCTGGAATCGGAATATCTCCTACCGATCATCGGCGACGAGGCAGTCGATTTTGAATTCGGCACAGGTGTCCTGAAGGTTACGCCAGCCCATGACAAGGCCGATTACGAGATCGGCCTGCGTCATCAACTCCCCGTCATCGACATCATGAATTCCAATGGAACGCTCAATGACCTTGCGGGTGATGGCTTTGCGGGATTGGATCGATTCGAGGCTCGCGCGGAGGCTGTTGAACGACTGCGCGAACTGGGGCTGCTGACCAAGGAAGATCCGTACGAGAACAATGTCGGCTTCAGTGAACGAGCCGATGTCCCGGTGGAGCCTCGCCTGAGCGAACAATGGTTCCTGAAATACCCTAAGACCATCGAGGCCCGTTCTGCCGTGAAAAACGGCTTGATTCGCTTCTTCCCAGATCGCTGGGAAAAGGTCTACGACCACTGGCTCGAGAATATCCAGGACTGGTGCATCAGCCGCCAACTCTGGTGGGGCCACCGTATTCCTGTCTGGTATCCTCCGGAGGGAGATGAAGCTGGTATCCGTGTCCAATTGAAATCCCCGGAAAACGGTTGGACTCAAGACTCCGATGTTCTCGACACTTGGTTTTCCTCTTGGCTCTGGGCTCACGACACGATGGATGGAGCGACTCATGCCAAGTTCTATCCCACCAGCGTTTTGGTCACTGGTCCCGATATCATTTTCTTCTGGGTTGCCCGCATGATCATGGCAGGACTGGAATACACAGGGGAAATTCCCTTCAAGGATGTTTATTTCACCGGCATCATCCGCGACAAGTCGGGACGCAAGATGTCGAAGAGTCTTGGTAACTCGCCCGATCCGCTTGACCTCATCGCCAAATACGGGGCTGACGGTCTCCGTTTTGGCATCATCAGGGTGGCGCCGCAGGGACAGGATATCAAGTTTGACGAAAAGGTCGTCGAGGAGGGGCGCAACTTCGCCAACAAGCTCTGGAATGCCTGCCGCTTCCGCGAGATGCAGGGGACGAGTGAAGGCGCGCCGGATCTCAGCCAACACGAACTCCCCGCTATAGCCATCTATGTGCTGGCAAAATTCGACAGCATGCATGGGACTCTGCTGGAAGCTTACGCCAACTACCGTTTCCATGAAGTCGCGGGATTGCTTTATGATTTTTTCTGGGGAGATTATTGCGACTGGTTTGTCGAGGCGGCGAAGCCGATCCTCCATAGCGAGCAGAGCAGCGATGAAGCTGCCCGCCGTGCAATCCTCGCGACCATGGACTCCGTCCTCTCCGGCGTACTGAGACTCCTACACCCTCTAATGCCCCACATTACGGAAGAACTCTGGAAGCGAATGGGGTTTACTGCTCCCCTCTCCGACTCGGGTACGGGTGAACGGGTGGGTTTCCTCCTCTACACACAACCGCCGAAGGAAAAACTCCTGACCGGCATCAGTGAGAAAAAAGTCTCTGAGGCAACAATCTCGGTACCTCTTCTCTATGAAACCATCGGCATGGTTCGAAACCTTCGTGCAGAATTCAAAATGCCACCAAAGCAGGAAATCCGTTTGATTGTCTCAGGCCCGACGGCCGATGCCCTTCAACGAGACAAGTCGATTTTTGAGGCTCTTACCAAATCCCAGGTGGAAATAAACCCTCCGGAGCTTCCTCCATCGGGCACTCCAAGTGTGCTGACCGGTTTCGGCAGCATCTACCTCCCGCTTGAAGGACTCATCGATCTGGAAGCTGAAAAGAAGCGCCTCACTGCGGAAATCACCAAGGTCGATGCGGAATTAATCAAGGTGGATGGCAAACTCAATGATCCCTCCTTTGTGGAAAAGGTTCCCTCCAACGTGCTTGAGGAACACCGCCAACGCCGAGTCAAATGGAGCGAGAAGCTCGAAACTCTCCGCGCGTCACTGGCTGCCCTGGGTTAATTTTCCTTCAAGTTTAAGCGTTCCGGTTTCATCCTTCCACCATGTCCTCACTCGACCGCCTCTTCGTCTTCATCATGGCAGGTGGGAGTGGTGAGCGTTTCTGGCCGGCAAGTCGTTCCGTTACACCTAAACACCTCCTCAGACTTCTGGGAGAAGAGACTCTCCTCGAGCAGACTGTCCGCCGATTCGAGGGGATCGTCCCGTTGGAGCAGATCTTTATTCTGACCAACACAGTTCAGATCGACTCTACGATCGCTGCGATTCCCTTCCTGCCCAGGCAGAACATAATCGCCGAACCTGCCAAGCGCGATACGGCACCCGCCGCAGCTCTTGCAACAGGCCTCGCCCTGCGTCAACGCAAGGATGCCATTGTTGCTCTCTTCCCCGCCGATGCGATGATCCATGACACGGAAACCTTTCGACGGCAGCTTGCTGAGTCGGCAGATTTTGCAGCCGAACACCCGACGATCCTTACTTTCTCAATCACTCCCTCCTACGCCTCCACAGGCTTTGGTTATCTCCAACTCGGATCACCGCTGCCTTCCCAAGGCACCACAAGATTTGTGACCGTGCAACGCTTTGTCGAAAAACCCGATGTGGCCCGTGCTCAGGAATTTCTGAAAGGAAAACAGCATGGCTGGAATGCAGGCATGTTTCTCTGGCAGGGATCACTTTTTCTGGAAGAATGTGTAAGGCAGCAACCCGAGTTGGCTCATTTTATTGAGGCCCTCGGGAATACCCCGGATGTCGGTTCCTTTCTGAAAGAAACATTTCCCAATCTTCCCAAAATCTCCGTTGACTACGCGATCATGGAACATGCCTCCAGCGTTGCCGCGGCCATTGCAGAATACGACTGGGACGATGTCGGTTCCTGGGCGGCGCTTCCCGCTCATCTCGGCAAGGATGCCAACGAGAATACCCTGAAAGGCTCGGTAATCTCGCTTGATTCGTCACGGAACATTGTTGTGGCAGGGAAACGAACCGTGGCTCTCTGCGGCGTCAGTGATCTCGTCGTGGTGGAGACCGAAGATGCGATCCTTGTCTGTCACCGCGACGCCGTACAGCAGATCAAGAATTTACCTCTCCCGCCGGAACTAAAATAGGGCGGCAGGATAAATTTCCTACCAGCTGTAACGAAGTCCACCGTTATAGCCGAGTTCCTGATCAGTCCCCCAATACTGGTATTGGGCCCCGGCGTAGACGGCCCATTTTTCATTCACCGTGAGTTCCAATCCGGCCTCCACATTGACTGCATCCGCACCCCGGTTGACCCCGAAAACCGTGAGCGATCCCGGTTCCGGAACAGCCGCGAAGGAAGCATTGACCTGACGGTTCTGCGCCTGATTGGCAAGGAAGTCATGCTCCCACGAGGCAAAAGCCTTGGGGGTGAGAATGAGAGTCTTCGAGAGCCTGATGGGAGCCTCGATCTGAAAGCCGGGAGCAAGAATCATGGAGCTGGACTGGGCGGCATTGACCTGCAGATTCAGAGAGTTGGCTCCCGTCTCCGTGAATCCCTGTTGGAGTTGGTAGACATAGGAGAAAAGAAGACTTGGCGTAAAGACAAGTGGCCCCAACTTCTGCTCATAGCCAGCGTTGAGAGCGGCGACCAAGCCATCCGATTGCCACCGCCCACTGGCCTGACGGTTGATAAACCCAGCGGCGGGTGAACCAAAGTTGATCTGACGTGTCGAGCTGTACTGGAAGTCGCTGTAGCCCATCAATCCTACAAAACGGAAGTTGCCGGGATTGTATTTTTGGAGGAGGGCCATGTTGACGCTATTTGCGTAAAGGTTGGCGCTCGTGTACTCGAAGCCTCCCGCATGATCATATCCGTACCCCATTACCACGCCCGTCGTGAAATCCTTGGTCACGGCATACTCTACTCCGAGGATCGACTGAAAGATATTGTAGTTGAAATTTGCTAGACCGTCTCTGGCTCCGGTCATATTAGCCTGATTATTACCGACATCGGTGAAGACACTCCAGCGCTCGTCCTCCGGAAGCTTGATCTTTTTGCCACTCCAGGCGGCCCTCATGCAAGCCTGACGGAAGCTGTTGATCGATTCCATTGTGACGCTGATAATTGAGGCATATGGCTCGGCAAGGATCTGGTCGAGTGCCTGCTCGGTCTGCGCAGCGGTTGGCAAGAAGGCAAGAACCGTGATGACATTATTGAAGTCGGTATTGCTCGTGAGTTGGTTGTTGGCCACATGGTCGATCAGCCCCGAAGCGTTGTAGGCATTAATATTGAGAGGCTTTGAGGGATTGATATTGGATGCATAGACCTGCCCTGTGGCGGGGTTGATCGGCACTGAAGAAGCCTGGGGCGTACTAGCGACCGTATTGGTGCCACCACCTGTACTACCTGATACCACCGAAGTGGTCGGAGGATTCGTTGACCCCGGAGTGCCGGATGCCACGGAATTAGGAGGGGCATTTGTGGTGATTGGAAGTCCGTTTGGATAATAGTTTCC
Organism: bacterium; assembly: GCA_037130175.1. GTDB lineage: Bacteria > Verrucomicrobiota > Verrucomicrobiia > Chthoniobacterales > UBA6821 > UBA6821. The sequence continues at coordinate 23,727 of JBAXTN010000009.1, read as the reverse complement.
ACCAGTAATATTGGTCTGAGTATTCAACCAGAAGCGGACAGAAAGACTGTAAACATCCGTTCCAATCCCAAGGGTATAGGTAATATTTGGTGCGCCGGTCACCGTGTAGCTCGTCGGCTCTTGGCGTCCGCTTTGAAACTGGGCAGTGGGATTGCCATTTAAGAAATTGTTCTGAACACCGAAAAATGATGTCGGAATCCCTTGGCTGGTGTTGATAAAGCTGAAAACCACGCTGAATTGAGACGATTGGGCTGCTGGATAGACAATCGAAAAGACATCCATTTTTTGACCAGCAGCCCCGGCATCAACCTCAAAAGTGATCGGATTTCCATTGGCGGAAAAAAGTGAGCCGTATCCCGTCACCGAGGCATTGCCAATCGTGTTGAAGCCACCGGGAGAAAAGGGAGAAACTAGACCAACTGAACCCGGAATAACCTGTGCAAAGAGGGAGTGGCTAAGGAGTCCCAACGCAAGCGGAAGGATCAAGAATCGGGTGGGGGCTTTATTCATGCAGAGATTTTACCGAGAGGAGTGAGGCGAGGTAACTCCTGCTGAATTCATTGCAGGCGTGCGTCCTTGAGACAGAGTCTACCTGGCGGTTCATCACGATAGACAAGCTTGGCATTAGAAATTATTACCCAATGTCATATTTTCTTCCTTCGGAGTGAGAATGCCAGAAGAACAAGGCCTCCAAACCCGAAGAGAGCCCAGGTCGATGGCTCAGGAACGCTTCCGACCACCATGCTGTTCACCCCGATCACATTGCCCGCGCCACTCTGCGTTGCTTGGATTGAAAAAAGATCACTGGCTCCTTGGAGAGTAGCGGTACGACTCCAGGAACCACTTCCCGACAAGGAGACGGTATATTCTGTAGCCGAGATCCGGGTGAAGTTGTAAGTGAGCAGGGCACCGGATGTGGCAGTCACCCCAGTATCCACATTCCCAGTTCCGTCATTGAAGAGCCAATGACTTCCGGAAGATGAGGGGTTGTAAAACAGATTGTAGGTATCGGCACCTATGGTGCCGAGAATTAGCCTGTATTCACCCCCGGAGGAGTTGATTCCATTGTACCCAAATTGATAGGAGAGATAATAATCCGTGTCGCTGGTAACTTGCCTTGCCGCTGTGGAAACGTCACCGGAATTGGTGGTGGCCATCACTCCGAAAGAGGAACTTCCCGCGGGAGAATTAGTGATGCGTGTCACGCCACTGCTAATCCAATCTCCAAGAGCAACACTTGTTGCCCCACTTAGGCCATTGTAATCCTGTCCGTATACATAGGGAGAGTTTGTGGCATTGTCCGTGCCGAAAACAAATTGGGCCTGCAGAGATCCCGCCACCACCAGGAAGCAGACTGGGATCAAATGGCAAACCGATGAAAAGGATATTTTCATGTTCGAGAGGGGTTAAATAAAGAATTATTATTCCACTTTATTTTGTCAAGAAAAAGAGAGGAGGAAAGCGGCTAATCCCTCATTGTAAGGTTCTTCTCTTTTATCGCTTGGGAAGGCGACGGAAGATGACAATAAGTCCCGCCATTCCTGCCAGCAGAACGCCCAGAAGGATCAGGCATTTCTGAAAAATATCGTCGATGGTCGCCCTGGTTTTGGCATGGGTTTCGTTGACAAGTTGCAGGGCGGGCATCTTCCCCTGTTCATCGGCTGTCAGCATAGAGTTGAGTTGTTTTAATGTCCCATTGAGTTCGCGGGAGGCATCCACAAACTGCCCCAAGGCCGCCGTGGTCTTGTCGGGAGTCCAAGGCTGATCGGTCGGATGCTCATTGCTCGCCTTTTGGATGCGTTCCAGTGATTCCGCCAGCGACTTGGTATCTGCCAGAGTCGTCTGAAGTCCCGGAAGCAGTCCCTGGATCGTGGAAGCATTGGTCTGAAGTGTGGCTGAGAGCGTGCCGGGAAGCTTTTCAAGCGCCGAGGAAGCTGCATCAGCACTCTGTGTGAGGGAGATGATCGAGGGTGATGCACCGGTCTGTGCGATCGTCAGTGAAGTCTGCATCGTGAGAATGCGGGAGAGGCGCTCGATATAGAACATCATCCTCTCTCCGTACTGGAAGGCATCATCGACCCTTCCGAGAGCGTGACGCAGGTCTCCCAGAACAGGAAAAGCACCCTTCCATTGATCTTTTGCCCCGCGCACGGTGGCCAGATCACGCAATCTGATATCCGCGACATAGCAGGATTTCGGATGCTCCTTTTTCCATGCTTCTATCGCCGAGGAGAGCTGCTCCCTTTTGAGCGGCGAGAGAGCGCCGGAGAGAATCGCATCCATGTCCTTCTTCATCTGCCGGTGGGCTGCAATCAGCGGCTTCCCAGCAGGGCCGAACACCTCCGGCACCCAGTAGTTCCGAACCACCCAGTCTGAGAGATTGATGAAAACAGCCATATCGAGAAGGCTGGCTGCCGTTTCCCGTTCGGCAGCAATTTCCATGGAGGCAGCCGAAAAAAGAACCTTCCACTGCTCGGCAGCCGAGCGCTTCAGCGGGGTGGTCTCAGTGCGGAGATATTCATCGAGTGCCTGCCAGATCGCCATCGTGTAACGGTCAGAGAAATCCATCATCTCCTGCTGGAGGAGGGATGATCTGGGATATGTTTTCTTGATTGCGGAGAGATCACCTCCTTCAAAAATCTCAGGCCGGTTTCCCTGCCGATGGGAAAACATATCGAAGGCCAGAACGCTCATCATCATGCCTCCCATAATGATCAGAAAGAGAATGCCGGTCGGCACCAGGTGAACTAAGCCAGATTTTCGCATGTAAGGAGCAAAGCAGCATGAGGGGCGTTTGACAAACAGACACCGTGGGGCAATCTCTCTTTAACCCCATGAAAACACTGCTTTTTCTCATCATTGCGCTCATCGTCTTAAGCGGCTGCTCCTCGACTAACTACCTGAGCTACTCCGGCACCGGCATCCAGCAAGGCAGGGGGGGGCCTATCAGTCGCTGCATGGGATCGACCTCTGGCAGGAGGGAGCTCCCAACCGTCCCTTCGAAGTGATAGGAGTCATCACCGACAGCCGACCCGTCGGCCCTTGGACCATGGGACCGCGAGCCGCGACAGTCGCTAATCTGGCAAGAGAACATGGTGGCCAGGGGGTGATTCAGCAGTCCGATGTACGGGAATTCGTCGGATACAGCACAACCCAGAACGCCAACTGGAATCAATATCAGTCTAATAACGGAAATTGCCGGAACCGTAATTCCTATGGCTACGGCTATGGGAATGCCACTGCCAATTCAACCACGACTCCGCTATACAACGCCCACGCGCGGTATCTCGTGATCCGCTACCGTTGATGGCTTGGTGGACAACCAGAACGCAAAAGGCGTTTCCAACTCAATATCCCTCGAAGAGGCTCTTGGAATTGGCGTTCGGATCGTGAATTTTTGGCAATCCCAGTTTCTGTCCACTGAGAATCTCCCACTGCTTCTTCTGTTTTGGAGTCAGCACGGCCAGCATCTTCTTCGAGGAATTCTGCTGGTTGCGGTGGAGATTGATATCCTTACTGAAGTTAGAAATCTTCCCATTATTAAACTGCGTGGTGATCGCTGATGCAGTGGACTGATTGTTCTTCTCGATCACTGCAAGCGAAGCCTGTTGCTGGGGTGAAAGGCCAAGCAGTTTCTGCTCAGAGACGGAGGTCAAGAGCGTGCCACCGAGCATCTGGCGCTCGATCTGACGGAGTCGATCCTGCTGGGAGGGGCTCAGGACATCGATTGCTCGGCTGTTAAACTGCCTGCGGAGATCCTGAAGATCCCAGTTTGCACGCAGGGCGGCGTCCTGATCGGCCATCCCGATGGCCGTGATCTGATGGGCCCGCTTTTTGTATTCGGAACGAAGGGAGTCCAGCAGGGCACATTGAAGTGAGGAAAGCTTCAAATCAGCGCGCACCGGTTCCAGACCAAGCAGAACAGGCACGGAGGCGGGGCTGTCGGTATTTTTTGCCGAGAGCATCGGCAGGGTCAGCAGGAGAACTGCAAAGAGGAGGAAGGGTGCGCGTTTCATTAAAGTAATCTATGACTTAATCGGCTAGGAAGCCTTTGAAATAATGTCTTCCAGTTTGACGATGTCCTCGCCGAACTTGCGGATGCCCTCAGCTAACTTGTCGGTAGCCATGGCATCCTCGTTGAGTGCCCAGCGGAAGCTCTTCTCATCAACGGGAACCTTCTTGATGTCGAGCGTGTTGGCATTTACAGGATCAAGGACGCGTGCCAACGGTTCCATCGACTCTTCCAGTTTGGCAAGGAGGTCGGGACTGATGGTGAGCAGGTCGCATCCCGCGAGGGCAACGATTTCTCCCGTGTTGCGGAAGCTGGCCCCCATGACCTGGGTGTGATGACCGAATTTCTTAAAGTAGTTGTAGATCCCATGGACGGACTGGACACCGGGATCCTCAAGACCGAAATATTCCTTGCCGGTCTTTGTCTTGTAGTAATCGTAGATTCTGCCCACGAAAGGGGAAATGAGGCGAATTCCTCCCTCTGCGCAAGCGACAGCCTGAACTAGCGAAAAAAGGAGGGTCAGGTTGCAATTGATCCCCTCTTTTTGAAGGATCTCGGCGGCACGAATACCCTCCCATGTGGAAGCGATTTTGATGAGGATGCGTTCTCGGCCAATGCCGGCCTTCTCGTAGAGTCCGATCAGGTAACGGGCTTTTTTGAGTGTTCCCTCGGTGTCAAAGGAGAGGCGTGCATCGACTTCGGTGCTCACACGACCCGGAACAATCTTGAGGATTTCAAGACCAAAGTGGATGAGCGTGTCATCAATGATCTTGTGAAGAAGGGCAGAGCCACTCAGTGAGTACCCGCTGTTGTCCGCGATTGCCTTGTCGAGAAGTGTGCGGTATTCCGGTTGAAGAACGGCCTTGAGAATCAGCGAAGGATTCGTTGTGGCATCCTGCGGTGTGAATTTCCGGATGGATTCAAAATCACCCGTGTCGGCGACAACGGTAGTGAACTGCTTAAGGGCCTGAAGTTGATTTACGCTCATGGTTGAAGTCTTGGATCGAGTTGGGTTGGAATGCAATTCTGGAATTCGGCAACAGAGGATCAGAATCCCGTCAGAGTGCCTGTTCGCGGTGAGTGCTATGAAGATGGATCGTCTTGGTCTCTAAATCGTGTACGGCCTTGATATAGCGAACCGTCCGACTGCGGGAACGCATCACGATAGAGTGGGTAATCGCTGTTTTACCGATTAATTTTACCCCTGGTAACATCGGGCTATCACTGATTCCTGTGGCACAGAAGATGGCATTTTCTCCATGTACGAGATCATCGGTGTGATAGACACGATCAAGATCCTCCTGTGTATGAGTCTTGAGCAGATCCGTCCGTTCCTCTTCATCCCGGGGCCACATTCTCAGAAGAATATCGCCTCCCAGAGCCTTAAGAGCAGCCGCAGTCAAAATACCTTCAGGTGCCCCGCCACGACCGACATAGAGGTCAATACCGGAATCATGCAGGGAAGGAGCAACTGCCGCGGTAATGTCTCCATCGGCAATCAAGCGCAGGGAAGCACCCACCTTGCGGGTGGCTTCGACATAGATCTGGTTGCGGGGACGATCAAGAACACAGACGACAAGCTCGCCGATTCTCTTCCCAAGTGCATCAGCAGCAAGTTGAAGGGTTCTTTCAAATTTGAGATCAAGGGTGATTGGAGGAATCATGCCGCTACGGATGCAGCGGGCAATGCGGCCGCCGTAGGAAAGCTTCTCCACATAAAAGCTTGGGATATTCACCATGCTCCGCTCCCGATCCTCAGGGACCAGCACCGCTGCCATGACCGAGATGGAATTGGGCATCCCCTTGGAGATGTTGCTCGTGCCGTCAATGGGATCGAGGGCGATATCGAAACGCGGGTGATCCTTTCCCCATCGTCCGAGCTTATCACCAAGAAATATCCCCGGAGCGTTATCCTTGATTCCCTCACCGATCACCACCTCGCCGCGAATGTCGACGAGATCAAACATTCCCTGAATCGCATCACAGGCAGCGGCATCAGCCGCTTCCTTGTCTCCCCTCCCCATCCAGTGCATGGAGTGTAGGGCTGCATTTTCAGTGGCACGGACGAACTCAAATTCGACCATCCGTTCTAGATCTTTTTGCATCGGTATTTTGTGAAGGGGGAGATTGGGGGGATGACGCACTTAACAAGTGCAGACCTTGCTGTCAACGAATACAGGCAGCGATGAAATCACGGAAAAGCGGATGGGGTGAATCGGGCTTGCTCAAGAACTCCGGATGGAATTGAACTGCGATAAACCAAGGATGATCCTGTATCTCGATGATCTCCACTAGCGCACCGTCAGGAGATGTCCCTGAAATAATGAATCCCTTGGCCTCCATCTGCTCTCGGTACTCGCTGTTGAATTCGTAGCGATGTCTGTGGCGTTCCGCGATCTCCGTGTGACTGTAAATCTGATGGGCGAGCGAACCGGGTTTGAGGACGGTGGGCCAGGAACCGAGACGCATCGAACCCCCCTTATCCGACACCTTTTTCTGTTCGTCAAGGAGAGCAATGATGGGATGGGGCGTTGCCGGTTCGAATTCGGTGCTGTTTGCCCCTGCCAAACCGCAGACATTACGGGCAAATTCAATGGAGGCGATCTGCATTCCAAGGCAAAGACCAAGAAAGGGGATTTTCTTTTCCCTTGCATACCTCGCAGCTGCGATTTTCCCCTCCGTACCACGATCCCCGAATCCCCCCGGCACAAGAATCCCATCCACGCCGGAGAGGTACTTCTCGGCCCCCTCCGCCTCGATCTCCTCCGCATCGACGATCTGAAGATCGACGCCGCAATCATTGGCACCTCCCGCATGACAGAGTGCCTCATAGATACTTTTGTAGGCATCCTGGAGCTCCACATATTTTCCGACAACGGCAACCGTGACGCGGCGCGAAGGATCAATGATAGAAGTCACGATTTTCTTCCACTCGCTCATATCGGCACGAGGGGTATTGAGCCCTAACAGCATACAGACTTTCTCATCCAAACCCTCAGCCTGAAGCATCAGCGGAAATTCATAGATCGAATGGTCCACATCGATGGCCTCGATCACGGCATCAACGGGTACATTGCAGTAGAGGGAAAGTTTTTCCCTTACCTCAAGCTCCAACGATTTCTCCGTCCTGCAAATCAGTACCTGTGGCTGCAGACCGATCTCACGAAGCTTGGCCACACTCTGCTGGGTCGGTTTGGTTTTGAGTTCACCAGCGGCCTTAATGAAGGGAACGAGTGTGACATGAAGAATAATCGCATTCTGCGGTCCCACCTGGAGGATAAACTGACGAATCGCCTCCAGGAAGGGCAGCCCTTCGATATCCCCCGTGGTACCCCCAATTTCGGTGATGAGCACATCGGCATTACCCACATGTTCAAAGCTGCGTATGCGCCGCTTGATCTCATCGGTGATATGAGGAATGACCTGTACCGTCTTGCCGAGATAATCCCCACGGCGTTCGTTGGAGAGCACCGTTTCATAGACCTGCCCGCTGGTAAGATTGTTCTCCCGCGTCAGGACGCATCGAGTGAATCGCTCATAATGCCCAAGATCCAGATCCGTCTCGGCACCATCGGCCAGCACATAGACCTCTCCATGCTGGAGAGGATTCATCGTGCCTGGATCGACATTCAGATAAGGATCAAGCTTCTGGAGCGTCACCCTCAGCCCTCGTCGTTCCAGAAGAGTTCCAAGAGAAGCAGCAGCCAACCCCTTCCCGAGCGAACTGACCACGCCACCCGTCACGAAAATGTACTTCATGGATCGGCATGATAGCGGCGCGAAAAAGAAAATCCAGCTCCGCAGTGATTCTGGAGAAAGTTTTCTTGAAAAGAGGGTTAAAAACTCACACCCAATGCCCGGGAGAAGCAAATCCTGCGCCGTTCATTCTCTTCGTCACTGAGGACGGATACCATCGCCCCAGGAGTGATTTCGGGTAGCTCAATCCAGGAGCGGCAACCACCGAATCTCTGCTCCATCGGCAAAAGAACAGGGGGTTCCAGGCGATAAATCCTGACAAACGCGACATGGATGCCAAGGGGACTCTCACCCCCCTGTCCCGTGTCATAGGCAAACCGCTCTTCAATAACCGATTCATGAAGCACATGAAGATCCGCAAGCCGCCTGACGAGTTTCAGATCATTAACTCGACCGCTCCATTCGACAGTTGCCGTATAACTGACCACCACGGAATGTTCAGACTGCTCCGGCAGGACGCAATCGCTGGATCGTACCTTTTCGATCTGGGCGTGATACCATGTCGGGAAAAGATAAAATTCGTTGTGCTCAAATCCAAAACCTTGCCCTCCTTCTGCAATCCCCCCCTTGCGCAAGAGAATACTTTGCTCCCCGTTGCCGAGAGCTTCACACACAAGTGCCCATTCTTTGAATGCAATCGCCATACCCGATCCAATACTCCCTATCAGTCCCTGTCTCAAAGTAATTTTAGTCCATTGGGTTTGGATGCTTGGCATGAGCACGCTTCGCCCGCAAGAATTGCCCCGCATGCTTCATTGTTTCGATCTTCATCTTCATACCTATTACTCCTCGGATGGTTGCGCCTCTCCCGAGGCGATGATCGCTGCTGCAAAGAAGCGCGGACTCAGCGGAATTGCTGTCACCGATCACAATACCTGTGATGCGGTGAAGCATCTCCAGCTCGCGGGTCTCATCCGTGAGGATGGTGCGGCGGTAAACGGATTTTTGATCATACCGGGGGTCGAGATATCGACGGCAGACGGGCATCTACTCTGTCTGGGAACCACTCTCCCCGACATGAAGGGATCTCCCGCCATCGAAGTGGTAGCAGCTATCCACGAACGCGGTGGCATCGCCATCGCTCCCCATCCTTTCGACTCATTCCGTGCTGGGATTCGTGAAGAAGTCCTTGATCAACTCTCCTTGGATGCTCTGGAAACCTTCAATGCCGCGGTCACGATGAAAAGCTTCAATGAAAAGGCCGCAGAGTATGCTGCTCGTCGAGGTATCGCCGCCACCTCCTCAAGCGATGCCCACCATGCCTCCGCAGCCGGCCTCTGCTCGACTGCCTACGAGCTTCCGGAACTTTCGCTTAAGGCACTTCTTGCCGCGGTTCCACACGGGGGAAAGCGCACGGAAAACTACCTCTCCTTTGCCGAGTCGATGAAAAAAAACTGCGGGAATTGGTTCCGGTTTTTTAATCCGGCGCCCAAGCCGCTTGCTTAGCTGCCCGGTTGGTCTGCTTCTCTCCTGTCCGTCACCTTTAGTCTCACCACTTCCATTTTTCATGATCGAAAAACATCTCCTTCAAATCACCCGGGAACTTGGCGTTACCGCCCGTCAGGTTGCCGCAACCGCTGTGCTACTTGAAGAAGGGGCGACTGTCCCTTTTATCGCCCGTTATCGTAAGGAGCGTACCGGTGAACTCGACGAGGTGAAGATCACCGCGATCCGCGACCGTATCGAGCAGTTGGAAGCTCTCGATAAACGCCGGGAGACGATCATCGGTTCACTCGCAGATCGCAAACTTCTAACCGCCGAACTGGAAGTCAAAGTCGGGATGGCTGAAACGCTGGCTGCACTGGAAGATATCTACCTTCCCTTCAAACCACGCAAACGCACCCGAGCCACCATTGCGAAAGAACTGGGGCTGGAACCCCTGGCTGATCTTCTCTGGACGCAGGATCCGGCAATCGACCCCGAGGCGGAGGCGGCTCCCTTTGTCGGCAACTCCATTGAAGTTGATGCCAAAAAATCCAGCGTTGAAACCGTGCCTCAGGTTCTGGCCGGAGCACGCGACATCATCGCCGAAAGAATCAACGACGATGCAGTCGCTCGCGCACAGCTTCGAGGTCTCTATCTGAACAAAGGAGTCATCAAATCAACCGTCATCTCCGGCAAGGAAGAAGAAGGCGCCAAGTTCAAAGATTACTTCGACTGGAGCGAACCCGCCTCAACCGCCCCTTCGCACCGCATTCTAGCCATGAGGCGCGGCGAGACGGAGGGATTCCTCTATTTCCGACTGACACCGCCGGAGAATGAAGCCCTCGGCAGTCTCTACATGCTCTTTGTCAAAGGCGACTCCCGTGCCTCTGAGCAGGTCCGTCTTGCTTGTGATGACTGCCTGAAGCGACTCCTCGGATTTGCGATGGAAGTGGAAGCTCGAGGCTTTTACAAAAAACAAGCGGACGAGGAGGCAATCCGAGTCTTTGCCGATAACCTACGCGAACTGCTGCTCGCCTCTCCACTGGGACAAAAAATCACCCTGGGCATCGATCCCGGTTTCCGCACCGGCTGCAAGGTCGTTCTTCTGGACCGTCAAGGTAAACTCCTCGCCAATGAAGTCATCTATCCCGGAAAGGGACGCAACGACGAACTGGAAGCTGCCGAGGCGATTCTCAACATGGTGCGACTTCACAAGGTCGAGGCTATCGCCATCGGCAACGGCACTGCATCACGCGAAACGGAAGCCTTCATCAAAAAACTCGGGCTTCCCTCCTCCATTTCCATCGTGGTTGTCAGCGAAAGCGGAGCCTCCATCTACTCTGCGAGCGAAGTGGCTCGTGAGGAATTCCCCGACCTCGATCTCACCGTGCGGGGAGCCATCTCCATCGGACGCCGCCTCATGGATCCCATGGCAGAGTTGGTAAAGCTCGATCCAAAGTCCATTGGGGTTGGTCAATACCAGCACGATGTGGATCAGGCAGCTCTCAAGCGATCTCTGGACGATATAATCGTCTCCTGTGTGAACCGTGTCGGGGTAGAACTCAATACTGCCTCCCGTCATCTCCTCTCCTATGTCTCAGGGTTGAACTCCCGCACCGCGGCAAGCCTCGTCGCCCATCGCGATACCAGCGGCCCATTCAAGTCGCGCGCCGAACTACTCAAAGTCGCAGGCCTTGGGCCGAAAGCCTTTGAACAAGCTGCCGGATTTCTACGCATCCGCGGTGGTGCCCATCCACTGGATGCAAGCGCCGTCCATCCTGAACGCTACGCCATCGTGGATCGCATGGCCTCCGATCTTGGCTGCACTGTCTCGGACTTGCTCAAAGACTCTGCAAAGCGTACCGCGATCAAGCTTGATACTTATGTCACTCCAGAAGTCGGATTGCCAACGCTCAAGGACATTGTGGCCGAACTTGCCAAACCGGGACGCGATCCACGCGAGCAGTTTGAGGCCTTCAGTTTTGCCGAAGGGGTTGAGAAAATGGAAGATCTTCAACCAGGCCTAAAACTCCCCGGAATTGTGACCAATGTCACCGCATTCGGTGCCTTCGTGGATATAGGGGTACATCAGGACGGGCTTGTTCATGTCAGCCAAATCAGCGATGAGTTCGTGAAGAATCCAGCCGATTTTCTGAAAGTCGGACAGCGTGTGCAGGCAACCGTCATGGAAGTGGATCTTTCACGCAAACGCATTGCTCTCTCACTCAAAACAAAAGTCGATCTCACACCCCGCCAACCCAAAGGCGCCTCCGGTTCTGATCGGGGCAACGGCGACATGAGCCGCTACTTGCGGAAGGACTCCGGAAAACCTGGCACCGGTGGAGGGGACTGGTTTTCCATGGCCCAGCAGAAGAAATTTTAGAAGGAGAGTGGCCCGGTCCACCTCTCCAACTTAGACCTCCAATCTGGAGCTAGGGTGATCTGAAGAAGATTATGGTTGATATGAGCCAACTCTGGCAGATTCGGTCGTGTAGCAAAAGCGAACATCATCGCAGAGTCGGGTATGATCGACATGCGGAATTTTCCCGGAAAATCGTGTGTTATCAGGTATTCTAAGGAAACAGAATCCCCAGCATAGGCATTGATTTTTTTAGATACGAATCCGGCAAGCCCGGCCTCGGGATTCGGATAACGAATGGCAGGAATTCCCCGGTTTGCCAGGAGAAGATCCATCCGGGATCCTTCCATGCATCCGACACGGAAACGCGAGATATCATCAAAGCGTACCAGACCGCTCTGGATCTGTGCCGTGGTGATGGAAGATGCGACCGTGCCGGTAAAGAGTGCTATAAGCAGTACACCGACCAGCATCCAAAAGAAGGTGATGATCCGACCTGCTGCTGAAAGAGGGGTCTTATCACCGTATCCCACGGTCGTCATGGTGACTGCCGAGAACCAGAGCGCGGAACCAAAGCCTTCAGCAGAAGGGCCACCAAAATGCCCCTGTTGATACTTCCTCTCGATAAGAACCAAAAGAAAACTGAACGCTACCATCCCTAGATTCATCATGAAAAGTATCAGCAATACTTCCTTATTCCAAACATAGGAGCAGAGCGATTTCATCGTCTCCAAAAAAGACTTATGAAGTGTTACCACGGCCCCGTGACTGAAGAGATATGGTTGCGTGAATTCAACATCCTTAGTCCTTTCACTGGAAATGGCACTAACCGGGGTAAGATCACAGATGCCATCATGAAGTTTTTGATAGATCTCGGGAAGCGGCACTTCGACATAATCATAGGCGACGCCTAGTTGTCCGGCAATTTTTTCCCAGAGATCGATACTCAGACCGCTCCATGCACCATCCTGGTCCTTGAATGAGTAGGGAGGGCGGTCATAGACGGCAACTTTCAGCCTTCTAACAGTCGCTGACGGAGAAGTTGTCGGAGATTCAGCAAGGACTGAAGAATGCCAACAACAGCAGAAGAGCCCCAGAAGAAACAGCAAACGAAACTTATTCATGCCTCTCTCAGTATCAGGTGGAGAAAATGGAGCGATACCATTTTTCCAGACGGACAGGTCGCTGATGACACTTGATTATAAAACATTTCTGGGACACTGATTTCCCATGCAGAAAGCACCCCTTCCCATTGTAGCCATTGCAGCCATTGCAGCATTCACCCTCTTTTTCCTCACCCCCAATCTCTCCAATGTCCGCGTGACCGCCGGATATGCCAGCTACATCTATTCCAAGCCGATCTTCGGGAGAGGGGAGTTCAAGCAGGTAATTTTCGGGCCAGCCTCCACGGGACTTCGCTGGCGGCTTTTCGGACAAGCGGTCTCGATCACACCTTTTACCTATTCGGAGGCGTTTGACGCAGACAGATCTATCCTCGCCAAGGATAAACTCCCACTGTCCAGTCAAGCTCATATCGTTTGGAGGCTCAAACCCGATGAAATATCGGTGCGCCGCTTCATGGAGGAATTCGGAGGTTGGGAAAATACGGGCGATCCCGACCGGATCGCCAAACAGGCCTATACTCAATTTATTTGCGAACCCTTCCGTACCATCACGCGTTCAGTGGTAGCTCAGTACAACGGCCTAGATGTCAATGAATTCCTTCCCCAGATTTCTCACGAAATTGAAAAACAGGTTCGGGATCTCCTGAAAAACACCCCCTTTGAAGTCATGTCCGTCGTCATGGGAAATGCATCCCCCCCACAGCAAGTCATCGTGGCCATTGCAGGCAAGGTCGCCCTGAATCAGACACTGGAACAAAAAGCTGTTGAGGAGCAAATCGCTGAAAAAAATGTTCTTATCGAGCGTAAAAATGGCGAAGCCGCTGGAGCGCGAGCCTCGGCGCAAGCCATCGAACAAGCCAAAGCAATCTCCGTGATTACCTCCGTGCTTAACCCCCTCTATATCCAATATCTCCAGGCGGAGAACATTAAGGGTGCAGACCGTGTCTTTGTTCCGCTCAATAATCCTCCGCAGCTCGTCATGCCGATCAGAGAGAAAAAGTGATGGGCACTAGGCCCATATTTGAAAACACGGCGTCATCCACCGGACACACGATGAGTCCCTCTAAAAAATCTAAGCAAAGAAAGAAAGTACTTCCGATCAAAAACACGGCACGCAAAAAAGGTAAAAAAGCTCCCGCTCCGACACCTGTTAACACCATTCGCAAAGTACCATGGAAGGAGATTTTACTGGGAAGCGAGGAAGATGAGTGGCTGACTGGCAGGATTTAGCGACTCCATCGCTCACTGTGAAATATCGGGGCGACAGGATTCGAACCTGCGACTTCTTGGTCCCAAACCAAGCGCTCTACCAAGCTGAGCTACGCCCCGGAATCGATAATCCTAGTCGCAAAATGCCGTGTCAGGCAAGAAGCGTCTGGAGAATAGATGCTCTTTTCTAAGCCGCCTAGGCAAGTAGGGCTGAAAGAATATCTTCAATAGGAATGCTAGCAATAACGGATGCCCGGTCGCTGATGGCGAAGGGGAGAACCAATTTTCCGCCGTGCAACATAGAGCCACAACTATAGACGACATTGGGAACATATCCCTCGCGTTCGTTGCCTTCAGGAGACAGCAGCGGTTCCCTTAGGCGTCCAATCACCTTGGTGGGATCATTCAAATCCAGCAGCGCAGCTCCGATACAATATTTACGCATCGGACCAACCCCGTGCGTGATGACCAACCACCCCTTCTCGGTTTCGATGGGAGAACCGCAATTGCCGATCTTCACCGACTCCCACATTTCCGCAGGGCGCAGAATTACCTGCGGATCACTCCAGTAATGGGGACTGTCTGAAAACATGATAAAAAGATTCTCGTCATCCTGCCTAGAGAGCATCGCGTAACGCCCATTAATCCGACGGGGGAAGAACGCCATTCCCTTGTTCTGCATGGCACTTCCATTAAGCGTCAGGATACGGAAGTGAAGGAAATCTTTTGTCTCGATGAGCTGGGGAAGAATGGAACGCCCATTGTAAGCCGTGTAAGTGGCATAATAGATGACCTTTCCATCATCCCCAATGAAGCGGACAAAACGGGCATCCTCAATCCCGTTGCTCTCATTCGTTGAAACGGGAAAAATAATCCGTTCGCTCATCGCCAGTTTCTCCGAAAAAAGAAGTTCGTAGTTTGAATTGGCCAGCCACTTGACGCTCTCCAACGTCCGCAGCATTTCGTGGTTTGCCGGTTGCTGCTCGCGCAGGATCGTGGCGATGCTCTGGTTCAAATCAGCAAGTGCAAAGTCATCCGCAAGATGCCCCATGACAGCACCAACATACGATTCTTCCAGTCCCATTTCCGAAAGTTTCATGATGAAGAGTTGCTTCTGATAGCTGGGGTTAGGAACCACTTCCGGAAGGGTCACAAAACGGGAGACAGGATCGAAAGAAATTCCTCCCTCAGCGGCAACCACACCTGAGCGGAATTCAATGGAGGAAATATGGCCCTCCCCGGTCGCACGCAGACTCAATACAAACCTGAGGGATCCTTCCGGAAGATTGCTCTGATCCGGATGGGGTACCATGGAGGGATTGAACAGCGCCGCAGACTCGAGGGCATACTCCCCGGAAAATAGCGCTCCGATCAGCAATTCCCTCTCGCGGGAAAGCTTTCGATGCGTGAACACATGATGCTTAACCCGTAAGAAATGTGCTTCCAGAACTGATTGGGTATCAAGATGCCGTGCGTCAAATTCCGCCAGTACCGCGGCGAGTTGCATTCTCACCTCTTCCTCGGTGAGTGCGAGTGCGCGACCGATGATCGTGGTGACACGGTGAGTCTCCGCCGGAATGATGGGACGGATAATGACACGCGCACTCTCCGGAAGAAGCGTCACCTCATGACGGCAAAGTTGGATGAGATTCATCATGGTTGATCAGGCAGCTATCGGTGCGGGAGGAATGAGATGCTCGGCACGGTTCATTTCGACGAGTGCAAGATGAAAGGCCAGCGATGATTCCGCCCCCTGATTTTCACTCACCCGGTCACAGTGCAATCCGTCACTGCAACCACCGGTACTGAAATCATATAGTGGCAGCCCCAGATCGTTGCGCCCCAGAAACCACTCAAAGGCCCGCCATGCCTCATGCGTCCAGGCAACATCTTCTGTCGCTGCAAAAGCCTCGTGGCAGGCTGAAATCATCGCTAGAGCCTCCAGTGGCTGCTGATCAAAATCGGCCCGCGCACCATCCTTTTTGTAAAATCCATTACTACCGATAGGGCGGAAACAGCCTGCCTGCGTTTTCTGAAGTGATGTCAGCCATCGAAGCGATTTCAAACCGATCGCAAGAGACCCCTCATCTCTCATGGACTGACCGCTCAGGATAAGTGCCTGACAGAACCTTGCATTATCGTAGGTGAGACTCGCCTCGAACCAAAGCCAGTCTTCCGTGGCATATTCCTCCCAGAGCATCAGGAGCCTTGAGACAAGGTGCCCACGCAGCAAACTTGTCTTTTTCTCCCCCGGAAACCGTCGCTGATATTCATGGATTCCCAAGAGGGCGAAATTCCAAGCCCTTGGCGAAGTGAATTCCGCCACCACGCCCAATCCTTTCATAAAAAGCTGTTCGCAGAGCCTTCGGTGCCCTTCGTCACCGGAACGCCCAACGCCTGTACCAAGGGCCCAGAGTGCACGCGCATGACTGTCCTCACTCCCGGCAACTTCAAGCCACTGCCGTCCATGACTCATGAAATTGCGGAATCGTCCACTTTCATAATCGAGTGCCGCCGCGAGGAAGGCGAGATAGTTGGTGGCATGACCGGCAAGACTCTCCTCGGGTGATTCCCCGCCCACCTCATCCAGCAGATTGCAGAGGATATAGGCCCTGGCATTGTCATCTGTGCAATAGCCCTCGTGAAAATTCGGCACATTGAAAATTGCATGCTGAAAAATGCCGGTTCCATCGCTCATCCGAATGATATGATCAAGACGCAGTGGAGGTAGCTCCGAAGGGCGACTACCAAGCGTCCACCCTGCAAAGGCCGCGCGGGGCATTGAAAATCCTGACTTCCTGTCGGCGCGAGCTTTTTGAAATGTCTGAAGATAGCGCCGAGCCACCGCCGGCCAGATCATCGTGCGTCCGATCGCATAAGCATCTCGACGAATTGCCTCCATGCGGGAGGGATCATGAAGGAGTCCAGATACTCCTTCGGCGATTGCCTTGGAATCGCGAAAGGGAACAAGCACGCCTCGCTCCTCCGAAAGCAATTCCTGAGCATGCCAGTAGGGTGTGGAGACCACGGCCTTCCCTGCTCCGAAAACATAGGCAAGCGTACCCGAAGTCACCTGCGCGGCGTTTAGGTAGGGGGTAAGATAAATGTCAGTCGCTCCGATGAATTCCTTAAGATCCTCCGGGGAAACAAATCGGTTGTAGAAGATGACATGCTCCTTCACCCCGCAATCCCGGGCAAGCCGTTCGAGACTCAAGCGATAGCGTTCCCCCTCGGTCGCCAGCAGATGGGGGTGTGTCGCACCGAGCACCAGATAGACGACATTCGGGTGTCTTTGGACAATTTCGGGCAAAGCCTTGATCACATACTCAATTCCCTTGCCGGGAGAGATCAGGCCGAAGGTCAACAACACGCTTCGCCCCTCCACTCCAAACTCGGCCTTGTAAAACGAGGAGTCCATGAAAGGAAGATCAGGGATGCCATGAGGGATCACATCGATCTTTGCCTGAGAGACATCATAGACTTCACGAAGAATCTCTGCCCCATGTTGCGCCATCACCACCAGTCGGTCGCTGCAACGGGCCAGTTCAGTCATCACCTTGCGCTGTGCGGGACTGGGCTCCCGAAGGATGGTATGGAGCGTCGTCACCACCGGCATCCGTACCTCCTTGAGCAAGGCAAGCAGATGACTTCCTGCGGCCCCGCCGTAAATGCCAAATTCATGCTGCACGCAGAGCACATCGGCCCTGTTAAAATTCAGAAAATCAGCGGCCCGTCTGTAAGAGTCGAGATCTTTCTCCAGAAGCTCAAAGCGAACCCTTGATGAATAATCATAGCCCTCTTGGCGATCATTGACTGCGCCGACAAAGCAGTCCGCATCGGGAATCTCACGGGCGACAGACTCGCACAAATCGTGCGTAAAAGTCGCAATTCCGCAAAGCCTTGGCAAATAATCGCCCAGGAAGGCGATGCGCTGCGGTGGAGCGGAAGGACTCAGGAGCTGAAACCTAGTCCCAAAAAACAC
The DNA here is from genome assembly GCA_037130175.1 of bacterium. GTDB lineage: Bacteria > Verrucomicrobiota > Verrucomicrobiia > Chthoniobacterales > UBA6821 > UBA6821. The sequence goes on along the minus strand of JBAXTN010000009.1, from coordinate 5,860 downwards.
ACTCCGCAACAAGCATTGTAATCAAAGAGATTCTACTGTCACCGCCGTCCCGTAGCATAGCACCTCCGTAGCAGATAGGTTGGCCCCTAGGTCTGAAGCATCGTAACGCACCCCAATGATTGCGTTAGCACCGAGTTGGGCAGCATGGAGAACCATCTGATCATAGGCGTGCTGGCGTCCCTGCTCACACATCTCCGTGTAGGCACCGATACGACCGCCGATGATGCTTTTCAGTCCACCCAGAATCCCCTGAGCGATAGTGGGCGATCTGACGATCAGACCACGCACCATTCCCTTATGAGCAATGATGCGATAGCCAGGAATATCGAAGGTCGTGGAGATAAGCATTGAGGGGGGATTATAGAAGTCGGGAATCGGAGAGCTATCAATCAGTCATTTCACTGGTGAGCATTCCCGCGTAACCCAAATTTTCAGGATCAATCTCATCAATCACGACATGGGTGTATTCTGGCTTTTTATTTAGCACCGTTTCCAGCGTGCGAGTAATCTCCGCAACGATCCGTGCTTTCTGCTCAGCAGTAACTCCGTTACGCAGGATTCGGACATTCACATAAGGCATAAAGAGAAGGATGGGAGATTACTCTGCTCTCTTCCCTGCATCGGCCTTCAGCCACTGCCAGAGACGCTCCAGCCCCTCAGCCACACGCAGCTTGGTCTTGGCGAGTTCCTCGGTGGTAAAGATTCCAGATGCGGGTTTCTCCGATGCATAGAGGTAATACTTGATCTTTGGCTCCGTGCCGGAGGGACGCACGGCAACTTTGAGCCCACCCTCAATTTCAAAAACGATCATTGCTTCCTTAGGAATCAATACGCCTTCGGAATCATGGATGTCCTGCTGATCATAATCGAGGACGGAAAGCACCTTAGCCCCCTTGATTTCCGCAGGAGGATTGCCCGCATAGGAATCGACCAATTTCTTGATTTTTGCAGCCCCTTCAGCTCCATCGAAAGTCAGTGACTCTCCCCTCTCCAGATAGAATCCATATTCCGCGAAAATCTGATCAAGTAGTGTCACCACGGTCAACCCCACAGAAGCTGCATAGGCGGCAACTTCGGCAAAGCAGATGACGGCCGCATTCCCATCCTTGTCCCGGACGAAATCCCCCGTGTTGTAGCCGTAGCTCTCCTCCCCACCAAAGACGAAGAAGAGGGAGTCCTTGAGTCGTGCATCGCGAGTCTCATCCTCGGACAGCTCGCGATAGCGGGATCGAATCGGCTCCGGCAGCTTCTCTTCGTAATCGCGCTGCTTGGCCCCGATGTATTTGAAACCGGTAAGGGTCTCCACACACTTCACGCGAAATCCAAGCGCGATCTCCTTTTGCAAATCAGTCGTCACCAAACTCTTGATCACCACGGCATGATCACGGTTGGCCTCGTTCAAAATTCCTTTCTCAAAGAGTCGCTTGAGTCGATACCAAACCATGAGGGAACCAATCTGATTTCCGGTGAGCAGCACAAGGTTTCCACCGGCTCCCCGTGCGGCAATTCCCATACGGTCATCATCGGGATCGGTTGCTTGAACGAGATCGGCTTTCTCCACATCGGCAAGGGCCATACCGAGACTCAGGGCCTCTGGGTATTCTGGATTCGGAGACTTGACGGTCGGGAAGAGACCATCCGGCACCATCTGAGAAGGCACTGGCCAGCACTCCACTCCGAGACGATGGAGCATCGGGACGATGATGACCCCGCCGACTCCGTGAAGAGGAGTATAGACGGTCTTAAGAGTCGGTTTGCGCTGAAAAAGCTCGGGATCAATGATGAGCTTCTCAAGACGCTCCATGTAGGCTTCATCAATTTCACGACCGATTTTGATCACCTCTCCATGCTCCGCTTTAGGAAGGGCCTCGTAGGAATCGCCGTCACCGGCATTCACCAGATCAATGATTGCCGAGGCGTGAGGCTCGATTACCTGCGCTCCATCGTCGAAATAGACTTTGTAACCGTTGTAGGCGGGCGGATTGTGGCTCGCGGTGATATTGATCCCAGCAGTGGCATTTTTATATCGCACGGCAAAGGAAAGCTCGGGCGTCGAACGCGGCCCCTCAAAGAGCAGAGCATCGCAGCCCAGTTCAGTCATGACCTTTGCCGCGAGATCGGCGAACTCGCGGGAGAAAAAACGGGTGTCGTAGCTGATCGCGATGGAGGCGCGTCCGGGACGATTCTGTTTGATATGCCACTGACGGGAATAGATGGCGAGGCCCTGAGTAGCACGAATGATGTTGTAGTCATTCATTGCATTCGTCCCGATGCAGGCATGTTCGGGACGACCATCCGGACGGCCTGGGCCTTCTTCGGCCTTGGTCAGCACGGCTCCAATAGTCTTTCCACGCAATCCACCCGTACCAAAAGCCAGTGTGCGGAAGAAGCGGTTATTCAGCTCATCCCAGCGTTTCCCCTCAACGAGTTCCGTGATCACGGCAATCGTCAGGGGTGATGCGGATCGGGAGAGCATCTTGCGGATATTCTCCGCTGAGGAAGGGAGCAGCACGCCGGTATTTTCAGCTGCGATGATTGAGTCGAGGAGGGTTGTCATGGAAGGATGTTTGAGTGAAATGGGATTTGCGTTTAAACAATCAAGATGCGTCCCCTTCGGCAAGCGATAGAAATTGTTTTTGAAAAATACCGGGCCATCTTCTCGATCGGTTTGCAGAATACCTTTGTTTATCGCTGGAACTTCCTTCTTCGCTCACTCTTCGGCCTGATCCCCCTTTTCGGCACGGTCTTCATCTGGCGCTCCATTTTTAGCGGTTCCTCGGGTGAAATCGCGGGTTATAACTTCGGAGAGATGATTTTCTATTTTCTCATTGTTCTGTTGGTTGAAAATCTTGTCACGCCGACCGAGGATGAATGGCAGATCGCCGCCGAGATCCGCGAAGGCCAACTCAGTTCCCTGCTGCTCAAGCCCTTTGATTTCCTCGCTTACCGCTCCTGTATTTTCATCGGTTCGCGTCTTCTCTATACGGCGGTCACACTTCTGCCTGTCGCAGCCGTTTTCTGGTGGTTTCGTCAATATCTTCAATGGCCGACTCATGGCATCACCTGGCTTTATTTCCTTCCCAGCACCATCATGGCGGGAGCAATCCAGTTCCTACTCGCTTACGCGCTTGCCATGCTCGCCTTTTGGATTCTAGAGATTTCGACCGTTGTCTTCATTCTTTACTCCTTTGAATATTTTCTGAGCGGTCGGCTTTTTCCGCTTGATGCCGTCCCTGGCACAGCCGGCACTATACTTCGCTTTCTCCCGTTTCCCTACGAACTTTACTTCCCGGTGGCTGTGCTGATGGAAAAGGTTCAGGGCTCTCAACTTTGGCAGGGACTCGTCATTCAGGCCACATGGGTCCTCCTATGTCTGCTGCTTGCCAAGGGGCTTTGGCGTACCGGGTTGCGTCGCTACGAAGCGGTTGGCATCTAGGAGTCTTTTTAGTAACGACTCATGGATCGGTAGATGATCGGAGATGATCCGCACCACGGCTCCGGTCGGTATGCGCGTGCAAAGGGACGCTACATCAATGGAACTCATCCTGATACAGCCGTAACTAGCCGGGCGACCAAGCAGATTCTCTTGGGGGGTTCCGTGAATGTAGATGCCGCGCTGAAAAGCATTCCGATTGCCCGGCTCCAAACCTTCCAGCCAGAGAATACGCGTGACAATCGGATCACGACCGGTTGCGTTTGGCTTGAGCACTTCACCCGTTGGCGCGCGTGATTTAAAGACGGCTCCAAGCGGCTGACCCATTCCGATCTTGGCTTTGACAATCAGCTTTCCAAGTGGCGTTGCATAGCTGCCCTGACGATCACCAACCCCGAATTTCGAGGTGGATACAGGATAGAGACCATCTGCTTTGCCATCGGTCATGAGGAGCATCTTCTGATCTTTCACACTCACGATGATCTCGTGATGCGGATCGGAGGGAAGAATTTCGGTGCTTGTGGAAGAAATTCCCTCGGTTCCTTGCGAGATTTCTGCAGCAAAGGACATTCCCCTGAACGAAATCAGCAGGGAAAATAGTATGAGAAAGCGTCGTTTCGGTAAATTCAATCCGCCAGCTTCGCGCAGATCACCTTATCCGTCAACTGGCACACGCTTATTGATTCGGAACAAGATGCTCTTGCGTAATCTCCACACGGGCACCTCGACCGACAAGATCATAGAGATTTGCGACATCCGCGGATCGCATGCGGATACACCCATAACTAGCCGGAGTGCCAAGCATCGCCTCTTGCGGTGTACCATGGATGTAGATACAGCGGTTGAATGCGTTGCGGTTATGCGACTCCAGACCATCCAACCAGAGAATGCGCGTCACGATCGGGTCGCGGCCCGGAGCATTGGGTTGCAGAACCTCACCGGTGGGACGGCGTGAATGAAAAACCGCCCCAAGCGGTGCCCCTTCTCCGATTTTCTGCCGCACACAGAGACGCCCAAGCGGAGTGGCATAACTTCCTTCACGGTCTCCGGTTCCATATTTCGACGTCGAAATTCTGTAGAGTGCCACAGGCTTTCCATCTGTCAGCACCAGCATTTGCTGATCAGGCACGCTCACGATCATCTGGTGATGTGTATCGGCGCAGCCAGAAAGGCCAAGCACCAAGGCACCTACAAAATACACCCAATGTCTTCTTGTCATCATAGAAGTGATGCCGCCACCTCGGCGGCAAAATAGGTCAGGATCATGTCCGCTCCGGCACGCTTGATGGCGAGCAGAGATTCATCACGCGTTGCTTCATAATCAAGCCAGCCAAGCTGTGCAGCGGCATGGATCTGGGCATACTCCCCCGAGACCTGATAGGCGGCCACCGGCAACAGTGTTGCCTCTCGCACCGCACGGATGACATCGAGATAGGCCCCGGCGGGTTTCACCATGACCATATCAGCTCCTTCCTCTTCATCCAAACGCACCTCCAGCAATGCCTCCCTCACATTGGCGGGATCCATCTGATACCCGCGCTTGTCGAGCGGTGCGTGAAGACTCCGGCTTTTGACTGCATCCCGGAACGGCCCGTAATAGGCAGAAGCATATTTTGCGGCGTAGGAGAGAATCCCTGTGTGCTGATATCCCGAATCATCAAGTGTCTGCCGAATGGCCCACACCCGGCCATCCATCATATCCGAAGGAGCCACAACATCCGCGCCGGCCTCAGCTTGGGCCAGAGCCAGTCGGGAGAGTGCCTCGACCGTGGAGTCGTTATCCACACCTCCGCATGGAGCCAGCAAACCGTCATGACCGTGACTTGTGTAGGGATCAAGTGCTACATCCGCAATGAGAAGCAACGATGGGCATGTCGATTTGATCTGGCCGAGCGCCTTGAAAAGAATGTTGGCAGGATCAGAGGCATGGGCTCCCGAAGGGTCTTTCAACGATTGCTCAATGCAGGGGAAAAGTGCCACCGCAGGAATTCCCAATCCTTCTATCTTTCGGCACTCCTCGACCGCGGAATGAAGCGTGTGTCGGACGATGCCCGGCATCGAATCAACCGGTTCCGTCTCTCCTTCCCCTGCCTGCACAAAGAGCGGCTGAATCAAATCTTCCCGGCGAAGCGCCGTCTCACGAATCAGCGAACGAAGGGCTGGAGTGGCACGGTTACGCCGCATCCTGCGTACTAGATCGACACCGTGGTAATCAGAAGACATCATCCTATCTTTGCCAAGGAAGCCATTGAGTCAAGGGAAGTGAACATTCCTGATGATACATCTTGAACCCTGGCGCAAGCTGGTGAATAGTAGCAACCCCTTTGACCCTATCGTCCAGTGGCCTAGGACACTCCCCTTTCACGGGAGTAACACGGGTTCGAATCCCGTTAGGGTCGCGCTTTTCTCTCTGTAAAAGAGATGGCA
>JBAXTN010000082.1:0-1511 GCA_037130175.1 bacterium | reverse complement strand
CTTTCAACCAAACCTCTTCCCGCAAAACGATGCTTTTTTAACTTCGGAGTTCGGGTTTAGTTGATGCTCATGAACCAAAGTCCTATTTCTCCTACTTCAAAACGGATCGTCTGCCTGGGCGATTCGCTGACGCTTGCCATCGGCAGCGCGGAACTCGACAAGTGGCCGGTGAGGGTTGCGCTGGAACTTGAGAAAGAGTTTCCCCAGCAATACGCGCTGTTTATCCGTGCCTGGAACGGAGCAACAACGTTCGATGCGCTCCAGCGGATGACTGCGGAAGCCGGTTATCTCATGCCCGCGACCGTCCTTGTGACTCTCGGCGTCAACGATGCCCATGTGCCATCCCATCGACAGACCCCTCAGGTCGGGATCGCGGAGTTCGCTACCAACTTGCGGGAAATCCATCGGCTGGTAGCCGAGGGCGGAGGCAATGCGATCTTTGCCGTGGAGCACGTGCCGGTGCCGAGTCTCGTTTACATTCCCGGTAATGGGAAGACCTACGCGGAGAATTATGCTCCTTATCGCCAGGCCATTTTAGAAACGGCCGACGGGCTTGGCCTACCGGTGATCGATATTCCGCGATTGATGGCGGATCGAGGCATTGAGACACGTGAGATCGTGGGCGATGACGGGCTTCATTTGTCCAAGGCAGGCAATGCGATTTATGCGGAGATCATTGCGACCCAACTTCGCTCCTTAGAAATAGAATAAAAAATAAATTATTATGCCATCACTCAACTTTGACTCGATCACGCCCGTAGCTTCTCATGCTTTAGGAGGGCTGCCACAGAATCATTTTTCCAATGGTCGCCTCTATGCCACCATGGCCGCCCACGGGGGAATCACTGATCTCTCCTACTGGGGAAATCAGCATTTGGGGGCACCTCATTTCTTCCGTGGGGCCTCGCTCACGGCGTGGAACAAGCTGTTTCGTGTCTCCATTGTTCTTGGGGAAAAGCGCCATTATCCGATCTTGCATGACACTCAATTGTTTCCCTTCGGGTTGCGTGGGCAGGGCGAGGTGGAGGGAATCCCTTTTCAGTATGATCTCTTGCTTTTGCCGGATGCCTTGGTCCAGCGAGTCGAGTTTCTGGGGGACTTAGGGAACCCGGCTATCGGCCTGGAAATCCTGCACCAGGAGGCGATTACGGCTGTGCAAATCGCCGGCCGCACTTGGAGCGATCTGGCTTTCCACCCGGAATGCAATGCGCTGGTGGCTTCCTGCACCGACTCCAAAGCGCCGGAGATAGCGGAGGCATTGGCACAGGCCGGCTTCGATTCCTCCACGCGGGATTTGCAAACAAACACCACCTGGGTGGCAGCGAGTTGCGAAGCCCCTCTCTCCGTCCGGCGAGGGTATCATGCGCGTAGTAAATATTACCTCAAGAGCGCGCTGACTGAAAGAAAGCGTCTCGCGTGCTACGTGGTCTTTGCTGGTAAGAAAGAAGATCTGGAACATTTTCATCACCGAAGTGCTCGGTCAATGTTCTTAGGGCATCCGGGCAGGCAGG
>JBAXTN010000081.1:0-1526 GCA_037130175.1 bacterium | reverse complement strand
CAGGGTTGACATAAACTTCGCTATTGCGCGGCCCCAAACACCGTGAACTCCAGGACAGCGATGGCCATTCCGGCTGGGGCGGAGAGGACTTCCAGGCGCACCCGGCGAGCGAAGGTGGCTGGCCAGGTATCGTAGGCGATATTCCGGTCCACGGTGTTGTCCGATTGGTCGCAAAGCACTTCCCAAGTCTGGCAGTCACGAGTGGCGAGGATGCGGTAGCGATACGGGCCCGGGAGGATGCCTCCCCGGGGGTCGAGCCCCTCGTCGGCGAAGATGGTGCGAGCGGCTGAAATTTGAAATTCGTCCTCGAGGTTTGCTTCCAACCATTGAGGCGTATCGGCGGATGCAGCTTGCCAGCCGGTGCGAATCTCGTTGTCCACGGCAAAGCGCGGCGGGTATCCAGGCGCGGCGCTGGAAGCGCGGACCTGGCAATTCACGCTCAGCGGAAGCAGTCCGAGGTCGTTGCCGCACAGCGGTTCGGAGCAGACGCCCGGTGCGTGCTGAGGCGTTTCAGTGGGTCCGGCGACATAGAGTTCCCCGTTGACATCCAGGCCGGCGGGGTCCATGCCGATGCGCCTTTCCATGCCGGAATGAATGCCGACCAATGTGGTATAGAAGCACCAGAGATGACCGCCGGGTCCCTCCACCATGGAGTGGTGCGCGCAGCCGTTCACCAATCCGCCGCGGTGGATTAGAATGGGATTGCGCTTCTGATAGACGAAGGGTCCGAGGGGTGAGTCCGCCACATAGCAGCCAAGTGCGTAGCTTTTGAACTGTGTGCCACAGCCACTATATTGCAAGTAATAGCGACCGTCGATCTTGTTGAGCCAGGGTCCTTCCAGGACCGGAAGGCTGGTTCGTTGATTGCACTCGCCGAAACGCTCCCAAACGTGGGACGGGTCAAAATTGATAAGCGGCACCGGCTCATGGGCAAAAGCGCTCGGGTCGTCGTCGCGCAGGCGCACGCCGAAGATCACACCGTGACAGGGTTCCAGCTTCCATGGGTGATCTGCCCGGGTTGTCGGGCGATCCCCGTTAAAATAACAGTAGAGCGCGCCATCGTCATCGACGAACAGCATGGGATCGCCCCAACGCACCGGTTTCCCTTCATGATCCTTGAGCCATGTCGGGTTTTCGTCCAAATCATGGTCAAAGGTGCCCAGCCTCTCCCACGGGCCAAGCGGATCTGTTGCCCGCCAGATCGCGGCGCAGGTCCAGGATGCGGTGAGGTAGAGCACGTCGCCTCGCTGCACCACCGTCGGTGCATAACCCGGGTCAAACGGTTCGATGGGGTGGTAAGTCCAATTCAAGAGGTCGTCGGAGTACCAGAGCATTCCCGCCGAGGGGAATAGATACCAACGATCTTTGAAGCGAATCACCGAGGGGTCCGCCATCTCCCGGAAGGCAGCCCCGGCATAGTTCGGCATGAGGACGTCTCGCCCGAGTTGGTAGTTTGGGAGCGGCAAAGGATTACAGTACGTGCGATTCATAGAGCGGCTTCTAATCTTCAGTTTACAAGGGCGGGC
>JBAXTN010000080.1:0-1818 GCA_037130175.1 bacterium | reverse complement strand
GGGCAGGAGTGGATTCGAACCACTGAAGGCGATGCCAGCGGATTTACAGTCCGCCCCGTTTGGCCACTTCGGTACCTACCCGTTGTTTTTCCCATCATGAGATGACGGGCCATGAAGGATGCAATCTCTTGCTCCGCTCGTCCATCAGAAAGTGACCCGCAGAGTGCTTTCTCGGAAAACCCGATGATTTGGGGTTTATGCCCGGGCATGGACTGGGTAGTCTGGGTTCCGTGCCCAAGGAGAACATAGAGGAACTTCCCGCCACGCTTCCCGTAATGGTATTCCCCGGAGTGACTCTTTTTCCCAATGCGCTGCTTCCGCTTTATATCTTTGAGCCGCGTTATCGCTCGATGCTGGAGACCTCCCTTGGAACCGACCGTATGCTGGCCTTGGCCATGCCCAAGAACCAGGAGGAGCATCTGGTGGAGAAGGTTGCTGGAGCCGGCCTGATCAGGGCCTGTATTCGCAATACTGATGGAACTTCCAATCTGATCCTTCAGGGAGTAAGTCGTGTGAGGTTCACTGGATGGGAGCAGACCGTGCCGTATCGGACGGCCCGTATCGAGCCTCTCCAGAGTATTGATCACCATGGGGAGGGCGCGGAGGATACCGCTCTTCAGATCACCCAACTCCATGCTCTCTGCGCGCGCTTCAAGGAACAGGGAATGGAGCTTCCTTCACAGTTTGAAGACTACCTTTGTCAGATTACCAATGTCGGGGTGATCACAGATCTGGTGGCCTCGACTCTCATAGCAGATCCTGTGGTAAGGCAGGAGCTTTTGGGAGAGCTTGATATTCCGAAGCGTCTCGCAAGGCTGCTTGTTGGTTTGAGGGCTCAACTTGTCTGAAAATGGCGCGCCGTACCGTCAGGAATTCCGAGCAGCTGGGGTTCGACATGGGGATGATCCTGCCGAGGCTGGTTCCTGCGCAAGCAGGCAAAGTTCCCATGAAGGAAGGGACTGCTCCAAAGGAGCCTGAACTCCCCTGCAAGCAAGCTCTTACAGACGCTAAACCTGCCGATCATGTGATCGAGCAAGAGCCAGAGAGGCCCAAGGCGCTAAGCGTGGGCGAGCTGACTCACCGCATCACCAGTTTGCTGGAAGTAGGAATCGGAATGATATGGGTCGAGGGTGAGATCTCCAATTTTCGTCGCCAGGCTTCCGGTCACATTTACTTCACCCTGAAGGATGAAACGGCACAGCTCTCGTGCGTTCTCTTCGCCCGCGTCGCGGTGGGTCAGGGTAGAGTCACTCTTAGGGATGGGCTCCATGTGCAGCTCCACGGACAGGTCAGTGTCTATCAGCCGAGAGGACAGTACCAACTTGTGGTCAGGCTCGTGCAGCCAAAGGGGGAGGGAGCATTGCAGGCTCGTTTTGAGGAACTCAAACGCCGTCTTGAATCAGAGGGACTCTTTGATCAGGAACGAAAACGCCCCCTGCCTCGTTTTCCGCGCAGGATCGGTGTGGTGACCTCTCCCACGGGTGCCGCCATCCGTGATTTTCTGCAAGTCCTGCATCGCCGTCATCCGGGGCTGCAAGTGGTGATCGCTCCCGTGCGCGTGCAGGGAAAGGGTGCCGCTGCTGAAATTGCAGCTGCGATTGCAGATTTTTCAACTGCCTCCGAAGCGATCGGTTCGGTCGATGTCATCGTCGTGACGAGGGGAGGGGGAAGTCTGGAGGATCTCTGGGAATTCAACGAAGAGGTTGTGGCGCGCGCCATCGCGGCATCGGGCATTCCGGTGGTTAGCGCGGTGGGGCATGAGATTGATTTTTCGATTGCTGATTTTGTCGCCGATTTTCGTGCTCCTACGCCGAGTGC
>JBAXTN010000008.1:0-75553 GCA_037130175.1 bacterium | reverse complement strand
GCCGCGATGTGCTCTCCAGGATGCTTCACGGAGCGGGGATTTCCCTCACTGTTGGATTTATCGCCGTGGCTGTCTCACTCGGCATCGGACTCGTAGTCGGTGCGATAGCAGGATATTTCGGCGGTCTCACCGACCAGATCCTGATGCGTTCTGTGGATGCACTCCTCTGCTTTCCGACTTTTTTCCTCATCCTGACAGCAGTGGCCATTCTGGGCCCCAGCATGATCAATATCGTCGTTGTCATCGGCCTTGTCAGCTGGACGGGCACAGCGCGGCTTGTGCGTGGTGAGTTTCTGACACTCCGTGAAACCGAATATGTAAAGGGCGCGCGCGTCCTCGGACAAGGTCACTGGAGCATCATCACCCGCCATATTCTTCCCAATGCCGCCGCACCGATTCTTGTCACGGCTGTACTTGGCATTCCCGATGCCATCCTGACGGAAGCGGGTCTTAGTTTTCTTGGGTTTGGCGTGCAGCCCCCTCAGGCCACCTGGGGCAATATCATCGCCGAAGGAAAATCCTATCTCCTCGATGCATGGTGGCTCAATCTCTTCCCTGGCCTCGCCATCCTGCTAGCAGCACTCTCCTTCTACCTCGCCATCAATGCCCTCCAGGAGGCCGCAGAAAACCGAAGCTGATCATTATGTCCACCATGCTTGAAATCAAAAATCTCAAAGTCGGATTTTCTTCCGACATCGGTCTCTCTCCAGCACTCCATGGTGTTTCACTCTCTCTGAATAAGGGTGAAACTCTCGCCATCGTCGGTGAGAGCGGCAGTGGCAAGAGCGTCACCGCCCTTTCAATCACCCGACTACTACCGAGCCCTCCGGCAGTTTATCAGGGAGGGGAGATTTTCTTTGAAGGGCAGGATCTTCTGAAAGCCTCCGATGCAGAACTTCGCCGCGTGAGAGGAGGCAGGATTGCCTACATTTTTCAGGAACCCTCCACCTCGCTCAATCCCGTCTATACCATCCGCAGCCAGATCGCGGAGATGATCCAACTTCACCGCCCTGATGTGAAAAAGACGACGCACGATCAGGATGCCGAGATCATCCGATGGCTTGACGCCGTCGGGATCAATGAACCTGCCCGCCGCCTGCATGACTATCCGCATCAACTCAGCGGCGGGATGCAGCAGCGCGTCATGATCGCCATGGCTCTCTCAGCCCGTCCTGATCTCCTGATCGCCGATGAACCAACGACTGGGCTTGATGTGACGATTCAGGCTCAGATCCTGGACAAGCTGCGTGAACTCCAGCGAGAGCTTGGGATGGCCGTTCTGCTGATCACTCACAACTTTGCCATCATCCGAGGTCTCGCTCAAAATGTCGCCGTCATGTACCGTGGTGAAGTCGTGGAATATGGCGAGACCGAGCAGATCCTGCATTCTCCCCAACATCCCTACACCAAAGCACTCATCGCCTGCATCCCCCGCCTCGGTGACAAACGCCGCAGACTGCCGACCATCGAGTCGATGAGAGGAATCTAATCCCCACCTCCAGACTTCATGATCCGCCCATCCCTATTCGCCGCTGCACTGACACTCTGCCTCTCCCTCTCCGTTCGGGGTGAACAGGCAAAGCCTGATTACAACTTTGATGTCAGGGTCACCCCCCTCCTGCGCACCTCGACAAACTTCGCAGGACAACAAATCGAATACCCACATACACATTCCGCCGAGGTCTCGATTCTGGTCGTCACCATTCCTCCCGGCAAACAGACTGGATGGCACACACATCCCGTCCCCCTCTTCGGCTATGTCCTTTCGGGTGAAATCACTGTGGATATCAAGGGCCATGGCAAGCACACCTTTCATACAGGCGATACCCTCGCCGAATGCGTTAATCTCCTGCACAATGGCGTGAACACGGGCGGAGTCCCCGTTAAACTCCTTATCTTTGTCGCCGGGGAAAAATCCGTCCCCTTTACTGTCAAGAAGGCATAAATTTGCGACGCAATCTGGAATTCATGTTTTAGAGAAGCAATGAAGAGCGGCGCAAAAATCCAAAGGCTCTACCCCTTCCAACTGGACTTTGCAGAGACAATCCACTACCGATCTTTGGGTGAGTGAACGCGTAATTGTCCGCTCGAAGTTTTTCTTCGAGGGGGAAAAGAAATTTTTTGCCAAAGGGGTCACCTATGGACCTTTCGCACCCGATGCCGAGGGATTCCAATACGGGCCGAAAGAGCAGGTGGCTAAGGACATGGCGGTCATCGCGGAGACGGGTGCCAACCTGATCCGAATCTACACGACTCCTCCCTTATGGTTCCTCGACATCTGTCATCAGAACGGACTGCGCGTGCTCTTCAGCATTGCCTGGATGGAGCATGTGGAGTTCCTCAATGACCGCAAGGTACGGGCCTCGGTTGAGCAGGCCGTGCGGGATGCGATCCGAGAGCATAAGGGACATCCTGCAATCTTCGGTTATTTACTCGGCAATGAAATCCCTTCCTCGATGGTGCGTTGGCTCGGTGCCAAACGGGTGACGGAATTCGTCGAGCATCTGGTCAATATCGCCCGTCGCGAAGACCCGACCGTCCTTTATTCCTACGCGAGCTATCCTCCGACCGAGTATCTGCTCCCGCAGAATGTCGATTTCCTGACTTTCAATGTCTACCTCCATCGCCGGGAGGATTTCGAACGCTATCTGGCCCGTCTTCAGAATCTGGCCGAGGATAAGCCGCTCATCATGGGCGAATTCGGCATGGACACCATCCGCCATACCGAGGAGGAGCAGGCCGAAATGATCGGCTGGCATCTCGATGCCGTGGTGCGCGGAGGACTCGCCGGAACGATTCTTTACGCATGGACCGACGAATGGCATCGGGGAGGCAACGAGATTCTCGACTGGGCATTCGGTCTGGTGAAGCGTGACCGCACACCGAAGAAAGCGCTCTCCACTGTGAAAGGATTCTTTGATGACAAACTCTCCATCACTCACCGGGCCACACTGCCCCGCGTGCCGAAGGTCTCGGTGATTGTCTGCGGTTATAACGGAGGGCCGACCTTGGAAGCATGTCTTCAATCTCTCAAAAAGATTGATTATCCCAATTACGAGGTGGTGGTTGTCGATGACGGATCGACAGATAATACGCAGGATATCGTCAAGGGACACCCCTGGGTGAAGTCGATTTATCAGACCAATCACGGCCTGAGCTACGCACGCAATGTCGGGGCAGCGTATGCCACGGGTGAGATCCTCGCCTATACCGACAGCGACTGTATGGCCGATCCCGATTGGCTCTACTATCTGGTGGGCACCCTGCTCTCCGGCAGCTACGCAGGGGTGGGAGGTCCCAACATCTCCCCTCCCGCCCAGAATTGGCAGCAGGCCTGCGTCGCTGCTGCTCCCGGTGGGCCAAGTCATGTGCTCCTCACCGATGTAGTGGCCGAACATATTCCCGGTTGCAACATGGCGTTCCATCGCTGGGCCTTTGACAAGATTGGAGGCTTCGATCCCGAATACCGCAAAGCGGGTGATGATGTCGATTTTTGCTGGCGCCTTCAGCAGGAGGGCGAGGTGATCGCATTCAGCCCCTCGGCGATTGTCTGGCACTACCGTCGTTTCACGCTCAAGGCCTTTCGCAAACAACAGGAGGGTTATGGCGAGGCCGAGTCGCTGCTTCGCTTCAAGCATTTAGTATTTTTCGGCCCGACGGGAACTGCTAAATGGAAGGGGCAGGTCTATGGTGCTCCACGCTTCACATGGCTGATCAATCAGCCGGTGATCTATCACGGGGTCTTTGGTGAAGGCCTCTTCCAGTGCATTTATCCGACACCTCAATCCGAGTTGGCCTCCTACCTCAGCAGTATCGAATGGGTGCTACTCACGGCTTTCCTATTCCTCCTATCAATCCCCTTCCCCGGACTTCGCATCGTGGCCTATCTCATGTTTGGCGGTACCTTCCTAGTGGCCCTCTCCTACATGATCCACGCCAAGCTGGAGCCACGGTTCGACACGATCCGCGCCCGGTTGCTCGTCGCAGGACTTGCACTTTCTCAGCCACTCTATAGGGGGTGGTCCCGCTATTTCACCTGGTTGAAATTCAAACGAACCCCCGAGTCGATCATTGCCGCCAAAGAGAAGAACTTCGTTCCCAGCAAGATCAGAGGTCTCTCCAAGCTTGTCTTCTGGAATGAAGAGGGAAAGGGACGCGAAATTTTGCTCACCACCACGATCGAGACCCTCGAATCGGAAGGATGGAGTTACTCAATGGATACGGGATGGAAAGAATGGGATGTCCAGATCTACGGCAGTTTCTGGTGGGGGGTTACCGTGCGAAGCGTGACGGAGTATCATGGGGGGCCCAAGTGCCTCACCCGTGTCTCACTTGCCACCCGCATGGTTGCTACCACCTTCCTTCTGAACTTCTTGATGGTAAGCTTCCTGATATACTGGGCTGCCACAGGCCATGACCTGACTTGGCCGGGTCTCCTGTATGCCATCATCATGTTTGTGATCTGGCTGAGAGGCTATCGCCTCAAAAAAGGTGTTGCCCACCTCGTCGAGGCAGCGGGTCAGCGCATCGGGCTCAAGCGGGTCGATCCCAAAAAGGAAAATTCCTCCGAAAATCAGCAATCTCCCGAACAGGAAAAGGAGACTGATCCCGATGCAGTCTCACCTCAGATATCGGAGGTTTCGCCTCAGCCCCCTTCAGAGGTATCCCCACAGGGATAGGAGTTTGCGTTAAAAGGATTTGAGGCATTGTTGCTTCGACAGTCTTTTATATTTTCACTTATTCATTTTTTCTTTCTCCATGCCCAGCGTCTTCATCAAGACCTACGGATGCCAGATGAACGAACGCGACTCCGAACAGGTCGCGCGCGATCTGCAGGATCGTGGACACAAGCTGGTCTCTAGCGAGCGCGAGGCCGATGTCATTCTGCTCAACACATGCAGCGTACGGGAAATGGCCGAGCGCAAGGCCATTGGAAAAATGGGAATGCTCCGCAAACTTCGTCGAGAGAAGCCCAAGCTTGTTCTTGGCTTCATGGGATGCATGGCACAACGCCTCGGTGAATCACTCAAGGAAAACACCCCCCATATCGATCTCGTTGTCGGTACGCAGAAATTTCACCGTGTCGCCGACTATGTGGAGGAAGCTTTGCAAAAGCGTGAACAGGCGTTTGCCCGGGAGGATATTCTGGAACTGGGAGAGTCCATCAATCCTCCGATCATACCCATCGTTGATACAGCACCGGAAGCCGGCTCTCAAAATACCATCCGCGATCATCTTCCCCATGATGAAAAAAGGCTGAAAAAAGAGGCCACCTCATTTATTTCGATCATGCAGGGGTGCAACATGCACTGCACTTTTTGCATTGTTCCCTCGACTCGTGGAGAAGAACGCGGTCGCCCGATCGCGGAGATTGTCGCCGAAGCACGCATCCTGGTGGAGCGAGGGATCCGGGAAGTCACTCTCCTTGGCCAGATTGTGAACCTCTACGGTCGGCATGAATTCCCAATAATTGGGGGAAAGAGTCCGTTTGTGCAGCTCATCGAGGCACTGCATGATATCAATGGACTGGATCGGATCCGATTCACCTCGCCCCATCCGATGGGATTCCGAAAGGATCTGGTCGATTCCTTCGCAAGACTGCCCAAGCTCATGGAGCATGTCCATCTCCCCCTTCAGTCGGGTTCAGACCGCATCCTCAAGGCCATGCATCGTCCCTACACTGCCTGCTCCTACAGAAAACTTGTGAACGACCTCCGGGCAAGCCGTCCGGGAATCTCCATCACCACCGACATCATTGTCGGTTTTCCCGGTGAGACGGAGGATGACTACAAGGCCAGCCGTGATCTTGCCGAGGAGATCGGATTCGACGGAGCCTTCATCTTCCGCTACTCGCAACGGGGAGATACTCCCGCTGCGGAGATGAAAAATCAGCTTTCCGAGGAGGTAAAGGAATCACGCAATCAGGATCTTCTCTCCGTGGTGAATGCCTCGGCATCTCGCCATCTTGATGCCTGTGTAGGCACGCGGCAGGAGATCCTCTGCGAGGGACCAAGCCGCAATGATCCCTTGCGCCTTGCAGGCCGTACTCGCACCAACAAGATCGTGATCTTCGAGGGAGGCAACCGCTTTCACGGGGAGATCTTCGATGTGGCGATCACCTCAGCCAGCGCATCCACCCTTTATGGTGACCCTGCGATTCACAATGGAGATCCTGCCGGGAATGATTTTTCCAACGAGTCATGAAACCCCGTTGGGAAGAAGGTGTGATAGAGTGTCCGGAGTTTGATCTCGCGATGACTCTCGAGAGCGGGCAGACCTTTCATTGGACACAGTCCGAAGAGGGTTATACAGGATGCATAGGAACCACTCCCATCATCCTCAAACAAGTTGGAAAAAATCTTCATTATCGTGGCATGAAGGATTCTGGGATTCCGTCGCTGCTGCACCGGCACTTTTCGTTTGATCACGATCTTGAGGCCATACGCGCCTCCTGCGCACATCATCCCGTCTCATATCAGGCAGCCCTTGCCTGTCGCGGACTCCGTATTATGCGCCAACCTCACTGGGAGTGTATTGCAAGTTTCATCCTCTCCCCGATGAAACAGGTGGCCCACATCCGCCAGATGAGCCTTGCCCTGCGAACAACCTACGGACAGAAGCTTCATGATTCACCCGTTTCCGCTTTTCCATCCCCTGAAGTGATTGCCGATGCCACCGAGGATGAGCTGAGGCGATGCGGTCTGGGGTTCCGCGCCAAGGGATTGCTCGGCACGGCCAAACTGATCGCGACAGGCAAGTTCGATCCAGAGAGCCTAAACATGATGGATACCGAGGAGGCACGCACCGCACTTTGCACACTCCCCGGCATCGGTCGCAAGGTGGCCAACTGCATCCTGCTCTTCTCCTACGAACGCCTCGATGCCGTGCCTGTCGATGTCTGGATCGCAAGGACTCTCGGATCGTTTCGCTCTTCAAAAGGCAAAAAGGCCACACCGGATCAGCTGGAACGGTATGGGGAGAACCTTTTGGGTTCCTACGCGGGATACATCCAGCAATATCTTTTTCATCAGGCTCGCACGGGAAAACTCAGTTTTCCTAATAAGAAACAGAAAACACCCACAAGGAAGGCCAGGAGAAATGTGACCACATGAGTGCCCTGGATACAAAGCAGTCCAAGTCTGAAAGAGCGGCCCAAGTCCGTAAAAAAAACCTCCGGGAGCGTTTTCCTTTCCTGCTGTTTCTCTCCTGCCTGATCCATGCCACCCTGATTATTCTTCTGGCAATTCTTTTTACCAAACGCATGGCAGAGAAAGCGGCCCTCCCGCCAGAGCCACCCATGCCAGAAGTCACTCTGGAAATTCCCCCGCCTGAACGCCCATTTGTTGATGCCAAGGAAGTCACCGACAAGCCTCCCGAAAAGGCTCCCTTCCAATCCGATGAAAACTCCAAGGCCGCCAGCGAACTTCCCTCCACCGGCACCGCCCCCCTGCCAACTCAGCAGGGAGTCTCCCAATCCGCCCTCGAGCTTCAAAATCAGCGCTATACACCCGGAGAACAGTCCTCTTCCTCATCCGGCAATCCCGAGCCCCCCCCAACACCGCAGACTCCTCCAGTCACTCATCCGACTCCGCAACCCACGCCAGAACTGACACCGCCCCCGCCCAACAGCGTCAAACTTCTCGACCTCCCAAAAGAGAACTCCTCACCACAGCCCCAGCCATCGGCAACCCCGGTAACGCCCACTCCGCCCCAGCCTCAGAAATCCGCACCACCCGTTCCTCCGACACCACCCTCCATACCCGGAAATCCCGGCACAAAAAAAGGATACCAGCCTGAAACGCGCCAGACCGTCATCAGCGGAAGCATCTCCAACCGAGGCCGATCCTCAGTCGCAGCGGAGGCAACCCCACTCGGGCGATACAAAAAAAAGGTCACTGATGCCATCGGCTCGCGTTGGTATTACTATGTGAACGAACGCATGGGACTTCTCAGCATCGGTACCGTCAATGTTTCCTTCAAGGTGACATCGTCAGGTAAAGTCAGCGGCCTTCATGTTGTCTCCAGCAACTCGAATGAGTCTTTGACGGATTGCAGCCTCCGCTCAATCATGGATGCAAAGCTACCCCCGATCCCTCCTGATGTTGCTGCGACTCTCCAGAACGGCAGTCTCGAGATCGATTACAGTTTCACCATCTATTAATTACTGACCACACATGCTCATACACACATTCCTAGCTCTGGGATTCCTCCAGTTCTTTATCAAGGGCGGCTTCTTCATGGCCGTCCTTGTGATTCTCTCCATCTTCTCTCTCGCCGTCATTCTGCAACGGGCACTCGTGATCAAGATGGACAGAGCATTGCCACCGGTCATTCTGAATGCACTGATCTCCTTCAAGGCAGGCTCCTCCACAGAGGCACTTCGGACAGTCCTGCTGAGTGAACCCTCTCCTCTCTCCCGCGTTCTGACAACGCTGATCCAGCACAAAGACTGGCCCCGTGCCGAGGCGCTAGATGCCGTTCAGACCCGAGCCCGTCATGAAATCTCCCGCATGGAATCCGGCCTCGTCTTTCTGGAAATCACCACCGGCATCTCCCCTCTCCTCGGACTTCTTGGAACTCTCTCGGGTCTCGTAGGGATCTTTGGAAACATCGGCGATCACGGGGATCCCCAGATGGTGGCCAATGGCATCTCCGAAGCTTTGAACTGCACCATCGTGGGACTTGGCGTGGCCGTTCCCAACCTTATCGCCTACAACTACTTCACCCGCCGGGTCGAAGTCGTTGCCATCGAACTGGAATCACTCACGACGGATCTCATGGCAAAGCTCTCACTAGGAAAAAGATAGACTAGGTCCTTTGGACCCGAGCGGCGTTGGTCTGCGGTTGCAGTAGCTCAACTACAGCTTCCCTTGACCGCCTGACTCTGATCTCAAATTACCTTCGCCTTAGTGCAGCTGACATAAATGAGACGAATCCCGATTAAGAGAGATAAAGCCGCTATGATGAGCGTGTTAGGAAGCCCTCCGTAAGACATCATCATCACAATAAAAAAGAGAGCGACAATAAGTGCAAAGATTGCAAACAGCAGAACAATTACTCGCCGTAGAAAAATCATGCCGAATGCAAAAATGATGATCGGAAAACCGATTATGTCATAGGGATCCAACCAATGCCTTGCGTGATGTTTATCTAAACCAAAGACCCATGTTACCCAGCAATAGCTATAGAGAATTCCCAACGAACCAATCAGCGCCGCTATCATCCAAATCACAGCTAGATCGAACCATCTACATTGCGCCTGAAACGATTGAAAAAGCCATGGGATTTTTTTCATCGGTACTTAGTCAACTTGTTTCAACAAGGAATATTCGCTTCCCAAAAACTGTGCAAGGGGCAGGAAGTTTTGATGAGAAGCAAGGAACGCGAGCGACGCTGTATGTCTTATACTGCTAGCGAGCGGTGACGCAGCTGCTCGCAAAAATCCCAAGCCACTTTCTAGTAGCGGAAAGGATCGGGGAGCATAAACGCCGATTCAATTACCCTTATCTCCACAGGCTCCGTCGCCAGCACTTCGATCACATCGAAGCGGAAGGTAATATCAGGCATCTCCAGCAGGCGCAGCCAGTAGAGTGCTCCTCGGCGGATCAGTTGCTGTTTTTTGTGATCGACGGCATCGAGGGGGCGTCCGAGTTCCTCGCTGCGACGGGTCTTTACCTCGACAAAGACGAGGTTCTCTCCATCACGGCATACCAGATCGACTTCTCCTCCTCCGGGGGCACGGAAGTTTTTTCTGAGGATCTTCCACCCTTGGCGTTTAAGATGGAGGGCAGCTTCGCGCTCACCCCATCGCCCCAGAGCAATATGCCCATCAGAATCCGAAGGAGGTTTGATCGACTGGTGCAAAACCTCGGCGATGATGCGGGCAAGGGCCATGTTGTCTCAACATAGCCAGATGCTCCGCCGTGGCATAGCCCCGATGTCGGGAAAATCCATACTGTGGATATTCGCGATCGAGTTCCTCCATGATCCGATCACGCGTCACCTTGGCCAGAATGCTCGCAGCAGCGATACTCAAGCTGAGTCCATCCCCACCCACGAGGGCCGTCTGTTCGATAGACAATCCTTTGACAGGCAGCCCGTCGATCAGCACATGGACAGGATGATGTCCGGTTTCTTGTAATCCTTCCAACGCCCGTCGCATGGCAAGCCATGTCGCCCGAAGGATGTTAAGATGTCCGATTTCTTCAGAACTTACATGGGAAACAGAATAGAAAATTGATTTATTTTCAGTTAAATGGACATAAATTCTTTGCCTTACCTGATGACTGAGCTTCTTGGAATCATCAAGTCCCTGAAGCGAGAACTTTTGCGGTAAAATCACCGCAGCAGCCGTAACGGGTCCGGCCAATGGGCCACGACCTGCTTCATCAATCCCGGCTACCGGATGAATTCCACGGCTCCAGAGTGCTTCCTCATGCAGAAGTGTGGGCCCTCTCCCTTGGTTCCCTGACGGGTCGTTAGAAAACCCGGGACGCTTTTTCGTCATCGGGTTGGTAAAAAATCAGGAATGCCCAGCGAAGAGCCTTCCGCCGAGATTCAGAGTGAATCAGGCGGCAACTTCCGCAGCCTTCTCCTTCACCGTGGTGGCTGCCTTGCCCTTGCGGTCCCGGAGATAGTTCAGCTTGGAACGACGCACCGATCCTCGTTTTTCCACCTCGATCTTGGCGATACGGGGAGAATGGATGGGAAACACCCTTTCGACACCCTCCCCGAAGCTGACGCGACGGACAGTGAAGTTGGCATTGATACCGGTACCCTTGCGACCAATCACGATGCCTGCATACTTCTGAATTCGTTCCTTGTCACCCTCGATGACGCGTGTGTGGACGCAGATGGAATCCCCCACCTCAAACGATACGAGGTCGGTTTTGAACTGTTCTTTTTCGATGGTGGTGATGATGCTCATGACGGAAAAAATGGCCGGAAATTGCGCTAAAGTGGTCGGGTAGAATGCCCCTTATTCACTTCCTTGGCAAGAAGTAAAACCAGCTTTAATACGCTAAGGAAGCGAATCCATTTCTCATGCCTTGGCTTTTTTCCACTCAGGGATCATTATCAACGGTTCTATGATTACTCTCGGCATTGACAGCGGAACTCAAAGCACTAAGACCGTCGCCCTTGACATCGCCACCGGCGAGATTCTGGCCACTGCGCAACAGGCGTATGGATTTGTGGAGGCTCAGGGTGAAGGAGCCATGGAACAGGATCCTGGAGTCTGGATCGCGGCCGTCGAGGCAACGATTTCCCAAGTGCTCGAAAAACTAGGCGCCCGCCGGAATGAGGTTTCAGGAATTGGTGTCAGTGGCCAGCAGCATGGGCTTGTCCTTCTTGATGGAGACAACCAGGTCGTTCGTCCGGCCAAGCTCTGGTGCGACACTTCCACCATCGGACAGTGTGAGGAACTCACGGTATCACTCGGCGGAGCCGAGTCCGTCGTCTCACTTATTGGCAATGCGATGCTCACCGGATACACAGCCCCCAAGATCCTCTGGGTACGCCAGAACGAGCCGCAGAATTGGAAAAAAACCGCATCCGTGCTCCTGCCTCACGATTATATCAACTGGTGGCTGACAGGCAGCAAGAGCATGGAATATGGTGACGCCTCCGGCACCGCCCTACTCGATGTGCGCACGCGCACCTGGTCAGAACCGGTACTCGATGCGGTCGCTCCGGGTCTGGCCACCAAGTTGCCTCCGCTGCGTCCCTCTTCGGAACCGGCTGGAACACTCCGCCCAGAACTCGCCTCTGCCTGGAATCTTACATCCAGCGTCACCGTCAGTTCGGGCGGTGGTGACAACATGATGGGGGCCATCGGCACGGGCAATGTGCGCCAAGGGGTCATGACGGCCAGTCTCGGCACCTCCGGAACTCTCTATGCATTCAGCAACGCCCCCGTGGTTGATCCCCGTGGTGAGGTTGCCGCCTTCTGTGACAGTACCGGTCACTGGATGCCGCTGGCCTGCACAATGAATGTGACTCTGGTAACAGAACTCACCCGCAAGCTCCTCGATGACTGGAGCGTCAAGCAATTCGACAATATCGCTGCCACCGTCCCTGTCGGAAGCGATGGCCTACTGCTCCTCCCCTATCTTGCCGGTGAACGGACGCCCAACCTACCCCGTGGCAGCGGAGTCCTTCATGGGATCAATACTAAAAATTTCACCGCCCCCCATCTTGCTCGGGCCGCCATGGAGGGAGTCACCCTTGGTCTTGCCTATGGGCTCTCCCGT
Organism: bacterium; assembly: GCA_037130175.1. Classification (GTDB taxonomy): domain Bacteria; phylum Verrucomicrobiota; class Verrucomicrobiia; order Chthoniobacterales; family UBA6821; genus UBA6821. Next base: position 63,302 of record JBAXTN010000008.1, on the reverse strand, counting down.
TTCCAGTCTCTCGGAGTCAATCCGACCGAAATCCGTATCACGGGTGGAGGAAGCAACAGCCCTTTCTGGAGGCAACTCTGCGCGGATGTCTTCGGAGTTTCCACCGTCTGCCTCACCTCCAGCGAGGGAGCGGCTCTCGGTGGAGCCATCCAGGCTGCATGGAGTGCTGGATCCGATCATTCGATCGAGGCTCTTCATACCCTTAGCAACAGACTTGTCCTTGTCGATGAATCCACGCGTTGCACACCGGATGCAAACAATTACGCCATCTATAAAGAACTTCTGGAGCGATCCAACACGCTCCGCTCCGCACTCTCCTCCGCACATCTGCTGTAGTCGTTATTCAGGTTCAAGTTTCAGATTTCATCCTTCTCTGCACAATGCGCCTTGTCCTTGCCGCCACGGGAGCCAGCGGATCGATCTATCTCCAACGGCTCCTTGATCATCTGGAGAACGGCGGACATGAGATTCATCTGGTGCTCTCTCCCTATGCCAAGCAGGTGATACATGAGGAAATCGGCGTACTTCAACTCCCTGAAGGAGTGATCGAGCACAGTGAGAAATCGATGAATGCCCCCTTTGCCAGTGGCAGCGCCCTCTTTGACGGCATGGTGATCCTCCCCTGCTCCATGGGCACCATCGGCCGCATCGCCGCCGGAACCAGTGAGAATCTGATTCTACGCGCCGCCGATGTCTTCCTTAAGGAACGCCGTAAGCTCATTCTTGCTCCCCGTGAGACCCCGTGGAATCTGATTCATGCGCGCAATGTTGTCACCGTCACCGAAGCGGGAGCGATCGTGATGCCTGCTTCACCTTCGTTCTACTCACATCCCAAGAGCTTTGAAGAACTCGCCGACACCGTTGTCTGGCGAGTACTGGATCAGCTTGGGCTTGATGCTCCCAATGCCTGCCGCTGGCGCGAGGATTCATCACCCGATCAGGAGTGATGAGACTGCCCAGTAAAGAACAGTTTCTTGCCGCCCTTGCCGCAGGACTGGCGAGATTGGTTTTTTGCACGATCCGCCTGCGTGTGACCGATCACTCGGGATTCCTGAATGCCCCCCCCGACGGCCCGAGCATCCTAGTCTTCTGGCACAACCGGATTCCAGCCATCGCCATCGCTTTTCTTCGGCACTACCCACACAGACATCCTTCACGCAAGGGTGTCACGGTGCTCACAAGTCCGAGCAAGGATGGTGAGATACTCTCCGGCGTCATGGCTCATCTCGGCATGGGCTCGGTTCGAGGCTCCAGTTCACGGCGAGGATCAGCGGCAATCCGGGAGCTTACAAGCCTCCTGGAATCGGGCGTGGATCTTGCCATCACACCCGACGGTCCTCGTGGTCCGAAGTATTCGCTTGGCCAGGGCGCGGTCTTTCTGGCTCACAAAACCGGCATTCCGATCATACCGCTTCATGCCCGCTATCATCATGCAATCCGGCTGAAAACCTGGGATAACTTTGCCATTCCCCTCCCCTTCTCCCTGATTGATGTGACGATGGATCCTTATCTCACCATTGCGGCGGATGCTTCTGATCTGGAAACAGAACGCCTGAAACTGGAAACACTTTTGCGAGAAAAAGCACAGCAGGCCGATGCACAGGTCTGAAATCTCTTAGGAACAGATCAGCAAACAGGGTCTCGCACCTGCTTATGATCCAACACAATTGATCGGAATTCATCTCCCATCTCTGTTATCCTGATCCCCCTTTTGACCGATCAATCCGTAAAAAAAATGGGGAGGGCGCTTCCGCCCTCCCCATTGGTATGATTTCTTGGAAAGACCTTCTCTTAGATGAACTCGTTGACGAGATTTTCCAGGTATTCCTGACCGCCAGAAGGAGGAAGAGGGGCTTCCTTGGCGAGTGCATGAGCCTCCAGATCGGCAAGCGTGGCTTTTCCTGACTCGATCTTCTGACCAAGAGGGCCATCCCATGACGAGTAGCGGGCCTTGACGAATTCCTCGATACGACCATCGGCGCGGATCGCCGCAGCGATCTTGAGTCCGCGGGCAAAAGTGTCCATGCCACCGATGTGGGCGTGGAAGAGATCGGCAGGAGTATTCGACTCGCGGCGACGCTTGGCATCGAAGTTGAGTCCCCCTTCCTTGAGTCCACCCATCTTGAGCACCACGAGCATGACCTCGAGGGCAAGGTAGAGATTGGTTGGGAACTGATCGGTATCCCAACCGATGAGTTCATCCCCGCGGTTGGCATCGATGCTGCCGAGTTTTCCAGCGGCGGCGGCGACGGTCAACTCGTGGCGCATGGTGTGTCCGGCAAGCGTGGCGTGGTTGGTCTCGATGTTGAGTTCGAACTCGTCAAACAGGCCATATTCTCGAAGGAAATTCAAGCAGGCTGCGGAGTCGGAATCATACTGGTGCGTGGAGGGTTCACGGGGCTTTGGCTCAATCCAGAACTTGCCAGTGAATCCGATTTTCTTTTTCCAATCGACAGCCATGTGAAGGAATGCCGCGAGATGATCCAACTCGCGCTTCATGTCGGTATTCCAGAGCGAGGAGTAACCTTCACGGCCACCCCAGAAAACATAGCCACCACCACCGAGATCGTGGGTGACGCTGAGTGCCTTCTTCACCTGCGCTGCACCATGGGCAAAGACATCAACACTCGGTGAAGTTCCAGCTCCGTTGGCAAAGCGTGGGTGAGCAAAGAGACAAGCCGTGCCCCAGAGAAGCTTCTTGCCCGTGCGCGCCTGCTCTTCTTTCAGCGTTCCGGCGACTGCATCAAGCGCCTTATTGGAAGCCGCCAGGGTCTCCAATTCGGGAGAAACATCGCGATCATGGAAACAGTAGTATTCGATGCCGATCTTCTCCAGAAACTCAAAGAAGACACGGACGCGCTTCTGGGCGTTTTCGACAGAATTGGAACCATCATCCCAAGGTGTGATGGCGGTGCCGCCACCAAAGGGATCAGCGAGAGGATTGCGCATGACATGCCAGTAGGCGGCGGCAAAACGAAGATGATCCTTCATCGACTTGCCTTCGACAAGCTCCTCCGGGTTATATTGTTTGAAGGCAAAGGGATTCTTGGACTTGGCTCCCTCATACTTGATGACAGGAATATCGGGGAAGAAACTCATATGAGTGTTTTTTAGATTAGGGGTTGAAGTGAAGCGCCCATGTCAAATGATCCGATGCACTTTGTAAAGAAGAGTAATGTATCGCTTTTTTAAGAAGCTTCCGGTTAACGAAGTATTGCCAAGATGTCCGTTCTCCTCCAAAAAAGAAAAACACCCCATGCATATCCCAGATACCTCCCCCGTCGCTTCCAGCTCCATCCACGAGAAGCAGAACACCTTCTTCATCATCCTGATCAGCGCGACGGCTGCGATCGGCGGCTTCCTTTTTGGATTTGACAGCGGGGTGATCAATGGAACCGTTGACGCGCTCAAGCATGCCTTTGATTCCTCAGCAACGGGTTCTGGATTCAATGTCGCCTCGATGTTGCTGGGATGTGCCGGAGGTGCCTTCATTGCGGGTAATTTCTCCGATAAATTTGGCCGCAAAAAAGTTATGATCTTCACGGCCCTCCTCTTCACACTGAGTGCGTGGGGATCGGGGATCTCCACAAACTCTACGGAGTTTGTCCTGTTTCGACTGGTCGGAGGATTTGCCATTGGTGCAGCGAGCGTGCTTTGTCCCGCATACATCAGTGAAATCGCGCCAGCCAACATTCGGGGACGACTTTCCTCCCTCCAACAACTTGCGATCGTACTCGGTCTCTTTGCTGCCTTTTTGAGCAATTACCTCATCGCCTTGGGAGCGCACGGGGCTTCGGGTCACTTCTGGCTTGGATACGAAGGATGGCAATGGATGTTCTGGGTCGGAATGGTACCCGCGGGTATTTTCCTGTTTTCACTATTTGCCATCCCAGAGTCACCCCGTTATCTCGTGGCCGTTGGTAAGACTGAGGAAGCGAAGGTCGTGCTCACACGCTTGATCAATCCCTCCGATGTGGAGAACAAGGTGCGCGAGATTCAGGACACTCTCAAGAAGGATCATGTGCCGCAAATGAAGGATCTCTACGATGTCGAGAAAAAGCGCATCCACCCCATCCTCTGGGCCGGTATTGGATTGGCAGCTTTCCAGCAACTCATTGGCATCAATGTGGTCTTTTATTACGGGGAGGTTCTCTGGACAGCTGCCGGTTTTACCCAAGCAAATGCCCTTCTTATCAATGTCATCAGCGGAGCGGTGAACATCGCCTCGACGCTCATAGCCATCTCGCTCATTGATAAACTGGGTCGCAAGCCTCTCCTGATCATCGGATCTGTCGGTATGACCATCACGCTGGGAACGCTTGCCTATATTTTTGGAACCTCCCCAATGGAGGCGGGCAACCTCAAGCTTTCCCCCTCCAACGGAACTTTTGCCCTTCTTGCCGCAAACGCCTATGTCTTCTTTTTTGGAATCTCCTGGGGCCCCGTCATGTGGGTGATGCTCGGTGAAATGTTCCAAAATCAATTTCGCGGAGCCGCTCTTTCACTCAGTGGATTTGTCCAGTGGATGGCCAACTTCGGGATCACCATGACCTTTCCCATCATGCTTGCAGGGATGGGACTGGGAGGTGCCTATGGAGTTTATGCTATCTTCGCCCTCCTCTCCATTGTCTTTGTGGTGAAGGTCGTCAAGGAAACCAAAGGCATGGAGTTGGAAGAGATGGAAGGCTGATCACTTGTTGAAGTCGTGTCATGCCCTCTGATAATTTTCTGTGATGAAACTCATTGATGGCAAAGCGGTAGCTTCAGAAGTCGAACAGGAAACCCGCGCACGGATCGAGAAACTCAAAACTCGCGGCATCACACCCGGCCTTGCCGTCGTACTTGTCGGGGAAGATCCGGCATCCCAGGCCTATGTCAGGAATAAGGATCGTACCTGTGCGGCGCTCGGGATGTATTCCCGGAAAATCGAGATGCCTGCTACGACAACACAGGCAGAACTCATGGCTGTCGTCGCAGACCTTAATTCAGATCCTGCCATTCACGGTATCCTCGTCCAGTCCCCTCCTCCGAAGCACATCGATGAGAGGGCTGTTACTGAGGCCATTGATCCACGCAAGGATGTCGATGGATTCCATCCGCTCAATGTGGCGAAGCTTGCCATGGAAGACCCCACGGGATTCGTCCCTTGTACTCCTCTCGGATGTCAGCGCTTGCTGATCGCTGCGGGTATTGAGACTGCTGGAGCAGAGGTCGTTGTCGTCGGTCGCAGCCTGATTGTCGGGAAGCCGATGGCCTTTCTGCTGATGGCCAAGGGAAGGGGTGGCGATGCCACGGTCACGATCGCCCATTCCCGCACACGCGACCTCGCCGCAGTCTGCCGCCGTGCAGACATCGTGATCGCTGCCATCGGTCGCCCCAAATGCCTTGGTGCCGAGCATATCCGCGATGGGGCTGTCGTCATTGATGTCGGCATCAACCGCATTCCCGATCCCTCCACCAAAAGCGGCTATCGGCTCGTAGGAGATGTGGATTTCGACGCCGTTGCCGAAAAATGCAAGGCGATCACTCCTGTCCCAGGAGGTGTCGGTCCAATGACCATTGCCATGCTGATGGCAAATACGGTCACCGCTTGCGAGAGGCTCACGGTGTAGGATTGGGATTGAACTCGGACATCAGAAAATCAAACTGGAGAAAGGGGGCCTCTCCTCTCTGCTTTCCGGCTTTTGCTATGCACCCGTTACGGTTGAGTTTCAGATTACCCCTTGGAAATGCTGATCCCCTCCGTCAGTCTCGGAAATTCGACCTCTAAGACGATTGCTGGGGTTAACCTTCCCCTCGGTTTCCAATAAGACTCACGACAACGGTGCGATTGTGGGGAGTGATTCGATGCTCGAAGAGAAAGATCCCCTGCCATGTACCAAGTTGCAGTTTTCCGTTGGCGATCGGGATGCTCTCACTCGTCCGGGTCAGCACCATACGGAGGTGACTTGTGGAGTCATCCGGCCCTTCCATCGTGTGGATCAAATCAGGATTGTCCTCAGGGACTAGATCTTCAAAGAATCGGTGCAGATCGGCGCGGGCTGTCGGATCGGCATTTTCATAGATCACCAGACTCGCACTCGTGTGCTGGACAAAAACCGTGGCGAGCCCTGTCGAGATACCACTTTGCCTTACCAACGCTTCGATCTCGTCCGTAATTTCGTATGTCCCCTTCCCACGCGTGGAAACAAAAAATCTCTCGGTAACGACAGTCACGACGCTGGCTCCTCACTGCGATGGAGCATCAAGGCAATCCATAGCCACCCTGCCATCAGAAGCAAACCGCCGATCGGCGTGATCACTCCGAGCCAGCGGATATCGGTCACAGCGAGAGCATAGAGACTTCCCGAGAAGAGCAGGATGCCGGAGGTGAAGAAGATGATGGGCAGTGACGAGACTATTTTTCTTCCAGCCAACCAAAGCAACACGGGAGCATGGATTAGGTGATAGAGGACGGCTGTATTCCAGATCACGCGGCTATGATGGAGTTGCAGCACATCCTTGAGTGCGTGGGCACCGAAAGCCCCCAGCGCGATCCCGAAAAATCCGACGAGACCAGCCACAAGGAAGGCAGCTCGGCGACTCATCGGAATCGATGCTTATTTTACCCCTACGGCAAATTCCTCGGGGAACTTCGCCAGGAAGCTTTGCACGGGCCACGCAGCCGCTTCACCAAAAGCGCAGACGGTACGACCTGCAATATTGTCAGCTACATTTTGGAGTGTGGCTGGATCTTGGGCGATCCCCTCCCCCTTGACCATGCGTGTGGTCATCTTGTCGATCCATAGGACTCCCTCACGGCAAGGAGTGCACTGTCCGCAGCTCTCGTGGGCGTAGAACTGGTTCAGATTGTTCAACGCCCAGAGCATGTTGCGCGAATCATCCATGATAATAACCCCTCCACTGCCTACCATCGTTCCAGCCGCGGCCAGAGAGGCCGCATCCATGACGAGATCAAGCAGGGGTATCTCCTTTTCGATCATCTCACCATCGGCTCCCTTGGACTTGATTTTAAAGGATTCACCCGCACGGAGGATTTTGGACGAGCTTCCGCCAGGGATGACAGCCTTGAGTGTACGACCAGGCTTCAAGCCGCCACAGACATCAAAAATCAACTCCCCGAGTGTAACCCCACCAGCGGGGATTTCGTAAGGGCCTGGACGCATCACATCGCCGGAGACACACATGACACGGGTGCCTCCGTCACCGGGAGTACCCATCTTGGAATACTCCTCGCTACCAATTTTCAGGATCTGCTTGATATGGCAGAGAGTCTCCACATTATTGACGATGGTCGGAGCCATATAGAGTCCAAGGACGGCTGGAAAATAGGGAGGCTTGATGCGTGGATAAGGGCGCTTCCCCTCCAGGGACTCGATCATGCTGGTCTCCTCACCGCAGATGTAGGCAGCTGCACCCTGATGAACATGGATGTCGATATCGAAGCCACTGCCGAGGATGTTCTTCCCAAGATAGCCCTTGGCTCGGGCTTCCTGAAGGGCTTTAGTCACAATCTCGGCCGCCTTTGGAAATTCACAACGAATGTAAATATAAGCGAGGTTAGCATTAAGCGCGTAGGCAGCGATCGCCATCCCCTCGATCAACTGATGGGGATCATTGTGAAGGATGTATCTATCCTTGAAGGTTCCAGGCTCGGACTCGTCCCCGTTGCAGACGAGGTAGTGGGGCTTGCCATCATCGCGACGAATGAATCCCCACTTCACGCCACAGGGAAATCCTGCTCCGCCACGGCCACGGAGATTGGCTTTCTTGACCTCGTCGACGATTTCAGTCGGTTTCATGCCAAGTGCCTTCTTCAGCTCGGCGTACCCGCCATGCCTTTCGTAGCACTCGATGTCCGGGGTGTATCCCTGAGTCCAGGCGTTTTGAAAAACAACGCGGCGCTCCTTGGGATGCGGAGGGAGAAGAAGGGATTTCATGAGAGATATTGAGCCAGGATTTTCGGCACATCGGCTTCCGTGACATCCTCGTGCAGATCATCGTTAATGAGACAGACCGGGGCAGAGCCGCAGCTTGCCAGACACTCCACAAACTCGACGCTGTAGTTTCCATCAGGACTGGTCGGCAAACCGTGATGGTGGTCTCCGGCAGGATCGATACCGACGGAATGGCAGAACTTCTCGCGAAGCTCATAGCTGCCAGCCATCGCACAGGAAAGGGTGCGGCAGACTCTGATGATCGTCTTGCCCGGAGCCAGCTGGCGGAACCAAGGATAAAATGTGACCAATTCCAGGATATTGATTGGTTCGAGATCCAGGCGTGCTGCGATCCACTTCACAGCACTGTCATCGATGAAGCCGAAATGATTTTGCCAAAGGTGCAACAGCGGCAATGAGGCACTCCGCTTGGAGACGGGATAGTGGGTTACAGCCTCATCGATTTTGGCGAGCAGGTCGGCGGGAATGGTTTCTGCCTGCGCGACTGCAGGGGAATTGCCCGAGGAAGATACTGGATGATGTTCCATGAAGTATTGGAAGAAACCAAAAATAGAGGTGATCGGAAAGAGGGAAATCGTCCGAATTGCTCAGGAGTCTCAAAAAGTGGGGTCTAATCGTGTTTTGAATAGTTTTTTGGGCTTTAAGGAAGCGCTGATTAAATCGCATTGAGGCCATTGCGGCAAGAAGGGGTCGCCGACAAGGCGGCTTCGCGTGAGCATCCCCGCAGCGGGCTGCCGTAACGGATGCGTAGCAACGGCCGGGCAAGCAAAACGCGAAGTCTACGATGTCGCCGATCTTTTATCGTCGCAACCCGGAGGGCTGGAGCCATTTGTCGATTTTTATGGCGTTGCTCGCTTGGGCGAGACCGCTGAGGGTATTGACTCGCCCGCTCCCGCGAGGCTCGCCCTGTCGGGTTTGCCGGCGGCAAATCTACCCAAGCCGCCCCCGCAGCTCCATGTTGCCCAGCACTCGTGCCTTCAAAAATCAGCAAATGTTCTTCAGTGGCCATCATGGGATTTAATCAGCGGTTCCCTAATGCAGTTTCCAGAACATCACAATGGTAATGATCAGTCCGATTGCCGTGATCAGATACCGAGCCTTTTCCTGGGAAAGTTTTTGGGAATAGGTGGCCCCCAGATAATACCCTGTCACGGCTCCCACCGTCATCACTCCCATGATCGGCCAGTTAATGAGACCACTGGCTGTGAACCAGATCGCTGCAACAAGATTGATCAGCGAACCGATGACATTTTTCAGCGTGTTCATCTTATGGATATCCGAAAACCCGAGAAAACCGAGCGTGGCCAGCATTAGAATGCCGATTCCAGCACCGAAGTAGCCTCCGTAAATTGAGACAAAAAACTGGAAAATCATGGCACCGATAAGATGGAAGCGTACTTGGGAACTTGATTTGGAATGCCTCCCCTCAAGCACAACCTGATGAGCCACACTTCTTCTCACCACGCCCTGAAGCATGAAGAGGAGCGTGGCAAAAAGAACGAGATAGGGAACCAGGTGGGAAAAAGTGCTTTCTTTCCCATGTGTCAGGAGAAAACTACCCAGCCATCCACCAATAAGACTGATCGGGATAAAAGTCTTAAACCAAGGACGGACTTCCGCAATATTACGACGGAATCCGTAGATACTGCCCGCCGTTCCGACGACCAAGGAAAGGGTGCTCGTGGCGTTGGCAATGACCGGAGGTACTCCAAAGAGAATCAGCACTGGGAAAGTAACAAGAGTCCCCCCACCCGCCACAGCATTGATCATCCCCGCCGCACAAGCGGAGAGCATCAGGGCAATGATTTCAAGGTTCGACATGCAGAATGTTCTATTTCAACAAAGAATCCCTCTCATGGCGAACTGAACTTCCGGGTGATGGCATTTTTTCCTGCTACCACTCTCAAGGTGAGTGAAAAGTCAATGCCAGCTTGGGTAAACCGAACCAACTCAAACCCCGTTTTCTTCTTTTGCCGCGGGGTGATTCACGGCATCGTCATCCGCTTTCATCCGACTTTCCAACTGATTCCTGCTTTCCATGCTTACTGTCTCCGGCCTTTCCAAATCCTACGGAGGGCGTGCTCTCTTTGAGGACGCGTCCCTGCAAATCAATCGTGGTGATCGTATCGGACTCATCGGGGCCAATGGAGCCGGAAAATCGACCCTTTTCTCACTGATCCTCAAGGAGGCTTCTCCTGATACAGGGACAGTCGCGATGGAGCGCAACACCACGATCGGCTTCCTTCCGCAGGAGAGTGCCCCCTCTGGTGATGAAACCGTTCTGGAACTCGCCACCAATGTCTCCGCCGAGATGGAGGAGGTGCATCGTCTTCAACGGGAACATCCCAGTGAGGATGATCCCATGCATCATGAAGCCATCGCCCGTTTTGCCGATCTGGATGGACATACGCTTGAGGTGAAGGCGAAGCGTATCCTGAGCGGGCTGGCATTCCGTGAAGGGGATGTCCATATCCCGGCCCGCACACTGAGTGGTGGATGGATCATGCGTGCCCATCTGGCCCGTCTGCTCGTCATGGAACCGGATCTCCTGATGCTTGATGAGCCAACCAATCATCTCGATCTCGAATCCCTCGGCTGGTTTCAGAACTACCTCTCGAAATACAGCGGAGCCATTCTGGCCATCTCCCATGACCGGGAATTTCTGAATGCCATCTGCCTCAACATTCTAGAAATCCGCCATCACAAGCTCAACCGCTACAGGGGCAACTACGATTCCTACCTCTCGCAGAAAGCCGCACGCGAGGAACAGCAGTGGGCAGCCTACAAAAACCAGCAACGCGAAATCGCCGAACTGCAACGCTTCATCGACCGCTTCCGTGCTAAGGCAAGCAAGGCGGCACAAGCTCAGGATCGTATCAAGCAACTCGACCGCATGGTGCGGATCGAAGCGCCGGAACGGGATGAGGCCACAGTCTCCTTCTCCTTTCCACAACCGAAACGGGGTGGAGAACGCACGATCACTCTCGATGGAGTGAAACAGGCCTACGGTTCGCATGTGGTTTACGCCCGCCTCGATCTGGAAATCAATCGCGGTCAGCGCACCGTCCTTGTCGGCCCCAACGGCTCTGGCAAATCTACCCTGCTCAAGATCCTTGCAGGACTGCTCCCGATCGAAGCCGGAACCATCACGCCTGGACACAATCTCTCGGTCGGCTACTTCGCCCAGCAACGCACCGAGATGCTCGACATTAAGAGGAGCGTCTTAGCAGAGGCGATGCAGACCGAGACACCGGTTCCGGAGCAGGCTGTCCGTACCATCCTCGGCTCCTTTCTCTTCCGTGGTGATGATGTGTTCAAGCCGGTCGGAGTCCTCAGTGGAGGAGAAAAAAGCCGCCTCGCCCTTGTCAAACTCCTCCTCAATCCTCCAAACCTCCTACTACTGGACGAGCCGACGACCCATCTTGACATGCCGAGCATCGATGCCCTCATCGGCGCACTTAAGCAGTATCAGGGCACGCTTCTCTTTGTCAGCCACGATGTCCATTTCATCCGGGCCCTGGCCTCGACAGTCCTGCACATCAGTGCCGGCAAGCTCACTCCCTACGCCGGTGACTACACTTACTATCTGGAAAAATCAGGCTCTCTCTCCGAGCGCGCTGCTCTCGTTGCACCGGGGAATTCGCCCGGAAATTACCGCCCTGACTCAGCACCCGAACCCTCGGAAACATCCCGTCCCAAAATGGGGATGAAGGAAATCAAGGAGATGAGAAAAGCGGAAGCTGAGAAACGCAAAGCCGCCAATAAAATCCGCCGTGACGCACAGGCTCAGCTCACGACAATCGAGGCTGAAATCGCCGAACTAGAAACCCGTCAGAACGCTCTCACCGCAGAACTGGAGCAGCCGGAAAGCCTCAAAGGAGGCCGGGCCCATCAGATCAATCGCGAGCTTTCCATTCTCCAGGATCGCTTGATGAAGACCATGGAAACCTGGGAACAACTGACTGCAATGCTTGCAGAACCCGAGCCGACGGAGGCATCCTGAACGAGAAAGGCTATGAACAGCGGAGAGAGAGATCAGAAGCCGGAGTTCAGAAATCAGACAGAGTTGTTTTCTTTGATGAATCAACTCCCTACCAAATTCTGACCTTCGACCTCTGCCTTCCGACCTTTGACCTCTTTTCCCATGTTCGCCTACCTCAGCGCTCGCATCCGCAGTATCGGTTACGCATGCAAAGGAATCATCACCCTGATTCATACCCAGCCAAATGCACAACTGCACGCGGCGGCGACAGCAGGGGCCCTCATCGGCGGATATTTTCTGAAAATAAGCGAAGGCGAATGGTTGGCCGTCATTCTCTGCATCGGTCTTGTCTGGACTGCCGAAGCCCTCAATACAGCACTTGAATTTATCGCCGACGAGGTTGATCCCAATCACCGTCCAGGAATCGGAAGGGCCAAAGATGTGGCGGCTGCGGGCGTGCTGATCGCAACACTCATCTCCATTGCCACTGCCGGAGTGATCCTTTGGAATCATTTTTTCTCATAGAAACTTGGTTGCAGGACTTTAAAATCAAGTGCAAAGGAGATTTGTCCGGCAGCTTTGCTTGCCCGGTCGTTGCTTCGCATCCATTACGGCTCAGACTTTTGAACGGCCCTTTGTTCCAACAAAGCGGTGCCGTCCTTGCGGGCTTGCCTTTGGCAATTTCTCCGCACCTCTTCCCAGAGGCTTGGATCGGCCTTCGCCTCGAATGACTATCAACTGCCGCCAGTCGTTGATTTCCGGTTGACCATCGGCTTCTGGTGAATCAAGCTCTTCCGACTAGAGGTGAGGTGGCTGAGTGGTCGAAAGCAGCGCTTTGCTAAAGCGCCGTACTCCAAAAGGGTACCCAGGGTTCGAATCCCTGCCTCACCGCCAATCAACCTTGTGGAATGGTGTGAGCTAAAGGGATGAAACCTGCGATTAGCGGGAAGCTGGTTGGACTACAACGCAGAAGTAGCCCTGAGCAAAAAGGCGAAGGGTGAGCGGCGGGGAACGCCCGAATTCAAAACATCAGTTCGATTGACTCGCTCTGCTCTCCATCGTTGTTTTCAAAGGCACGGCATCACCCCATGTCCAATACATCAACTCAGCCGCAGCTTAGAAACTGAAGAAATCCCTCCTCTACCAAGCCTTTAGCGGTAATCAGTGAGGATCATGTCTATAAAGTTGGATTTTCGATGCATATACCGCTGATCATGATAAGAAAATTGCATTTTCTTTCTATGTTCTTGCTGTCGTGATAAGGTTTTGAGAGATATTGAACATGTCCTCACTGGCTGCACTCCCTCTTGTAAGCACCGCCAGCCTTGATACAAGGAAGCTATGGGAGGCTCTTGCTGAGGCGCATCGCTATCTTGCTGAGCTGAAAGGACTCTGCAACTCGCTGCCAAATCAATCAATTCTGATCAATACGCTCTCGATTCAGGAAGCAAAGGATAGTTCGGAAATCGAGAACTTCATCACCTCGCACGATGAAATTTATGCCGAGAGGGAGAACTCCTTATCCGGCGCGGTGAAAGAAGTGCAACATTACGCCGAGGCATTAAAGAGGGGTTTTCACGAGGTGCGGGAGAGTGGCCTGATCCTGCTCAATACCCTTCTCTCTGTTCAGTCTCTCATTGAGCCCAATCGTCCTGGCCTGCGGAAGCTTCCCGGGCACAGTGCTGAAAAATCATGCCACGGGCCAGGTCGTCTATGAACCGCCGCAGGATGCTCGGGAAGTGGAGTCCCTGATGGGGAATCTGGTGGATTTTCTCCATGCGGAGAACGGGCTCGATCCGCTGCTGAGGATGGCGATTGCCCATCATCAGTTCGAGAGCATTCATCCCTTCTATGACGGCAATGGCCGCACAGGACGGATCCTCAATCTGCTGGTGCTACAGCGGGAGAGTTTGCTCGATCTTCCGGTGCTCTATCTGAGCCGTTATATTACAAACACTAAGTCTGAATACTATCGACTGCTTCAGGAGACGCGGGAGAAGGGGCTGTGGGCAGAGTGGTGCCACTACCTTGTGAAAGGGGTTGCGGTGACTGCCCGTAGCGAAATCGGACTGGTCAAATCCTTGCGAGATCTGATGCAGGCCACGAAACAGGGGATGAGGGAGCGGGTGCCGAAAATCTACAGTCAGGATCTTCTCAACAATCTGTTCCGGCACCCTTATACGAAGATCGAGTTCGTGGAGAGGGATCTGGGTGTCTCACGGGTCACGGCAACAAAATATCTGGAGAAACTCAGCTTGGAGGGATTTGTTAGAAAAGAAAAAAGAGGAAAGACGAATTTCTATATCAATGAGACGCTCTTTCATCTTCTGACCGGCGTGAATCTTACCTTTATTCCATGAACGAGGCCGAGACACGCGCCGAGCACATTGACCCAGTCCTATACCTCTACGGAACCATGTTCTCTTCCAATCTTCTGAAGAGACCTGATACCAATCACAAAATAGATCGTCAGGGGTGTCGATTTTTGTTGAAGGAGTAATTCCGATTGTTAGATGTAGCGCGTCGGTACAATTATAACCCCAGCTAAACAACTCCAAAGCAATGAACTCCATCCACAAAATATCCCTTATTTTTGCCACGACACTTCTCCTTCTCGGCTCTAATCAAAGCGCATTTGCGGATCAACCGAATATGCATGAAGCGCTGAACAGACTTCGTGCCGCTAGAGCTGCACTAGTTGTTGCTGAAAACAATAAGGGCGGCTGGCGTGAACGCGCCATCGCGAGTGTGGATGCAGCTATTCTAGAAACGAAGAACGGCATCAGTTTCGCGCGTACCCATTAAGGAAGCGCTGATTAGATCGCATTGAGACCGTTGCGGAGATCTCTCCCAACTTGCTTTTAAAGTCTTAAAAATAGTTGACCCGTTCCACGACTTCAGTGGAACGGGTTTTCTTTGGAGTGATTGAAATTACTGCAATCCATGATGCTTGGATTAGCTTCACGACCGCCTCACTTGCGGGGCTTCAAATAGATATGAGAAACCTCAATTCGCAGGTTTTTTATTCTGACAACACTGACCTTTCATCCCCAAAGACTTAAGGATCAACTCTAGGGGGCAGAAGTTGGTGATTGAGGATTGAAGGAGGTTGAAGCCGACAAAGGCCGTAAGCCAAAGCCAGTTTGGGCTGTAGTAGTGAGCCATAGCGATGCTCACAAGGATAACAACGCCTGCAAAGGCGCGAATGATGCGTTCCATAGTGGTTGTGTGTTTGGTTGTTGTCTTTTTTTTAGTGAATATTCACAGAGATCATCGCCCCAAGAATCATCCCGTAAATGGTGCTGATATAGGCATTTCTAGTCAGGGGACAGGTGCCCCTAGAACAGCCGATGAATTTGTAATAGGAAAAGCCGAGAACTCCTCCGGCTAGGACTCCAATGATGATTCTCAAGGTCATTATAAGTGAAGGGTGTGAGGGCTATTTCTCATGGATCATTTTGAATCAGCACCGCTTGTGATCATTTTGGCGCGTCCCAAAGACCCCATGTTAAAAACATGTGAATATCCCATGCCCTTGATTTTGCCTGTCGCCATACCGCTACGGGTTCCACTCAGGCAATGAAGAAGGAGAACTTGGTTTTTGTCTTTCACCATTTGAGGAAGACGATTCAACTCCCCAAGAGGGACATTGACCGCATTGGGCAGGTGATCCGCCTGAAATTCCTGAGTACTCCGTACATCAACTATGCTGGCTCCCTCCCTGAGATACTTCCGTGCAACATCGACCGAGATGAGTGACATGCGCTTCCAGAGGATGACTGCGGTAATTGCGACGATGAAGACGAGTAGTGTTTTCCAATCCATGGGATTTTAGTGTTGAGGGCAGCTGCCCATTAATTGCTTGGGTGAGGTTAAAAAGTTAAGGGGTGAGACTTTTTCGGCTGTAAGCCATGAGATAGAGGACCGGGACAGCCATACGACTGATGAGCAGGGAGGCGATTTCACCGGCCATCAGTGAGATTGCTAATCCTTGAAAGATCGGATCAGAGAGGATGACTGCCCCCCCGACAACCACGGCCATGGCTGTCAGCATCATGGGACGAAACCTGACAGCACCGGCATCAACGACCGCCTCTGCAAGTGGCATCCCCTCTCTCACCCGTTGTTCAATGAAATCGACAAGAATGATCGAGTTTCGAATCACAATGCCGGCACCAGCCATAAAGCCTATCATCGACGGGGCAGTGAAGAAGGCCCCCATGAGACCATGGGCCGGCAGAATCCCTACCAGCGAAAACGGAATGGCAGCCATCACGATAAGTGGGGTGAGGAAGGACCGGAACCAACCCACCATGAGGATATAGATCAGGATCAGCACGACGCCGAAGGCCGCACTCAAATCGCGAAAGACCTCGATCGTAATATGCCATTCACCATCCCACTTGATCGCGGGTTGTGCGTCGGAAACGGGAAGAGTGGCGTTATAAATTGGCAGGGGCCTGCCATCCCCTCCGAACTTTCGTGTATCTAGTTTCTCCAGTTCCTTGTTCATGGCCAGGATCGCATAGACAGGACTTTCGATTGAGCCAGCCACATCCCCCACCACATAGGTCACGGGCATCAGATTCTTGTGGTAGATGCTTTTCTCGATCGTGGACTTTTCGAGATGAACCAATTCCCGAAGGGGAACCAAAGGAGTGGTTGTTGAACTGCCAGGCTCGGGAAGTGCATTGGCATCACCCGAGCGAACCCGCAGTGAGAGTAGCTCCTCGGGAGTGGTTCTCAGGGAGCGGGGAAGTTGGAGGACAATCTCCACATCCTCCTTTTCCTTGGGGATATGAAGCAGATCAACGGACTCCCCTCCGACGGCTAGTTTCAGTGTTCTGGAAATCGTCTCGGCGGTAACTCCATGGAGGGCCGCCTTTTCCTTATCGATAACGAACCTAACCTTGGGTTGATCCGATTCGATATACCAATCGACATCAACCACGCCGGGAGTCTTCTTGTAGATCCGGATGATTTCATTGGCCAGTTTCAGCCGGTCTTCTTCGGTGGGCCCATAGATTTCCGTAACAAGGGTTTGGAGAACAGGCGGCCCCGGAGGAACCTCTGCCACAGCACATCGTGCTCCATATTTTTCAGCGACGGCAGCCACCTTGGGACGCAGAATTTTGGCAATGTCGTGACTCTGAAGCCTTCGTTCATCCTTGAGCTTCAAGTTGACCTGGATGTCGGCAACATTGGCTCCATTCCGTGTGAAATAATGCCTGACCAGTCCATTGAAATTAAACGGGGAAGCTGTTCCTGCATAGATCTGGTAATCGGTGACATTGGCATCGGGGGCAATCGCTGAGGAGATCTCCCGACACGCCTGGGCCGTGCGCTCCAAGGAGCTTCCCTCGGGCATATTGAGGATGATCTGAAACTCACTCTTGTTGTCAAAAGGGAGCATCTTCACTTTGACCCATCCGATGCCCACGGTTGCCATCGCAGCTAGCAACAGAAGACAGATGACTCCTAGGAATTCCAAGCGCTTCTTCTTGTTTGTAATCAGGGCTCCCATGTATCGCCGGTAGAGACGGGTGAAAAAATCTTCGTCACGCTCACCTGAATTCGCATGACTCTCCAATCGCTTGATACCTTGCAACCAAGGGAGAACCCGAACGGATGCCCATGGAGTGACGATAAAGGCAATCAGTAGCGAGAAGAGCATCGCCGCACTCGCACCAACCGGGATAGGGCGCATGTAGGGCCCCATCAACCCTCCGACAAAGGCCATCGGAAGGATCGCGAGGACAACGGCAAAGGTCGCCAGGATGGTAGGATTGCCAACCTCTGCCACAGCAGCAACTGCCACCTCCTTCAGCGAAAAAGCTGATGACTTAGGAAGATGAAAATGACGGACGATATTCTCCACCACCACGATGGCGTCATCCACGAGAATGCCGATGCTGAAGATCAGGGCAAAGAGAGTGATCCGATTCAAGGTGAACCCCAGCATGTAAAAGACGAGCAGGGTGAGTGCCAGTGTTGTTGGAATCGCGATGGCCACGACAATGGATTCCCTCCAGCCGAGCGTGAAGAGTATCAGCAGCGAGACACTGACCACTGCGATGGCCATGTGAAACAAAAGTTCGTTCGATTTATCCGCAGCCGTTTTTCCGTAATTTCGTGTGATGGTGAGTTCTACAACGGAAGGAATGACCGTTCCCTTAAGGAGATCGATCTTGTGAAGCACCCTATTCCCTATGTCGGTTGCATTGGCGCCTGGGCGCTTTGCGACACTGATCGTCACTGCAGGCTCATTGCCTGCTGAAGCATCCTCCCCTCCTCTGCCATGAAGGAGATATTGGCTCGGCTCCTCGGTGCCATCGATGACATCGGCAACCTCACGGAGATAGACGGGCTTTCCATCAGTAACTCCGACAACAATGTCCCCAACTTCTTTTGCCGTTTGCAGAAAACCACCTGTTTCTATGGCAATTTCTGCTCCTGCCTTGGTGAGCGAGCCGGAGGAATACTGCCGGTTGGCCTGTTGCAACATCGGTATGATTCCTGCTGGAGTCAGACTGCGACTGGCGAGTCTCACCGGATCAAGGAGCACACGCACCTGTCGTTTGGCTCCTCCGATAATAAGGGTCTCACCGACCATGGGCACCTGCTTGATCGAGTCCTCAATCTGTGCTGCCAGTCGGCGCAAGGTCAGATGATCATACTTTTTGCTATGAAGGGTGACGGCCAAAATTGGCACATCATCAATCGTCTTCATCTTCACCAGAGGTACGCCGACTCCCGCAGGAATACGGTCGAAGTTGGAACGAAGCTTCTCAGTAAGACGCACAAGGCATTCATCCGGATTCTGCCCTACCTTGAATCGAACAACCATACGGCTCTCACCCGTGCTGGATGTGGAGTAAATATATTCAACTCCAGGAATTTCCCAGAGCAGTTTTTCCATGGGGCGGGTGGCCCGTTCTTCCACCTCCTTCGCACTGAATCCCGGCATCTGCGCGATGACATCGATCATCGGCACCTTGATCTGAGGCTCTTCCTCCCTTGGAAGCATCAGGATGGCAAAAAGCCCAAGCAGCAGCGATCCGACGACAATGAGCGGCGTCAGTTTCGAGTCGATAAAGGTGGAGGCAATGCGCCCTGCAATGCCAACATGATCTTCCTTATGTGTGCTCATGGAGCTACCTGAACAGTCTGGCCATCTCTCAGCGACTGAGCATTCTCACGAATGACCTGATCACCTTTGGATACCCCTGAAAGAATTTCGATCTCATCGCCGTAGCGTTTGCCGCTCTTCACAAGTCTTAGCCGCGCCCGACCCTGCTCATTGATGAAGACCATCTCCATCTGCCCTCTCTGAATCAGGGCAGTTGTTGGAACACTGACTGATACAAACTCTCCCACAGGAAAGAGCGCCCTGCCGAACTGTCCCGCCCGCAACCCCTTGGTGATGGGAAAATCAATTCTCGAAAGAAAGGTGCGGCTGTTGGGATCTGCCGTTGGTGAAATTTCGCTGACCGTACCGTGAATTCTCGAACCTAGGGAAGTGTTCACGATTTCGACTGCTTCGCCCGTGTGAACCTGATCGATGATAGCCTCGGGAACATCGGCCTCGAATCTTAGGTTTTCGGGATTTTCGATTTGAAGGAGCGGTTTGCCTGGCGCGGCAAAATCGCCCACATCGGCAATCTTCCGGGTAATGACTCCGTCAAATGGAGCCTTCACCTGCACATACCCTAGCATCGTTTCAGCTTCCTTCACCGCTGCCTCGGCAATCCGGTAGCGCCCCTCTGCCGCATCATACTCCTGATGGGAGGTCACCTGCTTCTGGAGGAGTTCACCATACCGTTTGAAATCCCGCGCTGTCTGATCCCTGTTTGCAATGGCCCGGTCGTACTGGGCTTTCACCTCCAGGGCATCAATTTCGGCAAGGAGCTGATCCTTGGTGACATGCTGCCCAAGATCCACAAGCATTTTTGAAACTCGTCCCGAAACTTTCGCCTCCACGGTGGCACTGCTTTTAGCGCGGACGGATCCAACGACTTCTTCCACCACAGGGCGTACTTTCTCCTGAATCAACAGAACTTTGACGGGCAGTCCCTGAGGCAAAACGGCAGCACCGTTTTTATCGCTTTTTTTACATGAAACAATGGGAAGTAGAAGAAGAGCCATCATCATCAATCGGAAGGACTGGTGAAAGAGACTCTTGAGAGTGAAATGCCCTATAAGGGTCTTCGGTGAAGGAATATTCATCGGAGCACTTCCTTCCTGATGACGGGGAGGCTGGCATCCAACCAGCCTTGCATTCCTCCTTCAATGACATGGATCTCCTCATGACCCGATGCACTCAGAATATCTGCAGCCATCGAGGCGCGTTTCCCTGCTGCACAGACAAGATAGCAAAACTCGGCATCTTTTCGTAGAGCCAGAATAGTTTCCGGATCAAGGCTTGGCAGCGGATGCAACACCGAACCGGCAATATGGCATTCTTGGTACTCATCCGGGTTTCTCACATCGAGTATCAAGGCATGACGCCTGTGCGAGTGGGCTGAGACGGGAGTAATGATTTTTTTACCATGCATGGATTTCTTATTGATAGTTAATCACTATAATACTATATGTCAATTTAGTAATGAATAAATTACACACACACGCAATCATGACTGATGGTCAGATCGAAGAGGCAGCTCATCTTTTCGCTGCCCTCGCAGAGCCAGCCAGACTGCGGATTATTCAGGCATTACTGGGAGAGGATCTCACAGTAAGCGAACTGATCGAGGTCACTGGCTATCGGCAGGCAAATGTAAGCAAGCACCTTTCCATCCTATTACGCGCAGGTCTCTTGAGACGCTCCAAAGAGGGCACCTTTGTCCGATATTCCGTGTCAGACCCATTTTTGAAAAAACTCTGCTCCATGGTCTGCGGAAGGATGGAGCATCACGCAGAGGAGCGTTTACGGGCTCTCTGCCCCTGAATAATCATCACCAACCTACCACATCATGAAAATAAATATTGGAACCATCGATCGCACCATCCGTTTTGTTGTCGGCTTCGGCCTCATCATCTGGGCTTTAAGAGGAGGTCCTGTTTGGGGCTGGATCGGTATTGTTCCCCTTCTCACCGCATCGTTCAGATTCTGCCCCGCCTACCTGCCTTTCGGGATTTCGACATGCAGCAAGTGAGCTAAAGCACCTTTGGGAAGCTTGGGACTCCCCTCCCGAATAAAAAATATAAGACGGTAGCTCAATGCCATTTTACAAAGGGAATTGGGAATTGTCCTCTGGCAGAGTCAATTCTGAAAACCGGCTGTTGATTGAAGAATAACACTATTACCTAAGTAGTTATTGCATCTGATAACCACTCTCTCTTTACGAGAGTAGCTAGTGCCTAAATAAGATCATTTAACTGATATATTTTAAATATATAGACGCTGCTTTTCATTTTTCATTATTTTATTGACGACTATTTTTATCGTTTTTATTCTTTATGCCAATCTTTAACTCAAAAGCACATTCATGAGCACTAAAAACATCCTCAGCCTAGGACCTATCGCAGCACGCAATCTCTCCACCGCGACAGTCACCATTCCTCAATGGGATTACATCACCCCCCGATGGCTGCTCCAACTTCTCCCATATGTGAATGTTGATGGCGGTGCCTACCGGATCAACAAGGTGATTGAGAAGAAGGGAAAGAATGGCGGATTACTTCCAGAACTACTGACAGTGGGAGGAGGAGAGAATGAACTTCCCACAACTTTTGTCGATTATGCCGATGATCCCCGGGAAATTGAACTCAGTGCCATCACAACTGTGCTTCATACCCACACAAGGATCACTGATCTCTATAGCAACAAGATTGATCAACTCCGCGAGCAGGTTCGCCTCACCGTCGAGGCTGTGAAGGAACGCGAGGAGCATGAGATCATCAATAATGCCGAGTTCGGTCTTTTCAAACAGATCGCTCCGGATCAGCGGATTAAAACCCGCAAAGGCGCTCCGACCCCAGATGATCTTGACGAACTGCTCACCTTGATCTGGAAAAGGCCAGCATTCTTCCTGGCACACCCCAAGGCGATTGCAGCCTTTGGCCGTGAGGCAACTCGCCGAGGAGTTCCTCCGGTGGTTGTGCATCTCTTCGGTTCCCCTTTCATCACATGGCGCGGGGTTCCCTTGATTCCCTCGAACAAGGTTCCCTTTGCCAAGGATGGAACAACGAGCATCCTTCTTCTTCGCGTCGGTGAAGATAAGAGAGGCGTGGTCGGCCTGCAGAAAGTGGGTGTTGCCGGTGAGGTGGAACCAGGACTTTCTGTCCGCTACAGCGGAACCAGTGACAATTCCATCGCATCCCACCTTGTGACCCGATACTTCTCGCTGGCGGTGCTCGCAGATGACGCCCTGGCAAGTCTGGACAATGTGACCGTGAATAAATATCATGAGTATGTCTGATATTGCTTCCGAAATTCCGGAGGGGGCGACCCCTCCGGGTCATCGGGAGAGCAGTCATTCAGATCTCGTTTCCAGTCTGTTTAGAGATCTACTCTCCCGCAACACCCCCGACATCGGCGTTGACCCCGTGATTTCTCTGCCAACCGCGGGAACAGTGAATGCATTAGACGAGTTTTCAGCTCCGATCAATACGCGTCCTGCGCCCGATCACAGCGCTCACCCCTACTCTGAACACAATCTCCCGGAAGCGCTTGAAACTCCGTCTGGAAATTTCCTGGCACAACAAACGGTCGATGATGCGCACTCTCTGAATCTCTCGGAGCGGGACACCACCCCCATCCTCTCCCCGCCACCCATTCATACCGCGAGCCCAGGGGCACTGGATCTCGATGAAAAGGAGAGCCAAAAAGTTGAGAAGGAGGGCTTGCGACCGGAACTTCCATTTGGCGAACCCCTTGGTCCTTCACTTGAGTTGGACTCCATCAGTGGATCTTCTGAATTTTCCGACACGGAAATGATCTCAGTTTATATGACGCCAAGTCCATCTCAGGAGTCCGTCGAAAGCCCGGACTATTATTTTATCGATAGGGAACGCTTCTCGTCGGGATTTTCCTCATCTGACGAGAAACTGCCCTCAACCACCTCGGTGGATGTCGAATCTGCGAGAAATGACTTTCCCGCCCTTCATCAGCAATCTAACGGGCATCCCCTGATCTTCTTGGATAATGCGGCAACAACGCAAAAACCGCAGGCTGTTATTGATGCGACTTCAGAGTTCTATTCCAGGGACAATACCAATATCCATCGGGCCGCCTATGAGCTTGCCGAGAGGGCCACGGCAGCCTTTGAGGGAGCAAGGGAAAAGGTCCGCGAATTTCTCGGAGCAAAAGACAAACATGAAATTGTCTTTGCCCGGGGAACTACGGAGGCAATCAACCTGGTGGCCAACACTTTTGGCCGCAAGTTCATTGGCCGGGGAGATGAAATCATCCTCACCACGCTCGAACACCATGCCAACATCGTCCCATGGCAACTTCTCGCCAAGCAGGTCGGAGCAGTCCTCAAGGTCGTGCCGATCAACGACCGGGGTGAACTTATTCTCGAAGATTATATCCGCCTTCTTGGTCCGCGCACCAAACTGGTCAGCGTGGCCCATGTCTCCAACTCGCTTGGAACCGTTAATCCCGTGGAACAGATCATCCAGCTGGCACATGCCCGCGGCGTGCATGTCCTGGTGGATGGCGCTCAATCCACCCCTCACATTCCTATCAATGTGCAGGCGTTGGATGTCGATTTTTTTGTCTTCTCGGGACACAAGGTCTTTGGTCCGACCGGCATCGGGGCGCTGTATGCAAAGTCCCATCTGTTGGAAATTCTACCTCCATGGCAGGGCGGCGGACACATGATCAAGGATGTCACTTTCGAGAGAACGATTTTCCAACACGCACCCGAAAAATTCGAAGCAGGCACCCCCGACATTGCAGGTGCGGTCGGCCTGGGAGCAGCCATCGACTATCTCTTCAAAATAGGCATCCCAAAAATCGCAGCCTACGAACACTCCCTTCTGGAATACGCCACCAGCCTCCTCATCGAAGTGCCGGGGCTTAGATTCATCGGCACTGCGGCCAACAAGGCGAGTGTTCTTTCATTCATCATTCCGGGCATACCAAATGACGAAATCGCCTCCTATCTCGACAAGCGAGGCATCGCTGTCAGGGCAGGGCATCACTGTGCCCTGCCGGCCATCAGACATTTCGGACTGGAAAGTTCCGTAAGGCCGTCACTTGCATTTTATAACAACCGTAACGATGTGGATTCACTAGCCTCGGCACTTCATTCTCTACTAAGGGCAAAACGATGAGCCAAACCAACACGATCACACCTGAAAACTTCCACGCCCTGTTGGAGTCCGAACCTCAAACCGTACTCCTTGATGTCCGCACCCGTGCGGAATTCCGAAGCGTGCATGCAACAGGCGCAAAAAATATTCCCCTAGAGACGATCGTGCCGACGAAGCTTTCTCTCGATACTACCCTTCCCCAAGAGGTTCCAATCTGCCTGCTTTGCGAGAAAGGAGGCCGCGCCACCGTGGCAGCAGGGCATTTTCTGGCTGCGGGATTTTCAAATGTCCTTGTCGTTCAGGGCGGCACACAAGCATGGATTGCCGCCGGGCTTCCTGTTTTCAAGGGAGAGTCTGCCGTTATCAGCATTGAACGACAGGTTCGCATCGGGGCTGGGAGCCTCGTCTTGTTGGGCGTGATTTTGAGTATCTTCGTTAACCCTTACTTCATCATTCTCCCGATATTTGTGGGAGCCGGTTTGATTTTTGCGGGAGTCACGGATTGGTGTGGCATGGGATTGCTACTCGCACGCGCGCCGTGGAATCGCTGACATCTGCTATTTTTCAGCTGTGGTGACGCGCTCTTCTGCTGGCAAGCATTCGGAGAACTCAGTAGCCTGTGGCTGATGAGCCTGCATACCCATCTCCTTGACCCGATTCTTGATTCTTATCGGAATATCGGCGGCATCAATCATCTGGATCGGAGCAATCTTCCCTCCAAACAGGCAATCGCCACTCTTTGCAACGACCTGCTTCATCTGCTTTTCCCCGGATTTTTTTCCGAAGAAGCAGTTTCGTCCGAGGAACTTCCCTCCGCCGCTCAGGAGATTATTGATCAGATTGCCGACCAGCTTGATTCGGTCATCGCCGTCAGTCTCAAAAATCGGGATGATGAGACACATCCCAATGATGCCCTGCGACTTAATGCGGCGGCAATCACTGAAAGATTCTTTGGAGGTATCCCCGGGGTAAGGGCACTGCTAAAGACCGATGTTGAGGCAGCCTTCGCGGGAGATCCGGCGGCCCGCAGCCTAGAGGAAATCGTTCTTGCCTATCCTGGCCTGGAAGCGATCGCCATCCAACGCGTGGCACATCTTCTCTATATGGAGAATGTCCCGCTCCTTCCCCGTATGATGACAGAATGGGCACACAGCCGCACCGGCATTGACATTCATCCGGGGGCAAAAATCGGTTCCCACTTCTTCATCGATCACGGAACCGGAGTAGTCGTCGGGGAAACCTGCATCATTGGCAACCATGTGAAGCTCTATCACGGTGTCACACTCGGCGCCCGCAGTTTTCAGAAGGACGAGCAGGGCGAGATCATCAAGGGACTCAAGCGCCATCCCGAGGTTGAGGATGATGTCGTCATCTACCCGAATGGTATTATTCTCGGCGGAGATACCGTCATAGGTGCTCGCAGTACGATCGGAGCCAATGTCTTTCTCATGAAAAGCATCCCTCCCGACACGCTTCTGGTGCGTGGTGAACAGGTGCAGACTCGACTCAATAAGAAAGGGAAATCGAGTGCATCCGTGATTGTTCAGCTCCATGAGGACGAGATTGATTTTATGATCTGATCAGCCGTGATGAATCAGATCTTTCCCCCACTTTATTGATCGCGTATATTTCACGCCATGCAGCTTTCGATGCGAACAGATTATGCCCTGAGGGCGCTTTTCACTTTGGTGGAGCATCGTGGGGGACCACCGATTCCGATTCTGGAGCTTGCCCGCCGCAATGATGTTCCCAAGCGCTTTCTGGAGCATATCATGCTCGATCTTAAGGAAAAGGGATGGGTGGCCAGCACGGCAGGAAAACGGGGCGGGTACCAACTTGCAAGGAGTCCGGAAAAGATCACGATGGGGGAAGTTGTCCGCCATTTTGACGGCTACCTGGCTCCCATTGCCTGCGTTTCGGTGACCGACTACAAACGCTGCACTCAGGAACCAACATGCCGTTTCAGACGCGTGATGCTCACCGCAAGAAATCTGGTGGCCGGTCTGATGGACAGAACGACACTCTCGGATGTGATGAAATCCCCGGTGGTAGGAGCCGATGAGCTCAGGAAGATTCAGGGAATCGACGGCGAAGGAATCTAGCCGGATGAGCCATTAGTGGGATATTTTTAAATTATTATAACGACCTTAAAGATCGTTTATCTATTGACGCCTCTTTTTTTGAATCTATGCTCAGGAAAACGCACGCGCATATTCCATGAAATTCCATCAATCCCTTTTCTCAGAATCCATCATCATTGCTCTGTTGGCAGCAGGTGTTGTCTCACTCAAGGCTGAGGTGGAACTCCTTAATGTCAGCTACGATCCTACTCGAGAGCTCTACTCCGAATACAACAAGGCCTTTTCCTCCTATTGGAAAAAGAAAACTGGCGAAGGTATCCAAATCAGCACCTCGCACGACGGATCTGGCAAGCAATCCCGAGCCATTCAGGATGGCACGCCTGCGGATGTCGCAACGCTGGCACTGGCCTATGATATCGACGCCATCTACGAAAAAGGTGGAGTGGATGCCTCAGGGCAACATCTTATTCCGAAAGACTGGCAGAGCCGATTTCCACACAACAGTTCTCCCTACACCTCAACGATCGTTTTCCTTGTCCGCAAAGGGAACCCAAAAAACATCAAGGATTGGGATGATCTGACGAGAGACGATGTTTCTGTTATTACCCCGAACCCGAAAACAGGAGGTGGAGCTCGCTGGAACTACCTTGCTGCCTGGTCCTATGCGAAAGCGAAGTTCAACGGGGATGAGTCAAAGATCCGTTCCTTCATTGCAAAAATATACGGGAATGCTCTGAGGAACGGACTGGCTACTGGCGCAAGAGCGGCCACCATCACCTTCACCGAGCGGAATCTCGGCGATGTCTCGATCACTTGGGAAAACGAGGCCCTGTTGATCAAGAAAATCAATGCTGACAAATTCGAAATTGTGACTCCTTCGATCAGTATTCTGGCCGAGCCGCCCGTAGCCCTTATTGATGCCAATGTGGACAAACACAACACCCGCAAGCAGGCGACAGCATATCTTGAATATCTCTACAGTACCGAGGGGCAAGAGATCATCGGCAAAAATTTCTATCGGCCAATTGATGCCTCGGTAGGAGCAAAATACGCCGATCTCTTCAAGCCACTTCAACTCTCCAAGGTAGCCGACTTCGGTGGCTGGGGCGATGCCCAGAAAACCCACTTTGCAGATAACGGAAGCTTTGACCAGATCATCAACTCCCTTAAAAAATAACAATAACCAAACAGCAACTCATGAGCATCTACCACAACATCACGGCGACAGTCGGTCGCACGCCCCTGATCAAACTCAACCGCATTTCAAGCGGAGTCGATGCCACAATCGCCGTGAAGGGAGAGTTTTTCAATCCTCTTGGCAGCGTCAAGGATCGGATCGGTGCGGCGATGATCGATGCCGCTGAGAAGGAGGGTCTTATCACACCCGCAACGACGATCATCGAACCGACTAGCGGAAACACAGGTATTGCCCTGGCCTTTGTCGCGGCAGCCAGAGGGTATAAACTCATCCTCACCATGCCCGAGAGCATGAGTCTTGAACGCCGGACACTCTTGGCCCTGCTCGGTGCAAAGCTCGTCCTTACTCCGGCAGCGGAAGGAATGAAGGGTGCCATCGCCAGAGCGGAACAACTGCGCTCAGAAATCCCGGATTCCTGGGTGCCTCAGCAATTCAATAACCCGGCCAATCCAGCCATCCATCGCGCCACCACGGCTGAGGAAATCTGGAGTGACACTGATGGTCGCATTGATCTCCTCGTTTCCGCTGTCGGGACAGGAGGAACGATCACCGGGGTGAGTGAAGTGATCAAGGGAAGAAAGAAGGACTTCAAGGCAATCGCCGTCGAACCCAAGGACTCCCCGGTCATCACCCAGACCCGCAACGGCGAGCCTGTCAAACCGGGACCTCATAAGATCCAGGGCACCGGAGCCGGCTTTATTCCCAAGAATCTCAATCTCGGCATCGTTGATTCGGTGATCACCGTGAGTAACGAAGATGCGATCATCACAGCCCGTCGTCTCGCCAAGGAAGAGGGTATCCTTGCAGGGATCTCCACCGGCGCAAATGTCTGGGCAGCACTACAGGCCGCCGCACTACCTGAAAACAAGGGAAAACTGATCGTCACCATCGGCTGCTCCACTGGCGAACGCTATCTCAGCACGGCACTTGCGGACGAGGCGCGCCAAAATAGTTAGGGTGTTGGCATCATCTGAATCAATGAGGGGGGATGTGGATGGCCTCTCCCTCGCCTCTCCGTCCGGGAAACATCAAGAGCTTGCGCTCTTCGGAAAACGGACGAGTTCAATACTTCGTTATGGGGATCAGCTTGCGGGGCGCAGTCGATTCATCGTGCGGCAGCATGTGCTGGCCTCGGATGGAAGGCATCTCCTGCGCTATCGCTGGGCCGATCCTCGCGGATCAAAGGCTTATCGGGTGGGCATCTTTGCAGGGATTCATGGTGATGAGCAGTCCGGAGTCATCGCCGCGATACAACTGCTGCATCATCTCGAATGGCATCCTCACATTGCCGAGTTTTACGAACTCACCATCTATCCCATCTGCAATCCGTGGGGATTTGAAAACGGGCGGCGTGAAGGGGCCTCGGGAAAAGATCTCAACCGTTGCTTCTGGCTCCAGCAAGAGGAGGCGGAAGTGCAACTGCTGGAGCAGGATCTGCGGGCCAAGCAGTTCGATGGCATCATCGCACTGCATACGGATGACACCAGTGAGGGAATCTACGGCTATGTGAGGGGCAGCACACTGACCCGCCATCTCCTCGAACCGGCCATCCAGGCTGCCTCCCGCGTGATTCCGCGCGATATCCGATCCAGCATCGATTCACACCCGGCAAATGACTCGATGATTTTCGGGGGTTACCAGGGCATTCTCGGCGCACCGGAAGATCAGCACCCCCAGCCATTCTCCATTGTTTTTGAAACGCCCCAGCATCCCCCGCTTGGAAAACAGGTCGAAGCCCACCTTGTCGCGATCGGGGAAATCCTGACCCGTTACCGAAAAATTAACTCGGAAGGAAGAGACATCTAGCCCGGAGCTGTTTATAAGGTTTCTCTCTTCTCCTTCATCATGTCCAAGAAGCGCCATATCCTCCCAGGATTTAATCTCAGCCTCGGGTGGAGCGTGACCTGGCTCTCCCTGATCGTGCTTTTACCCTTGGCGGCACTGATGGGTAAAACTGCTTCCGGAGGATGGAGTCACTTTTGGGAGACAGTCACGGATCCCCAAGTGGTGGCTTCGTATCGTATCAGCTTTGGCATTTCACTCATTGCCGCATTGGTCAACGGGGTATTCGGGCTGATAGCCGCTTGGATCTTCGCCCGTTACCAGTTTCCCGGTCGTCGATTCTTGGAAGCGGCGACAGATCTTCCGTTTGCCCTTCCGACAGCCGTGGCCGGCATCGCCCTGACTGCACTCTACTCTCCAAACGAATGGATCGGCAAATGGCTTGAACCACTCGGTATTAAAATCGCCTTCACTCCGATCGGCATCCTGCTTGCCATGATCTTTATCGGATTCCCCTTCGTGGTGCGGTCGGTGCAACCGGTCATTAGCGAACTCTCAGCCGATGTCGAGGAAGCCGCCGCTTGCCTGGGAGCAACCCGTTGGCAGACGCTCAGGTTAGTTGTCTTCCCCACTCTCATTCCTTCGCTTCTCACTGGGGTCATCATGGCTTACGGACGAGCTGTTGGAGAATACGGTTCCATCGTCTTTATCTCTGGAAACATTCCCTTCAAAACGGAGATCACACCGCTGATGATCGTTCACAAGCTGGAGCAGTATGATTATACAGGAGCTGCAGCGATCGGATTCACCATGCTGGTGGCTTCATTGCTCATCGTATGCGCCGGCAATTTTCTTCAATCATGGGGAAATCGATTCCGCGAACAGAACTAAGCCATGGCCAGTTTCATTGATTTTCATCATCCTCCGGGCAGTGATCGTCGTGCAGACCGCATGGTTCGCTCTACATCTGAGCCTGTGTGGTTACGACGCCTACTCATCAGCGTCGTGCTCGCGTTTTTCGTTCTCTTTCTAGCCCTGCCCTTGATTGTCATCTTTCAGGGAGCGCTGGAAAAGGGTTTCGGATATTTTCTGCACAACTTCACAGACCACGACATCCTTCATTCCATGCTGGTGACATTGATCGTCGCCCTGATCACCGTTCCTGCCAATGCTCTCTTCGGAATTGCGGCGGCATGGGCCGTCACCCGCTTCCGATTCCGCGGACGACAACTGCTTCTGGCACTTATCGACCTTCCACTTTGGGTCTCTCCTGTCATAGGAGGTCTGGTCTATGTTCTTCTCTACGGGCGCCGCGGGTACTTCGGTCCATGGCTCCAGGCCCATGATATCAGGATCATCTTCGCCATGCCCGGCATCGTGTTGGCGACCACCTTTGTCACCTTTCCTTTTGTTGCCCGCAGCCTGATACCCCTGATGCAGGCTCAAGGCTGTGAGGAGGAAGAGGCGGCATTAACCCTCGGTGCCAGTGGCTTCCAGATCCTGAGAAGGATCACCCTTCCCAAAATCCGTTGGGGGTTTTTCTACGGACTGATTCTCTGCAATGCCAGAGCGATGGGGGAATTCGGGGCCGTAAGTGTCGTCTCGGCAAAGATCAGCGGAAAGACCAATACAATGCCGCTTGAGATTGAACGTCTCTACAACGACTACCTCTTTGCCTCGGCATTTACCGTTGCCGCAGCGCTGTCCCTACTCTCCCTGATCACGCTACTTCTCAAGACAATTGCAGAATGGCAAAACACCCGCCAGTTTGAAGCTGGTCGCCGAGCGATTCTTGAAAGCTCCATCGACACCATCCCGTCCAAGGCAAGCACATGAGCATCGAAATCACAGCCCTTTCCAAAAGTTTCGGGGATTTCCCGGCCATCAACAATGTGAATCTGAAGGTCGAAACCGGTGAGATGGTTGCTTTTCTTGGACCGAGCGGTTCAGGGAAAACAACTCTTCTGCGCATCATTGCGGGGCTGGAATTTGCTGACAGCGGGAACATCTTTTTTTCCGGCGAGGATGTCAGTGAAAAAAGTGCCAATGAACGCAAAGCGGGCTTCGTTTTTCAGAGCTACGCACTCTTCAACCACATGTCGATCTTCGAAAACATCGCCTTCGGCCTGCGTGTGGCTCCGCGCAACAATCGACTCACCAAACAAGAGATCCGCGAGAGGGTGTTGTCCCTTCTGGATACGATCCAACTCGCCGGATTGGAAAATAGATTTCCCGTACAACTTTCCGGAGGGCAGCGGCAGAGAGTCGCCTTTGCCAGGGCACTGGCTGTCAATCCTAGGGTGCTTTTGCTGGATGAACCCTTCGGCGCTCTCGATGCCAAAGTCCGTCGGGAATTGCGGGCTTGGCTCTCAGAATTCCATAACAAGACACAACTCACCAGCCTCTTTGTCACCCACGACCAGGAAGAGGCTTTTGAGGTCGCAAACCGCGTGGTGATCATTCACAACGGTACCATTCAGCAGATAGGCTACCCGGATGAGGTTCGTTCAAAACCCGCCAACAGCTTTATTCATGATTTCTTGGCCTTGGATATTTAGTCTCAGAGTCTTTTCCTTTTCTATCGCTTCGTCGGGATCGTCACCTCTCTGCGACTGATCATCTCGTGGGAAGATTTGAGTCGTTGCAGGATTTCCTCCCGCCTCACCGGCTTGCTTAGATAGTCATCCATACCTGAATCAATGCATCGCTCCCGATCTCCCTGGAGAGCGTTTGCGGTCATAGCGATCATGAGGGGCCGACTCTCCTTGTCATAAATCCGGCAGACCTCCCGTGCGACGGAAAGCCCATCCATTTCAGGCATCTGAATATCCAGCAAGATCACATCGTAATCCCGCTGCCTGAGAGCTTCCAGAACTTCCAAGCCATTGGCCACGGTATCCGGGCGGTATCCCATGCGTTTCAGGATCAGATTGGCCACTCTTTGATTCACGACATTGTCCTCGGCAAGCAGGATTTTTAGGGGATAAAGCTCACCTGCCTTACTCTCATCGTTTTCCAAAGGATTTTCAGAAACCTTTTTCACCGACCCCAGCAAGATCTGCTGCACTGAATCAAGGAGGGACTGCGCCTTGACCGGCTTGACCAGTAATTTTGTATTTCCATTATCGTCGGAATTAGGCACAACACCCATGGAGGTCATCAGAATCACAGGAAGTTCTCTGACTGGTCCAGATTCACGAATCTTACCCACCAGTTCTATTCCATTCATTCCTGGCATTTTATAATCCGTGAGGATGAGGTCTATGGGATCTCCCCGTTCAATCCAACTCCAGGCCTCCTCCCCTGAAGAGGCACAACGCACATGGGATCCCCACTGCTCGATCTGCATTTTGAGAATATTCCGGTTTGTATCATTGTCATCGACCACAAGGATGCGACGACCGTCCATCGTCCCGTTCCGTGTATGGATCATCATGCGACCGGGGGATTCGGCGATTGTGATCGGAATTTCGAACTCGAAGGTTGACCCCTTGCCCACCTCGCTTTCTACCCAGATGCGTCCGCCCATCAACTCGATCAACCTTTGGGAAATCGCCAGTCCCAGTCCCGTACCTCCATACTTACGAGTGGTGGACGCATCCACCTGGGTGAAGGACTGAAAAAGCCTGCTCCTCGATTCCCTTGAAATCCCCACCCCACTGTCCCGAACCGCCACATGGAGCAGAGGTCTGGAATCGATACCACTGGCGGCAGGCTTGATGTCACAGGTGACAAAAATCTCTCCCCGTTCCGTAAATTTCAAACCGTTGGAAAGAAGATTGACCAGGACCTGCCTAAGACGGGTGATGTCCCCAAGGAATAGCGATGGCACGGAAGGGTCGATCCAATAGATCAAATCCAGTTTCTTCTCCGAGGCAAGCGAAGCCACCAAATCGAGTGAGGATTCCACACACTCTCTCCAGTCCACGATGGAAGATTCAAACTCCATATGACCAGACTCGATTTTTGAAAAATCAAGAATGTCATTGATCAAAACCAGCAATTGCTCCCCGCTCTGCCTGATGATATCAATAAATTCCCGTTGTTCCTTCTGGATCGGCATATCTAGCAATAACCCGGTCATGCCAATTATGGCATTCATCGGGGTGCGGATTTCATGGCTCATGTTTGCCAAAAACAATGCCTTGGCTTCCGTGGCCATTAGCGCCTCTTTGGCAAGCCTTTCCAGTTCGGCGGCTGCCCTCTTACGGTCTGTGATGTCATGACGGATCGCAATGTACTTCCGGGAATGATCCACAGCATCGATAAAAGGCATGATCAGGCTGTCCACATAATAAAGCTCCCCGTCCTTACTTCTGTTGCAAATCTCTCCGCGCCAGATTTTTCCATCGCCAATTGTCGCCCACATATCCCGGAAGAACCCCGCCTCGTGCATTCCGGAGTTCACTACCCGGTGCGTCTTTCCGACAAGTTCCTCCCTGCTATACCCACTGATTGCGCAGAACTTGTCATTGACCTCCGTGATCACACCGGCGGCATCGGTTACCGCCACAATGGAAAAGGCATCGATTGCTTTGCGGAACTGTTCAAGATGATTCTTGGCAAACTCAATTTCTTCTTTTTTCTGAACCAACTCCTGCTCAGCTCGACGACGCTCCCGGTCACTCACGACAATCCATCGCCAGAGAAAAGGCGTCGCGATGAGACTTAACAATCCGGCATCGAGCCCATTTTCCAACCAGGGAGGTAGTGCTGGCAAAATCTCGAAGAGCAGCATGATGCTGTATTCGACCAACGCGATCAATGCCAAGACCTTGACAAATAAAACGGCCCCGGAATATTTTTTGGCATAGGCTTCCGTTTTCATGCTGAAAAACATAGCACTCTTCCCTTTTGAAAAGCGATCCTATCCACAATGAATTAACTTCCTAATTCCTCCCACCAAACAACCTATAGAAAGGGGATTCAGCTTGAATTTGACTTTCCAAATAAGTCCCTCCATCATCCCGTTTTTCAATAAAAGTTGTTTTACTGACGGTATTGCGAGGGAGATCCCCCAACATCATCAAGGGCGACTTTTAGCGAGCTACGAATGCTCCAGCAACGGAGACGTTCTGTAATACACCCCCAAACATTCATGGAAAAACACCCCCACTCATCTCCCTCCGTCATTGTCCCTCCGGAAAACCGGTTTGCCTTCATTCTGGTAGCAACCTGCTTCGGACTTTGGGGTATGGTCAACATGATGACCGACACCCTGGTGCCGGCTGTGCAGAAGATTTTTAGCATCGATACCGCACAGTCCTCGCTTATCCAGGTGGTGAATTACGCCTCTTATGCACTGCTGGCTTTTCCGGCGGCACTTCTGGTCAAGCGCTTTAACTACAAAACAGGTGTCATTCTGGGGTTGCTGCTGCTCTGCGTTGGAGCTTCCGCGATTGTTCCTGCTGGAATGTCCAAAGATTTCTCTCCGCTTCTAATGGCGATCAGCGTGCTCGCCAGTGGCCTCTCCATTCTCGAGACAAGCTGCAACCCCTATGTCCTCTCCATGGGTTCAGAAGAGACAGCCGTCCGCCGCCTCAATCTGGCGCAGACGATTAACCCGATTGGCTGCCTGCTTGGACTTTTCGTCGCGAAGGTACTCATCCTTGGCAACTTGAATCCGGCCGAAGCCGAAGTCCGCAAAACCTGGGATGCCGCAAAGTGTCATGAGGTCATGACGCACGAGCTTTTCTGGCTGGCCCTTCCCTACGCCTGCATGGTCGTCATCACCCTGGCGATGATTATCGCTCTCTTTGTGCGCCGCATGCCCGAAGGTCGGGACACAGAGCACGCCCCTCACATTCTTATTTCCCTCCAGCGTCTTGTCGGGAATCCGCGCTACGCATCAGGGGTGGTCACCCAGTTCTTTTATGTTGCCCTGCAGGTGGCCATCTGGACATTCATCATCAAATACACGCGCCAAGCGGCTTTCTTCTCGGTCAGTGCTGATAACAAGGTTCTTCCCGGTCTGACAGAGGCTGATGCATGGTACAGCCTCATGGCCTCGATGGTGGTATTTACCGTGGCACGCATGGTTTGCACTGCGCTGATGCGAAAACTCAATCCCGCTTCCATGATGGCCACGCTGGCTCTGGTCGGGATCATTCTCACCGGAGGAGCAATCCTGTTACCGACTTGGGTCGGAGTGATCTCGCTGGTACTGGTTTCAGCCTGTATGTCACTGATGTTCCCGACTATCTACGGCATTGCCCTGCGTGATCTCGGACCGGAGGTTAAAATCGGGGCCTCTGGCCTCATCATGGCGATTCTCGGCGGTGCAGCGGGCTCCTTTTCCCAAGGGAAACTCATCGACCTGTTTGAAAAATCGGGTTTCCGGCTCGATCAGGCGATTCGCTATTCCTTTATCATTCCGATCCTTTGCCTAGTCGTGGTGATGCTCTACGCATTGAAATATCGTTCCTTCTGCGCAAACTCTCCTTCCTCGAATGGGCCGGTTGGCGGTCACTGACCGAAACGGTATCGATTATCTAACCTTCACGCTCGCCACTACGGAGAGTCCAGGCACAAGCCGGTCCTCACATCCCTTGATCGATTCCTGATCAAATTCGATACGCACGGGAAGCCTTTGGACGATTTTTGTAAAATTTCCAGTGGCATTGTCCGCAGGTAGCAGCGCAAATTCACGACCGCTTGCCGGAGAGATACTGAGCACCTTACCTGTGAATGTGCGGTCGGGAATGGCATCCACAGTCAGTGCGACCTTCTGTCCAGGATGGATATGAGCGACCTGCGTCTCCTTAAAATTCGCTTCGACCCAAGGATTTCCCTCAACGATAGCCATTAGATTGATGCTAGGCTGGACAGTGTTACCCACCTCCACACTTCTCCCCCCCACCACACCCTCCACAGGGGAAACAATGGTTGTGTAGCGACGGTTCAACTGCGCCATGCGCAGCTGCGCTGCTGCTGAACTGGCATCATTTCTAGCATGGGCAAGATCCTGCACAGAGACGACGCGCGTATTCGCCAAGCCCTGAGCCCTTTGATAATCTCCCTCAGCGCGTTCATCTTTGGCCTTGGCATCAGCAAGCAGCGCATCAAACGGCTCGGGATCGATTTGCACCAGCAAGTCCCCTGCCTTCACCCGTGTGTTGTTCTCCACGGCCACCTTCTGCACCACTCCGGTCACCTGCGGAGCAATGTAGTGGATATGGCCCGTGATATAAGCGTTGTCCGTGATCTCGTGATGGAATCGATAGATTACATATTTTGCGACTAGAAGGAGACATATCAAGGAGAGCAGGATCAGCCCCCATCGGCGGTGATGAGGTTTGAACCTTGAGGAAGTCGGGCTGGATGGCGTGGTGTCGATGGTGGTCTCACTCATGTTAAAATAGGGTTGGTCAATTGACGCCTTAATGTGCAGGGGCTTCCTGCTTACCTCCACGACTCAGCAGAAGAATCAGGGGAAGAGTCAGGATGAACATCCATGAGAGCGTCCTGAAGATATCAATGGATGAAAGTAGATTGGACTGAAGAGTGATGATATTGTCCAAAATGCCAAGTGCCCGATTGGAAGTGAGCATGGGATCATGGGTTTGGGGAAGAAGCGAATATTGGGCGATATACGATCTCTGTACGAAAGAGTTGTGTAAGGGATTGATATTATTGACGAGATCCCCGCGATGCATGAGTGCGCATTTTTCCAACATCGTGGTGAGCACCGCAATACCGATGCTTCCGCCCATTTGGCGGGTCAGACTGAAGAGACCCGCGGCGGATGGGATCTCCGCGCGAGGTATCCCTCCAAGGGTCGCAATGGATAGCGGGAGAAAGATCAATGCGGTGCCAACACCTCGCCCGATCAACGGCCAGAAAAGTTCATCCTCCCCGGTATCGGGGCTAAGGTTGGCCAGAGAGGCCATTGAAAAGCTGATGATGAGCGCTCCGACGGCGATCAGAATGCGCTGATCGGCATTCTTGAGAAACTTTCCGAATAAAATCATGACCACAGCCGAGGCCAAGGAACCCGGCATCAGGAGCAATCCTGTCTTGGTGGCGGTGAAGTGAAGTTGAGACTGGGCAAAAATGGGGATCACAAAAACCGCACCATAGAGGCCGAATCCCAGGACGATCGAGTAGAGGCTCCCGGCAAAGAGGGCCTTGTGCCGGAGCACCCGGAGATCCACTGCGGGCTGGGGAGTCGTGAGTTCCTGTTTCACAAATAATAGCAGACTCGTCACGCTGATGAGCGACGACCATCGGATGAAGGAAGAGGAGAACCAGTCCTCCTGCTGCCCCTGCTCCAGCACAAGCTGAAAACCACCCAGCCCCAGCGTAAGCCAAAGAATCCCCCACCAATCAACGGTGATCTTCCTTTTCTCAAGTTTCTCCATGGGTTGGTCTGCGGGGAGAAAGGTATGAATCATCCAGATCGCGATCAGGCCTATGGGAACATTGATGAAGAAGATCCAGCGCCAATCGAGTTTGTCGGTAATTAGCCCTCCAAGAGTGGGTCCGATCGCGGGGCCCACAATCACACCAAGTCCGAAGACGGCACTCGCGATTCCCTGTTCGGCTGGTGGGAACGTCTCAAACAGCAGCGACTGTGCCTTGGCAAGCAGTCCTCCCCCAGCCAACCCTTGCACAATGCGTGCGGCAATTAAAAATCCAAGACTGTCTGCCATGCCGCAAAGAATGGAAGCCGCCGTGAAGGAAATGAGAGAGAAGAGAAAATAACTTTTTTTCCCAAACCTGAATCCCAGCCAGGCTGTCAGTGGAATGATGATGACATTGGCCATCGTGTAACCTGTGGACACCCAGCCGATCTCAGAAAGTGTCGCTCCAAGATTTCCCCGCATATCAGGAACAGCCACATTGACGATACTCGTATCCACTGTCTCCATCATGGCCCCCAGACAGGAGGAAAAGAGGATGGCCCACTTCAGCCAACCCTGGCGAGCCGCCCGTTGTCCGAGCTTGGTGGGTAGTCTGGCAGGATCGATCATGAAAAAATACTGGTCATTCTTAGCAAGCAAATAACTTAATGTCATTAAGTGTTTTGGTTGTTATCGATTGTCCTGCGATTCAAGTACTTGATCCTCTTGATTCAGGAATCAACTCTGCCCGAGTATTGAGTTGATACTCCTCAATGATTTTAAGGGAATTGCTAGCGCAATAACCATGAAACCACCCGGGTTCACCACCCGCCCCTTCCTACGATGCAATGGCAAAATCTGGATTTATTTCTGCGCGTCCAGACATTCCATGGCCCGGGATAAGGAATCGTCGAATGTCGCGCAGAAATTGGAGCGTCCTATCACATCGATGAATCCTGCTTTCATCAGCATTTGTAGCGGTTGGAAATGAATGCCGCTCAGAATCACTACGCTCCCCTTGTGACGCATTCTCTCGACGATGCTTTCCAAGGCATTAAGTCCCGTGGCATCCATTGCCGTCACAAGATTCAGTCGGAGAATGAGCACCTTGGGCCATTCATCAACACTTGAGAGGGCATCCTCCATTTTCTCGGCGGCCCCGAATAGGAACGGTCCGAAGATACGATAAACAAGCACCCCGTCGGGGATTTGTTTCCCCTGGGCAATCTGTTCGGGTCTCTCCAGCATATCCTCGGTTGTCACACGACTCACCTCGGTCGTCTCGGAAACCCGCTTGATGAAGAGGATCGATGCCAGAACCATCCCGATCTCCACGGCCAGAACAAGATCAAAGACAATAGTCAGTCCCATGGTGGTGAGCAAGACGAGGGCGTCACTGTGGGGCATCCTGCGTATTCGGTTGAGTTCATGCCATTCCCCCATGCGCAAGGCCACCACGATCAGTACGGCAGACATCGCCGCCATCGGGATATAGGCTGCCCACCTGGCGGCTAAGAGGATAATCCCAAGCAGGGTAAGGGCATGGATGATTCCAGCCAGGGGCGTCTTGGCCCCGTTGTTGATATTGGCGGATGTACGGGCGATCGCACCGGTGACAGGCAAACCACCAAATAGGGGGCAGACCAGGTTGGCCATCCCTTGGGCGATCAGTTCCGTATTACTGTCGTGCCGATCACCGGACAACCCATCGGCAACGACGGCTGAAAGTAGGGATTCGATGGAACCCAAAAGAGCAATGGCTGTTGCCGGTCCGATAAGTTTGCTGACCAGGTGCCAGTCGAAATGAGGAATCAGCGGCGTGGGTAGTCCCGAAGGAATGGCATGAGCCCCAAATTTGCTTCCAATGGTGGCGACATGATGAGCCTCCCCCCACCCTGTCATCGCAACAAACACGGTTGCTCCCAACATGGCCACAATGGAACCCGGAATCAGATGGATGTTTGTCTTAGGCCAAAGGAGAATTACGGCAAAGCAGACAACTGTCAGGCCAAGTGAAAATGGGTTTAGCAGGTGGAGATGTCCCACTATCCACGGGAATTTCTCAAAAAAATCCCTCGGCATCGAATCCACCAGATGAAATCCCAAGGAATCGGGAATCTGTGTGATCATGATCGCCACGGCGATGCCTGTGGTGAATCCGCTTGTCACAGGCCAAGGAATGAATTTAATCAGCGTTCCCATGCGGGTCACTCCCATCAGGATGAGGATGATCCCGGCCATCATCGTTGCCATGACAAGGCCGCCATAGCCGTTTTCCGAAATGATCATGAGGATGATCGGAACAAACGCAGCGGTCGGTCCTCCGATCTGAACTCTGGATCCGCCAAATATCGAAATGATCAATCCTCCGATAATGGCCGTGAAGATGCCGAGTGCCGGTGCTGAAAACGGGGTCACTGTTCCCACAGGGATGCTTGCGATCCCCAACGCCAGCGCCAGGGGGAGTGCTATCAGGCCAACAGTTACTCCGGCAACCACCTCCCCACCGAGGGAAAAGCCGGGCGGTTTAGCGGCCATGAACTCGAGTATTCTTGGACGGAAGGGAAATGCCTTCCATGCCCCGCGTACTTTTTTCGTAACCTCCACTCTTCTGATGCTAGCATACCCTTGCAAGCGTTGAGAAAAAATAACCCGATATTGATCAAAACTCGTTGATTGGGAGGTTGCTCCGAAAAATTTTTTTCTCTTAAAAATCAATCCTGATGCTTTTTCATCTTGACGGAAAATACCTCTAAGATTCTCTAGCACCGTTCATTCCTTCCCCGGAACTGCCCAATCCATGTCACTCACCTTTGGCAGCCCACTCTGGAATCTCTGTTATCTGGCCGTACTGATCGGACTTACCGGTTACGGACTGCATAGGTGCTGTATCATCGGACTCTTTCTCAAGCATAGGAAGAATATCCCCCTGCCCGTTTCACACTTCCCGGAGCTCCCCTCCGTCACCATTCAGCTTCCTCTCTACAATGAGGCATGCGTGGCAGGTCGTCTGATTCGGGCTGTCAGCGAACTGGAATACCCATCGGAAAAACTCGTTATTCAGGTGCTGGATGACTCTACCGACGAGACCACGGAAGTGGTGGCCGAAGCGGTCGCCAAACTTCAGCAACAGGGATTGAGTATCTCCCATATCCGCAGAGGCAGTCGTGAGGGGTTCAAGGCCGGAGCTCTCGCCCATGGGATGGTTCTGGGAACAAGTGACCTGATTTTTATTCTCGATGCCGATTTTGTCCCATCTCCCGACATTCTACGTAAAACGGTCGATTTCTTCACCGATCCCGGGATTGGACTCGTCCAGATGCGATGGGGGCATCTCAACCGGAAGCAATCGCTTCTCACCCGCCTTCAAGCAATGTTTCTTGACGGACATCTGCTGCTCGAACAGACCGCCCGCTGCAACTCGGGTCGCTTCTTCAATTTTAACGGCACCGCTGGGAT
This sequence comes from bacterium, assembly GCA_037130175.1. Taxonomy (GTDB): domain Bacteria; phylum Verrucomicrobiota; class Verrucomicrobiia; order Chthoniobacterales; family UBA6821; genus UBA6821. The sequence continues at coordinate 22,239 of JBAXTN010000008.1, read as the reverse complement.
CTGGCGCCGCACAGCAATTGAGGATGCGGGAGGCTGGCATGCCGACACACTGACTGAGGATCTTGATCTGAGCTATCGAGCACAGCTCAAGGGATGGCGTTTTCTATTCCTTCCCGACCTGGTGATCCCCGCCGAACTCCCCGAGGAAATGAACGGTTTCAAAACACAGCAGAAACGCTGGACCAAAGGCTCGATCCAGACCTGCCTTAAAATACTTCCCAAAGTCTGGTCTGCTCCTGTTTCCCTGATCATCAAGTTGGAGGCAACCGCTCATTTGACTTCAAACTTCGGATACCTTCTGCTTGTTTTAATGTGCGTCCTGACACTCCCTCACGCACTGGGGCCGAAACAAAGCGCTCTTTACAGCCTGCTTGTCGATCTCCCCATCTTTCTTGCGACCACCGTCTCCATCGCAGCTTTCTACATTGTTGCGCAGCGGCATCTCAACCCCGAGGGATGGAAGAAGGATCTCCTGCTTCTTCCGATGCTGCTGGCTCTGGCTACGGGAATGTCTATCAACAACTCACTTGGAGTGCTCGAAGCCCTCTTCCGACAGACCGGTGAGTTCACCAGGACTCCCAAGAGCGGAAACGCGAGTACTGTTTCTTCAAAGACCAAGATTCGATACAATCCTGTCCGCACCCTCATTCCAGCCATCGAGCTACTCTTTGCACTCTACTTTACCTACTGCACATGGAACGCTTGGACGCACAGTCAGTGGATGTCGATTCCCTTTCTTCTGATGTTCCTCGCCGGGTTCCTCTATGTCGCCTGGAACTCCTTGTGCTTCCCGAGCATCTCATGGCCTGCGCGGATGGTAACTGATCAGGAGAGTCTGCCCGCATAAATCATTTCAGTGGAAACTTTACCTAATCCAATTAAAACCAAACTTAGCAGCCTGATTTTTTTAAGTCGATGGCTTCAGGCCCCCCTCTATGTAGGATTGATCTTGGCGCAGTCTCTTTATGTTCTACGCTTTCTTATTGAGTTGTGGCATTTAACCACGCACATCACACAGATTGATGAAAAAGATGTCATGTTGGCGGTACTCGGACTTATCGATGTCGTGATGATCGCTAATCTTTTGCTCATGGTCATCGTGGGTGGATATGAAACCTTTGTTTCCAGACTGAATCTCCATAACCATCCTGATGAACCCGAGTGGCTCTCGCATGTCAATGCGGGCGCGCTAAAGGTGAAACTGGCAACAGCCTTGATCGGAATTTCATCCATTCACCTTCTTTCCTCCTTTATTAAGATAGGTACACCAGGCGTGTCCAATGATACCATTATATGGAGGGTAGTTGTTCACCTTACATTCGTGGTCTCAGCCTTGCTTCTTGCCTACACCGATCGCCTGATGGTGAAGACATCGTTGGAAGAAAAGACCTATCGAGCCAAAGAAAATCAAGATTGAGAAGATATTAATGCTTGAGCGGACAATGAGACTCGGACAGCCTATCGATCCCGCTCGAATGGCGAAATTGGCAGACGCGCTAGACTTAGGATCTAGTTCCGAAAGGAGTGTGGGTTCAAGTCCCTCTTCGAGCACTTACTTTTTAAATTCTTAAAAGTCCCCCTTGAAAGGCAAGTTTGCCTTGGACGAAATCAGCCTCTCCGTGTAAATCTTCCCCACCTCAAGATCACCTATTTACTTTATGGCAAAAATTCACGATTCCATCCTCAATACCATTGGTCACACGCCACTGGTGCGACTCAACCGCATTACCAAGGGACTTCCCGCGACAATCGCGCTCAAGTGCGAGTTTTTCAATCCTCTTGGCAGCGTAAAAGATCGCATCGGTGCCGCCATGATTGATGATGCCGAGGCCAAGGGATTATTGAAACCGGACACCACGATCATCGAACCGACCAGCGGCAACACCGGCATAGCACTCGCCTTTGTCGCAGCAGCCAAGGGTTACAAGCTAATCCTGACCATGCCTGAAACCATGAGCCTGGAGCGCCGGACACTCCTTGCCCTTTTAGGCGCAAAGCTCGTCCTCACTCCCGGTTCCGAGGGAATGAAGGGTGCGATTGCACGGGCCGAACAACTTCACAAGGAGACACCTGATTCCTGGGTGCCGCAGCAATTCAATAATCCTGCAAACCCCGCAATCCATCACAAGACAACAGCCGAAGAGATCTGGGAGGATACCGATGGCAAGATAGACATTCTGGTCTCCGCCGTTGGCACTGGGGGCACGATCACCGGCGTCTCCGAGGTGATCAAATCCCGCAAGCCTTCCTTCAGATCCGTTGCGGTGGAGCCGAAGGATTCTCCGGTCATCACCCAGACACGGAATGGTGAAACGGTAAAACCTGGTCCTCACAAAATTCAAGGCACAGGAGCCGGTTTTGTGCCCACAAACCTGCATCTCGATATCGTTGACGAAGTCGTCACTGTAACCAACGAAGAAGCGATCGCGATGGCCCGTCGCCTTGCCAAGGAAGAGGGCATCCTAGCAGGGATCAGTTCGGGTGCGAATGTCCACGCTGCGATGGAAATTGCCAAACGACCTGAAAATGCAGGCAAACTCATCGTAACCATAGCCTGCTCCACAGGAGAACGCTATCTTAGCACAGCGCTTGCCGAACAAGCCCGCGAGCAAGTAGGCGGCTAGGGCACTGTGGATTTAATCCCACGATCACTCTACAGACTGGAAAAACAACCCGCTAAACTTCTCATTTCATGTCCTTCTCCACTTCCGACTCAAATCTGGAAATTGCACCACCATCGGCACTGGAACTGCTTTGGATCAATCATCGCGGGTCGGTAATTGCAGCCATTTCCGGAGTAGTTGTGATCGCCATCGTGATCCTGAGCATTATTGCCTCGACACATTCGGCTCGGATTGCCTCGGCCTCACTCCTCTCGGAGGCAACCGATGATGCCGCGCTGAAGGGTGTCATTTCCAAATACCCCCATTCACCGGCTGCTGCCAATGCCATGCTGCTTCTTGCCGCTTCACTCCGTGATGCAGGAAAAATCGACGCATCCAATGAGCTCTACTCCGAATTTGCCGAGAGCTTCCCCAACAGCTCACTTGTCGTTTCAGGCCTGCTCGGGAGAGCTTCTAATGCACGGGTCTCAAACCATCTCGATCAGGCACTCAGCTCCTACCAGCAGGCCGCTGCGGCATTCCCTCAATCTTACGGAGCTCCTTTCGCGCTATTTTCGCAGGTACAGCTGCTGGCACAGGCCGGGAAGCCAGATGATGCCAAGAAGGTGCTTCAGTCACTCCTTACCCAGTATCCTGGTTCGGCTGCCGCGCAGGCATTTGGAGGTGCTTCATCTGCCTCTCAGCCTGCCGAGCAATAGAAGGATTCATCCATCCAAGTGCCATTCCGTTACTTCAGTTTTAACAGACCCTAAGCTCTGAGCTTGTCGGCGATCTCCTCAGCGGGATAGGTCCATATTTCGGACAAAGTGGGATGATAGTGAGGAATGTTTGCCAGTGCTTCGGCTGTTGCATCAAAGGCCATCGCAACGACAATCTCGTGAATCAATTCGGCGGCTTCCGGGCCGACAACGGCACCGCCTAAAATGCGACCACTGGAGGCATCGGCGATCAGCTTCACAAATCCGTCCGTCTCTCCCTTCACAAGGGATTTTCCATGATCGGCAAACGGATAGCTCGCCTCACTGACCCGATACCCAGCCTCTCTCGCCTCCTGCCCAGTCATGCCGCAGAAAGCCATCTGGGGCTCGCTGAAGCAGGCAAAGAGTTTAAGCCGATAGTCAACAACTACCTGCTTGCCTCCTTGCAACAGAGAGGCTGCATTCTTCGCGGCAGCCTCTCCTTGGGCGATGGCAATATGAACCACTTCGTAGGGACCGCAGCAGTCTCCCGCCGCAAAGAGATGTGATGCCGTCGTGCGTTGCTCCTGATCCGTGCAGATCCTGGATCCCTCCAGATCGACTCCAGCCTTATCCAGACCAAGTCCCCGAATTGCAGGACGACGGCCAAGAGCATTGAGCACAAGTGCTGTTTCGATTCGCATCTCGACCCCGTTGAGTTCGTAGAATACGGTTCTTGCAGCGCGGGTATTCTCGATCCGCTTCAACCGGGTTCCGCACTGCACGCTCATCCCACGATGCCTGAAGGCCTCGGCAAGCCCATTAGCCACATCATGATCTGATCCGGTCAGCAGCTGGGTGTTTCGCTGGAGAATGGTCACCCTGGTTCCCAATGCATCGAGATAGTGAGCCATTTCCAGAGCAACGGGACCTCCACCCAGCACAACGGCGGATTCAGGAATATCCGTCAAGTCGAGCATGTCATCGCTGGAAAGACAAAACTCGATGCCTGTTAAATCGGGACGATTGAGCACAGACCCCGTGGAGATGCAACCGCTTCGGAGGGTGATCGTTTGTTCTCCGCCGCTTCGCAGGTGAATCTTAAGGGTGAATGGATCGAGAAACTCCGCCATTCCCCTGATAAAATCAAATTCACCGCTTGCCAGCTGCTCTTGGCGGTATTTGGCAAACTCACTTATCAGTTGATTTTTGCGGGCGATGATTTTCCCCGCGTCGAAACCTATTTTCTCCGCACTCAGTCCAAACTCGGCGGCATGACGCATCGCCCGAAAGCGGTTGGCCGACTCAATCAGGGTCTTGCTCGGCATACACCCCCGCAGAATACAGAGCCCCCCAACCTCTCTGCCACCTTCGATCACCACGGTCGAAAGCCCAAGGGAAGCAGCAGTTCTAGCGGCGGCATAACCGCCGCTACCGCCACCAATTACCGCAAAGTCGTATGAGTGCATGCACTTACTTCTGATCCCAAAGGAAGACTTTGCAAAGCTTTCCTGTGTACCCCAAGATGTAGTACCTACCTTGCCTTCACCTCCCCAGATCGTGTGTTTTTCAGATAAGAAAGGGGAAAAAAGCGTTGCCCGACAGCCTGCCTGTCCCTACCCTTCTTACATAAGAAACCGTTCCTTTTCCCCAGATCAGGAATCACAAAACATTCTGTATTTCTCATGGCTAAAAACCCACCTTCCGAACCCATTATTCCCCTCGACGACAGCGATCTTCCGGAGAAGCAAAACACGGCGGGCGGTGCCGTCTATGGAGCTGCCCAAATCGACAAGCTTGAAGGACTCGAAGCCGTCCGCAAGCGACCCGGCATGTACATCGGTGATCCCGACGAAAGGGGGCTCCACCATTGCGTCTTTGAGGTTCTTGATAATTCGATCGACGAGCATCTGGCTGGCTACTGCAATAAGGTCGAAGTCTCCATTCACTCCGATGGATCGGTCTCCATCCGCGATAATGGCCGCGGCATTCCCGTGGAGATACATCCGAAGTTCAAGATTCCAACCTTAGAACTGGTCATGACCAACCTCCATGCGGGAGGTAAATTCGACCAGGGAGCCTACAAGTATAGCGGCGGTCTTCACGGTGTTGGTGCGAAGTGTGTCAATGCGCTCTCCACATGGTTCAAGGTGGAAGTGATGCGCGAGGGACAGGTGCATTTCATGGCGTTTGCGCAAGGAAAGACCACTCAGAAACTGACTGTTCTCAGCGAACTCAAAAATAAAAAGCAGACAGGAACCTTCGTCACCTTCCTGCCCGATCCGGAAATCTTCACCATCACCACGACCTTCAAGTTTGAGCGACTTGCAGGACGACTCCGCGAACTTGCCTTCCTCAATCCGGGCATCGAGATCAACCTGACCGATGAGCGGGATGATGGAGATCACAAACCGCGTCACGAGACCTTCTTTTACAAATACGGCATCGTGGAATTTGTCAGACAGCTTGGTGAGACCCGTCAGGTGATTCATCCCAAGCCGATCGTAGTCTCTAGACAGAGGGATGAAATATTTGTCGATGCCGTTCTTCAGTATAACGACTCCTATAACGACCAGATTCTCTGCTTTGCCAACTCCATTCCCAATCCTGATGGCGGCACGCATCTCACCGGTCTGCGCACGGCGCTCACACGTGCCATCAATCAATATGCTAAGGCCAACGGCCTGCTGAAAGAAAAGGACCCCGCTCTTTCGGGTGACGATGTCCGTGAAGGACTTACCGCGGTACTAAGCGTCAAACTCCCTCATCCCCGGTTTGAGTCTCAGACCAAAGTCAAGCTGGTCAATACAGAGGTTGAGGGCGTGGTCAATTCGGCCCTCTACGAGGGTCTCATGGATCACTTCGATCAGAATCCACCCGTTGCCAAAAAGGTGATTGAAAAAGCTCTGACGGCAGCAAGAGCGCGTGAGGCCGCTCGCAAAGCGAGGGAAACCGTTCGCAAAAGCGCACTCACCGGAGGAGGACTTCCTGGAAAACTGGCGGATTGTTCCGAACGCGATCCTGCTCTGACCGAGCTTTATATCGTCGAGGGAGATTCCGCAGGAGGCAGTGCGAAACAAGGTCGAGATCGCCGCTTCCAGGCGATTCTACCAATCCGGGGCAAACTCATCAATGTGCAGAAGGCCCGTCTCGACAAAGTGCTCCAGAATACCGAAATCCAGACAATGATCACCGCCATTGGAACCGGTATCGGCGATGGCGATCAGGAAGGGGCGTTCAATATCGAGAAGCTCCGTTACGGACGCATCATCATCATGACCGATGCGGATGTCGATGGCTCCCACATCCGAACCCTGCTGCTGACATTCTTTTACAACCAGATGCCGCAGCTCATCCGCCGCGGCCATGTCTTCATCGCCCAGCCTCCCCTCTACCAGATCAAGCGCAAGAAACGGGAGGAATATGTCGATGACGATGTGCAGCTAAACCGCATCCTGATTTCTCTTGGAGCCGAGGAACTCAAACTGGTCAATTTCTCAGATAAAAAAGAAATTCCCTCTTCTCAACTCAAGGAAATTCTGGAACTGCTCGACAGGCTTGAGAAATCGAGCGAAGCGATCCGTCGGCTTGGCGGTGAATTTGAAGCCTACCTCGGCGCCCGTTCCCAGGAGGGAGTCATGCCAAGCTATCTCGTGGTGATCCGCACCGGCAACGAGGAGAGTGTGGAGTATTTCCACAACGAAACCGAATTGCGCGACTTTACCTCCTCCAACAGCGATCTTAATCTTTTTGAAGCGGAGGTTAGCGATTCAGAAAACGGGGATGCCCCGACGGAAAAAATCTCGAAGGCCGCCGCCAAAAACGTACGCCGTCGTCGCGCCCGACTGGTCGAGATCCATCAGTCCAAGAGCATTGAAAAACTCATCGGTGAACTTGCCAAAAAGGGCTTCAAGATCGAGCACTATGCCGATAGCACGACTCCTCTCTTCCAGCTTATTGACGGAGAAACAACGCATGATATTTTTGCCATTCCCCGCATCCTGGAGATCGTAAAGGAAGTCGGGCGACGCGGTGTGCAGATCAAGCGATTCAAAGGTCTTGGAGAAATGAACGCCAAGGAACTCTACGAGACGGCCATGAATCCCGAACGCCGCCGGTTCCTAAAGGTTGAACTCAATGATGACAACGCACTCGAAGCGGGCCGGATGTTCGACATCTTGATGGGTGATGTCGTCGAGCCCCGACGCATCTTCATTGAGGACAATGCCCTCAATGTCCGCAATCTGGATGTCTAGGAAATACGTTCTTTCTTAAAATCAAAAAGGCCCACCGTGAATTGGTGGGCCTTTTTTTGATTACTTTCGATATGACTCAGAAAGACTTCCCGATGGCAAAGACGCGGAAGCCTAGGTCCTTAAGCTCCTGATGAGGTAGAATGTTACGACCATCGAAGAAGAAAGCCGGCTTGAGCATCCCTTCAAAGATTTTCTGGAAATCGAGTTTCTTGAACTCATCCCACTCGGTGAGCACAGCGACACCATGTGCCCCAGCACAGGCTTCCAGCGCACTTTTCACGACGATAAGGTTCGGATTTTCGGCCTTGCCAAGGACATCTTCGCGGATTTGTTCCTCGGAAACCTGGGGATCATAGACATAGACCTTCGCACCTTCGGCAAGAAGATCGCGGCAGACGGAAATTGCAGCGGTCTCACGGGTGTCATTCGTATCCTTCTTGAAGGCGAATCCAAGGATTCCGATGTGCTTGCCACTGACCGTATTGAAAAGATCTCTGATAATGCGGCCTGTGAAGCGGGTTTTCTGCCAGTCGTTAATTTTCACGACACTTGCCCAGTATTCAGCAACTTCCGGTAGTCCGAAGTGCTCGCAGAGATAGGAGAGATTGAGGATGTCTTTCTGAAAGCAGGACCCACCGTAGCCGACTGAAGCCTTTAGGAATTTTGGGCCGATACGCGAGTCCCGACCGATGGCACGAGCCACTTCATCGACATCCGCCTCCGTGGCTTCACAGAGAGCGGAGATGGAGTTGATCGAGGAGATGCGCTGCGCGAGGAAAGCGTTGGCAACCAGCTTCGAAAGTTCGGAAGACCAGAGATTTGTCGTGAGGATTTTTTCCCGCGGTACCCAGCGGGCATAGATCGCAACCACCTTTTCAATGGCATCAAGCCCCTCGGGCGTCTGCTCTCCGCCGATCAGCACACGGTCCGGATTTTCCAAATCCTCGATAGCCGTCCCCTCGGCAAGGAACTCAGGATTGGAGAGAACCTGAAAGGACGCCTTGGTCGAATTGGAACGTAGGATAGTCAGCAGTGCCGACGCTGTGCGAACGGGAAGAGTGCTTTTTTCAACAATGATCTTTGGCCCCTCGGCAACCTCAGCAATCATGCGCGCTGCTGACTCTATGTATTTGAGATCGGCGGCACGACCGGCCCCCTTGCCATAAGTTTTGGTGGGAGTGCCAACGCTGACAAAGATAATATCGGACTCACGGATGGCGGATTTGATGTCGGTGGAGAAAAAGAGGTTCTTTCCGCGAGCAGATTCAACGACTTCCTGAAGTCCGGGCTCGTAGACAGGAAGTTCAATTGAGTTCCAAGCTGCGATGCGCTGTTCATTGGGATCGGTGACGGTGACACGGATATCGGGACACTTGGCGGCAATCATGGCCATCGTGGGTCCGCCTACATAACCAGCACCGAGACAGCAAATTGAGAGGGAGGGAGAAGTCATGGAAAAACTGAAGGGCTAAGGGTGATATTTATAAATTATTTTTTGAAAAACACGCCTTGATCATTTGATCGCAAGGGACTCGCGGAAGTAGGCAATCGTTTTTTTGATCCCTTCCTCAAGCGGCACCTTGGGCTCCCACCCGAGTGTCTCCCGCGCAAGAGTGATGTCCGGCTTACGTTGCTTGGGATCATCGACTGGAAGCTCCTTGTGCGTGATTTTGGAGGAGCCTCCCACTTTTTTTAGCACCAGTTCGGCAAGCTGGAGCATCGTGAATTCACCCGGATTTCCGAGATTCATCGGTCCTACAGTTTTATCCTGCTCCATAAAGCGGATGAACCCCTCGATAAGATCGTCCACAAAACAGAAGGAACGCGTCTGCGAGCCATCCCCATAAACAGTGATGTCATTGCCCTTCAAGGCCTGCACGATAAAGTTCGAAACCACGCGTCCGTCGTCAGCAAGCATTCGTGGGCCATAGGTATTGAAAATACGAATGACGCGAATATCGACTCCATGCTCGCGGTGATAGTCAAAGAAGAGCGTCTCAGCACAGCGCTTGCCTTCATCGTAACAGGAGCGGAGACCGATCGGATTCACATGCCCCCAGTATCCCTCCACCTGTGGATGCACAAGAGGATCGCCATAGACTTCGGAAGTCGATGCCTGAAAGACACGGGCTTTGACACGCTTGGCCAGCCCAAGGCAGTTGATGGCACCAAGCACGGAGGTCTTCATCGTCTTGATCGGGTTATACTGGTAGTGCGGCGGTGAAGCGGGGCAGGCGAGATTATAAATGCGATCCACCTCGTACTTGAAATGATCGATAACATCGTGACGAACCAATTCAAACCTTGGATTATCAATTAGATGCAGAATATTGGCCTTGCGACCTGTGAAAAAATTATCAAGGCAGATCACCTCATGACCCTGACCTATCAGACGATCACAGAGATGAGAACCGAGGAATCCGGCTCCGCCGGTAATCAGGATACGCATAGGTGTGACAGGATAGATAAAAACCCCCTGAAAGGTAAAGCCTCATGGAAATATGATTGTTAGCTTATCACTGAGGAAAACGGGTCTGAAAAGCTATCCCACTTCTTTCCTGAATAAAAAACTAGATGCAATCATTCTCCCAACACTCTGAGAAAGTCTTTCTTGGTCGGCCCCTGCCCAACCATTGCGAGGCTGATCGTCTCATTCCGGAATAGTTCCCGGGCGAGTGACTGAATTTCCGAAGGGGTTACCCTTGCAAGCGTAGCGTATATCTCTTCGGGAGGAACAATCCGTCCCAGCGTGAGAAGCAAAGTGCCGAGTCGATAGTTCTGCGTGGCAGCACGTTCCAATGCCATACGACTTGTCCCGATGGAATAGTCGCAGGCGCGGCGAAGCTCGGCGACGGATACCCCTCTCTCGGCAACACGACGGCATTCTTTCAAGATCAGTTTAAGGGCTTTTGTCACATTGCCTTCATCCAGTCCGAGGGAGATGTCAAAGGAGCCGCAATCGGCATAAACCGAGAGGGAACTACTGATAGAATAACAGAGGCCACGGCGTTCCCTGAGCTCTTGAAAAAGTCGTGAACTCATGTTTCCTCCAAGAATGATATTAAGCAGGGAGGCTATGTGCCTGCGGGGATCCCTGACTCCGACTCCACGAAATGAAAGAGCCAGCTGGCTCTGCTGACTCTCACGCGACGCGATAAAAATGCGGGGTATTGTCTGCGGCACCGGAGCCTTGAAGAAGGGAACGCGATGACCTCTTCCGTGATTTGGAAGTTTGCCGAAAAGCCCGGATGCCAGTTTGACGACCTCGCCGTGATCTACAGCTCCAGCTGCGGTGAAAATTGTCCGTCCCGCATGATAATGTCCCCTAAGGTGATCGAGGAGATCCTTTCTGGAGATCGAGGCAAGGGTACTTTTGGTTCCTGTGATCGGACGGGCAAGGGCGTGGCCCTTCCAAGTCTGCCCGTTTAGAAGTTCATGCACATACTGGGCCGGTTCGTCCCGAACCATTTCAATCTCTTCGGCGATGACCCCGCGTTCCCGTTCAATCTCCGAGGGATCAAACCGAGAATTCTGATACATATCCGCAATGACGCTGGACACGCGGGGAAAATGATCGACGGATGCAGCAGCATAATAGCAGGTTCGCTCCTCATCGGTGAAGGCGTTGAGATCGCCGCCAACACCTTCAACTTCCTCGCTGATCTGCCTCGAGGTGCGCCTCTTCGTCCCCTTGAAGAGAAGATGTTCCAGAAAATGGGAGATGCCGCTCAGACGCGCTGATTCAAACCGCGCTCCCACGGCACACCAGATGCCGACAGCCGCGGTCTGCGAGGCAGGCATGGCACAGGTGGCCACCTTGAGTCCGTTAGGAAGCGTGGAAACCTTGGCCAGATGCGTAATCTGGGGCAGTGTGCCGGATGAAAGGGTGCGGGCGTTCACGAAAAATTAGCGATTTCTATCCTGGAGGATGGCCCCGGCGACAGCTAGGTCGTAAGGCCATGTGATTTTCATATTTGGCTCCAGATTCTCTACGAAAGGCACTTGCCAACCGGCAGACAGCATCACGGAGACCTCATCGGTCGGTTTATCAGCGGTTACTTCATCAAGAAGTTTGAGCAAAGTTGCCAACTGGAAAACCTGTGGCGTCTGCATCGCCCAGAGTCCCGTACGATCCACCGTCCTGACAGCGCACTGATTCTGATCGGACTGGTGGAGCGTGTCTGTGACGGGCACTGCCGCCGCAGAGGCTCCGTTCAAAGCGGCAGCTTGAAGGCAGCGGGTGATGAGCTTTGGGAGGATCAAGGGCCGTGCCGCATCATGAATCGCTACCAACTCAATGGACGGGGGAAGAGTTCGCAATCCATGCGCGACGGATTCGTGACGGTGAGCACCGCCGGCGATAACGTCCAGAAGTTTTGAAATTCCTGCCTCTCGTGCGATATCGCGAAATTTCTCTTCACTCCCGCTTGGTGCCACGACGACGATGGACGAGATGGAGGGCGTCTGCTCAAAGGCCAGCAGTGACCATGCAAGCAGGGGCTTCCCTGCCACGACCAGCGTGAGTTTGTCACCGCCAAACCGACTTCCCGATCCACCACCCACAATCACGGCGGCTGAAGCGGTCAACGGATGGGTGTCGGAAGAGGACATGGGAGAAGAGCAGTTGGTGTGAAAATGTTTTTTAGCTCTATCGGGTGTGGTGCGTCGGTTCCGGGGAGATGTGAAGGTCGAGAAACGCCATTTCTGACTTCCTCCCCTTGCCTGTCGTCTTTCGTCTGATTTTTCAGTATTACTTTACGAGAGCAGCTTCTGCACCTCGGCACTCAGAATCTTGCCATCGGCGCGTCCATTGGCTTTTGCCTGGGCAGCTTTCATGACGGCACCCATCTGTGCCTTGGCAACACCCGTTGGTGTTCCAAGTGCCGCTCCAACCTCTGCGATGGCTTCTTTCACCAGAGCTACGATTTCGTCCAGGGTAAGCGGTGTCGGAAGATAAGCTGCCAGAAGTACAATCTCCTCCTTCTCCTTGGCGGCAAGCTCAGGGCGACCCCCCTGCTCAAATCCCGCAGCAGCATCCTCGCGTTGCTTGATCTGCTTGCGGAGAATGCTCGTCGCCAGCTCATCATCGACAACAGCATCAGCGCCTCCCTTCTCGATTGCGGCGTTCTTGAGTGCGGCCTTCACCATACGCAGTGTGCTTAGCCGGGTTGCTTCACGGGTTTTCATGGCTTCCTTGAGGTCGTGATCGATCTGTTCTGCGAGTGTCATAGGGATGGTATTGGTGCTTTTTTTGTAAGCTCACCACCCTACGCGCTTGAGTTGAACTCGTAAATGAATTCTCCTATGGGCATGTCCGTTCGCACACGCTTCGCCCCATCCCCCACCGGTCTTCTTCATGTCGGAGGGGCCCGCACCGCTCTCTTCAACTGGATTTACGCTCGCAAACATGCAGGAGTCTTTGTCCTGCGTGTCGAGGATACAGATCATTCTCGCAATACTCAGGAGGCGCGACAGGTCATCCTTGACGGCCTTCACTGGCTCGGTCTCGACTGGGATGAAGGTCCGCAGAAGGGTGGCAACTTCGGCCCCTACTACCAGAGCGAGAGAAATCATATTTATGAGGAATATCTCAGCCGCCTCGAAAAAAACGGCCATCTTTACGAGGATCATGGAGCCATCCGCTTCCGCTCCCCACGCGAGAAAGTGATCCTACAGGACGAGATTTGTGGCAGGATTGAGTTTGACCTTACCAATCCCGGCACTCATCCCGACATCACCCTGCGCCGTCCCGATGGATCATGGATCTTCCATTTCGTGAATGTCGTGGATGACATCGAAATGAAAATTTCCCATGTCATTCGCGGTGAAGATCATCTTTCCAATACCCCGAAGCATATCGAGCTTTACAAAGCCCTTGGTGCGGAACCTCCCCGTTTCGCCCACATGCCCCTCATCCTCAACCGCGATGGGAGCAAGATGAGCAAACGCGATGAGGGAGCCGCACTCGCCTCCTATCCCGAGCAAGGCTATGCCCCGGAAGCTGTCCGTAACTATCTCTGTCTTCTCGGATGGTCGCCAAAGGACAATCGCGAAATGATCTCCATCTCTGATGTCATTTCCATCTTTGAGCTGAGTCAGATCAACCGCCGCAACGCCGCATTTGATTTGGCCAAATGTTTCTGGCTGAACGGGCAGTATCTCATGCAGATGGATCTGGCCCGCTACACCGAGTTGGCCATTCCCTTTCTGGAAAAGACAGGCATCTCATGGCCAAGTTATGAGTCCCTGGAACAGGTACTCTCCATAGTAAAACCAAAGCTCAAACTGCTCAGGGATCTCCCCGAATGGGTTACTCCCTTCTTCACGGAGGAATTCCCTTATGACAACCAATCAGTGGCCAAGAGCCTCCAGGGAAATGACAGGGGGGCGAGTGCCTCAGCTCGCCTTGAGGCGCTTTCGACAGCCTTTGCGGAGCTTCCTCTCTGGAATGCATCGGCACTGGAGACTTCTCTCAAGGAGACCGCAATCAAGCTCGGAGTCAAGACCGGCGAACTGGTACACCCCGCCAGGGTGGCGGCAAGCGGACGATCTGTTGGTCCCGGACTTTACGAGATGCTTGAAATCCTCGGCCCTGAGCGTACCTTGATCCGCTTTGCAGCCGGAGCAATCAAGGCCATTGCTTAATCAACCGACCGTTTCACCAATCATGCCGCAGCTGGTTTACGCAGCAGAGGATCTCGCCGGTGACGGGATGCTCTTCCGGGATCTGTCACTTGATGGGAATCCCTGCCCGGCTCGGCTCGCTGTCTTTGGGGATCCTGTTGCCCATTCCAAGTCCCCTCAGATGCACAATGCTGCACTCAAGAAACAAAAGAAACATCTGCAATATGTCCGCATTCAGGTAGCGGAAGACCAACTGGAAGGGGCATTACGGAATCTTGAACCGGCTGGTTTCCTTGGAACCAATCTCACCATTCCCCACAAACAGGCAGCTCTGGAATTCATGGATGAAATCACTCCTGAATCACGGCTCATGGGTGCGATCAATACCGTCGCCCTGCGCGAGGGAAAGCTCCATGGATACAATACCGATGGCCCCGGATTTGCAGCGGCGGTCAATGAATCCTTCGGTGTCGGGCTGGGCACCCTCCGGGTTCTTATTCTAGGGGGGGGTGGCGGAGCAGGTAGAGCCATTACCGTGCAATGCGCCTTGGCCGGATGCCCCACAATCTTTATAGCGAATCGAACGCTCGAAAAGGCACAACTACTTTCGGAAGAAATCGAAGAGAATCTGGAAAAATCAATCACTCCGATCCGGCTTTCTCCGGCAGCGCTTGAAAATTCCACTTCCTGTGTCGATCTCATCGTCAACGCCACTTCACTAGGCATGAAGGAGGCTGATTCTTCTCCGCTTCCGGATGGAATCCTGACCAAGGATCATCTTGTTTATGACACCGTCTATAGCGGCGGCACCACTGCCCTCACCAGACAGGCACAGGCAGCCGGGGCCCGATACGCCAATGGTCTCTCCATGCTGATCCATCAGGGCGCACTCGCTTACGAAATCTGGTTTAATGAGCCGGCACCTTTGGAAACGATGCGTGCCGCCCTCGAAGTGTCGGTCAGGGAATAATTTCCGTCCCAACCCCCTCCTCAGAAAAGGCTTCCAAAAGAACCGCATGAGGCACTCCGGCTCCAAGCAGGTGGACTTTGCCGAGACCTGATTTTCCTCCTACCCCGGCCAGTGCCTTTGTTGCGGAGCGGACTTTGGGAATCATGCCCCCGGCGATGATGCCCCGCTCGATCAGTTCTTCGGTCTGTGAAGCGGTGAGACTGTGGATGAGTGAAGAGGGATCGGAGGGGTCGTGCATCAGTCCGGGCACATCACTGAGAAAAATCAACTTGGTTGCGGGCAGAGCCGCGGCTAGGGCGGCGGCTGAGACATCTGCGTTGATGTTCATCGGCTGCCCGGTGGCAAGGGCACCAAGTGGAGAAATCACCGGCACGAAATCCTGATCCAGAATCTGACGGATACGATCAGGATTAACTTCCTCAGCCTCTCCCACAAATCCCAAATCAACCTCCTTGCCATCGGCACCCCTGATGGAAGGAAGTTTTTTCGCGGTGAAAACTTCTCGCCCCGAAAGTCCGACTGCCTTGACCCCAAGCTTCGCAAGCTGCCCGACGATGCTGGGATTGACCTCATCATCCAGAACAGAGCGGACGATTTCCACTGTCGCGGCATCGGTCACGCGTAATCCGCCTACAAACTGAGGTGTAAGTCCCCGCTCCTTCATCTTAGCATTGATCGCCTTGCCACCGCCATGCACGAGTACCACCCGGATACCAACGGCATCTAGGAAAGCGATATCAACCAGGAATCGTTCTACCTGTTCCTCTGCCTCCATCGTGCTGCCGCCATACTTGATAAGAAAAATACCGCCCCGGAAGCTCTGAAGATAAGGAAGAGCTTCAAGCAAAGTTTCTGCCCGTTGACGGGCTGTGATCTGGGATGCCATTGAATTTACCTATTTGGAAGAAGAGGTGTTTTCATCGCAAAGGTGCAGGAAAGCAAAGCCGGAATCAGAAAGAACGCTGTAGATCCATCTGCCATTTTTCCTGAGTTCATGAGTTCCATATTCGCCATCACTCAGCTCTAAAGCGAAAACTCCGTGAGATTCAGCCGGACATAATCCTCAGTCAGATCGGTTGTGAGCAATCGCGCCTCACCCTTGCCACAATTCAGATCCAGCGTCACCGCAAACTCCTTCTTGGCAGCGATCTTCCGCAATTTGGCCTCACCCTTCGCATCCTGACATTCCATGCCGTTTTTGGCAGCGTACATCCTATCGTAGCTAATTTCAGCCTTACTCGGATCGAACTCAACCCCTGCATAGCCAGCGGCACAGAGGATACGCCCCCAGTTGGGATCACCTCCCGCCCAAGCCGATTTCACAAGCTGGGAATTGGCAATAGAGCGGGCGATCTGATGAGCATCAGTATTCGATTTCGCTCCAGTCACCGTGAGTGCAATCACTCGCGATGTCCCCTCCCCGTCGGCCACGATGGCCCGGGCAAGATCGGCACAGACAAAGTGCAGGGCTTCGGTGAAGATTTTCTTTTCTTTATTTGACTTAATCACTGTATTGGATACGCCATTTGCGAGCAAAAGCACCGTATCATTAGTGCTGCAATCTCCATCCACACTAATGCAGTTAAAGGTTTGTGAGACCACTTCGCTGAGTGTCCTTTGCAGGAAAGCCGGTGGCACAGTGGCATCGGTCGTGATGACACAAAGCATCGTCGCCATGTTGGGTGAGATCATGCCGGCACCTTTGGCCATGCCTCCAATGCGGAAGAAGTTCTTGCCCATCTTCACCTCGTAGGCTGATTGCTTGGGCACCGTGTCACTCGTCATGATTGCCTTGGCAGCCTCAGTGGCAGCGGCGGGTGTATCCTGCAAGGACCATGCTGCATGCTCGATCCCTAGGATCATTTTGGCTATCGGAAGCTGCACTCCGATCCGACCCGTGGAGCAAACAAGAACTTCGTTGAGTGGAATATCCAGAGCAAGGGCTGCTGCAATTGCCGTCTCCTCGGCAGCTTGTTCACCAGGCTCACCCGTACAGGCATTGGCATTGCCGCTATTGAGCAAGATCGCGGAAGAACGACCATGCTCCAGATGAGCACGAGAGAGTAGAACCGGTGCAGCTTTTACCAGATTCGTGGTAAAGACTCCTGCTGCAGCAGCTGGTGTGTCGGAGACGACAAGGCAGAGATCATGACGCAGCGTGCCATTCGCCGGACTCGATCGCTTGATACCGCAAGCAGAGGAGGCGGTTGAAAAACCATCAGCGGCATTTACGCCACCGACAATGCGTTTAAGAGATGAGGACATCGTATGAGTAAAAGGTGGAAAAGTTGGAAAGTGGAAAGTTTTGAGAGTGGTTCTAGAGGAGCCCTGCTGTCTCGGAAAGTCCTGCACGGATATTGAAGCATTGAACGGCCTGACCTGCGGCACCCTTCACCAGATTGTCGATCACAGAGAGGATCACAACCCTGCCCGTCCGAGGCTCATCGAAGATGGCGATATCGCAGAAGTTCGTTCCCGTGACAAATTTCGTCTCTGGCGGCGTTTCCCTTAATCTGACAAATGGCTCAGCATCATATGCCGAGTGAAGAGCAGCCTTGAGGTTGCTAGTTTTCTTACCTGCCGCAGCAGTCGCCACGATCGTCGTATGCATCCCCCTGGTCATCGGTGCGAGATGAGGAATGAATGTCATCACAACCTTGCTTCCGGCAGCATGGGAGAGCTGCTGCTCGATCTCGGAGAGATGCCGATGCCGAGGCACTCCATAGGCTTTCATATTCTCATTGCACTCGGCATAAAGATATTCGGTTGCAGCTTTCCTGCCTGCACCACTCACGCCACTTGCACTAGAAACGACGATTCCGGTCGGATCGAGCAATCCAGCTGCAAGCAGAGGTTGGAGAGGTAACTGGATACTGGTGGGATAGCAACCTGCACAGGCAATAAGCGGGGAATTTCTGATTCCCTCCCGGGACAATTCAGGTATCGCATAGATTGCCTGTGCCAGTAGCTCAGGAGCCGGATGGGCACCTCCATAATAATCGGCATAGACCTCAGCATCCCTGAGTCGAAAATCGGCGCTCAGATCAATAACGATTTTGCCTGCCTTGAGCGAGGCCACGGCATAATCGGCTGCGACACCATGGGGAAGTGCGAGAAAGATAATCTCTGCATCACATTGGGCGACATTCTCTGGAAGCGCATCATAAAAAGGGACAGAAGCAATCTGATGACCCGTGAAACGAGGCATCACCTCTCCCAAGGTCTTACCTTGGTACTGCCTGGAAAAAAGTGCACTAACTTCCGCGTAGGGATGCCGATCTAGAATTGCACAAAGCTCCTCGCCGCCATAGCCGCTGGCACCGACGACGGTTACCTTCCGAACAGACAAGTCGTGGGAATTTATGGTGTGGCTCATGAGCTGTAGAGACTAGGAGAGCTGATGCAGGGGGAAAAGCTGGAAAAGATCCTTCCGTGCGAAAACTTGCTTGCACCATGTCATGCGAACCACGATTCTTCAGAGTCTCGCTAGTCTGAGGCGGGCTGTAGCACAGCTTGGTAGTGCGCTTGAATGGGGTTCAAGAGGTCGTGGGTTCGAATCCCGCCAGCCCGAGTCTCAGTATCAAGGACTTACGGGCCTATCCGACAAAAACCGACAGTTCAGTGTCTGCATACGGTTTAAGAGAAACGCTTATGGCCAGTAGAATTATCAAGTCCAAGAAAAAGGTCTCCAACCCCATAAACACTGCCTCTACGGGTGCCTCTGGGGTAAAAAAATATGGCCGCGATTGGGGTGAAATGAGTGATCTCCAGATCGAATTGATGTGCTTCAAAAATGGTCTTTCTGTGGCCGATGGCGGGCTGGGTCAGGCAGAGCATTTCTGGAACATTGTGGCCATCTGTTGGCCTGCCTCGAGCAGGAAACCTTTCCTTCGAAATCCATGGGGCGAGAGGATGATCGACCAGTGGTGCAAGCACCGTTTTTGTTCGGTGAGTGGGTGCGCCAGTTCCTCCAAGACCGATACCGCCGCCGTCTGGGGGATCATTAACTGGCTCTGCGCCCCGCTCGACACCAAGGTTCTTTGTACCAGTACGACTCTCCGTGAGAGTAAGAAGCGTATCTGGGGATCGATCGAGGACTATTGGAACGCCTTGGATGATGATATTCGCTCCGTTGGAAAGCTTGCCAGTTCCTTCGGTCTTATTCGCTTGAGTGAGACCACAGGATTCAAGGCCAGTGAGAAGTGCGGTATCGAGTTGGTTCCCGGTGAAAAGAAGCGGGAGAAAGAGGCCACGGGAAAGATCATTGGTATCAAAAACAAGCGAGTGATCATGATCGCCGATGAGTTGCCTGAACTCTCCCCCGCCATCATGCAGGCCGTCATTTCCAACTGGACAGCCAACCCATACTGTCAAGCCATCGGCCTTGGAAACCCTGCCAGCTACTTTGATGCTCACGGGATCTTTGCCACTCCCAAGGACGGGTGGAAGAGTATAACTCCAAATGACTTTGAGTGGGAGACCATCTATGGCAATGCGATCCGCTTTGATGCAACGCTCTCCCCAAATGTGCTGGCCAACGATGACAAGCTCTACCCGTGGCTCCCCACTTGCGCTCGACTCGCCGAGGCGAAGGAAAAGATGGGCGAAGATTCCTTTGGTTTCTGGAGACAATGGAGAGGGTTCTTCCCTCCCGAGGGCGGCGAACAAACAGTGTACTCCGACACCGACATCGTTTTCTTTGGTGGTGATCAAACTAAGGTAGAATGGGCTTCCCCACCGATCCCTGTCTGCGGGTCTGACCCCGGATACACCAACGGAGGAGACCGTACAATCAACTACCACGGGTTCCTTGGGGATGAGTTGGATACTGGTATGAGTGTGCTTCTCTTAACGGGGTACGAGGTTCTCAAGGATGATATGACCAACAAGACGGTGCCCCGAAACTTTCAGATTGCACGAGCCTTCAAGGACGATTGTTTGAAGCATGGTGCGACTCCTCGCCACTCTGCGGTAGATGTGTCTGGATCTCCAGCCTACGGGGACATTGTCGCCCGCGAGTGGAGCAGTGAGGTTTACCGAGCCCAGTTTGGTGGAAATTCCAGCAAGAACCGTGTGGGTGAGGATCGGGCCATGGCCAAAGATCGGTACTCCAATCGGGCTACAGAGCTTTGGTTCGAATCGAGAAACCACATGGAGAGTGGCCAGATCCGTGGAGTCTGTGCCGACCTAGCTCGCGAGCTGACAGCCAGACGGTACACCACGGGAGGAACTGCGGGAACTCCCGATGCCACCGTGGCCGTGGAGAGCAAGAAAAAGATGAAGGCTCGTACAGGACAAAGTCCCGACATCGCCGATGCTTTTCTCGTTCTCTTCGACTTATGCCGTACTCGCCTCGGGTTGAAGCTCAAAACGGGAAGAGTGATCGCTAAAAAGAAGGCCGAAAAGTGGAACAACTTCAAAAATAAAGCCCTCGGAGGGGGTCAGGGAAGGAGGAAAATGAACTTCAAGAGCATGATTCTGGAGGGGAACGGCCCCCGAGTGTCCCTTGGAGGGGCAAGAAATCTTAATTTAGTTCGTTGACACGCGGTTTAAGTTGTCGTATTCAACCTTCACACCAGCACCATGGCCGCCAAAGTAACCCCAGCTAAAGATCCAGCAATCCAATCCGGGCAGGAGCTCGCCGTGTTCCCTCAGAAAGGAAAGCCCCAACCTCGGGTTAAGGATCTCAAGTCCCTGTTCTCGGTCTATACCCGCTTTTTACGCGACGACCAGAAGAGCGCATTCAACCGCTCTCTTGTTCGCGAAGCCGCTGATGGGGCTCCTCCATATACGGATGAGTCCATCGAGATGGATGGGAGGTTCAACTTGAACTTCCACGACCTTTCCGGGTTACTCGAGGAACGGAATGCAACATACACTGACTTAATTGATTCGCCGTCCGAGTTAGCCCGGTTCTTTTTCCCATCCACCGTTGACGAAGTTGGAGACAACGACCGCGAAGAAAAAGCGGCCATCATCGCCGAGGAGTTCACGGTTCTCAATCGCAACGACTGGGCCGACTTCTATCCCAACTGGGATTACTTGGTCAACGAGCTCAACCAGCACGGGCTCTCCATGGCTTACTTCCCCGACGAGGACACATGGAAGTGGAAAGCCGCTGGCATGGATGACTTCCTTATTCCCCGTCAGTGCCGCGCCTCCGAGGATGCGGTGGACATTCTGTTTATCAGGGACAAGATCCCTGTTCATATTTTCTATAAGTTTGTCGCCGACCCAGTCATTGCCAAAGGAGCGGGATGGAATGTCGATGAAGCCCGTTCGGCCTTGGTTCGCGCCACGCTCCAAAGTTATTCGAAGGGCCGCACATGGGGCCGCTACTGGAACCAAGTGGTCGATGAGCTGGCCAACAACGATTACCACTGCACCTACTCCAAAGCGACTGATGTGGAGATCGTTCATGCTCTGGTACGCGAGTACGATGGCTCCTACTCCCACTACATGTTCCAAGAGGACGGCAGAGGGAATGACTTTGTGTTCCAACGCCGTAGCCGCTATGTGGCCAACGAAGATCTCTTCACGATGTTCACCGCTCGTGTTGGACACAACGGAAAGTACCACAGCGTTCGTGGCGATCTTTGGAGGGCTTACCCAGAGGCTCAAGCCCTGAATCGTCTTCGTTGTGCAGCTCTGGATTCCACTGCCCACTCGATGGCCATCTTGCTCCAGCCAAATGACCCTGAGGCCATGGAGGATTTCGCCCTTGTTCTCAACGGCCCTGTCGCGTGGCTCCCACCCGAGGCCACCTACATCCAACGCCAGACTTCCCCCAATCTTGCCCAGAATGTTCTGCCCATGGTGCAGGATCTCTCGAGCGTCATGCGTACCAATCTGGGTCTCCCCGGCCCACAAGGAAGTACTCAGGATCCCGCCGAGCTTCTAGACAGGCCCTTTATCGATTGGGATTCGGTAAAGAAAGATCCCGACTTCGCTGCCAGTGCTCCTGCGAATAAGGTGGAGCAGTGGAAGAACTGGAGTAAGTATGCCAGCGACTACTGGGATAATCAGTTCAAGATATCCGACCAAAGCGGAGATGGACTACAGCCAGAACGGATTGGTACTGCCGAAGG
>JBAXTN010000079.1:0-1866 GCA_037130175.1 bacterium | reverse complement strand
TGATAAAATGGCTGATCGGCGATTGGTGAGGGATGCAAAACTCTCTGCTGATCAACGTATCACCCGCGCCGTGAATTATTTGAATCGAAAATCCTCTATCCAGGCATCACAAAGTGCCGGTGCCACTCAGCGATGAAACGCCTCCGCGACGGCAATACTTTTGCGAATTTGGCCGGCTTTACACTGATCGAGCTTCTTGTCGTCATCTCGATCATCGCCATGCTGGCTTCCCTGCTCATGCCTGCCATCCAAACCGCGATGCAGAATGCGCAGTCAATGAAATGCATCAGTAATCTGCAACAGATCGGCGTGGCAGTAGGTCAGTTCATTGCTGATCCGGAGAATCAGAATCAGTTTCCGGCAATTTATAACACAGGCTCCAACAATACGAATATCTCCTCTTACACCACCAATGCCGGAAGCGGTTCCCTGCAACCTCTCCAGTCCCTTTCCAATTACGGGGTTACCATGGCACTGTTGAAATGCCCATCCGATCGCACTCCTGACCCTGTTTACGGCAGCTACATCTGGTCACCCGTCCTTCAGGGAGAACAGCCTCAGGATGTTCACATCTACACGCGTGGAGGTATCTTTACGATTTCCAAACTCAGTAAAATGACCGTCTGCACAGACAACGGAATCCCTCATCTGGGAAGATTCCATGTTCTCCGTGCCGATGGACATGTGGAAACCTGGCCTTAAGAGGGAAACCAAACTTGCTTATTGAAAAATGTCTTTGGCTGCTTTTTCAGAAATCATCCCCATCTCCCCTACACTTCCTCCTCTGATCTTAGCTGACGGGAGAGCAGATCCTTCATGGCTTGGGCAGGACTCTTCCCCTCATACAGTAGCGAATAGACCTGATCGATAATCGGAGTCTCCACGCCTAACCTGCGGGCACATGCCGCTGCACTTGACGTTGTCGGGACTCCTTCGGCCACCATCGTCATCGAGGCACTGATGTCCTGAAGCGACTCCCCCCTCCCAAGCCGGAATCCCACCCGGTGGTTACGGCTATTGGCGCTGAAGCAGGTGACCATGAGATCGCCGATACCACTCAGTCCGCGGAATGTCTCCCGCTCGGCACCCATCGCAACACCAAGCCTCCTCATCTCGGCCAGGGAACGGGTCACGATTCCCGCCTTTGCATTCTCCCCCATCCCCAAACCGTCGGAGGCACCAGCTGCAATGGCGAAGATGTTTTTCAAGGCACCTCCCAATTGAACCCCCCTGGCATCGACACTCGTATAGGGTCGTAAATTCGTCCCTTCAAACAGGGATTGAACCCGGGGCAGTGCATCGGGGCGATCCGATCCGATGACACACGCAGCGGGAATTCCTCGGGCGATTTCCCCGGCGAGATTCGGCCCTGAAAGAACGGTGATGATCGCAGATGGCAGTTTCTCAGCGATCACCTCGCTCATGAGCAGACCCCTCCTCTGTTCGATCCCCTTAGTGCAGGAAACAATGATCGTATCAGCCCCGATTCCAACGACGGACAGCTGCTCTGCCACGGAAGCGAGATGTTCGGATGGAACGGCGAGAAAGAGGACTGCCGCTCCGGCGCAGTCGGACAGGGAGTTTGTGGGCCGGATTGAGGCGGGGAATTCCACACCCTTGAGATACTTCTCGTTGCTACGACACCTTTGCATTGCTGCAATGTGCTCCGGGTCATGTCCCCAGATCGGTATGGCGGGGCCTTCCCCCTTGGAATGGCGGGCCATCACCAGCGCCAGTGCCGTTCCCCAGCTGCCAGCACCGATAATACTTACCTTTGAATTCATCATGCTTTTGACTCCATCCTTTTATTATTTTTGGTTCCTCGCTATTTCGAGTGGGTGAGTAACGGTCTGAAGGGTGGCAGGT
>JBAXTN010000078.1:0-2361 GCA_037130175.1 bacterium | reverse complement strand
TCGCCCGCAAGCACCTCCAGGTCGCCATCAATGTCGCGCATGTGGATCCGGCCGTTTTCAAACGTGAAAATCATTTCATAGAGCGGGTGCTGCCATTTCATCGCGGCCGTCCCGATCAGCGTCCCCGTGCCCTGATTCTCCAGGCGGAACGCCGCCACCACGTCCGGAGCCAAAATTCCGCCCTGGCCTTCCCGATCCACCGTGCCGGACAGCGCCGTGATCTCCTCGATGCTGCCCGCAAAATAATGCACCAGGTCTATGCAATGGCTCCAGCATGCGTAATGCACCTGGCCCGCCACCTGGATCACTTTTCCGAACTGGCGCTCCGAGGCAATTCTCTTCGCAGTCACCGTCTGCTCAAACGACCGGTAGTTGAAATTCATCGCCACCCTGCACCCGCTCTTTTTTGCGGCTTCGAGCAGTGTTTTGGCATGGTGGAAATCGTCTTCCGTGACGCACGCCTGCCCGAGCTTGGCCACCAGCGGCTTCTCGCAAAATATCCGTGGGACCCCCAGCCGGATCACCTCCATGGCGACCTCGAAACGAACCGTCTCGTTCGTTAAAATCAGGACGCTGGTGGGGTTCCACTTCGCCACCGCCTCGATCGAATCCAGCAGCTCGGCACCGAAAGTTTCCGCCGCCTCACGGGCTTTGCTCTGGTCGCGATCGCAGACTCCGAGAACCACGTTCTTCTGGTCGCGAAGAAGCGGCAAATAATTTCCTGTCGAAACCGCTCCGGTTCCGATGACAGCGATTCTTAATGGGTTGGTTTTCATAAAATGTCACGTTAATCAACGTGCGATGGGATGGCTTCAAACTGGTCTGTTGCGGGCAGGCGCGCGCGTTCGGGCAGCTCCTGATTCGTCCAGGGGGCTATGTGCAAATCGGGATACGCCAAGAGGACCGACGCCTCCTGCCGGTGATCGGTGGAGCCGAGCTCAAGCCGCACCCGATGGATGCCTTTACCCGCGCGGAAGCGGACCCCCGATCCCGCCGGACTCCGGTGGGTCGCTGGCACATACGGAAGACCCGCCGGGCACTCGATGGCCAGGAGGTCGTCCACGAAGATCTTTGCCCCTGCGCGCGCCAGGCAGAGGATTCCCCTCGTCTCGTCATTCGAAACCCTCCAGGTCCAGCTTCCTCCTCCAGCCAACTTGATTTCCGGCGGCAATTCCCCATTCGCCCAGGGAACCGATTCGCTCGCTCCAAATGAGGTCAGTTGGATGGTGCCGGGAAGGGCGGCAAGGTCCACGGCGGGTATCGCCTTTGACCAGAACCCCGCATCCCACTTCTTCGGCTCCAGCTTGCCGATGAGAGCCGCCGTGCGATCGGTCAGCTCGGTGAGAGTTTTTGGCGAGTTAATTCCGATAATGCCCGGGCCGACGAAGACGCCTTCCCCGATGGGCTCAATCCATCGGGCAGGGATTCCTGCCTGTCCCAGGCTGAAGCCGAGTGTCGCTCCCACCGTGGCTGCGTTGCAGTCCGTGTCGTAGCCGCCGTTGGCCGCCAGCAAAATGCTCCTCTCAAAATCTCCTTCTCCATACCAAAGTGCCCAGATGGTCAGCGCCACGTTGAGCGGAGCGTGCGTGAAGTTCTCGCTCCCGTGCCGGACCAGCAGTTCCTTCCAGCAATCCCATGCCGGAACCCCGTCGCCGTGG
This sequence comes from bacterium, assembly GCA_037130175.1. Taxonomy (GTDB): domain Bacteria; phylum Verrucomicrobiota; class Verrucomicrobiia; order Chthoniobacterales; family UBA6821; genus UBA6821. The sequence goes on along the minus strand of JBAXTN010000078.1, from coordinate 703 downwards.
CTTTCGCGAATGAATTCAACCGCCCTGGCGATTTCGCAATCTGTCGGAATATACCGCATCGCCAGTGTGATCGCGTCCTCGAGATTCTTGCCTGCCGCCACTTCGCTCTGCATGGCGGCGAAAAGCACTTCTCCTGCGATTCCCTCGGTGCCGTGATCGAGCGATGCATCCATCGCCGCAAAATGCGCCGCGCTGTCGGGATCGCCCGGAAACAGGCAAGCCCAGAGCTCCGAACGGATCGGTGAGCCCATACCGGCATGAAAAGAATTTTCAAACGTTCCCACGCTTTCAATCGGAACCCCGCGCCGGAGGTTCCAGCGGGTCCGACCGTATTCGTCCCACATATAGTGCAGGTGGTCCACCCATGCCTTGCCGAAATCTGCCTGCGTCAATGTTGCTCCCGCATTTTCAACCATGTGCAGCCAGACCAGCTGCAGCTCCAGATCGTCGTTCGGGGGCGCAACCGTCGGCACCGGATCGTAGAACGTCAAATGCAGCCGCTCCATCTTTCCCTCGTGTGGGAGACCCAGCGTTCCGCCAATGGCTTTTCCCAGCCAGCAACAGTGGATGCGTGATCGAAAATCAACAGGAAGTTTCACTTTTTTCAAACGGGTGCGGTTGGTTCATTGTTGGGAGTTGAATATGGCATACATATAGAAAAACGCATGGAATGCAATAAGAAAAATGAACGCCCCGGTGGGGA
>JBAXTN010000077.1:0-2367 GCA_037130175.1 bacterium | reverse complement strand
CTCCTAGGGGCCGGGCGGTCCTACGCCGAACCGACAGCACCTCCTGCCACTGCGAAAATCGAGCAGGAAAAAGCGACCCAACCCCCGCGAACTATGCTTTTTCTCGGAGACAGCATTACGGCTCAAGGCGGCTACATTCGTGAAATTGATACGGCACTCAAGGCTGACGGAAAAACGCCGCCGATCAAGGTCATCGGTGCCGGACGGCCCAGCGAGACGCTCTCCGGGCTCAGTGAAATCAATCATCCCGACCCGAGGCCTTGCCTGTTCACGCGCCTGGACAACATCCTCTTAAAGGAAAAGCCCGACTGGGTGGTTGCATGTTACGGCATGAACGACGGAATTTACCATCCGTTCGACGAAAAGCGATTTGAGGCATACAAACAGGGCGTTGAGGCGCTCATCCAAAAGATCCATGGCATCGGATGTCCCTTGATTTTGATGACTCCACCGCCATTTGCCAAGCAAGGTCCCCCTCCGCCAGAATCGCTCGACAAGGCAGGTGTCGATAAATTCTTTGCGGACGCCAATGAAAAAGCAATTGCAGAGATCGCGTCGAATCCAGCACGTTTTGGATACCGGTCACCCTACGATTACTACGACAAAGTTCTTGAAAAATACTCTGCGTGGCTTCTGACGCTAAAAGGCCGAAAGAACGTGTGGGTGATCAACCTCAGGGACCCGTTAGTGCCGCATAACAAGGAAGCCCACGGGGGCGATCCCATTCACCCAAACGCCATTGGGCACAAGATCATGGCCGATGCGTTCCTTGCTGAGTGGCCCGCCATTCTGCCTGAGCTGCTCGCGTTGAAAAAAACTCAATAGTTACGAATATTTTACATGATATATAGCAAACTCACGATCACGATTCCCTATCACAAAATATTTACGCTCCTCGCCGGGCTTCTGCTGGCACAGCCTGTTTTTGCTTCCCCTCGTGTGGAGCAGGTGCTCGATGACAACTGGAAGTTTTTCCAAGGGGATGATGCCAAGGCCTCGGGATCTTCCTTTGACGATTCCAAATGGCAGCCGGTGACCCTTCCTCATGACTGGAGCATTGCCGGGCCCAGCGAAGCGACCAATGGCATGGGCGGGCAGGGCGGCTTTTTCCCCGCAGGGCTCGGGTGGTATCGCTATCAACTGGATGCTCCGGCCGACTGGAAGGGGAAATCGGTGTTCCTGGAATTTGAGGGGGTCTATCAGCACGCTGAAATTTTCCTCAACGGAACCAGCCTCACGAGCCATCCCTACGGCTACACCAGCTTCATTGTCGATCTGAGCAAGGCGCTCAAACCCGGGGAGAAGAACGTCCTCGCGGTCAAGGTGGACAACTCCGAGCAGAAGAATTGCCGCTGGTATAGTGGCTCAGGCATCTATCGCCACGTCCGGCTTTTTGTGACTGATCCGGTTCATCTTGTGCCGTATGGCATTTTCGTCACCGTTCCCAAGGCGGATGCTTCTGCGGCCTCCATCAACATCAAAGCTGAGGTCATCAATGAGGGAAGTGCGGCGACCAAAGTGACGGTCAAGAATGCGCTCTTTGGCCCAGACGGCAAACTGATCACTTCGTTTCCTCCGGCGGAGATCGCCTTGGCCTCGCTTGGCTCTGGAGAAATCAAAGTGGACGCGGCGGTAAATACCCCGCCGTTGTGGTCGCCGGAAAATCCCCAGCTCTCAAAAGTCGTCACCCAGATTTACCTCGGGGACAAGCTGGTTGATGAGGTGACGACGCCCATCGGCATCCGGCATCTGGCCTGGTCTGCCGACAAGGGCATGACCATCAATGGCAAGACGTATAAGCTCAACGGCGGCTGCATCCACCATGACAACGGCGTCCTGGGGGCGTGCGCTTTCGATCGCGCGGAAGAGCGCAAGATCGAGATATTAAAGGCTTCCGGGTTCAATGCCATCCGCACCGCCCATAATCCTCCGTCCCCGGCATTACTGGATGCCTGTGACCGACTCGGCATGCTGGTGATGGACGAGGCCTTTGATTGTTGGGTCAATGGAAAGCACACGAAGTATGACTACCACACGGTTTTCAAGGAATGGTGGCAACGCGACCTGGATTCCATGGTTCGCCGTGACCGGAACCATCCCTCCGTGGTGCTCTGGAGCATCGGCAACGAGATCCCAAACATTGGAGGTGCCATGGGGGGCGAATTCGGTCCCAAGCTCGCTGATCGCGTCCGTTGGAACGACCCCACCCGGCCCGTCACCAACGGGATATTGGGCTGGCCTTATCCCAAAGAGGCAGTCGCGTCCGGTGCCCCGCAACCCACGCCTGACCCGAAGGACCTCGAAAAAATCAAGAACTACGAGCTGAACTGGAATTCGCTGGATATCGTGGGAAGCAACTATGCACTA
>JBAXTN010000076.1:0-2859 GCA_037130175.1 bacterium | reverse complement strand
GGATCTGGGTGCGGGCCCAGCTCTCGGAGTCGCCCTTGCGCATCGGGTCATGCTGGATCGTGAACTTCCGGAATGGAGGGAGACGCTCGTGGCTGCGCGTTATGCCCGCATCGGTGACCTCTGCCATGCCATTCAGGGGAGAAACTATGCAAGTGACACGCTCACCCACCGACTCGACGATCTCCTGACCCATTCGGTCTGGGGGTGGGTTTGTTTTGCCGTGATGATGACGCTGATGTTCGTCTCCATATTCACGATCGCACAATACCCGATGGATTGGATCAATGCTGGTTTCGACAAGCTGGCCGAAGCGGTGGGAGCAAATCTCCCTCCCGGCGACCTGCGCGACCTCCTCACCGATGGAGTCATTGCGGGTGTGGGCGGAGTCGTGGTGTTCCTCCCGCAGATCCTCATCCTCTTCTTTTTCATCGGCCTGCTTGAGGACACGGGTTACATGGCGCGCGCGGCGTTCCTTATGGATCGTGTGATGAGCAAGGTCGGCCTGCATGGCAAATCCTTCATCCCGCTGCTGAGTTCGTATGCCTGCGCCATTCCCGGCATCATGTCCACCCGCACGATTGAGAACCCCAAGGATCGCCTGGTCACCATCCTCGTTGCCCCCTTCATGAGCTGCTCGGCGCGTCTCCCGGTCTATGCCCTGATGATCGCGGCGCTGATGCCGGCAAGCAGTGTCTGGGAAAAGGGTGGTCTTATGATGGCCCTTTACCTTCTCGGAACCACGGCGGCATTGCTCTTTGCATGGCTTTTCAAAAAAACCATCCTCAAGGGTGAAACCCCGCTCTTTCTGATGGAGTTGCCTCCCTACCGCCTCCCTGCCCTCCAGCAGATTATCGCGCACATGTTTCAACGCGCGGGAATCTTTCTGAAGCGTGCTGGCACTGTGATCCTTGGCATCTCGATTATTCTCTGGTTTATGGCCACTTTTCCAAAGGCGCATGTAGAAAAGGGAGCACCGGAACCAACAAAGGCCGAGCAGCTCCAGCAGAGCTTTGCCGGCCATATTGGTCATGTGCTGGAGCCCGTCATCGCACCGCTCGGCATGGACTGGAAGATCGGTATCGGCCTCATCGCGGCGCAGGCTGCGCGGGAAGTCTTCTGCGGCACCATGGCGGTGGTTTACAATGTGGAGCGGAAGCACGGGGATTCCCCCGATACGCTTGGCGAAACCCTGCGCAAACAGCAGAGGCCGGACGCCTCTCCGGTCTATACACCGCTCACCTGTCTTTCGATCCTCGTCTTTTTCGTTCTTTCGATGCAGTGCATTAGCACGCTGGCCGTGGTGCGCCGTGAAACCAACAGTCTTCGCTGGCCTCTCTTTCAATTCTGTTACATGACCGGCACAGCATACCTTGCCTCCCTGCTGATCTATCAGGGAGGGCAGTTGCTAGGCTTTCACTGAGAGGCTACAGAATGCATCTGAAATTGCTTGCCCGGCCGTTGCTACGCATCCGTTACGGCAGGAAATCAGGAACGGAAAGAGTCGGTACCTGTGCTATATTGAAATCATGACACCGGAAATTCAGACAGCCATCGCCCTAGCACTTGTTGCCGGTGCTGTTCTCTATTTCGTGCGCGGATGGTTGGCGAAGCGTAAGAAGCCGGGTTGTGGCGGTGGCTGCGGCTGTTCCGGGAAGAAGTTTTAGAGCGTTTTAGTCTCGCTCCGTACCCAAAACTGTCTGGCTTTTCAAAGCAGGACGATTTACTCAACGGTTACGACTGCCTTCTTGGGCTTGGGAGCTTTCTTCGCCGCAGGTTTTTTAGCCGGAGTCTTTTTGATTTTTTCCACCTTGGCAGCAACAGCCTCGGTCGTCAGATTCGGCTTCAAAGGCTTGCCAAATTTTCCTCTGGGCGCCTTGGCTTCTCCCTCTTTCCGTGGCTCAAACTCGAAGCCGACTTTTTTCCCATCGAGCTTCAGGTAGGCGGCGAACTTGCGTCCCTTTTTGGAGACGAATCCTGCAATGAGGTCGGTCTTGCCTGTCTCGGCGATCTTCACGACTTGCTCGCGTGGAATGGCTCGCTGGAGGATGGTCTTGCCCATGCGGAATTCACACGATTTCTCCGCACCGATGGATTGATCGCAGACATAGCTCGTGGAGCCATCGCGGATTTTTCCCTTCTTGCAGACAGGGCAGTCGCAGATGATCTCGGCATTGCGCAGGGCCTCTTCGGCTGCGGGATCCCCTTCGCGTTCCCCAAAGACGAATCGCAGCTTGAATTCAGGATCAAATTCCAGTTCAGCAGAGAATGGCTTGCCAAAGCGGCTGCGGAAGCCTTCCAGCGGGCCGACGATTTTTTTGGTCAGGAGTTCGGAGATTTCAGCGCGCTCCAGGGGACGGCTGGCGAGGGATTTCCAGAGGCTCAGATCGCAGTTGCGACACTTGAACTGGCGCACTGTTTCTTTGAAAGGGCCTTTCCCGCACTTGGGACAGAGGACTTCAAGATCGGGAAACGCCCCCTCTGCCTCGTCGGTGAATCCCTGAGCCTTGGCAACGATGTCGCGGGTGAAGGTGCGGATCTCCTCCATGAACTCGGGACGGTTGAATGCACCGGCCTCCATCTGCTTGAGCTTGAACTCCCATTCCCCCGTCATTTCCGGAGAAGTAAGCGCGGCAACGCCCATGTGCCGAAGCAGATTCACAAGGGCGATTCCTTTGCTGGTAGCCGAGAGGTCGCGTCCATCCCGCAGCACATAGCCGTCCCCGAGCAGTCCCTCGATGATGGCCGCACGGGTGGCCGGAGTGCCGAGTCCCCGCTGGCTCATCGCCTCACGGAGTTCCTCATCCTCGACAAGCTTGCCGGCCCCTTCCATGGCGCTCAGCAGGGTGGCCTCATTGAAGC
>JBAXTN010000075.1:0-3203 GCA_037130175.1 bacterium | reverse complement strand
TGTAAATCCGCTGGCATCGCCTTCAGTGGTTCGAATCCACTCCTGCCCACCATCTCTAAAAGCCGATAAAATGAGGCTCTAGGGGTGATGTGGTGTTTTCGATGAATTTTTTAGGGTCAAAAAAATCTTTCCACAATCTTTCCACGGATTTTTAGGGATAGTGCTCAAAAGCCCCCTTTTTTAATGAATTCCGAGGCAACAGCCACAGCCTTCTTTAGGGCAGTGCCAGTCACCTCAGCTGGATTTACAGAAAAATTCCTGTTTTTGATTTCCAAAAAGACAGAGAAACCACTGGATGAAACATCTCCCGCGGCCCTCCTGTTCTGAGGCATCTCTCCCCTTTCCTTCAATCAATCCTTTATTTGACACAAATCATGGGTATTATTTGTGTCAAATAAATCATGCCAAAACATCTGCAATCCACTGATAAAAAGATACTTGACCGCATCTACGGTCACGGTAGGGGGTGGGTATTCACTCCGATACATTTTTCCGAGCTAGGAAGTCGCAATGCCATTGCCTCGGCCTTGAAGCGTCTCAAGGCGGCTGACACAATCCGTCAACTCGCTCGCGGTCTCTACGATTACCCCGTCAACGACCCCGATCTTGGTCCGATTGCTCCATCCGCAGATGCCATCGCACGCGCTCTTGTTGTGCGTGATGGCATCCGCCTTCAGCCCTCCGGTGCCTATGCAGCAAACCTCCTCGGACTCTCCGAGCAGGTTCCCTCGCGCATTGTCTTTCTTACCGATGGCCCCGCGCGAAAAGTCCGTATTGGCAAACAGGAAATCATACTCCAGCACACCACACCTCGAAACATGGCTACAGCGGGCCGCAAGAGTGGCACGATCATCCAAGCACTCCGTTACCTAGGCCGCGACCAAGTTGACGATCTCACCCTCTCCATCCTAGCCCGTCAAATCAACCAGGCTGACTACACCCTCATCCAGAAAGATCTTCGCTATGCTCCCGCCTGGATTGTGTCGCTTCTCTCCTCCATCACCAAACTACCAGCCTGAGATCTCATGAATAAATTTCTCCAGCTTCCCGAGATCCGCCGCCGCTCCGCTTTCCTTCAAGTCAATGAGCAGATCGGCTTGCAGGCTCTCAGCGTCGAGAAAGATTTCTGGGTCTGCTGGACCCTCCGCGAACTCTTCACCCTCCCCTCAATTTCCAACCATCTCACCTTCAAGGGAGGCACCTCCCTTTCAAAGGCATGGCAGCTCATCCACCGATTCTCTGAAGACATCGACCTTGTCGTGGACAAAGAACTTCTTGGATTTGGCGGCGACAAAGCTCCCGATCGTGCCACAAGCAATAAGCAACGCAAAGCACGCCTCGAAAAACTCAAAGAGAGCAGCCGCATTTGGGTCCAACAAACCCTCCAACCCTTGCTTGCAGCTCAACTACAAGCAACCCTTGGCAACTCCCCTTGGAAACTGGAAGTCGATCCCGATATGCAGGATGGGCAGTGCCTCCTCTTCCATTACCCCTCCCTCTTTTCCTCAACCACCGCAGGCTATGTCCGTCCTGTCGTCAAAATAGAACTCGGAGCCCGTTCCGATGACTGGCCCTCCGAAACCAAGTCGATCCAGCCCTATGTGACCGAACTCTTCCCCCAACTAGACTCGGAAGCCTCCTTCTCCGTCACCGTCCTTTCGGCAGAACGCACCTTCTGGGAAAAAGCCTGTCTTCTCCACGAAGAAACCTTCCGTCCCGCCGAAAAACCCCGCAAGCTCCGCATGGCCCGCCACTACTACGATCTCTACTGCCTCATTCAGGCAGGGGTTGCAACCCGAGCACTCAACGACATGGATCTCTTCAAGCGGGTAGCAAGTCACCGTGAAATCTTTTTTCAATACTCCTGGGTTGATTATTCCTCCCACAAGCCGGGCACCTTCCGTCTCCTCCCACCATCAGAACACCTAGCAACATGGCGAACGGATTATCAGGACATGCTTGGCCCAATGTTCTTTAGCGATCCGCCCACCTTCGAAGCCCTCATGAACGCAGTCGGAGATTTCGAGAAGAGCTTCAATGCTACCGTACTCTCCTGATCCCAAGGAGATACCTGACGCCGTCTAGCAGAGTCGAACAGCGAGAGCGTAGCAAGACTATGAAGGCATTTCCGTTTCCTTCTCGGGCGCGGAAGAAGCTATGAGCAACAGTCCCGCAGGGTCGTAGCGGAATAATTTCTTCCGATTGGTTTTCTTTACTCTTACACGCTTCTGCCTCGTCATTAGAGAGATTCCTGATTAAACACTCTTGATCTCCATGGCGCGAAAATCCTCCACTTCATCCAAGGACTCATCCGCCAACCTAGGGTTTGAAGCCAAGCTCTGGCTCGCCGCCGATAAGCTCCGCAACAACATGGATGCTGCTGAGTATAAGCATGTCGTCCTCGGACTCATCTTCCTGAAGTACATCTCTGACAGCTTCGAGGAGCATCATGCCAAGCTCATCGCCGGAGAGGGTGAATACGCCGGGGCTAATCCCGAGGACAAGGACGAGTACCTAGCTGCAAATGTCTTCTGGGTTCCGAAAGAGGCTCGCTGGTCTTTCCTTCAGGCCAATGCCAAGCTGCCGACGATCGGCAAGCTCGTTGACGACGCCATGGTTGCCCTCGAACGGGACAACCCCCGCCTCAAGGGCTCTCTGAACAAAAATTACGGTCGCGCCGACCTCGATAAAAACCGCCTCGGCGAGCTCATCGACCTCATTGGCTCCATCCAGCTTGCCGATGCCGCTAGTCGGTCTAAGGACCTCCTCGGACGTGTCTTCGAGTATTTCCTTACCCAGTTTGCTAGCGCCGAGGGGAAGAACGGCGGTCAGTTCTACACCCCCTCCTGCGTCGTCCACCTCCTCGTCGAGATGGTCGCCCCATACAAGGGACGCATCTACGACCCCGCCTGCGGCTCCGGTGGCATGTTCGTCCAGAGCGAGAAATTCGTGGAATCCCACGGCGGCAAGCTGGGCGACATCAGCGTTTACGGTCAGGAGAGCAACCCCACCACTCGTCGTCTCGCCATCATGAATCTCGCCCTCCGGGGCATCGAGGCGGACTTCGGACCCGAGCACTCCGACACCTTCCGCCGACCACTCCACCCCGACCTTCGGGCCGACTTTGTCCTTGCCAATCCCCCCTTCAACGACTCCGACTGGTTCCGCAAAGACGACGACGTCCGCTGGCAGTACGGCGTCCC
>JBAXTN010000074.1:0-3560 GCA_037130175.1 bacterium | reverse complement strand
TATCCGACCAAAGCGGAGATGGACTACAGCCAGAACGGATTGGTACTGCCGAAGGACCCGAAGAATCTCGAGATACTACTCAGAGATGTTCACCAGAAAGGATTCCTCGATCTAGAACTTCTCTATCAGCTCAAAGAGAGGGAAGCAGTGAGAGATGTCGAGAAGGAGATTGCTGACAGAATCAAGAATCCGTTGGAGGAGGGGACTCCGATGTTTCAGCGAGTGTTTGAGGAGTGTTTGTCCTCGTAGACGCTGATTCTACGATTCTCTACAGACCAAAGAAAAACCCATCCCCGCCTTTGTATCGGCAGGAGATGGGTCTTCTGTGTCAGCTTGAAAAAATCTTTAGGCAGTCTTCTTCCTCCGAAGAACCATCAGCATTCCGATAGCTCCAATGCCGAACAGGGCGTAGGTGGAGGGTTCGGGGACTGCTGTGTAGCTGTAGGTGAGGGTGAGGGTTGTTGGATCCGAAATATTGTTGTAATTCGGTGATGGTGTTCCTCCAATAAGGGTGGCTGAGGTGGTGTCTTGCAGCATAAATGTCACGGATCCCGAGCCAATGTAGGGAGATATTGTCAGAATATTAAACGAAAAATTGTTTGCCAAGTACTGGGAAGGGGAGCTGTTGATGCTAAAAGTAGTGGATCCGTTTACCCCGCTAGTTCTCTTGGCAACTGGATTCAATCCTGACGTGAGAGTCGTTAACAGAGTTATGGTGGGAAGATTTGTTCCTACATTAAATTCATCTGGTTGATAGGAACTCACATAGAGGGAATTTATAATATTGGAGACATCAGTAGTGGAACTAGGACTTGAATTCACGATAGTGAAAGATCCTGCTGCAATACTTGTAATGGTGAGTTGCACTCCTGTTAGCGTGCCCAAGGAAGAGTCGAATTGATCAAAAAAGGAATCAACACCATCGTGGTCGACATCAAAAAAATTTGTCTGAGTCTGCACTGATGCGTTTGCTACTCCGGTGGCAACGAGTAGGGATAGGAGGAGCTTTTTCATGGGGATGATTGAATTTTTCTTTGTAGTATAAATATGTCAACTCCAAATGTCTGTAGCCCATAGCGATTCCGTAGCGACCTGCCAAACCCAGTTACCCGCGAACGCCGCGAGAGCACGAGCAAACAAACCATCCTCGCAACCGCGATCGAACTGATCAACGCCTACAAGGTGGGAGTAGTGAAAGCCGAAAGGATGTCGGATGATCGAGTGCAAGAGTATGCCAATGTTGACACAGATCTCGCTGGAGTCAATCTCTCGGAGCTTGTCAAGTTCTACAAGGAGCACATCGCACAGCAGAACAAGACCGTGTCTGCCGCTGCCAAAGAGTTCATGGCCGCAGGGGAGGATAACAGCCCCATCCACCAGAAGACTGTGCGCCTCCACCTCACACATTTCTGTGAACGCTTCCGGGGTCAAGTTGGTCATATAAGAGCAACGGATATTGACAAATACTTGAAGGACTACTTTCCTAATTTGAAAACTCGTCTCAACCATCGCATCACCATCTGTTCCATGTTCCGCTTCGCCCAGCGCAAGGGCTACCTACCTGTCGGCCCCACCGAGGCCGAGAAAAGTGAGAGGCCAAAAGTGCCTATCTCCAACCCCGAGGTCGTATCCCCGTCCGATCTAAAAAAGCTGTTGGGTTTATGCGAAGATAAGAAGATCAAAACCTATCTGCTTCTAGGAGCATTTGCTGGATGCCGAACGGCAGAAATTCAACGCCTCAAGTGGAGTGATTTCAAGGGAACTTCAATCATCCTCGGGCCGGGAATTACCAAGACCAATCGTCGGCGCATCGCCGAGATTTCGCCGAACCTACAAGCATGGCTGAAAGAGCTTCGGGGAAAAGAAGATGAGTTCGTGTCGTACCCAGAGAGCGAGGCGTACACCCTTCACAAGCACTGCAAAAAACTCTGCCGCAAAGCCAAGGTCAAATGGAAACCAAACGGCCTTCGCCACGCCTTCGTCTCTTGCCATCTGGAGCTTCATCGCGATCCATCCCGCACATCCAAGACCGCAGGGCATAGCCTCTACATGCTGGAAACATGCTACCTCAAGCTCGTTGACGCTGTGGAAGCCGCAGAACATTTTGACATTTTCCCTCCCGTTCCTACTCCAAAGGAGCATGAGGGAGACCGTGTTGAGAATCCTCTCAACGCAAACCAAACCCCGGCGTTATGCCTAACAAACTGAGCATCGATAAAAAGCGTTTAACCTATAATGAGTTCCCCGATGTGTTCTCTAGGCTAAACAAATGTGTAGAAAAATCCCGCATGGATCGGTCACTGGTCATTCGCAATGCAACGGCTGATTATGTCCGTGAACGGTCGCGTGGGAAGTTCACTCCCGCCCCATACTCGGCTCCCCGAGCCACACGATTCGGTGTGTGCCGTGTCACCTACGCAGAGTGGGTGGATGTGGAAGCCGAGCTGCGGGAGTATGCCCAAGCCGAAAGAAAAGATCTAACCGACATCCTCCGAGAGGCCGTCCATTCCTACCTATGCAAACTGAAATACTGAAGTACCACACCGTCAAAGAAGTCGCCGTGTACATGAAAGTGACGACACGCACCGTATCAAAATGGTTGAAATCTGGATTGCCTTACCATAAGGTGGGTGGTTCAGTGCGAATTGCACGAATAGATTTCGACAAATGGATTCTCTCTCATCGAACCTCATCCTCGCCATCGACCCCGGTGCTTCTGGAGGCTTTGCGTGGAATACCCAAGAGACGATCGGTGCCCAAAAAATGCCGAGTACGGAGGGCGACATCGTCTCTTTTATGAGGGGGTTTAATACGAAGGAATATACCGTCTTCATGGAAGAGGTAGGGGGCTTTATAGGAAAGGCCCAGCCCGGGTCGGCTATGTTCACCTTTGGGCGCAACACTGGCTTTCTTATTGGGGTCATCATGGCCCTCGGCTTCCGACTGGAGATGGTTCGTCCCCAGAAATGGCAGAAGGATCTTGGTCTGGGTACTGCGAAGGGCTGCGCCTCCAAGACCGAGTGGAAGAACAAGCTCAAGGCCCTCGCTCAACGAAAGTTTCCAACCGTGGATAAGATCACTCTGGCCACCTCCGATGCCCTTCTCATTCTCGACTACGCTCTGGCCCAATGATGACCCTGCTTCCCTACCAAGTGCCCCATGAGGCTCGGATGCTCCGTGCCTTCAATGAGCTTGGGTACGCCGTTGACGGTTCTGACCCCGGTACTGGCAAGACCTATGTGGGTTCCTCGATTGCAACCAAGCTAAACATGCCCGTGCTAGTGGCCTGCCCAAAGGTATCAGTACCTGTGTGGCGAAGGGTGCTTCAAGGCTTCGGAGTGGAGGTCATCGATGTGGTCAATTTTGAAAAATTGAGGACTGGGAATACTCCTTACGGGAGCTGGACGACCAAGAAGAAACAGTTCATGTGGAATCTCCCCCAGAACACTCTCCTTATCTTTGACGAAGCGCACCGCTGCTTACCAAAAGAAACTAGAGTGGCTACCCCGCATGGATACACAGAAATACAAAACCTAAAAGTGGGGGATATGGTAGAAACT
>JBAXTN010000073.1:0-3565 GCA_037130175.1 bacterium | reverse complement strand
GAGGATGCAATCCCCGTTGATGTGGACCTGAACAATGTTGACTTCAAATAAAATAAGGCCGAACGGGCCGGTGCAGCTAATCCCTGTGCCTGCGGCACTTCTGGCATTTCGCCTGCGGAGCAGGCTCGGATGCCAGAAGCAAGCAGGGATACCTGACCGGGGACGTTCGCTGATAATATGAACACCATTCGAGCAATTCTCTTCTCGGTTTTTGTATCGGCACTGGCACAGGAGGCAGAACCACAGGTGACACCAATTGTTATCTACATGAGGCATGAGAATACGGCTTCTCTCTTCATCAATGATACTTTCAAGTCGATTACAGAGACTGAAGCATGGTTGCAGGAGGCGTCATCGAGGTTCGGGCGACTTGATCCAGTTGTAATTGTAGTTGAATCAAATGATGATATTTATGCGGCTGCCGTATTCGCTCGCAATGCATTGAAAACCCACGATAGGGTTTACATTGCTATACCAAAGCCGGGCAAAGCAGACCCAAAGTATTATTTACTCCCGGTTGGTTCCAATGAAGCCACATTTTCAATCTAGACTGCTCCCGCTAGGCGTAAATTATCCAACGCAAGCGCCAGGTCACGCGATTCAGGACCACGAAAGGATAAATGCGAACAGGCCCGTGCAGCCAATCGCTGGCCCGTCTGGAGTTTCGATGAACACGGTTTTGACTTCCCACCGCTCAGGCACATGGCCTGCTGGCAGCATAGCAGGCCAAGTGCCTTCGCTCCCATCCCATGCCATCCACCCGTCGCGTCGCCCAGCGATTGCTGACGGAAGACGTTAGGCCAGAAATATACGCCTTATCACCATGACCGACACATCCATCATCACGCTATTTTATGCAGTTTGCGGAATCGGATTCATCATCTGGATCATCGCTCTGATTTCGCACCTTCGCCGGACAGATTACTCGGATACCGACAAGATCATTTGGACTATTGTGCTTTGCACATTGAATATTCTCGGGGTTGTCCTTTACTGGATACTTGCCCCTGCGGGACGGGATCGAGTTCTGAGCGAACAAGAACTCAAAGACAAATTCAACAAACAATAAATCAGAACCAATATGGACATTTTTTCCACATTCGGAATCAGCCCTCTCAAGTTCGCTATCCAATCCCTCATATGGCTCGTCCCCGCAATATGGGCCACCATTCATGTCGCCCGCAACCGATCTGGAGCTTCACTCCCATTGTGGCTGATTCTCGTCTGGATTTTTCCACTGATCGGAGCCGTTTTGGCATTGATCATCGTCCGCAACCCTCAAAAACAAAATGCCTAACGGGGCGGTGGAGCTAATCCCTGTCCCTTCGGGACTTTTGGCACGTCGCCTGCGGAGCAGGCTTTGGTGCCAAAAGCGAGCAGGGATACCTCACCGCGGACGTTCGGCAAACAAGTATATCTCGCGCCATGACCACGGTTAAGCGAATCAATCCAATGCCCGCGCTAGCCGACCTTCTAGTCTCCAATCTTCATTTCAAATCATGAAAATCACACTCACCCTACTGTCTATTGCATTGTTAATGGCTTCCGTTTCTATAAGAGCTGAGGAAACGAAGCCATCTAAATCAGAAGTTCTTGCTGATCAGCTTCTGACCCTGATGCAAGCGGACAAATTACGTGATGCTGATTTGCAGGAGTTTAACACGAGCAATGTCACTGAGACAAAGTTTTACCAAAGCATGAATGCTCAAGATAAAGAAACTTACAAGCTGATGGTTGAGAAAAGCCGAGCGCAAAGTAAAAAGCTCAATAGCTGGGAAACACTCAAGCCGGCATACATCCAAGCATATTCAGAAACCTATAGTGAAGAGGAGCTTCAAGGAATGATCGAATTCTACAAAAGCCCGCTCGGGCAAGCATGGACATCAAAACAACTTCAGCTCGTAATCGTGTTAGGGCATAAGATGCAGGGAATAGTGGAGCCAGCAATGTTAAAGTTAAATGATGCGCTCAAGCAATCTCAAGACAGTCAGCCATTGAGCCCCTTTGGCTTCTCCCAAACCGATTTAGACCCACGTCGTGTGGCGGATGAAATGCTCCACAATACACAGACGCTTGTTGCTGCTCTACAAAAGCTGGCATACGAGCATCAATACGATCCATCAATTGCCCCCTCTCTTGTAGCTAGATCCCCCTTTCCTAAAAGGATTGAGGACCTGGTGGGGCTGAAATACCTCAATCAAGAAGAGTATAACAAGCTCACAAAAAACATTCAATTCGACTACTTCCCCCCTGCTAAAAACCCAACTTCGCAAGATTTTATTATTCTTGTAGGACATATTCCGGGATACGTGGTCTACGGATTTCTATCTGGTGAGATTCAACTGCAAAAGATTCGAGGAAAATAGTCATGTATCCGGTAATGCAAAAAGCAAAAAAAAGCCGAACGGGCCGATGGACCGAATCACCATGCCTTCGGCACTTTTGTCATGCCTCCTGCTGATTCCGCTTCGCGGGCAGGAGTCATGCCAAAAGCAAGTGGTGATCCGTCATCGCGGACGTTAGCCAAGAAATATCACCCTACTATGCGATCATACCCTATCCTCTATCTGACGTTGGTAATTATTTGTGCCGTGTTTGCGATCGGAGGCGGAATCGGTTTATTGACACAGGATCCTCACCTCCCGACCCGCATGAGCGATGCCGGATTATACTACAGCATGATTCCGATCAGTATGGCGGCATTCGGATTGTTTTCAGTGATCTTTTGGATTATCGCTCTCATTCACTTGCTGAAGAATCCTGCGCTTATGGGAACTGACAAGATTGTTTGGTTGCTGGTTGTCATTTTTCTGAACGCATTGGGAGGTGTTCTCTATTTCTGGATTGCTCCCAACCCTGCCCTAATGATACCGCCGTCTTCCAGTGAAACAAAAAATGGCTAACGAGCGCATGCACCTAATCCCTGTCCCTTCGGGACTTTCGGCATACCTCCTGCTGATTCCGCTTCGCGGGCAGGAGGAATGCCGAAAGCAAGCAGGGATAGGTGATGCGGGACGTTAGCCAAGAATATGAAAGCCACTTTGACGATTGTCTTCCTTCTTCTTGTTCTTGGCCTTTTTATTTCATTCCTATTTCCAGCAATGGGGCCTGGGATTAGTTATGCTCCAAAGGCAGCCGCCAAGAATGCAGTTTTCCAGCTTGTGATTGCCGCGAAAGCATACAGGCAAGAATATGGAGAACCGCCGAAGGGGGACAACAGATCAATATTACGCACCTTGGAAAACGATAATCCTCGGAAGATTGTGTTTATCGAACTCGATCCAAAGGAAATATCAAAGGATGGATTTTTCCTTGATCCTTGGGGCACGCCATACGCTTTTGATCTTTCGAATGCAGCGGAGCCTTGGGCATACTCATTCGGGAAGAACAAGATTGATGAAGGAGGCCGTAATGATGATGTCACCAGTTGGAAATAGAATATGGGCTAACGGGCTCGTCCAGCTAATCGCTGGCCATCATCACTTTCGAGCGACGGCTACCGTAATCAGGCGCTCAGGCACAGGGCCTGCTGGCAGAAGAGCAGGCCGAGTGCCTTCGCTCCCAT
>JBAXTN010000072.1:0-3620 GCA_037130175.1 bacterium | reverse complement strand
CACCCGTCAAACCGTCCAGAAGAAGGGCTTCTTTGCCAAGATCCTCGGAGCCATCAATTCCTGGGGGGCCAAAAAAGCTCCAGCTCTATGAGGAGCCGCATCACTTGCAAAAAACATAACCTGATACATAGCATGAAACACCTACACACTTGGTTAATCGTTCTTATCATCTGGGTCCCCATGCCGCTACTTCGGTCAGTAGAACTTTTTCCAGGACCTCCAAGCACCTACGAAGGAACCACCTCCTACAAGCTCGGCTCCGCCATCGTGCTCTGTCCCAAGGTGCCGGCCCCCGGTCGTCCCTGGGTTCTGTGTCCAGATATCTACCCATTGCACAAAGATGTGATGGCGAATATGGGACGAACTCAACTGGAATTGGTAAACCGTGGTTTTCACGTTGTGTCCATGAACTTGGGAAACACCTTCGGTGCCCCCGATGCCATTGCCAAATGGGATCCACTTTATACAGAAATGACCACCCGCTATGGCCTTTCACAAAAAGTAGCACTAATGGGGTTGAGTCGTCAGGGCCTCGCCATCGCCCGATGGGCCGCCGATCATCCCGGGAAAGTCTCATGCCTCTACATGGATAAGGCGGTTTGTGATTTCAAGAGCTGGCCGGGTGGAAAATATAAAAGGATGGAAGGAACCAACAACGTTGGGGTCGGGAGCACGAACGATTGGGCAAGTTTACAGAGTCTCTATCATTTCCCCACTGAAGGCGATGCCTTGGCATGGAAGCAAAACCCCATCGACTTGGCCCCCTCTCTTGCCAGCAATAAGGTTGCTATTATCTACGTAGCCGGCGAGCAGGACTTCACTGTTCCCTACGTCGATAATGGGGCACGGGTAGAGCGTGCATACAAAGATCTGGGCGGAGTATTCAAGCTGATCTGGCGCTCGGGTGAAGGACATCACCCCCATGGGTTGCCCGATCCAATGCCGGTTGCCGACTTCATTGAGGCTTCTTGCAAATCCCAACAATCCCCTGCACCCACAAATCAGATACCGTAAATGATAGGGCGATCAAGACCTCTTGATAGATCTGAAAACCAGACACCACGTTCATGAATAGATACCCGTCTTTAAAGAGCCGCTCTATTGGGTTCGATCGATTTCGAGCAATCGGCACCTTGTCGTTGGCATTAGTTGTCATCCTGCATTCGGGCATCAAGGTCAATGCGGCATCCCCTATGGAACTTAAGGTGGATTGGCCATCTTTTATGTCACGACAGGATCCTGTCTGGAAGAGGATGCCGATGGACTATTTCGAGGGGCCCTTCGTAGGGAACGGTCTGTTGGGCACCGTTATCTTTAAAGATGACCAGCAGCCGAATACGCTCCGCTATGAAATTGGGCGTGTCGACGTCTATGACCACCGCACCAAGGGGGGGCAAGCAGTCGGGCGATTGCCGATCGGCCAGTTATTACTGACTCCGATCGGTGAAATTCAAAAGATCAACCTGCGTACCGATCTCTGGAATGCGGAAATCCGCGGTGAAATCACCACCTCGGTCGGCACACTTAAACTACGCTGCTTTGTGCCCTCCGATGGGCAGTTGATCGTCCTGAATCTCAACAGCACCGGACAGGAAAACGCCGCGAAGTGCGCTTTCCGTCCCGAACAGGGCAATCACCCCCGCGTGTCACTCTCCAAGGGCGATGATGTGAAAGGATACGTGCCTAATCCCACCTTCACTGTGACCAAAACCGACGGCATCGAGGTGGTGACCCAGCCCCTGTTGGTGGGCGACGATTACGCCACCGCCTGGAGCGATGTCGCTAAGCCCGATGGCTCCCGCACCGTGCTGGTGTCGGTGGCCAATCGCTGGGCCAAGAATCGCCAGCCCGCCACTGGCTCTGCCGAGGATGCGGTGGCCACCATCAAAGCCGCCCAGACGCTTGACCTTTCATCTCTGGAAAAATCCCATCGTGATTGGTGGCATCAGTTCTACTCGGCGAGTTTTGTGAGCATCCCCGATGCTCGTATCGAGAGCTTCTATTGGATTCAGCTCTATAAACTTGCCAGCGCCACCAGGGAAAACCGTCCGGCCATCGACTTGATGGGCCCATGGTTTAAAAAAACAATGTGGGCTTCCTATTGGGTCAACCTCAATATCCAGCTGGCCTATTACACCACTGGCATCACGAACCACCTGGACCTAGCCGAGCCGCTGTATCGTCTCATGGAGAGGTCGAAGGACCAGTTGGTTGCCAACGTGAGTCCGCCTGAATATCGAAACGACTGCGCCGCCCTAGGCAACCCGGTTGGCTACGATGTGCTCAATGCCGGCGTGGGCCTCCAGACCAATCCCGCCGATCCCAAGTCCCGTCTCAACCTCATCGCCCTGCCCTGGCTGATGCAGATGTTTTATATCCACAATCAGATGTCGATTGATGATACCCGGCTACGCGAAGGCATTTTCCCGCTCATGAAACGCGCCTACCAAGTTTATATCCGCAAGCTGGTGCGCGGTGCTGACGGCAAATATCGCATGCCCTATGCGTTTTCCGATGAATACGGAAATGCCGAAGAGGTCAGCATGCACATCGGCATGGCCCGCTGGGGGTTCGCCACGCTGATCGCGATCGCCGAACGCCTGAAAATCGACGATCCGCAAATCCCTCAATGGAAGGAATATCTCGCCAATATGGCCGATTACAACATTGACGACAACGGGATCATGATCGGCAAAGATGCGCCGTTTGCCAAACCCCATCGGCACTACAGCCACCTCTTTTGCATTTTTCCGTTCTACAGCATGAATGTGGATAAAGACCCGGAGCGCATCCCGATCATGAAAAAATCGGTGCAGCACTTCACCGATCTCGATGGCGACAACAAGATGTTCAAATTCACCGGCGCAGCCTCGCTCTGGGCGGCGCTGGGCGACGGGGACCAGGCGTTGAAATGGCTGGATCGATCGCTGGCCATCAACACGCCTGCCAAGGGCCAACCGTTGCTCGGAGTGGGACGAAACACACTTTATAGTGAGAACGGCAATCCCACATTCGAGTCGCCGATTGCCTCCACGCGCGCCCTGCTTGATATGCTCATCCAAAGCTGGGGCGGCACGATCCGCATTTTCCCGGCGATGCCGACCGATTGGAAAGATGCGGTGTTCCACAACTTGCGGGCGGAAGGCGGCTTCCTTGTCAGCGCTGGCCGCAAGGACGGCAAGACTGCGTGGGTGCGGATCAAGAGCTTGGCCGGAGAGCCCTGCCAGGTGCGCGTCGACGGTAAACTCCACGAGCTGAAGCTGGCCAAAGGCGAAGAAATCACGCTGGGCGACGGACAACCGGTCATCGCACCGCTGCCCATGGAAGCCTCCGCGCAAAACGCCTGGGGGTCAAAGCAGTAACCAGAAAATCAAAGTCTGATCGACCATCGAAAATAAAAAACAATATGAATGCTACAAAATCTCATCAGCCCGCCTCAGGTCGCGTGCCCGACGAATCGCAAAAAGAATTGGCAATGGGCATCCAGCGCCATGCCCGCCTTCCTCGCACCCTGGTGGCACTTGCCGCGGTACTCGTGTCGCAGTTCTCCGTCATCTTTGCCGAAAGCAGCCCCCCCTTCGGCGACAACATCCAGGTACGTGGCAATCTGAACAACTCCC
>JBAXTN010000071.1:0-4620 GCA_037130175.1 bacterium | reverse complement strand
CACGCCGCCAGCGTTCGTTCTGAGCCAGAATCAAACTCTCCGTAGAAAGTTTGCGTCATTCACTGCTAAGGTGATGACAAATTCCAGCACCTGCACATTTGATAACCGTAGTAGTCAAATGCCGGTCTGTTAAAACTTCGATTTAAAATCGACTCGAAACGCACAATTCAGTTTTTGCTGTTTTGTTTATTGCTTTGTATATGATCCATCCGATTTCTACTGCTGTACGAAACCGGACCTGCGCTATCAAAGATCGTTTCCGGTGGCTGCAAAAAGTGGTGAGCCAACCCTTGTTGCTTCGGCTTGTATCCAAAGCGCATTTGGGTCAACAGAACCACCCCGAATCCGTTCAGATTCCAGAGGCAGACCGGTGAAGAACATTCCCGCTGTCAGCAACCTTGGTCGCCGTCGGGATTGAGAACAATATAGAAGAATAATGAGGAGTCAACGACTTCTTTCATTTTTTTGAAAAAATATTTGGCAGCCACCTGCACAACATGATGCCCCCTTTCGTTAAAAAATCATTTCTCCCTTTGCCAATGATCTGAATATGCGCCACGGCAGCCGATCAACCATGCTTCTTCATCGGTCTTACTGTGACCGAGCCTAATTTTATGTCCACGCGCAAGGCATGTCACACATTGTCATTTTTTATTTTTAGAATTCACAAAAAAAGGGGAAGGAGCCTGACGCTCCTTCCCCTTTTTATTCGAGATCTGTGCAGGAGGCCTATTTCTTCCGTGCCTCCAGATATTGAGAGATCGCCTCGAATGCGACGGGAATCATCGAGATAAATATGATGCCGATCACCACCATCTCAAAATGTTTCTGGACCCATGGCATCTGGCCAAAAATCAAGCCTGCCGTCATCATGAGGAAGACCCATAGAAAGCTTCCGATGACAGTGAAGAGAATAAATTTTTTACGGTCCATCGAGGCCATCCCGGCCACGAAGGGAGCCACCGTTCGGAAGATCGGGAGGAATCGGGCAAGGATGATCGCCTTCACTCCATGCTTCTCAAAAAAGAGGTGGGTGCGGTCGAGGTATTCCTTCTTCAGGACGATGGCGTTCTCCTTGAAGATCTTTCCCCCAAGAGTCGATCCGAAATGAAAATTCACCAGATTGCCTAGAATGGCCGCCACGATCAGCAGGCTAAGAATGAGGGGATAGCTGAGTCCTGAACCCGGATGGGAAGCGGCATAGGCTCCGACGGCAAAGAGCAATGCGTCGCCGGGGAGGAATGGCGTGATAACGAGCCCCGTCTCGCAGAAAATGATGGCAAAGAGAATTGCGTAGACCCAAAGACCGTAGAGCGAAACGATATGTTCCAGACTCTTGTCGAGATGGATGAAGTTTTGTTGAAACCAGTGAATGAAGTCCATCGCGTTTATCAATCAGGATTCCACGGATTCCGCAACATCAGAGATGGAAGAGTTTTTACAAGTACCCAGTAAACTTCGACTCTTGGTATCTTCACCCTGGCTGCGCGAGGCTTCTGCCTGAGATAATTCAGCGTTCTGGTGGCGAGCATCAATGGGATTTCCGAGCTGTATCGAATCCTGCCAGAATGCAGTCGCGCACAATATTTTTTTCCCTCCGAAAGCCATGCTGCAGTCTGATCCAGCATGTCGGGAACATCAGTCTCCTCAACATAGATTCTTCCGAGTTCACGATCTGCAGCACGATCTCGGAGGATATTGAGCAACTGCAATCCCTTGCCGTACCCCATTCCCAGTTGAACCAGTTCCTCCTTGGACAGAAGAAGTGTCTGCGGTGAATGAATGGCGATTAATTCCGTCCATGTTTCCCCGACGCTCCCGGCGACGAGATAACAATACTCTTCCAGTTCCACCCGACTCAAGCGGTGGGTACTGCCGTCGAAGTGTTGAAGATCAAACAACTGCCCTTTGAGGATCGTCCGCCAGAGTCGCAATAGCAGCGACTTGTCCTCCGATAGCTCTAGTGCATCCAATAGCATCGGCAGGGCATTGATCAACCCGCACTCCGCTTCAGAAACCTCGCCCTTTTTTAAATCCGGCGTCCAGGGCCGCCCCTCCTCTCCAGCCAACATCGACTGAAGGTCTGATAACAACTTCAACCTGCGCTCTCTCGGGATGGCCACGGCATCCGCCACCGTATCAGTAGCCCTCGCCAGCAGATAAGCAAGGCTCAGAGGTTCCCGTAGATCGCGTGGCAACAGACGCAGAGTCAAGTCAAACGATCGAGCGTGGGCACGGAGCAGTTGGTTCAACTCTCCCTCTCTCATGATCAGGGATGTGGTGCCGAACTGAAGACTCCTATCCTCTTCAACACCACCATTTTCTCCTCCGCATTACCCAGCCCCTGCCTTGCAGCCTCGGTTACATGGCCTCCATCGAGGGATGCCTTGGGCATTTTAGAAAGAAGTCGCTGCTCATCAATCAACCGCAACGCCGTGGCATCAATGGCCACCGGATCACGTGAGGCAAAGAGTGTCGAATAGACCACACAATTTCCAGGACTCGGATAAGGGCCCCCGGCATATTGGAGGACGAGACCATCCATGATCGTCAGGATAATTTTTTTACCAATGCGCTCATCTCCATAGACCTCGGCGAGTGCCGAGTCTCCGTAGCCATCTCCTTTGGCAAAGCGTCTCCAGTTGTCGAGATTGCCTACCGTCATTCCTGCAAGCGCTCCATGGACTCCAGTAAAGTAACTGTCACAGAGGGAGGGAATATTGATCACTTTGTCGATTTGGCGGGCGAGGATCACTGGCAGATGACTTTCTTCGCTGAGTTGGGATTTCGGGCCGATGATGTCTTCGAGGGTATTGCGCGACTCCTTGAAGGAGAGATCGCCATAGACCAGTTTTCCTATCGCTGCCGATGTCACCACCGCACGGGGATCATATCCGGCTCCCTTTTCCACCCAACGCAGATTCAGCCCCGATGCCTTGTCATAACCGCAAGCCTCAAGATCATCCCTGCGACGATCCCAGACGATGATGTTTTCAGGTTTTATCCCCGCCGTCTCAAGTCCCTCGACAACCGCCAATGCCACGGCGGGATGTGTTCCTCCGATCGGCCCCGGCCCCGAGGAAACCTTGATTCCAACGCGTTCACCGGGCTTCACCAAGGCACGCCAGGCTTCCGAGGGAATGGTTTTTCCGGTCACCGCACAAACCAGTCCGGCCACCATCCTGGAGACAGTGGACTCACGGGGCATCATCTTCGGACCCATCACGGTCTGATCAAGCGCATAGCAGACTACGGATGCAGTCGGCGTGGGCTCAGGACGCGGTGGCGGCAACTCCCCTCTTGCGGAGAACATCATCAAAAGCACAAAGACCAAAGAGAAACAGACTCTCACCCTCTCCCCTCCGACACTTCCTTATACAAGCCGTAATAATCCTTGCCGATCTCCACCATGGCGCGGCCATTGGCAAGCCGCCATTTATTGGTATCACGCAGGGAGTAGATGCATCCGCAGTATTGCTGGGCATAGAATTCCTCTCGCTTCGAAATCTCAATCATCCGCTGTGCCCCTCCCCCCTTGCGCCAATTATGAGTCCAGTAGCTCATGCCGGGCCAGCGTGCAGCGGCGCGTTCACCTGCTCCATTGATCTGCTTCATATCCTTCCATCGGGAAATGCCGAGACAGCTTGTTATAACCTTGAACCCTTTTTCATGGGCATGGAGAGCCGTTCGTTCAAACCGCATATCAAAGCAGGCTGTGCATCGTTCCCCCCGCTCGGGAGCCCATTCAAGGCCTTTGACTCTGGCAAACCAATTGTCCGTATCATAGTCAGCATCGGTGAAAGGGATCCCGTGCTCCTCGGCGAAGCGAATATTCTCCCCCTTGCGAAGCTCATATTCCTCTCGCGGGTGGATATTGGGATTATAAAAGAAAATCTCCAGTTCCAGTCCCGAGGCTACCATCGCCTCGATCACCTCTCCCGAACAAGGGGCGCAGCATGAGTGGAGTATCACGCGCTTTTCCCCAGATGGCGGAGCCAGCACTGGCCTCAGAGGAGAGAAGTCGGGTTGCTGAGAAGAATGCGCCCCGTTCATTGCTTGAAAACAATCATCCGAGCATCAATCCCCATGAAGCTCTGATAGGAAACCCCCGTGTAACCCGGAGAGACGATCGGCACCGCACCCCCGCCGTACCAACCACCGCATCCTCCCCCATACCATCCTCCAACCGGCACCCAGTTGACCGTCGTAGGCACCGTATAGGCATAGGGCAGAGTCCAACTCTTGGAGTCTTTGATATAAACCGCATCAGCCCCCGCCTGCCGTGCATTATACTCAATGGCCTTCATCATGAATGGGTAGCCGAGATCAGATTGAAAAGCGAAACGACCAATCTCCGTATAAGGACGCACTGGGCGTTCACCGATGACTGGAATCACCGCATGCTTATCTTTCGGTGGATAAAAGGTGGAAGTCGTCGGTTGATAAAATACCGCCGTCGATTTCACACTGGCGCAGGCAGTGGGAAACAACATCAAAGCAACGGCCAAAAACTGGAGCAACCTGTTCATAGATTGCATCCTCCCACAGCTTGACTCCCTGCACAACTAGGGAGAGTCACGACAGCCTGAGAATGAATTCGTGCGTTTCATCGATTTTTTT
>JBAXTN010000070.1:0-4758 GCA_037130175.1 bacterium | reverse complement strand
TCATACCTTCCCTGCCTCAATCCTTCCTACCCACTCAAAATAGCGAGGAGCCATTATCGGCAACGACGGATCCCGCAACAGTCTGACGATTTCCAACGGGGCAACTGTTTGGGCGGGATTGATCAACATTGGGACGGTGATCGGCTTTAATGGGGACTCTACGAGTAATTCCGTCCTTGTGACCGGAAGTAATTCGACTTGGATCAACATGCAACTAATTGTTGGTGATAATGGCACTGGCAACAGCATTTCCGGGAACTCAATGGTGATTTCCAATGGAGGTAAGGTATCCGTGTCAGGCGACGAATACATCGGTTTTCAGTATTCTATCGGTAACTCGGTGCTGGTGACTGGTCAGGGATCCCTTTGGACGAACTCAGGAAACCTCACCATTGGAAATAGTTCCTCAAGCAGCAACACGCTGACCATTTCCAACGGGGGTATGGTTGTGGTGGCAGGCAGCGGAATCATTGGTAACGACTCATCTTCATCGAATAACAGCATTCTGGTGACCGGGAGCGGTTCCCTGCTGACTAATGCAGGAGATTTAAGAGTCGGTCATTACGGAGGTGGCAACTTGCTGGTGATTTCCAACGGAGGAGCAGTGTCCAGCGTTAGCGGATATGTTGGGGAGGGGCTTGGAGCCACTGGCACCGGGAGCAATGCTGCTATTATTACGGGAACCGGATCTGTTTGGAGGAACAGTGGTGATTTTAATATCGGCTATGCAGACAATGGAGCTGATTCACTGACGATTTCCGCAGGTGGAGCGTTGTATAGTAGGAGTGGGACTATTGGGAATAATACATTCGCCGGGGGAAACAGTGCTTTGATTACGGGCAATGGTTCGCTTTGGAGCAACTCAAGTGTTTTCACTCTCAGTGCATATTATGCCGGCAGTGATACAATTACCGTTGCTAACGGAGGTGCTTTGGCTGCAAGTGGTATAACACTTGGAAGCGGAGGTCCTGGGACACTCAATATTGGTACTCTCGTCGGCAATGACACGGCTGGGACGATCAACTCGCCGACCATTGCGTTTGGGCACAATGGAAGCATGATCAACTTCAACCAGAGTGATACGGCCGCACTCACCAGCTCGATCTCGGGTCTCGGAGCAGTCAATCAACTCGGCGCTGGAGTGAGCATTCTTTCCGGCTCCAATAATTTCAGCGGCACGACCACAATTAGTGCGGGGACCCTGCAGGCAGGAAGCAGTAATGCGCTTGGCACCAGTGCGGTGAATCTGGGAGGAGGAAGCCAAAGCGCAACCCTTGCTCTGGGAACCAATCTGAGCATTGCCTCCCTGAATTGGCAAAGCAACGGCGTGGTGGCGCTCACTCCGGGCAGCCAGATCCTGAGTGTCACCGGAGTGATGACCAACGCGGGTGGGGGAGGCTTGAACTTCGTCAATCCGACCTTGAACAACGCGACCAATGTGCTCTTGAACTTTGGAAGCCAGAGCGGATTTACAACCGATAGCTTCAGCGTTGTGGGAGGTGGGGTCCAAGGGTACTCCTTCCTGCTCACGAGTTCCAATCTCTCCGCCTACATCGCCCCGACAGCCAACCTGAGCATCTCCACCAATATCGTCATCTCCTCCACGCTTCAGATCGGAAGCCTCACGCTCAATAGCGGAGGGAATGCTTCGGTGAATAGCGGGGGCACACTCAACTCTTCGGCTGGCATCACCGTGAATGTGGGAGGCAACCTCAGTGACAGCGGGACGATCAATACACCGAGCGTTACCGTGAACGGAGGGAGTGCCTCGGTGAACAGTGGAGGAACTCTCAACGCATCCAATGGAGTCTTCATCTCCACCGGCACCCTAACCAATAGCGGTGTCATCAACACACCGCTACTCACTGTCCAGCAGGGGAGTTTTTCACTGATCGAAGGCACCCTCAACGGCTCCCTGAGTATCGGGCAGGGGGGCTCCTTCTTCATTGATCCGGCTGTGGTGAACGGTAATGTCACCAACTCAGGATCGATGGTGGTTCTGGGAACAAACTTCATCTCCGGCAACCTAGTGCTCACCGGTTCCTCCTCACTTCAAATCAATGCAAGTTCCCTTCTGAGTATGAGCGGATCGGCCACTTTGGGAGGTAGCCTCATCTTCACCAACGCCCTAGCTTTCGGCACCAGGACAACGATCCTTACGGCATCGGGCATCTTCGGCAGTTTCTCCTCCATCATTGCTGCCCCGGGAGAGCGGGGGCGACTCCTCATCCAAGGGGGCAATGCCAATATCCTCATCGCCCCAGCGAGTTATACCCAGATGGCAGCCAACCAGAACCAGACCAATGTGGCTACGGCTCTCAACAGCTTTATTCCGGCTCTCAGCGGAGATCAACTCGTGGTCTCCACTGCCCTCGACTCACTGACTGCTGGTCAATATCAACTGGCCTTCAACGCCATCATGCCGACCATTTACCAGAGTCTGAGCACGACAGCTTTCAATCTTGCCAATGCCCAGAACCAGGAACTCATCCAGAGGCTGTGGGGATTGCGTGTTGCGGGAACAGGATTTAGCATGAGTGGTTTTGCTGATAATACTCCCATTATCGATGGACAGGGTGACAAAGGAGTCCTGGATTCCAAAAAGGATATCCTGCGTCCGGGAGCTGACACCCATTGGGGAATGTTCGTGGATGGGAATGGTATTTTTGCCACGGCCAACAGTGCCAACATGCTTCCCAACTACAACAGCCAGAGCGGAGGAGTGACCACGGGCTTCACCTACAAGTGGAACGACAATTTCGGTACCGGCATCTATGCGGGATATGAGGGGAGTTACACCAAGTACAACGGAGGCAGCCAGATCATTGATAACTCGGTGAGATTCGGCCTCTTTGGCACCTACGGACAAAAGAACTCCAAGGGAGAAGCAGTCGGCTTCTACGCGGATGCACTCGCCGGAGGAGGCTACAACAACTATCAGGTGACACGGAACATCAGCTTTACTGGGCTTAACAGGACAGCTACCAGCTCACCAGGAGCAGGGGAGATCGATACCATGCTGGCCACCGGCTATGATCTCAAGAAGGGTAACTGGACTTACGGCCCGACAACCAGTCTGCAATACACCTACTTCGGGGCCAATGCAGTGAATGAAACCGGAGCCCAGAGTCTGAACTTCGCCTCTCGAGGCTGGAATACCTCAAGCATGATTTACAGCCTCGGCGGGCATGTGGCCTATAGCTATCAGGCCAATCCGAATCTCTTGCTCATTCCTCAGATCAGTCTCTCCTGGCAGCATGAGTTCCTGCAGAATCCCTACTCAATCAATGGCTCCCTCGGAGGAAGTAGTCCGAGCTTTGCGAATACAAGTTCCGCTCCCCTGAGAGACACACTTTACACAGGAGTGGGCGTCACTCTGGAGTACAAGCATAGGTGGAATACTTCGCTCTTCTACAACGCCTCGGCAGGCAATGCCAATCTCACGAGCCAGAATATCTTCTGGAGCGCAGGTGTGAAGTTTTAGGGCAATTTACAAGGATGAACGAGACGGGAGAGATGGAGGGGAGGGGGTAGCGTGATTTCTAAAAGCTTCGCCAGTCGCTGATTTGTTGCAGCATTATTTCCAGTGCCTCAGAACAAATTAACAATGCCCATAAAATCGAGATGAAAAGACTGGATGTTCTGATGGCACCCTCCGAGTTCGAGAACCTCCAGGGATGCGATCTTATCGGAAAGGTCTGTGTGGTCTTTGATGTACTTCGCGCGACCAGTAGCATGATCACAGGGCTGGGCAGCGGTGTTCGGGAATTTCTACCGGCCCGCACGATCGGGGAGGCGCTGAATCTGCACGCCGCGCATCCCGGTTCCCTGCTTGCGGGTGAGAGGGAAGGTCTCCGTATCGGCTCGGAGCTTACGGGTGGCCGCTGTTTCGATCTGGGCAATTCACCCACTGAGTTTTTGTCCGGAGATCTGCAGGGAAAGTCTGTCGTGATCACCACCACCAATGGCACCAGAGCACTTCGGTCCTGTGTTGGGGCAAGGGAAGTCCTGATTGCCTCTTTTCTGAATCTATCCGCGACTTCGCAATACCTCATCAGAACGCATCCGGAAGAGATACTTTTGGTCTGCAGCGGTACGGGCGAACAGACGGCTTATGAGGATGTTCTCGGTGCGGGGGCTCTGGTGAATCTGCTCTGCAAAGAATGGGGATTTAAAATACTCTCCGATGCCGCCTTGATGGCGCAACGCCTTCTCCTGCATGAGGAGATGGATCTGGTGACCGCCTTTTCCAAGTCCAGCAATGGGAAGAGATTGTCAGCGCATCCGCAGCTTCAGGATGACATCGCCTTCTGCGCTCAGCGGGATCGATTTCCCATGGTCGCCAGAATGGGAGAAGATGGAGCAATCAGGATTTTCCCTAGCGAAGCATTTGAAAACGGTTCTTTGCTATTTTGAGTGTGTACTCAAGGGGATCAGGGATTTTTGAATCTGGAACTCAGAAACTCAGGAATGGATGAGGCAGGCATCGGTTAAAGAGAGTTTGCACGATGGGTTTAATCTTCGGACTCGATAGATAGGAAAGCCGTTCCTTCAACCAGTGAAGGTTGCTTCAGTTTTTTCGGTTTGGTGAAAATGAGAATCAACAAATACTCCGGTGCTTTTCCCGAGGCTTTTATTTTTCATGAGTTCCTGAGTTCCATATTATTTGGTTTCACTACTTTACCCATTCCGACCAGTGAAGTATTTGAAAAAACATCCCTCTAATAGAAGATTTTTCGGGTCAAAACGGTATGACTA
>JBAXTN010000007.1:0-84394 GCA_037130175.1 bacterium | reverse complement strand
TTGCAGATTGCCCTTATTTTCTCGTTGAGAAATATGATCTTCCTACCCCCCTGCCAATAGATACAAAGGATGATTTTGCCATCATCACCTGTCTCACTGGAAAAATTGAATGCGGTGGCATAATACTGATGCCGGGAGGCTTCATGCTACTTCCCACAGGTTTGGAAAAAATCGTGCTGACACCTATGGCAGAAGCCACAAGCCTTCTCGAATCTCACTTGCCTGCCTCCTTCTGAGTTCATTGGGTATTCGGGAAAAGGTTATTTTTCCCCGCGCGCCTGTTTTTTCTAAACTCTGTCGCTTTTCAGCTTTCATCACTAAGCAATCATCCTTCATCCTTTCGGCACTCATGCCCAAAGACACATCAATCCATAAAATCCTGCTGATCGGCGCAGGCCCCATTGTTATCGGCCAGGGGTGCGAATTTGACTATTCCGGAGTCCAGGCTTGCAAGGCGCTCGCAGAGGAAGGTTACGAGGTCGTTCTGGTGAATTCGAATCCGGCCACGATCATGACTGATCCGGAATTTGCCAATCAGACCTATATCGAGCCGATCACTCCGGCGATCATCGAGAAGATCATTGAAAAGGAAAAACCCGACGCACTCCTTCCGACTCTTGGCGGACAGACCGCCCTCAATGCCGCCATGGAGTTAGTCCATAACGGCGTGCTGGAGAAGCATGGTGTCCGACTGATCGGAGCCAATGCCGAGGCGATCAAGAGGGGCGAAGACCGCACCCTCTTCAAACAGATCATGCTTGAAATCGGTCTGGAAGTTGCCAACTCCGGCGCCGCCCACTCCATCGACGAGGTGTTTGAAATTGCGAAGCATATCGGCACCTACCCCCTCATCATCCGTCCCGCCTTCACTCTCGGTGGAGCAGGTGGTGGCATCGCTTATAACCGTGAGGAACTCGAAACCATCGCACGGAGGGGCCTCGACATGTCTCCCACAACCGAAGTGCTGATTGAGGAATCTTTGCTCGGATGGAAGGAATTTGAAGTGGAGGTCATCCGCGATCGGGCTGACAACTGCATCGTCATCTGTTCCATTGAGAATTTTGATCCAATGGGAGTCCACACGGGAGATTCGATCACCGTGGCTCCGATCCAGACATTGACCGACAAGGAATATCAAAAAATGCGCGATGATTCTTTTGCCGTCATCCGTGCCATCGGGGTGGAGACGGGGGGATCGAATATCCAGTTTGCCGTTAATCCCAAGGATGGTCGCCAAATCGTCATCGAGATGAATCCCCGCGTCTCCCGGTCCTCTGCCCTCGCCTCCAAGGCCACCGGTTATCCGATTGCCAAGATTGCTGCCAAGCTCGCCGTCGGATACACGCTCGACGAACTCAAGAACGACATTACCAAGACCACAACGGCCTGCTTCGAGCCAGCCATAGATTATTGCGTCGTCAAGGTTCCCCGTTTCACTTTTGAGAAATTCCCAAAAGCCGATCCGACTCTCACCTCCCAGATGAAGAGTGTCGGCGAAGCGATGTCCATCGGACGCACTTTCAAGCAGGCCCTGCAAAAGGCCCTCCGCTCACTGGAAACGGGTCGCGCAGGACTCGGTTGCGATGCCAAAGACATT
The DNA here is from genome assembly GCA_037130175.1 of bacterium. Classification (GTDB taxonomy): domain Bacteria; phylum Verrucomicrobiota; class Verrucomicrobiia; order Chthoniobacterales; family UBA6821; genus UBA6821. The sequence goes on along the minus strand of JBAXTN010000007.1, from coordinate 82,797 downwards.
GAACCCCGTCTTGCTGATGGCAGCTGGGATATCGACCGTATCGAATTTCTGCTACGCGTACCCAATGCCGAACGGATCTTCTCGGTGCGCCATGCCTTCCTTGCCGGATTCAGTCTGGAACGCATTCACTCGATCAGCGCCATTGATCCATGGTTCCTCGACAACATCCTGGAGATTGTCGAAGCCGAACTTGCCTATCGTCAAAATCCAGACAAAATTCCCCTGCGTCAGGCAAAGAAGCTTGGCTTCTCCGACCGCCAGCTCGCTCATATTACGGGAGTCAGCGAGGATGAGATTCGCGCCAAGAGGAAGGCTGCCGGCATTGAACCGACCTACCGACTGGTTGATACCTGCGCCGCTGAATTTGAGGCAGCCACTCCCTATTTCTACTCCACTTACGGGGATGAGGATGAAACCCGCAAGAGCGGTCAAAAAAAGGTGATGATCCTCGGTGGCGGCCCCAACCGTATCGGTCAGGGAATCGAGTTCGACTATTGCTGCGTTCATGCCGCCTTCGCGTTGAAGGAAGAAGGCTGGGAGACCATCATGGTCAATTCCAATCCCGAAACCGTCTCCACCGATTATGATACGAGTAACAAGCTCTTCTTTGAGCCTCTCACGCTGGAAGATGTGCTCAATATCTACGAACGCGAAAAATGCGACGCGGCAGTCGTACAATTTGGAGGACAGACCCCTCTCAATCTTGCAGCCCCGCTTCAGGCTCACGGCGTGACCATCATCGGCACTCAGCCCAAGAGCATCGAGATGGCGGAGGATCGCAAGCACTTCTCTGCGATGATCAACAAGCTGGGCCTGCGTCAGACAACAGGTGCGACGGCCACTGAAGAGCACGAGGCAGTCGCCGTGGCCAACCAAGTCGGTTATCCCGTTCTCGTCCGTCCCTCCTTCGTCCTTGGAGGTCGTGCCATGGAGATCGTCTACACAGAAGATGATCTTCGCCGCTATATTCGAACGGCCGTCGAAGTCAGTCCTGAGCGACCGATCCTTGTGGACCGATTCCTTGAGGATGCGACAGAGGTTGATGTCGATTGCCTGGCAGACGGTACCCAATGCGTCATCGGGGGCATCATGGAGCACATTGAGGAAGCCGGCATCCATAGCGGCGATAGTGCTTGCGTGATCCCGACCGTTTCCTTGTCTGAAAAAGTGCTTGAGAACATCCGCTCGGCGACCAAATCAATGGCCCTTGAGCTTGATGTCCGGGGCCTCATGAATGTCCAGTTTGCAGTGAAGGGGGACGAGGTCTTTGTCTTGGAAGTCAATCCCCGAGCCTCGCGCACCTCTCCATTTGTGAGCAAGGCGATCGGAGTTCCGCTTGCTAAAATGGCAGCAAAAATCATGGCCGGACGCACCCTTGCCGATCTCGGTTTTACAGAGGAAGTCATTCCTAAACACTACAGCGTCAAGGAAGCAGTCTTCCCATTTATCAAGTTCCCGGGCATTGACATCACCCTCGGCCCAGAAATGCGCTCCACGGGAGAGGTCATGGGGATCGATACCGACTTTCCCCGTGCCTATGCCAAGGCACAGATGGCGGCGGCACCCTCCCTCCCCTCGGGCGGCAATCTTTTTGTCAGCGTCAAGGACTCCGATAAAAATGCTGCTGTGCCGATCTTGAAGCAATTTGCGGATCTTGGTTTTGTGATCCACGCGACAGACGGCACCTCCACCCTGCTGAAAGCCGCGGGCATTTCCGTGAAACGCCTTAACAAGCTTGCCCAGGGCCGACCCAATGTCGTCGATATGATCAAGAATGGCGAGATGCAGTTCATCATCAATACACCAAGTGGCAAACAGCCCCGTCAGGATGAAGTCGTCATCCGCAGCATGGCGGTAGCCAACCGTATCCCGATCATGACGACTCTCCGGGCAGCAGCAGCCAGCGCAGCGGCAATCGCCTCGATTGCAAAATCACCACTGACAGTAAAGAGCTTGCAGGAACATCATTCCGTGTAGGAGCCTTCCGATCTCTCGGATCAGAATCTCTGTTGCCCCTGTGACATCTTGAGAGACGCCATTTCACGGCATACTTTTCGCTGGAGGGTGAGAATGCGTTTTCTCTTGTTCACGGTCATTATTCTTCTGGCGATGCATTCACCGACGGGAGCTGCCGTCCTGCCTACAGACTTACTCCAAGATCCATCACCTCAGGAATGGAAGCGACTGGAGCAATACAGCAATGTTCTGACTCGAAGCGGTTTTGAGGAACGGCTGAAAAGTGTTTTTGACCCGACTGGCAGCCTCATTCCCTTCCTGAAAATCACGGTTCAAGAGGTGCAGGTCTTTGGGCAAACCAATGCTCCTTCGCGACCAAATCCACTGGTGACAATCACCTTGGCCCATCAACCGGAGGCCTCTCCAGATACAACATCACCCACCACGACACCGCAGGTAGATTCCCATAGTGCCCCTTCACCCACTCCCGATACCAATTCCCTGTTTTCCAGACTTATCTCCTCATTTATTTCGCCCCCCCCTTTACCTGCGCCAACTGCCGAATCCACTAACCGGATTGCAACTCCTTCGGCGCTTCCATTAGCTGGAGTGCGGATTGCCATCGACCCTGCCGACATAGGGGGAGCATGGGGATCGTTGGAGGATCGCTCCACGCTCTATCCGGGATTCGGGCTCATTCAGGAGGGGGATCTGAATCTGCTTGTTTCCAAGGTGCTTTCCAAAAGGCTCAAAGAACTTGGTGCTGATGTATTCGTGACAAGGGAAAACAGCGAACCGGTGTGCAAACTCGACATCGCGGCGGTGCAACAAGTGGTTCCGCAAGTTCTGGCCCACCATCGCCACATCCTTTCCAAAACCTTCAGATCCCGAACGCAGAATGTGAGGCAAACATCCCCGATGTATCAACGGATAGTCGCGGAGGTTCTGCTCACCAAGAATCTTGAGGCGAGAGCCCGAGCCGAAAAAACCAGGGCTGCCATGATACCCGACATCACCATCGTTCTCCAGTTTGATGCGACCTCTGCACGGCACCGTAATAATTTTCCAAAGATCAACCGCAACATTCTTTTCATTTCCGGTGCTTACACAGCCAAGGAAATCAACAATGATCCCCGGCAACGCCTCCGACTCCTGACAAAACTTTTCCGGGATGTCACACCCATGGAAATCCGTGTCGCTCATGCCATTTCCAAAAGCCTCAACGCGGCCACGGGATTTCCGCCGGTTCATTATGGGAATAGCTGGAGCACCCGATCGATCGTCGAGGATCCTTATGTCGTCGCCCGAAATATGCTCCTGAGCCGTGAACATGACGGCCCTGTTGTCGTGACCGAACCCTACTTCATGAATCAGGAGGAAACCCTTATTCGCCTCCTCGCTGGCGATTATGAAGGAACTCGCCCCATCGCAGGAAAAGAACGCATCAGCATCTATCGAGAATATGCCAACGCCGTCGCCGATGGACTCGTCGAGGCCTATGGGAAGTAGAGGCCGGAGGAAATTATATCACGAGCGGTGCGAAGGGTGTGCTAGGCTCCACAACTCATGAAAAAGACTTTTTCACTACACCTTCCGGGCAAGGAAGACCTGCGGGTCATGGAGGCCATCAAGCTCGAACTCACAAAGTATGTGAAGAGGGAGAGGAGGAAGACCTTGCCTCAGGAGGTTGATTTCTGGGATTTTGCCTGCAAGATCGGATCTGATAGCGGAACTGCCACCCAGACCCCGCTGTCCGATGTCCCAAAGGCACTTGATAGTGTGGCACTTGGAGAAGCAGCCGAAGTTTATGTGGAGATTCTGGCCACGCCCGGCTATCGGGTAAAAAAACCTATTCCAGCAGCTTACCAACAGCGCAAGTCATGAAGATCACCACTGCGGTCTTTCAGTCCAGTTTTCCCAATCTGGCCTCGTGCCCAAAATCAGCAATGCCAGAATTTGCGCTCATTGGTCGCTCGAATGTAGGGAAATCGTCACTCATCAACATGCTGACCCTTTCGGACGGACTGGCAAAGGTTTCGCAGATCCCTGGCAAAACGCAGCTGATCAACTTTTTCACGATCAATAACACCTGGACTTTGGTGGATCTTCCCGGTTACGGCTATGCAAAGGTCGGTAAGACGGCGCGTGGTGCCTTCACCGCCTTCGTTTCAGACTACCTGCAAAATCGCCCTAACCTCCTCGGTACCTTCGTGCTGATTGATTCTCGGCTCACGCCCCAAAATTTGGATCTGGAATTCCTCACATGGATGGTAGGAATCGGGCGGGCATTCATCCTCATTTTCACTAAAATAGACAAACTCTCGAAGAGCGCAGTTAAGAAAAATATCGAGGCATTCCTGATCCGCATGCGTGAAATAACTCAAGAAGAGCCTGCCTATGTCCTGAGTTCTACAAAGGAGAGTCAGGGACGTTCGGATATCCTCGATCTGATTGATTCTGCGATCACCGAAAACCGCTGAGTTGTAGAGATCAAAGACCTCTTCATGAAGCTCGAAGATCTTGGCTGGAATGAGGGTTTTGCCCAGGAATTCTCCCCATTCCTCGATAAAGGATGGCATCCAGCTCGTCTGATTCGTGATAACAAAATCACCTATGGGGCCTTATTGGGGGATGGTCGTGAGGTGGAAGTCGTGATGGGTGGAAAGGTGTACCATGATGCCGCAACAGACGCGGAACTTCCCGCCGTTGGAGATTGGGTGGCGTTGGAAATCGGAGATGAGAACAACGAGCATGTCATCCGTGCAAGACTCTCCAGACAAACCTGCTTCTCAAGGAAAATGTCCGGGAAGCGTATGGAAGAGCAGGTGATCGCCGCCAACATCCAGGTCGTGGTCGTGGTCACCGAAGCGGGTCCCGATTTCAATCTCCGTCGGATGGAACGGTATTTCGCAATCATTGGCCGCAGCCGGGCAAAAGCGGTGGTCTTGGTCAACAAAGCCGACCTTTATTCCGACGAGGAGAACCAGACGGCTGCAGAAACTATCCGAGCGCAGAATCCGGATGCGGAAGTCCATATCACCAGCCTCAAGAAAAAAAACTCTCTGAATGCGCTCAAATCTTATCTCAAACCAGGTATTTCGATCACCTTCATCGGATCCAGTGGCACGGGAAAATCCTCGGTCATCAATCACCTCCTCGGAGGGGAATTTCAGTGGACCGACGAGGTCAACGAAATCACCGGCAAGGGACGACACACCACGACGGCTCGTGAACTGATGGTGCTGCGAAAAGGCGGGATCATCATCGACAATCCAGGCATCCGTGAAGTCCATATGTGGACAGATGAGACGACTCTCCGCGAGCAGTTTGCCGACATCGAGGAACTGGCCCAAAACTGTCGCTTCGACGACTGCCGCCATGGCCCCCACGCAGGCTGTGCAATCCGTGCGGCAATGGCCGAAGGGCGCATGGAGCCCTCTCGACTCGAGGGTTTTCTCAAGCTGGAAGAGGAAATTAAAAAACTCCGCCTCAGCCGTGAAAAACGACGGATGACGCTCGAACGAAGGGATCGGCAAAAAACGAACAAACCACGCAGATACGACGCTGCGTGCAACCGAGCCGAGGAAGAGTAGGAATGCAGAAATTCAACGAGAAATCCGAAGACACCCACCTCTCCAGCTAAACAAGGCATTTCTTCCGGTAGTCCTAAGCCGAACTAGCAGTAACGCCGCCTCGTGCTGGAATTCCCCTGTCATTTCAAAAAATGTAGTATTTTGGATGGGTAGCAAGGCGGGCAAGCGTCAGCCGTAGTAATCCTACGGCAAGAGCAGCCCGACGCCGCTAGCCGCCAAAACCTACGCCTTTTTTACGAAGCAGGCTTTTAAGCCAACAGAAATCCCATCCACCTTGCAGGAAATTTCATGATCTCCCTCCCCTAGTCTGATCGGCTTGGACTTGGAGCCCCCTTTCAGCACGGAAGTGCCGCCGAGTTTGAGATCCTTAATAAGTGTCACACAATCGCCGTCTGCCAGCACAGTGCCATAGGCATCTTTCACCACGCGAGGGCCATCGGGAACAGAGGCTTCCTCTTCCTTAGGCCACTCAAAGCCGCAGGTGACGCATTCCCATTTTGTGGGGTGTTCGAGCACCTCTTCCATGGTGCATTCGGGACAGGCTAATTTTGACATTATAGTTTGGCCAGGATCGCGTTGAATGTCGGACTGGGACGAAGGACAGAGTTGGCCTTGGCTTCATCCGGCAGGTAGTAGCCGCCTATCTCCGTGGGCTTGCCCTGCACGGCGAGAAGTTCTGCGGTAATCTTTGCTTCATTGGCTGCGAGAGCCTCGGCAATAGGTGTGAAGATGGTCTTCAGTTCTGCATCCTTTGTCTGTGCCCCGAGTGCCTGCGCCCAATAAAGCGCGAGGAAGAAGTGACTGCCTCGGTTGTCGAGGGTGCCCAGCTTGCGCCCGGGGGATTTGTCGTTTTCGAGGAACTTTCCTGTTGCAGCATCCAGCGTCTCGGCCAAGACCTTGGCTTTGGCATTACCAAAGGTTTCGCTGATATGCTCCAGTGAAGGAGCAAGGGCAAAGAACTCTCCGAGAGAATCCCAACGCAGGTAGTTGTCCTCAAGAAATTGCTGGACATGTTTCGGAGCGGAACCGCCCGCACCGGTCTCAAAGAGTCCGCCGCCATTCATCAGTGGCACGATGGAGAGCATCTTGGCACTCGTTCCGACTTCGAGAATTGGGAAGAGATCCGTAAGGTAATCACGAAGGACATTGCCCGTGACCGAGATGGTATCCATCCCCTTCACGATGCGACCAAGAGTGAAGGTGCATGCCTCGGCGGGAGGCATGAGGAGTATCTCCAGTCCCGTGGTGTCGTGATCTGCAAGGTAGGTTTTGACCTTGGCAATGATCTGGGCATCATGAGCCCGTTTCTCGTCCAACCAGAAGACCGCGGGATCACCGGTCGCCCGGGCACGCTTGACGGCAAGCTTTACCCAATCCTGGATCGGGGCATCCTTGGTCTGGCAAGCACGCCAGATATCCCCCTCCGCGACGCTGTGCTCAAGAAGCACCTTCCCTCCGGAATCCGTGACCCGGACAACACCATCAAAGGGAATCTCAAAGGTCTTGTTATGGGAGCCATATTCCTCGGCAGCCTGCGCCATGAGGCCGACATTCGGCACCGATCCCATAGTCTTGGGGTCAAGCGCCCCATGCTTTTTACAGAAATCAACGACGGCCTGATAGACACCTGCATAGCAACTGTCGGGGATGACAGCCAGTGTGTCCTGAGTCTTCCCGTGGGCATCCCACATCTTGCCACCGGCACGGATCATCGCAGGCATGGAGGCATCAACGATGACATCGCTCGGTACATGGAGGTTGGTGATGCCCTTGTCAGAATTGACCATGGCGAGGGCCGGACCATTGGTATAGGCCGCCTGAATGTCGGCTTCGATGGCAGTTTTCTGATTAGCGGACAGGGTCTGAATCTTGGCGACGAGATCACCAAACCCATTGCTGAAATCAACTCCGAGAGCCTTGATCAACACTCCATGTTTTGCAATGAGGTCAGCGAAGAAGACTTCAACGGCATGACCGAAGATGATCGGATCGGAAACTTTCATCATCGTCGCCTTCATGTGAAGAGAGAGAAGCACTCCCTCGGACTTGGCCTTGGCAATCTGCTGGGCGATAAATGCAACGAGTGATTTCTTACTCAGAAAGGTGGCGTCAATAATCTCTCCGACCTTGAGCGGGGTCTTTTCCTTCAGCACCTTGCTCGTGCCATCAACACCGATGAGCTCAATTTTCACATCGGTGGCAGCCGGAACGGTCACTGATTGCTCATTGGCGAAGAAATCACTTTTCCCTCCCATCGTGCCGACTTGCGTCTTGGAGTCTACCGACCACGCTCCCATCGAATGCGGATGTTTTCGGGCGTATTCCTTAACGGCCTTCGGAGCGCGGCGATCGGAGTTTCCCTCGCGAAGGACGGGATTGACAGCACTCCCCTTGATCTTGTCATAGCGGGCGCGGACATCTTTCTCCACCTCGGTCTGCGGGGTGTCGGGATAATCGGGAAGCGCGTAGCCTTTGCTCTGAAGCTCGGCGATAGCCGCCTTAAGCTGGGGCATGGAGGCACTGATATTTGGAAGCTTGATGATGTTGGCCTCCGGTTGGAGTGTCAGTGCACCCAACTCTGCCAGCGCGTCGGGGATCCGTTGATCCTCGTTCAAAAAGTCGGGGAAAGCCGAAATAATGCGTCCCGCCAGAGAGATGTCACGCAACTCGACCGAAATCCCGGCATGCTTGGTAAATGCCTGAACAATCGGCAGTAAGGAGTAGGTAGCGAGTGCGGGTGCCTCGTCGGTCTTGGTATAGAGGATGGTGGGCAGCTTGGACATGATTAGCTCACCATAAGCAAAGGTGGAAAAAATTGAAGAATTGAATCTTAATTTTCATGAGCTAGAGTTGAAAGGCTATGGGTAAAACGCTTCTTGATAAGGTCTGGGACGAACACACTGTTCGCACTCTCCCTGACGGACGGACTCAACTTCTGATCGGTACGCATCTCATTCACGAGGTCACGAGCCCGCAAGCTTTTGGAATGCTTCGTGATCTTGGCCTCAAGGTGCTCTATCCCAATCGAACCTTTGCCACGGTCGATCATATCGTTCCCACGGATCAACGCGCGGAACCATTCTCCGATCCCCTCGCCGATGCAATGGTCAAGGAGCTGCGCAAGAACTGTGCTGAAACGGGTGTGACTTTCTTTGATCTGCCAAGCGGCAATCAAGGGATCGTCCACATCGTAGGCCCCGAGCAAGGCATCACTCAACCGGGAACGACCATTGCCTGCGGCGATTCCCACACCTCCACTCACGGAGCCTTTGGCGCGATTGCCTTCGGCATCGGGACAAGCCAAGTTCGCGATGTGCTGGCAACCCAGACGATGGCGATCAGCAAGCCCAAGGTGCGCCGAATCAATGTTGATGGCAAGCTCGCCCCAGGTGTCTATGCAAAGGATGTCACCCTGCACATCATCCGACACCTTGGTGTGAATGGTGGTATCGGCTACGCGTATGAATATGGTGGCTCGACCTTTGACAACTTCACTCAGGAAGAGCGCATGACCGTCTGCAATATGGCCATCGAAGGTGGTGCCCGTGTCGGTTATGTGAATCCTGACGAGACCACCTTTGAGTATCTTCGTGGTCGTCCCTACTCGCCCAAAGGGGCCGAGTGGGATGCCTCCGTGGCCCGCTGGAAGGCCACGGCCTCCGACCCTGATTGTGTCTATGACGATGTGGTCTATTTCAAAGCTGAGGATATCCTGCCCACCGTCACTTGGGGCATCACTCCGGCACAGGCAGTCTTCATCGACGAGGCCATCCCCTATCCCGAAGCCCTCCCTGAGAAAGATCGCGCTACGGCGATCGAGGCCATCGAGCATATGAAGGTCTCCTCGGGCACTCCGGTCATCGGGCTCAAGATTGATGTGGCCTTCCTCGGTAGTTGCACCAACGGGCGTCTCTCTGATCTTCAGGAGGTCGCCAAATACATCCGAGGCCACAAGGTCGCCCCTCATGTGAAGGCAATCGTCGTCCCCGGATCGCAGGGAGTTGCAGCCATCGCCGAGAAAATGGGATTGGCCGAGATCTTTCGCGAAGCCGGATTTGAGTGGCGGGGAGCCGGTTGCTCCATGTGTCTGGGGATGAATCCCGACAAGCTTGTCGGGGATCAGCTATGCGCCAGTTCCAGTAACCGCAACTTCAAAGGTCGCCAAGGGAGTCCCACCGGACGCACCATGTTGATGAGCCCGCTCATGGTGGCGGCCGCAGCCCTCTCGGGCGAAGTCACCGACGCCCGAAAGGTTTTCGGCATTAACTGAGCCTTCTCTGTCATTCTGAATCATAAATCCTGAATCCTTATTTTATGGCCCTTGAAAAAATCACCCAGGTCACCGGTCGCGGCGTTTTCGTTCCCGGCGACGATATTGACACGGATCGCATCATCCCCGCACGCTTCATGAAGTGCGTCACTTTTGACGGTCTAGGGGAGTTTGCGTTTGCCGATGCCCGCCTTCACGACAAGGAAGCTGGACGCGTTCACCCGCTTGACGACCCCCGCTTTTCGGGAGCCACGATCCTGCTCTCCGGATCCAACTTTGGCTGTGGCAGCTCGCGGGAGCATGCACCGCAATCACTCTACCGATTCGGTCACCGTGCGGTCATTGCCGAGAGCTTTGCTGAGATCTTCTTTGGCAACTCCACCACGCTCGGCGTGCCATGTGTGAAGATGTCCCAGCAGGATATTGCCGGACTTGCCGCCATCATAGAAAGCGATCCAGAAGCAATGATCACCATTGACCTCACCGAGAACAAGGTGACGGTCGCCGATGTGGATTTCAGCGCCGAGATCACGATGCCCGGTCATGCCCGCGAAGCATTGACCACTGGGCGATGGGACTCAATTGCCGATCTTGTCGATGGCCTTGATGAGGTAAGGAATCGCGTGGCTTCCATTCCCTATTTGGTGAACGGCGCCTCCTGACCGTTAACGATCAACCCTGCATTTTTTCAAGCCCGTGAATGCGGGTATAGGTCTCCTCGATCACCGCCGCAAGCCGGTCGCGGCGGAGCGGTTTGACCAGATAATCGTCCATTCCTGCATCCATGCAGATTTTTCGATCTTCCCGGGTTGCATTGGCTGTGAGAGCCACAATCTGAGGTCTTTTGGCACCGTGTTTTTCGATGATTTTTTCGGCGGCCTCCAGCCCGCTCATGATCGGCATCTGGATATCCATCAGCACCAGATCGAATGATTCTGTGTCAAGAACAGTCACCGCCTCAAGTCCGTTGACAACAATCTGGGTCTTATATCCAAGTCGGTTGAGCATCAACTCAACAACCTGCTGGTTGACCTTGTTATCTTCTGCCAAAAGAATCTTCATTGGACACCGCTGACCGAGCACATAATTTGGCAGACTCGGCAATGATCCCAGAGTCTGTGTGGGCATAGGTTTGGCCACTTGCACAACCGGAATTGAAAAGAGAAATGTTGATCCTTTGCCCAGCGCAGACTCGATGGTGATCTTGCCGCCCATCAGTTCGACAAGTTTCTGGGAGATTGCCAAGCCAAGCCCGGTACCGCCGAAACGACGACTCGTGGAAACATCCGCCTGACTGAAGATCCTGAAGAGTCGTTTCTGCTGATCAGGGGTCATACCGATGCCGGTATCTGTCACTGCAAAGGAGACCACGGGACATCCATCAGCGTTGCTGGCAAGTTCTGTCGTGAGTGATATCACCCCTCGTTCAGTGAATTTCACCGCATTCATCAGGAGATTTAGCAGTACCTGGCGCAGCCTCAGGGAGTCTCCCAGAATGGCTTCGGGAAGAGCTGGATCATTGGCAAGTTTCATTACGATCCCTTTTTCCGAAGCAAGCGACGAAACAATATTCACTGACTCTTCAACACACATTTTGAGAGCCATGGGAGCTTTCTCTATCTCGATCTGTCCCGCCTCGATCTTTGACAGATCGAGGATGTCATTGATGAGGGAGAGAAGGACATCACCACTCGTATGGATCGTCCGCAGGCATTGCTTCACATCGGGACGGGTAGAGTCATGCTCCAACAACTCAGCCATCCCGATGATGGCATTGAGCGGAGTCCTGATCTCGTGACTCATGCTGGAGAGGAAATCACTCTTTGCCTGATTGGCTGCATCGGCGGCCTCCTTGGCAGCACGGAGGGCCATCTCAACGGCACGACGGCCAGCCACAAGACGGTCGATCTCCTCGGCAACACGGATAAGATCCGGTTCGGCGAATACCGAATCCTCCTCGTTAAAATGGTTCAATGTCTGACGCAGGCGGTTGAGAAGTCCCTCATTGCTTCGGTTCTGGGCGATGAGTTGGGAATTCACCTCTGTCAACTCCTGAGCGCTTACCTCCAACACATGTTCCGTCAACTTTCTGTCATGATCGAATTGCCGGTAGGCGGCATCGACCTGCTCGAAAAAACGCTCTAGCTCTGGCTCAAAGATGTAGTCTTTACCAAAGGTGCGGCGGATCTGCCGTTGTAGCAGTGAGTGTTTATTCATACGGCACGCTCAGAGAGACTTGTGATCGTCATCGTCTGATTGTGAAGCTGACATTTATGTTTGTGCCCCGAGGGGGCAAGTTCCCCATAGGAGTAGAATCCCGTGATCACCGGTCCGGCACCGAAGATAGCCCGTACCCCCTCAAGCTCCTCCTCGATTCGTTGTCCGAGCACAATCCGTCGCCCCACACAGCTGACGCACAAGACCAGCTCGGCATCCTGGGAAGCGGCTGTCGCAGCCGCCTCGGCTCCGGAAATAAGATCCTCATACGAGGCACGCATAAGCTGCACGGTCGAATCGACAGGGATATCACCGGCAAAGGTCATGGTACCCTGCTTTTCATCAATCGAGAGGATCGTGCGTACGACCGGATTGTCATGACCCGGAGGTGTCAGATTGAGAGGAAACCGCAGGGCACTCGCCGGGAGAGCATCGGCCTCCGATCCGAGATAGGTCTTGTAGAGATCCAGGGCAAGCTTTCCATCAAGTTCTTGCAACACATTGTCATGGGAGGCCGTGACAGTTCTCTTGGGGCCGAAGGGAGACCATCCGCCAGAACTCCCAAATGCGATCTGAAGCGAAGCACCACACAGGCCAACTGCCACAATCATCCCCGAAGCAGGTGGGGCATCCAGTCCGACCATCGTCTCGATGAAGTCTGTGCCGTCGCCAGCAAGACCTCCGCTAAGGGTGACACCGGGAGGGAGAACCTTGTTGAAAGCCTGACTCAGTGTTGTTCCGTTGACCATACTACCATCGGAGAAAATCAGTACATGCCTTAGGTCAGGTGACGCAACCGATGCACCCAAGCGATGACAGCATTCCTCAAGATTAGCGGAAGAATCCAGATGCTCGACGGCATAGGTTGCCCTTGATCTCTCGAATTTGAGAGCCGTGCAAACGATAGAGTCATCCTCGATGGCTGTATCAGTAAAGCTCCCTGCCGTGGAGGCAATGATAATACGGGCTGAAGGGAAACGGGCTTTTAATCCCGCAAAGGCATCTGGATGTGAAAGGGGACCACGCTGACCGAATGCCAAAACCAGATCGGCATCGAAAGGTTCGGACGAGGATTGAGAGGAATTCCAACCTGTGCCGGGCTTGAGGGAAGTTTGTAGGAGTTTCATCGGGGGTGTGAGGATAATGACCAACTGACGACTCTCCTCCACCTAGTTTAAGTCAGCGGGGAGGTAAAGGCTTCTTTCAACAACTTTTTTTGAAGCTAGATGAAGGGGTTACAAGTGAGACCCCTCTCATAGGACGATTTTTCTTTGCGACCACAAGATATTGTGGTTTTTATAATGAAACGTTCTGGAAACATACAATGCTTTGCCCCAAGTGCACCACCCTCGACGACAAAGTCATTGACTCACGCCTTTCCAAAGATGGCATGAGCATCCGTCGCCGACGGGAGTGTCTCGGATGTGAAACCCGATTTACCACCTATGAGCAGATCGAGAGGGTGGAACTTCTTGCCGTGAAAAGGGATGGACGACGCGAGGCATTTGACCGCCAAAAACTGCTTTCCAGTTTTGTTAAAGCTTGTGAAAAGCGGCCGATCCCTCTCGCCACAATAGAGGAATCCGTAAGCGATGTGATCAACGAACTTGAGTCAGGTCAGGAGCGGGAGATTTCCACCAAGATCATCGGAGCCAAAGTCATGGAACATCTGCACGCCATCGATCCGGTGGCCTATGTCCGCTTTGCTTCCGTCTATCGGCGGTTTGAGGATATCGGGGAATTCATCGAGGAAATCCAATCTCTCGAACGCCGCGCCCCTAATTCGGAAAATCAAAAGGAACTCTTCACAAAACTTCCATCATGATTGCACTGCTTGACGGCATGCCCCTGGTCGCCCTTCCTGATGGAAGGAGCACCTCTTTTGACAAACGCTGGATCACCACCTCTCTACTCCACGCGGCGGAGCAGGCGGGATATCAACGCTGGTGGCTTTCCGAACACATCGCTGAAAGTGTCTCGGTCTATCTTCAGCGTGACTGCGAGGAAAACTGCGTCGATGTTCAGAGTCTGCAGGCGGCCGTCCATGATATTCTTGGCACACTGGGATTTCCCGATGTGGCGGAACATTTTAATTTGCCGGATCCCCCACTCCGACTCTCGCTCGCCGAGCTTGTTCGAGAAGCGGGCGAGGGTTACGAACTCGCCTTCTTCGGCCTGTTGGGCAATCAGCTTCAAAGCGTTGCCGGTTCTCATGTGGTAAGACTTGAGATTCGTGATCTCTCAGATTGCCTTCGACTTCTCGCGCGAAAAAAACGCCCCAGGAGCACCGGTCTGCGTGACGAAATCGTCTCCTTCATCCGTCAACACGGCGCCTCCGTCGGCACCAGTCGCCAGGGAGAACCACTTGAGATTCAGTTGAGTTAGAGACACTGGTCCAGGCCTCGGCCACCTCATAGCCAACCCCGAGTGGTTTCGCATTTCCGATGACAATATTTGAGAAAATCGCAGCCCGTGAAATCCCTGCTGACATTATCGCCGAAGGTAATGAATGGATTGCCTTTCGCGATATCACGCCGCAGGCTCCCATTCATTTCCTGGTTGTCCCCAAGCGCTGCATCCCACGCATCAATGAGACCATGCCATCCGATTCCCAACTTCTTGGAACTCTTCTTTCAGCGGCAGCAACCACAGCGCGACAGGAAGGACTTGCCGAAAATGGCTACCGCATTGTGATCAACAATGGATCTGACGGCGGTGAAACCGTCCCCCATCTCCACATTCATGTACTTGGCGGCAGAGAGATGCAATGGCCCCCAGGGTAGAGCTCAGCTAACAGTTTTAAGGGCACGCTTTCTGAAACAGATCTGAAGCTAGTCGAATTTGGAACGACAAAGCCCTCCATGTAATTTTGGTAAAGTTCAGAAGCTGTTTCTGGGCAATAGGAAGGATCGATCCCATGCGTTTCAGCTAATGAATCGGTTTATTTAGGGAAGCACTGAATAAGTCCAATGATGGCCACTGAAGAACATTTGCTGATTTTTGAAGGCGCGCGCGCTGGGCAACATGGAGCTGCGGGGGCGGCTTGGGTAGATTTGCCTTTAGGCAAACCCGTAGGGCGAGCCTCGCGGGAGCGAGCGAGTCAATACCCACTGCGGTCTCGCCCGAGCGAGCAACGCTATAAAAATCGACAAATGGCTCCAGCCCTTCGGGTTGAGGCGATAAAAGATCGGCGACATCGTAGGCTTCGCGTTTACAGCCCGCTGCGGGGATGCTCACGCGAAGCCGGCTTGTCGGCGCCCCCTTCTTGAAGCAATGGCCTCAATGCGATTTAATCAGCGGTTCCTTAGGGAAGAGCTATTAGATCGTAGAATTTTTTCGACCTTTTCCGCATCCTCGGGGGTATCGACACCAACCCCTTGATGCGTTGTCTGGATGACTCTGATGGAAATGCCATTTTCGAGAGCCCGGAGTTGTTCAAGTTTTTCGGAAAGTTCAAGCGGCGTGGGGACGAGATTCACAAGCTTCCGCAAGGTGTCACGACGATATCCGTAAATGCCAAGATGCAGTAATGGTGCGACCTTGCTTTCCAAATCGTAAGCATCACGGTGATAGGGAATCGGGCTGCGTGAGAAATAGAGGGCATTACCGGTTCGATCGAGAACGACTTTGACGGTGTTGGGGTTCTCTGCTTCACGAAAATCTTCAAACGGAGTCGCCGCGGTGATCATCTCAACCGCCGGATTCCGGAGCATGGTGGTCGCCAACTTCTCAATGAGCCCGGGATCGATCAGTGGCTCGTCTCCTTGGACATTGATAAAATGGGTCACCCCGCGCAACTTCGTGGCCACTTCAGCAATGCGATCCGTCCCGCTCGGATGATCAGGAGAAGTCATGACAACCACTGCACCGAAATTCAGGGCCACTGTTGCGATGCGTTCATCATCCGTCGCAATGAGAGTGCGGGTGATGTTTTTTGCCAGCAGGGAGCGTTCCCAGACATGCTGCACAAGAGGTTTACCTGCGAGCGGATGCAGGGGCTTGCCGGGAAAACGGGTCGAACCCCAACGGGCCGGTATGACAAGTGCAACGGCCCCTACCTCAACTTTTTGCAAGTGCGGTTCCCTAGGCATGGGCAAGGGCAGTCCGGATCGCTTCCTTAACGGACGGTACACGGAAGTCAGGTCGACAGTCGGAATAGTTGCGTCCATATCCCGTCTCGACCAAGATCGTCCGGACTCCTGCACTCGCGCCGCATTTTATATCGATGTCCTTGTCTCCGATCATGAAGGATCGATTCAGGTCGATCCCATGTTCGGAGGCAGCTTCCAGAATCATTCCCGGAGCAGGCTTGCGGCGTGAGGATCCAGACCCGGGCAGATCGGGAGACATATAGGCCGCATCGATGGTGTACCCAAGTTGTCGATAAACCTCTTCCTGCACGGAGTAGAACTGCTCCTCGGTGAAGTAACCGCGGCCGATTCCGCTTTGATTGGTGATAATGATATTGGCCCAACCCATCGTTCGAGCCCGATTGAGTTCTTCGGCGGCTCCAGGATAAACGCGGACATGGGCGGGATCACAGCAATGATCCACCTCTTCGATAAGTGTGCCATCCCTGTCGATGAAAAGTGCGGGTCTTAGCAAGGATGAAATCATGAGTGCGAATCTTGTCGGAAACTGTTTTCGAGTTCCTCGCGGGAGCAGGTGGCGGTACCGAGTTTGCCCACAACAACCCCCGCTGCATGATTGGCAATTTCCGCGGCCTCTTCAGGGGTGGCCCCTGCGGCGAGGGATAGCGTGTAGAGCGAAATCACCGTGTCCCCGGCACCGGAAACATCATAGATCTCCATGGCACGCGTCGGAGTATGGTACGGAGGCTTGCCCTTGCGGAAGAGCATCATCCCCTGCTCGCTAAGGGTTACCAGAATGGCTCCAGCGTTCCATCGCTCCAGCAGAATATTGCCGACCCTCAGCAAGGCTTCATCGTTTTCCACCGGGGTGACGGGCGTTGTGACGGGGACTCCTGCCACGGCAAAAGCCTCCGAGCGGTTTGGTTTGATCGTGGCGATACCGTGCCACTCAAGGGGGTTTTTGGGGTTGGGATCACAGGTCACAGGTATTCCGTGCGCGTGTGCAGTCTCAATTACTGCGTCAACGAATGACTGGTTAAGAAAACCCTTCCCATAATCCTCAAAGAGCACTGCATCCGACTTTGCGACGAGCAACTTGGCCTGCTGAAGAATGTCACTCCGGGCGGAACCGGCAACCGTGCGCACCTCCCGGTCAACACGGACGACCTGCTGGCGTTGCGCGATGATGCGGGTTTTCACAATTGTGGGGGCGGAATCGTCGGTGAAAAGCCCTTCTGAGGAAATTCCTTCCTCTTTAAGCAGGGAGGTCAGCTTTTCCCCGGCAGAATCCTTCCCCACGACACCGATCATTGTCACCGAAGAGGTGAATTCCCGCAGATTACGGGCCACATTAGCAGCCCCCCCCGGATAGCTTGACTCCCTTTGCACCTCGACAATGGGAACGGGCGCTTCTGGAGAAATGCGGGCAACGCTCCCCCAGACAAATTCATCCAGCATCAGGTCACCCAGGACCAAAAGTCTCTTGGATGCGGCAGAATCAAGAATGTATTGTAATCTTTGCAGGTCCATTACAGATTGTTGGCAACAAAACAGAGTCTGTTGAACAAGCTGCACATGTTTCATGACAAGCCCCTTCACTGCGAGGGTTAATTTACAAGATTTTCCATGATGAATTCTCCCCTCCATACCATCGTCGCATCCCTGATGCTTCTCCTGATGATTCCAGCGGCAAGGGCCGATATCCCACCCAAGAAGATCACGCTTTCCGACTTCCCTGCAGCTGCGGTGGATGAAGTCGTTGTCCCGGTTCCCAGCGAAATTTTTGCCGTCCTGGATAAGCTGGGCAACCCGAACTGGAAAGCACAACTCCGTGAAGGAAAGGTAAAGACACCGGAGGATCGAGCCCGTACAGCACTCCTGCTTGGCAATGTCATTGCCGAGGGATTTGTCGCCGTGGAGTCCGAAGACAGCGAACGGGTGAAGGAAATCGGCCGTCAGGTGCTTACGCTTGCCGAGGCAATCAATGTCCGTAAATCCGTCATCACCCGCTGCAAGAGTATTACTGACAAAGCCGATGCGAGGGATTGGAGGGGGGTTCGTTCCGAGTTTGACGGCGCCCTTCAGGATGTGAGGGCCGCTATGGATGAACTCAATGATCACGACCTTTCCCAGCTTGTCAGCCTGGGCGGCTGGTTGCGCGGCACCGAAGTGCTGACATCAATTGTTCAAAATGGTTTTTCAAAGGACGGGGCCGAACTTCTCCATCAGCCCGAACTGGTCAATTATTTCGACAGATGTATCGGTTCGATGACCCCGCGCCTACGAAAGAATCCTCTCGTTTCACACATCAGGGATGTGCTTCGCAAGATCGGACCGATTGTCGGAGAGAGTGGATCTTCCATCACGGTGGAAAATGTCAAAACGATTCATGACCTCACGCGTGAGGTCAACGGTCAGATTGTTTCGGGAGGAAACAAATCATGAAGCACTTTCTCAATCAGCTTTCGTCTATGCAAACATTTCGCCTTCTTTTTGGCGTGCTGTTGATGTGCTCCGTTGTTCCCGCACAGCTCCACGCAACGGTCGATGATTCCGTTTCGTTCGCCTACGAGGCTGCGCTACCCTACTACAAACAGGGTTTTTCGATCCGCAAGGACGCATGGGGAGGTGATCTTGGAGTGCATGACAAGAAGGCGGTCAGCATCCAGCTCTTCAAGGGAAATACCTACTGGTTCCTCATGGCAACCGAGGTCAAGGGGGCTAGTCTTTCCGTACATATCTACGACGACAAGGGTGATCTGGTTGAGGGAGAGAGCTGGCAGAAAGGCCGCTTCGCCGGAGCCCGGATCAACCCCAAGAGCACCGGCACCTATTTTGCCATTGTCCAAATTCTCAAGTCCCCCGAGGAGCGTACAACATGGGCTTTGGTTTACGGCTATAAATAGCAGCCGTTCCTGATTGAAAGCGGTTCACGATCATCCGAAAACCATGAGCGGTACTGCCGGAGTCTCCGGCGCTCGCGAGTGCATCACTCTGGAGTTTGAAAATGCCAGGGCATTGCAACAGCACTATGCGGGTGACGAAAGTCTCCTCCGAAGGATGGAAATATCATTGGATATCCGTGTTACCTCCCGTGACGGCTGGTTGAAGATCGAAGGTACTTCCCCCGCACTGCACCGATCCCGATCCCTTTTTGACGAACTTGGTAGAATTTGCGCCGCGGGCGGGATGATTGGAGAGACCGAGTTCCTCTACGCACTGGAGAAATACACGCGGGACAAATCAGATTCTCTCTCCGAATCGGGATTGGAAGCGCTCTTCAGGGAGCGTATCCAATGTTCATCCCGCAAGCCACCCGTCATCCCAAAGACTGAAGGTCAGAGGGACTACATGCGGGCCATCGACGCGCATGACATTACTTTTGGCATCGGACCCGCCGGCACCGGAAAAACCTACCTTGCCGTTGCCGAAGCGGTGGCCGCCCTCAAATCGGAAAAAGTCACCCGTATTATTTTAACGCGACCCGCCGTGGAGGCGGGAGAGGCATTGGGGTTCTTGCCTGGCGAACTACAGGAAAAAATTCTTCCCTATCTGCGACCTCTCTACGACTCACTCCATGACATGCTTGAACCAGAGGAGATCCAACGGGCCATCGATGCAAATGTGATCGAAATCGCACCGCTTGCATACATGAGGGGACGGACACTGAACAAGGCTTTCGTTATTCTCGACGAGGCTCAGAACACAACGGCGGAACAGATGTTCATGTTCCTGACCCGTATCGGCATCGGGTCAAAGTGCGTTGTCACAGGAGATCGTACCCAGATCGATCTTCCAAAGCATAAACCAAGCGGATTGATCGAGGCTGTGAGTGCCCTCAAGGACATAGGGGACATCGCTTTTCATCTCTTTGGAGAACACGATGTCGTCCGCCACCCGCTGGTCAGGGCGATCATTGCTGCATACAAGGAACACCGCTCCGATAGAGAGGTTGAATGTTAAGCGTAAATTCGCGAAGGAACCGATTTATTATTCTCCATGATTAGTTTTTTAAAAAAACAGCGTCTGGCGGCCCGTGGAATGAGCTGTGGAAAAAAGCGTCTAGCAACACCTGCTGGTGATGTTTTTTCAGGGCTTGATGAAAGCCTTTATATCTATATCGGCATCGTGCTTGCCGCCGCTGGAGTGCTTGCTTTTTTCTGCTTTGCAAGTGATCAGTCCGACCCGCTGATGCATTTGCTCTATGCGCTGCTTGTTCTTGCACTTGCCCTGACCCAGCCAATTATCAGCGGTGATCCCTCCCTGAAGCGAAACTCCCGACTGGCCTTGTTTCTGGGCACCATGTTGGTTCAGGTCGGGTTTGGGGAACTCGTGAAGTCCCAGATCCACGCCGGACATTTGGAGGTGCAGTTCCTTCCCCTGATTCTACCCTATGCATTTGCCCCCCTTATGCTTTCGGTTCTCCTTGGTGCGGAAATGGGTTTTTCCGCCTGCATTATCGGCTCGCTCTGGGGGAGCGTTCTTCAGCAGACGCTTGATCCAATGCCCTTGCTTCTCTCCCTCACCGGTGGGGTGGTGGCCGTGCTTTCGACATTGAGAGTCCGCCGCCGTTCCCGCCTACTGCGGGCAGGATTTTATTCAGCAACTGCCCTCTGGTTCGTAGCCCTCCTTTCAGGCGTCATCGGGCCGATCAATTGGTTGCTTCTTATGCAGACAGACTGGTGGGAGATTACACTCCAAAGTTTAGCGGTGCTGGGAACAGGAACAATAACTGCCGTGGTGGTGAGCGGATCTCTTCCCCTGCTTGAAAAGGCGTTCAGGATCACCACTGAAATTTCACTGCTGGAAATGGCCGATTTGAATCATCCCCTGCTGCGCCGTCTGAGTATGGAGGCTCCCGGTACCTACCATCACTCGCTTGCCATGGCGAACCTAGCCGAGGCATGTGCGGAAAAAGTGGGTGCCAATCCCACCCTCTGCCGCGTCAGCGCTTACTTCCACGACATCGGGAAGCTGGTAAAACCGGATTATTTTGTGGAGAACATCCCAATCGGAGAGAATCCGCATGACGATCTAACCCCTACGATGAGCGCCCTGATCATCCTCTCCCATGTGAAGGATGGCGTGGATCTTGGCCTCCGCAATAAACTCAACCGTCGCATCATCGAGGCGATTCAGCAGCATCACGGAACGACTCTGGTGGAGTTTTTCTACCAGCGAGCCTGTCGTCAAGAGCAAGACGCCCGTGCCGGGGGGAATCTCATGAAGATCCGCCAAGAGGACATCCCCAAGGTCAGTGAAGAAAACTTCCGTTATCCGGGGCCGAAGCCGCAGAGTGTTGAAGCGGTCATCCTTGGTCTGGCTGATGCCGCCGAGAGCGCAACGCGCAGCCTGGAACGCCCGACCCTTCAACGGCTCGATGATCTGGTTCACGATCTTCTTCAGGATCGTATCACCGACGGTCAGTATGATGAGGCTCCGGTCACGATGGCCCAGTTACAGGATATCGCAACAACGCTGGTTTCATGCCTTGCAAGCATGCATCACGCGAGAATTGCGTATCGTCCCCGCGCGACAAAAGAAAAAGAAACCCCTCTGTCGCTCGGAGCAAACCCTGGCTGAAATCGATTGATCAGGAATCCGCCGAACGCGGGGATTTCAACAGAAGAGTCAGGCCTGCTCCGATGAGCAGCAGTATTCCCGCCGTGACGAAGCTGGAAGTGAAAGAACCGCTTGCGGCTTTGAGCATCTGTTGAAGACGGCTGAGAACAAATCCTCCCACACCCCACGCCGTGAAGAGGCATCCGTAATTCACCCCAAAGTTTTTCAGCCCCCAGAGATCCTTAGTGAAGGAGGGAAAGAGCGACAGGTTTGCCCCGTAATTAAATCCTATCAGGGTGGCCACCAAAACGATCACAAACTGCGCGCCGTGAAGCGAAGTAGTCACGGGAATTGCCAGGAACATCAATGCAGCCTGAATCAGTAGCACAAGCATCAAGGTCCACTGCCGTCCGATCTTGTCCGAAAGCTGTCCCGCCGCAATGCGGCCCGCGGCATTGCCAACGGCCATGACCGCCACTGCGATAAAAGCCGAGTCACCCATTGTTTTCTTGGCCATCCCACTGATGCTGCTGATCACCATGAGTCCGGCACCCGCACCGATGAAATAAAGCACCCACAACAGCCAGAACGACGGCGTACACAGGATCTCTCTCGGGGAGAGGTTTGGTGCTTCAGCGACCTTGGAACCGTCGGTTGTTGCCGGAGAAGCGGCGGAGTAGCCGGCGGGAGGATTCAACAGAAGTTGCGCGAGTCCGCAGACAATCACCGCAAATGCCATCCCGAAGATCAGCATCGCCTTGAGAAGGCCGAAATTTCTAAGTAGGAAATCCGAGGTAGGTGCAAGATAGACGGGCGCAAGCCCAAATCCCGCCACCACCAGTCCTGCAATGAGTCCGGTCTTGGACGGAGGAAACCACTTGAGGGCTGGAGGAGTCGCGGAGGAATATCCGAAGCCGATACCTGCGCCGACGAGCACTCCGAAGCCCAACACCCACACGGTATAGCTGTTCGTCGTGGAAATGATCACCATCCCCGCACCAACCAGCAAACCGCCTATGGTTGCCGTCAGACGGGGGCCAAGTTTATCCTGACAACGACCGGCAAGGATCATCGTGAAGGCAAAGACGAGACAGCAGAGTGCGTAGGGATCATTGAGCTGCGAGCCCTTCCATCCGAAGTCCTTTTCAATCGCCCCTTTAAACAGGCTCCATGTGTAGAGCACCCCAAGGGCGAGGTTGATGCCGAGTCCAGCCAGCGCAACGCGCCAGCCTTTGTTCTGAATAGTGGGGGTAAGGGGAGAAATCACACCCGCTCTTTAGACAGATGCCTCGAGGAGGCAAAGAAAAAAGACGCCTCTACAATTTTACGCCAAAGCGTTCACCTTTCTTTGCGCTCAGAGCAAAGGCGGCCAGCAACTCGGCCGTTTGCTCCAAATCAGAATATTGAATCATCTCCACAGGAGAGTGCATGTAGCGGTTAGGAACTCCTATGGATACTGTCGGGATGCCACCTTTCTGTTTGAAAATCGTATCGGCATCCGTTCCGGACCATCTCGGGTTGGCCTCGGTCTGAAGTGGTATCTTCGCTTTTCCGCCTACTTCGCGCAGGCGTGCGTTGACCACGGGATGATTGACGCTGCCAAGGCTGAGGACGGGCCCCTTGCCCATGCCCACTTCACCATGATTAGGCTTGGAGCAGTTGGGAATATCGGTTGCATGAGTCACATCGACGACCAGGGCAACATCGGGATGAACGCTGTAGCCCACCATCGTGGCTCCGTAGAGACCGTTCTCCTCTTGAATCGTGGAGACAGCGACGAGCTTTGAATTGAGGGTCTTTTTGTTTAATGAGGCAAGACGCAGTCCCTCGGCAGCAGTCCATGCTCCGATCCTATTATCACAGCCCCGTGCGGCAAAGCGTCCACCCTGCAATTCCTGAAACTCCGCCGCGTAGGTTACCGGATCACCGATCGAGACAAACTTCTCTGCCTCCTTGCGTGAGGAGACACCAATATCGATGTGCATCGTGTGAATTTCAGGAACCTTGTTGCGGTCATCGGGTTCCTGCATGTGAATGGCAAGGAGTCCGGTCACACCGGGAACCGCTCCCTTGGCTCCATGAACAGTCATGCGCTGGCCGCGAATGAGGGTGCGATCCACACCTCCGATCCCCTTGAAATAAAGAAATCCCTCATCGGAAATGTGGGAGATCATCAGGCCGAGTTCATCGACATGACCACTAATGAGAATCGTCGGATCCCCCTCTCCTGTTGCAGGATTGAGCGTTGCAAACGCATTACCATAGGCATCGATCTCAACGGAATCGGCAAACTGTCTGACATAATCGACCCAGACTTTCTGCCCTCTGGTTTCAAAGCCTGATGGAGACGGGGTGTTGAGGAGGGTCTTGAGAAAGTGGTAGGGAGCGGATGCGGATTTCATGCAGAAAGGATGAATGATGAAACCTGAAACTTGAAAGCTGAAAAGATGTGGGTCATGAGATAGGTAACAGTTTAGGCGCAAGACACAGGTCACTCATGCTGTGAGTATCTGGTCAGGATTTTTTATCCCGCATCATTCATAATTCGCATTTTCCCCTTGTCCATTTCATCCTAACGCCCGATTTTTAACCTTTTTATGAAAGCTGTTGTCACCGTCATGCCAAAACCCGCCATTCTCGATCCAGCAGGAGTAGCCACTGGCCTAGCCATGGAACATCTGGGACTCAAAGGGGTCCGTTCCGTCCGTATTGGCAAATCGATCGAAATTGAGGCCGACGGGGCGGATGAAAAGCAGCTCCATGAAATCGCCCACGATCTACTCTCCAATCCCGTGGTGGAGGATTACAAGCTCACGATTCTCCCCTAGAGCGATGCCTACCATCA
The DNA here is from genome assembly GCA_037130175.1 of bacterium. Classification (GTDB taxonomy): domain Bacteria; phylum Verrucomicrobiota; class Verrucomicrobiia; order Chthoniobacterales; family UBA6821; genus UBA6821. The sequence goes on along the minus strand of JBAXTN010000007.1, from coordinate 58,263 downwards.
TCCGCTGCGCGGTCATCCAGTTTCCAGGTTCCAATTGTGACACGGACTGTAAGGCTGCCTTGGCTTCATTTCCAGAGATTGAAGCGGAGATCGTATGGCACAAGGACACTTCGCTTGAAGGCTACGATCTGATCGTGCTGCCGGGCGGTTTTTCCTACGGTGATTATCTGCGATGCGGTTCCATCGCGCGATTCTCACCCATTATGGGTGCCGTGAGGCATGCTGCATCCACTGGTGTCCTCGTGCTCGGAATCTGCAACGGTTTTCAAATACTTTGCGAGGCGGGACTTCTTCCCGGCACACTCATGCGCAACCGTGGACTGCTCTTCCGATGCGAGCATCAGCATCTGCGGGTGGAGAATAACCAGACCCCGTTCACATCGAATCTCACGCTTGGCTCCGTAGTCAATTTTCCCATCGCCCACGGCGAGGGATCCTACTTTGCCGATCCGAAGACGCTGGCTGAGTTGAATGCCAATAATCAGATCATTCTCCTTTATGCCGATGCCGCAGGGACTGTCTCTGACTCGGTAAATCCGAATGGATCGCTGGAAAACATAGCCGGTATTTGCAGCCATGGACGCAATGTTTTCGGCTTGATGCCCCACCCCGAACGCGCTTGCGACGCGCTTCTTGGAGGCACAGACGGTCGCGCTATCTTCCAATCGGTGATCGATACATTCTCACAAGGAAAACGCGCCTGAATTTCGTATTTTCCCTCAGCCTGATTGATTCAATCCGAATACTTATCTCACATGGCCACACAACCCGCCAATCCCGCGATCACTCCCGAACTCATTGCCAAGCATGGTCTCAGCCAGGAGGAGTATGCGAAGATACTCACCATTTTGGGACGCGAACCGAGCTTTGAGGAACTGGGTGTCTTCTCCGTCATGTGGAGTGAGCATTGCTCTTATAAAAATTCCCGGCCAGAGCTTCGCAAATTTCCGACCACCGGTCCGAGCGTGCTGGTCAAAGCGGGTGAGGAGAATGCCGGAGTCATCGACATCGGCGACGGCTGGGCTGTCGCCTTCAAAATTGAAAGCCACAATCATCCCAGTGCTGTCGAACCGTTTCAGGGAGCAGCCACGGGCGTAGGCGGTATCATCCGTGATATTTTCACCATGGGAGCCCGTCCGGTCTTTCTCATGGATTCACTCCGCTTCGGCTCAATCAAGGGGGAGAGTGAGCAGGCCCGAACCAATCGCCGTCTCTTTGCCGGAGTTGTCGCAGGGATTGCCCATTACGGTAACTGTATCGGACTTCCCACAATAGCCGGCGAGGTCTATTTCGATGACAGCTATAACGGCAATCCGCTTGTGAATGCCTTTTGCCTTGGCATTCTCCGACACGAACAAATTGCACGGGGTGCGGCCAAAGGCGTTGGGAATCCCGTCTTCTATGTCGGTGCGGAGACTGGCCGCGATGGTCTCGCCGGTGCCGCTTTTGCTTCACGGGAACTGACGGAGGAATCCAAGGCCGACCGACCTGCTGTTCAAGTTGGTGATCCCTTTAGGGAGAAACTGTTGCTCGAAGCCTGTCTCGAACTCCTCGCCACCGATGCCGTGGCCGGCATTCAAGACATGGGCGCAGCCGGACTCACCTGTTCGACTTGCGAAACCGCGAGTCGTGGTGGTACAGGGGTTGAGATCGACATTGAGCTTGTGCCTCAGCGAGCCAAAGGGCAGACCCCTTACGAAGTTCTCCTGAGCGAGTCCCAGGAGAGGATGCTGGTCATCGTCAACAAGGGGCAGGAGGATGTTGTGAAGCGAATCTTCGAGAAGTGGGATCTCCCCTATGCCGAGATCGGTACGGTGACGGACGATGGCATGATGCGCGTCCTCAATGGCAGTGAAGTCGTGGTCAATGTCCCGGCTCGTGCTTTGGCCGATGATGGCCCTCTCTATTACCGCGAGGCCGCTCCCTTCACACCACCCCCTCCGCTCGATCTCTCCACTGTGCCGCAGTTTCCCCCGCTGGAGACACTTCCCATCCTGCTTGCCCATCCCAGCATTGCCAGCAAGCGCTGGGTCTGGCGGCAATACGATCACATGGTACGCACGGGGACAGCAGTTCTCCCGGGCTCTGACGCTGCCGTCTTCATTGTCCGCGAAGCCAATAAAATTCTGGCGGCCTCTACCGACTGCAATGCGATCTATTGCCGTCTCGATCCGAACCAGGGTGCCCGTATCGCCGTGGCTGAGGCTGCCCGCAATCTTGCCAGCTCCGGAGCCGTGCCAATAGGAGTCACAGACAACCTTAACTTTGGAAATCCTCACAAACCGGAGAATTTCCACCAGCTCCGTGCAGCCGTGGAGGGTATCTCCGAAGGATGCCGTGCCTTTGATGTTCCGGTCACTGGCGGAAATGTCAGCCTTTATAATGAGAGTCCAGCCGGTGCCATTGATCCGACTCCCACCATCTCGATGGTAGGCCGCATTGATGATGTGGCCCACATCACGACACAGAGCTTCAAGGAAGCAGGTGACATCCTCTTCCTGCTCGGCAAAATCGGCGATGAACTCGGCGGATCTCACTACCTTCTTGCCATTCATGGCCGCAAGGAAGGCGCGCCACCGGCACTTGACTTTGCAGAGGAGAGAAAGACTCATCAGGTGCTCCTCTCACTCATTCACAAAGGGTTTGTCCGTAGTGCCCATGATTGTGCGGAGGGGGGGCTAGCAGTAACACTTGCAGAATGCTGTTTTGGTAATTTGCTCGGAGCTTCCGTCAAGATCGCCTCGACAGATCGTCCCGATGTGCTCCTGTTCAATGAGACACAGGGGAGAATCGTGATTTCAGTAAAGCCTTGCCATGTTGTGTCCGTCGAAGCTGCACTGGCTCAAAGCGGTATTCCTTTCCAACAATTGGGCACCGTCACACAGCAACCCGTTCTTGGCATCACCACAGGAGACTCGACCTATCAATGGTCAGTCACAGAGTTGAACAATCACTTTGAGTCAGCCATTCCTTCTCTCATGGAAGGCTAGTAGCAAAACGGCTTCCAGAACGCTAAATCAAAAGGGCCTTGTGTGGTTTGGAGGTGTGCTGGCGGAGTTGTTTGAGAAGGAGGGGATCAGTGAAAAAAGATTCGGCACGCCCCGATGACCGTGATCGATGTGATACCGAGAACGCAGAGCACCTCCAAACGCAACGCCGGGGCACCAAAAATTGCGGCCATTCCGGCCTTGATGATCGTGTTGGCAAGAATTGCAAGTAGGATGCCTTGTGATGCGATCGTTGAGCTGAGTGTACTCGCTCTAAACATTTGGGATAGGGAGAGTGTGATGGCATCAAGATCGATAAGACCTGAAAGTCCGCTCACCACAAGGACTCCGGCATTTCCTTCTGCAGCGATCGTGGCCTTCACCAAGAAAACGATCGCCGCATAAAGCGCGCCGAACTGAAGGGCCACTCGAAGCCTTAGGGGATTACCCACGGGTGTGCACGCCCCGGAGGCACTGGCCGATCCTCCGTGGATCATGCGCCAGCAACACCAGAGAGCTCCGGGCAGACTGACGACAACAAGCGATGGCCAAAGTACGGTCAAAACCTTCGGACTGACAATTCCAACTAACAAACCAACACGCCCTATCATGACGGTGCAGGCAAGCAGGATAGCCAGGGAGCAGTCGCGGGATTCTGCCGGGCGTTCCCGGCTTTGTCTGCTCATGGTCAATGTTGTGGCGACACTTGAAACCAGTCCTCCGAGCAAACCCGTCACGGCAATACCAATCTGTTGTCCCAGGCCCCTTACCGCGAGATATCCTGCAAAGCCGACTCCACTTACCAAAACCACCATCAACCAAACGGTATGGGGATTGAAAGCCCCGTAAGGCCCGAGGGACTCATTTGGAACCAAAGGAAGAACCACCCCGCTGACAGCCGCAAATTTCATCGCGGAACGGGCATCCTCCGTTGTAATCCCTCTGGTAAAACGATGAAGTGTGGGCTTGAGGGCCAGCAAAAGCATGATACTGACCGCAAGTACTAGGGCCACTCTCTCCTGCTGCCAAAATACCAGACCGCCTATCAGAAAGGTCAGCATCGCTGCAGCTCCGGTGGTGAATCCTGGGTCGGATCCACCCCTTCCTCCCCGCTGTAGAAAGATCGTGATCCAGAGCACCATGGCGGCAAATCCAGCGATAAAGAAAAGCACATGCACTGTCTGGGAAAACCAGGCGCAGAGTACCCCGAAGAGTGCCCATAGGGTAAAAGTTCTTAACCCTGCCAACACATGAGTGTCGTCATGACGGGACTGTTCGTCCCATTGGCGCTCCAACCCAATAAGCGCCCCCAATGATCCGCTGACAAGCAGTGCACGAAGGAGGTGATTCGAATCAGAGAGTGTTATGGGAATCATCGGTTCCAAGCATTCGGATAACGGGGCTTAAGCCAGCTCCAGAGGAGAAAAACAAATCCCACAGCAATCATGAAGAGAGAAAGAAATTGCCCTCTGGTCAAACCGGAAGTCATGGGAGCATCAGGTTCACGGAAACATTCTCCACTGATGCGCAAAAGAGCATAAGCAATGAAAAAGACCCCTGTCAGCGCCCCATCAGGAAGTCTCACCCTTGTTCGCAGCGTCCAGAGGAGTAGAAAAAGCACCATTCCCTCAAGAAGTGCTTCCACGAGCTGGGAGGGATAGCGGGGGGCAAGTTCCGCGGAGAGATAACTTCTCAGGGGAGCAGAATACCCAGCCTTCTGAATGATCAACTCAGGTGTCAAGAGGGCAGGATCTATCTCCGCAGCCTTGTCCATTAGGCGTTGCAGGCGGTCGGGAGGGTAGAAGAGAATCTCCTTGGGGAACTGAACGGCCCATGACACATCCGTCACCCTCCCGTAGAGTTCTCCATTGATGAAGTTGGCGCAACGCCCAAAAAACACCCCCACAGGACCGACCACAACGAGATTATCCGAGAGGTTCAGGAAAGAAACCTTGTGACGGTGTGCATACCAGAGAGTAAACAGGGTCAGTCCAATAATGCCGCCGTGACTTGCCATTCCCCCGTCCCAGACTTGGAAAACAATTAGGGGATTATGAAAAAATCGCGCCGAATCGTAAAACAGCATATATCCCAGCCGACCTCCCAACAGAACCCCAAAAAGTGCCGCCATCGTGATGAAGTCGGCCACTTGGCTGGGTTGCAACTCTGAATATCCCCTGTCAGCGAGACGACGATAGAGAAGAATGCCGATCACAAATCCGGCAAGATAGGCCAATCCGTACCAACGAATGCCTATTCCTCCCCCAAAATGAATCGCATAAGGGCTTAGGTCGTGAATGTAATAGGCCAGCAGCATGTCACTGGGATCCTTGCCAAGTTCTGGTGCCTGAGCAATTTCTTTGACACAAATTCGGTTACAACCTTTATGATGCTTAAATCGTGAAAAGACTTCTCCCCAACATCATCATCCTGCCGCTTGTACTGCTCGCCGGAACATCGACTTCCTGTACGACCATCGCCAACAGGAGGGATCTCTATTTTCCGCAGACCGTATGGGGACCCTACACACGCATGAAATGTCATGGGATCCCAAAACCCACCCCCGATCAGTTGTCGGGAGCAGGCGTGAGTTCATCCTCCTCAGATGCCAAAAAAGTGATCAAGCCCCAAGGCTAGTGTGCTGGGCACCGATCAAAGTTACAGTGGTGCCATCTGAGCACCTTGGCCCTCAGCAGAAGGTTCGTCATGCCGGGGTGGCGGTTGGATTTTCATCAGAATCGGCTCAATGGAGGGGTCAGCCTTGATCATAGCGTCATGGATTGCCCTGTGAGCCGCATCTTTGGCTGAACGGCGCTCCTCGGGTGTCGAGGCATTTTTCTCAGCTTCCTTTGCCGCAATCACTGATGGGTCAGTCTTTACCTGCTCGTGAACGGATTTCAATCGAGACTGCTCACTCGGTGTAAGATTGGCAAATCCTGGCGGCATACGATGTCCTTCATGCTTGAAGGATTCCGGTGGAGTGGAATTCGTGGAGAAGGCGTTTGTCGTTGTATTGCCAGCATTCTGAGAGGATTGCCCACTTCCAGGGGGATTGGAACCGGACTCCCGCTCTAACTTACGCTCCCATTTCCGGGGAGTGATTTTCTCAAGAATCGGAGCTACCGAAGGATCGGCCTTGACCATGGCATCATGCATTGCCTGACGGGCCTCCTCCATCGCCTCATGGGCTCTTTTCATCTTCTGATCTAGAGAGGGATCCTGCTGAATGGCTTTGTCATGTGCAGCCTTGAGCTGTTCGCGCTCTTCTTTTGTCAGTTTCGACATCGGTCCATCCCTCGTAGGCAGGTTCTGACCCGCTCCCGGAAGGGGAGGCATGTTGACGCCGCCATTATCGGTATTCGTTTGAGCCTGAATGGGGATTGCGGCCATACAGGTGACAAAGAGAATTGGTAGTAATCGTCTCATTTTAATGAAGCTATCAGAAGTGTAGGGAGCAGGTTTATTCATCCTTATCGTGATGTCCCTGGACGATCTTTGCCAGAATCGGTTCGATTGAGGGATCGGCCTTTACCAGCAAATCATGTCTAATCTGGCATAATGAGGTCTTGGCCGCAGTTTTGGCCTCGTGAGTCTGAGCATCCTTTACCGCCTGCCGAGCAGTCACCAGTTGGGGATCCTGATGGATTTTTTTGAGATCAGCTTTGAGCTGCTGAAGCTCGACCGCCGAGAGATTTTTCCATCCCTTATGCTCGTGGTGAGCATGTGCAGGATTACAAGCCTGATTTGAAGCGGGCGGATTTCCAGCTGCCGGTGTCGTCTGCGCTGAGACTACGGAGCAGATGGACAGGGGAAGCAGCGCTACAGCAAGCAGCTTCATGATTTTACGGGGAGTGTGTGGTGTTTTCATCAATGGCATTAACACCGCCTCCATGAAAAAGTTTCCGATTTTTTTGACTCTTCAGTCGATGAGAATCTGACTGACGAATCAGGAAAGCTGCCCAGGCAGGTTGATTATTTCGATTTCAACACCTTTATATTTTGGCTCCTGGACACACGAAGACTAATCGGCGTGGTCGCCATCATCAGATTTCTAAGGTTTTCAACAGAGCCTATCGATTGTCCGCCAACCTCAAGAATTACATCGTTAATCTGAATGCCTGTTGCGGCAATAGGTGATCCAGAATCTACCTTCGTGATCAGCACTCCTGTCACACCGGGAAGTCCATAAACTGACATCTCTCCCTCATCCTTGATATTGCGAACGGTCAGACCGTTCCATAGCAACGGAGTTTGATCACGACCTTCAGAGGCAGGAAGTCCTTTTCCAAAGGAAGGAAGAATTGGGGTCTTGGCAATGGCCTTGAGTTCCGGCTTCTGCACACCAAACTGATCCATAGGGAAGTTCTTGAACCCCAGAGCCAATGCGGGCGAGTTGGACTGAACTTGATAATTTCCAGTTGCCGGATCGACGAAGAGTGGATCGGCCTCAACGGAGCTGCTATCCCACCCGCTAGCTTTTTGGGCACTCAATGCGGGTGTGGGTGTGGTTTGCCCAGGTTTCACAAAGAGATTAAAGTCCATCTGCTTACCCCATGGATGAATCCCCATACCGGCAGGGGCGTAACCGCTCAGGATATTACGAACAACGACATCTCCACTGTCGGCAAACCAGACATGAGGGTGAAATGCGGAATTCACCATGATATTGTTTTCAACACGGCGATAAAATCCCTCCCGATTTTTGATACCACCATGCAAGCAAAGGTTATTTACAATGAGATAATTGCTTGATCCATCATCAAGATCGATGTCCCATCCGTTGTCACAACGCCAACGGGAATTGGAAAGAGTGATGGTCTTGTAACAATCCAACTTTGGGAGATTGGGATACTTGGTTACGATGTCCGTATTCAGATTCACACCTCCGAGATTCCACCATCGATCGCGCCCCCAAGCGTTGAAGGAACCATGATCGCCAGTTTCCCTAACCGTATCGAAGACATCGCAGAAATCGATGAGATGACCGCCGAAACATCCGTCACCGATATTAATCCCAGCACGCGGGCAATTATAGATCGAACAATGACGAATAGTGATGGCTTCAGCGATATCAATATTGATCGGCGCACTCTGTTTTTCAATGTTTCCAGTATCGTGAATTAAGCAGTCATTAACGAGACACTCCGCAGGGTAGTCGTCAGTCAAGGGGCCAGCCGTCATGTCGATTTCAGTAAGTTTCTGGCTCTTTCCGTAATTAAGAAGCGGATTTTTGACAGCTTTGATTTTACCGACAAAGTTCACTCCTCCTGCACCAATCTTGAAAATGTGACTTCCTTGGATCACCGTTCGTCGATTGTAGCCGTTCACAAAAATAGCATTCCCTCCCAACTGAGTCAGTGTGACATCAATCAACGCGCAATCTTCCGACCCATCGAATAGTATCGCGCCCCCTCGATAGATCGCCCAATCCGTCCGCAGCAGCGGTTCCTTCGTCTCCATGAATGTGCGTGAGGCTTGAGTGAAGGTGATTCCCTTGAGTGTGATGCACTTCACGGGATTCTTATCCGTACCTCGGAACTCCACCAAACTCGGAAGACGTACACCCTCAATCTGAGCGGTCTTTAGATCCACTCCATCGGGCGGATAGTAATATAGCGTATGTGTTTTCTGATTAAGATACCACTCTCCCGAAGCATCCAACTCCTCGAAGATATTTTCGACGAATCTTTTGTTCTTATCCATTCCCGCGGGCCGGTTGTTCTGCCATCCTCCTTCGTATTTCAGTGTGCCATCGGGATTCTTTCCAAGGATGAGATAGGAAAAACCTCCCCATCTCGCCGCATGGAGAGCGTGAATGAATCCACCTGTAGGATCACTCCACTTGGCAACCCGTTCCGGGCTGAATGCATCCTTGGAAAATCCATTATAATTGGCGATCTTGGGATCGAAATTAGGATAACGAGCCATCATCTGATGCTTCCCATTGACGAAGAGCTGATCGGTTGTCCAGTTTTCAGGAACTTGCGTCTGCATAATGCCATTCGTGTAGTGCTCCCATTCTGGTTTTGGCAGTTTCATGCCGCCGCTAACTACGGGTTTTTCATTCTGATAGGCAGTATAGGTGATGGGAGTTTGCGTAGTGCCTGAATCAGCAGAATTGAAGACCAGTGGCTTTTCGAGGTAATAAGTTCCATCGCGGAGTACGACTGAAACAGGACCTGATGCTTTGGCCAAACGGGCCAACTCCTGAGCGTGGCTGAGGGTTGCAATCGGCTGATTGATCGTGCCGGGATTGGCATCGTTTCCACTCGGGGAAACATAAATATCAGCAGCCATGAGCGGTACCGCGCCAACATAAGAGCAGGCAATCACTACCAAAGAGCTAAAGGGTTTCATGATCATTTTGTCGTGGGATCTTGGGAGGATTTTTTGGCACCCCAAGCGTTGGGCATACCGGATTGATTGGAAATTGGGGTGACCTGAAATGGCGGTGATGTGCCCTGCGTGTGTAGAACCACCTCTTCTCCTTTTTTGAGATCCATTTCGAGAAGTCCATCCACCCGTCGAACCGCCGAGGCAGAGATGCCCGCAACGACGATCGGTTCCGCAAGATCAGTTTTAATCCGGCATAGTTCGCCAGCCAGACTCTTCACGCCGATAAATTGTGTCTTGCCACCCGAACGCTTCGCACTTACGAGGAAAGCCCCCTCGGTCCGCAGATCGTAGAATGCGGCATCCTGCCAAGCCGCTGGCCAGGCTGGAAAGATCCGTATCGTCCCACCCCAGCTTTGAAGTAGCAAGTCGGTGATGTTTCTAGCCGCAGAGATGGGTGTTTCAAAGGTCGGCCATCCTCCCTCTTCGCTCGAAATTGTGTTGGCAGCGATCGTTGATCCCATGGCCTGCGGTTCCAAGGCTCGTAGCAGAAAAAACAGTGCCTCTTTTCCATTCCCAATTGCTGCCCACAGGGAGGATGCTTCTGTGAATTTGAAGATGCAGTTGTCCCCGTCAAGATCCGTAAAGTGATGGAGCGACTTTTCGACAACGGGCAGTAGATCAGGTCGATTCTCGACAGTCAGGCTGTGCATGGGAAACACACCGAATAGGTGCGAATTGTGTCGATGAGGTTTCAGCAGGGGAATCCCCTCCCCAATCATGATCCCAGTTTTCTGATCGACATGATAGTCAGTGAGGTTGTCGAGCACTTCCCGATATCGCTCCGAGTCTGGATCTTCAATTTTAAGGCGCCTGCTTTCCCTGAGAAGTGTCTCAAATCCCCATCGCATAATCGCGATGTTGAGACTTGTATCCTTTGCAATGCCATACTCGTCGCTGTAACAAAGCGGCAGGTGATATTTACCGTCCTTCTTTTTTTCGAGCAGGTGCATATAGAGATGCATGCTTCGTTTGAGAAGCGGATAAACAGAGGAGCGTAGCCTTGAGTCATCACCCGTGTGACGCATATACAGGTAGAATTGCTGGATGAGCCACGGTAGATTGATCATCTCGTAGTGGACTTGCGGGAGTTTGACCAAGGGTCCTTGCCCCACTGACTTCAAATTGCCAAAATCGGTTGTTCTTCCTAGCCCTGACGAATCGTTTTGAAATTCCGAAGGCACATTCTCAATTAGATCCTGAAGATGGGTTTCCAACATCCTTGAGGGAGCCTCGTTGAAATCGGGGTGATTGCTGACATTGGCAAGGTAGTAGGACAGCTCCACATTAAGATTGTACCAGTACTGCCCCCATCCACTGGGCTTGAACCAAGGACCGAAAAGGTCCACGACCGGGCGGTTTGGACGCGTTGCGCTTGCAAATTTGTATAATTGGATCCAGTAGAAACTCTCGACCCTCCTATCGGGCAAGCTCAGGAAACTTGCCGGATAATAGGAGTGCCACCAGGCTTGATGAACCTCTTCCAATTTCACGACACCCGACTTTACGGCTGCACGCACGCTGGCAATAGCATCGTCAGCACTGCCATAAGGAGCCTGCGGATGAAGCCAGTGCCGGTTGGCTATGGCGATGTAAATGTTTCTTGAGTCGGGTGAATTTTTTTCCTCGAGCACAGCTGTTGCAAAATCACTGCCAGCATTGAGTTTTTGAATCGTCAGAGGAATGCCTTTACGGTCGACTGAGACAAACGGTTCATTCCTTTCGTAATTCGGATCTTTTGATCCGTTGGCAATATAAGCGCATGATTGAGCACTTTCGCCATGAAAGCCAACGCTCGCTTTTGCTTCCTCTCCGGTGGATTTCAAGCTCAATACCACTACATCAGTTCCTGAGGGGGCAAAACATTGCAATGCAATGCTACCGCGGGTAGTCAGCAGATTGCATCTGATTTCGGCATTCCATAGATCGATGTGAAATTCGGAATGAATAACCGTACCTACTGGAGTTATGGCCAGATATCCGATGGGAAGACGCGTATTGGTTTTCCAGTTACCTCCCGGGCGATGGTCGTAAACATCGACTCTTCCCAACTCCAGATGCAAGGTATTGGGGCTTTCTTTGTCTTGGTAGAGGATCCCACCAACAAGACCATTCCCGATAAATGGTCCCTCGAAATAGTTCTGAGGCATCCGATCCCATTTGGGATCCTGTCTCGCCATAAACGATGGCCAGTCCACCTTGAGTTCCATAACACGGGACGCTGCAGTATTAGTTACTACTAGGATGGTCAAGAAGGACGCCCTCAGCAAAAGATAGACGAAGCTGGAACCTTGATCTTTTATAAATCCGCTGATTGAAAAAACAACTTCGGATTTCATCGAGGCTAGATGGCTTCTGCCCTGATTAGAGAGCTTTCTTGGCACCCCAGGCGTTTGGTCTGCCGGATTGGTTGGCAACAGGAGCTATAAGAAATGGAGGATTTGTGCCCTGACTGTGAAGAAACACCTCTTCTCCTTTTTTGAGATCAATTTCTAGAAGTCCATCCACCCGTCGAACCGCCGAGGCAGAGATGCCCGTCACGACGATCGGTTCCGCCATGTCGGTTTTGATCCGGCATGGTCCTCCGGCTAGACTCTTCACCCCGACAAAGAGCGTCTTGCCACCCGAACGCTTTGCACTTACGAGGAAAGCCCCCTCAGCCCTGAGGTGATAAAAAGAGGTTTCATTCCATTGAGTTGGAATGGCTGGAAAAACACGGATCTTATCCCCCCAACTTTGAAGCAGCATGTCGAGGATTGCCCGCTGCGCGGAGATAGGTGACTCGAAAGTCGGCCATCCATTCTCGCTGTAAAGAGTGTTGGCAGCGACAGTCGGCCCTGTTGGCTGAGGCTCCAAGGCTCGTTGCAGATTTGCGAGCGCCTGATCGCCATATCCCAACGCAGCATAGAGGGAGGAAGCTCCGGTGAATTTGAACATGCAGTCATCTCCGTTGAAGCTAAGGAAATGGGCGATGGATTTCTGCATGAGGGGCTTTTGATCAGGCTGATCATCAATGTTCAGGACATGAAAAGGAAAGATCGCAAAGAGATGGCTGGAGTGGCGATGCGGTTTGGCAAATGGAGTATCCTTGCCCAGCATCAACCCCATTTCATCGACAGGATAATCGGTTAGTTTTGCAAGCACTTCCTTCCAGTGGACTGCATCTGGATCGTTGAGTTTCAGCTTTGAATTTACTATTAGGAGTGTCTGCAATCCCCATCGCAGCATGGCTAGATTGAGATTAGTATCCTCGGCATTTCCATACTCATCTGAAAAGGCCATGGGAATATGGTAGCGGCCATCCGATTGCAGATCGATCGTATGCAGATAAGTATTTATCGTGCGTTTCAGCAGCGGGTAAATTTCGTTGCGCAGACGACCATCGTCCATGGTGAATCGGTATTGCAGCCAGTACTGCTGCATCAACCAGGGTAGCGCGATGTAATGGTAGGATCCTTTGCCAAGCTTTTCCCGCACGGGCCCAGGACCCGGTGCAACCAGGTTACCAAACCCCGTAGGGTTCCCCAATGCAGCGGAATCGGAACGATACTCATGGGGAACATTATTAATGAGATCCTCCCGTCGATCCCAGAGAAGGCGGCAGATATTCTCACCAAGTTCGGGATGGTTTGCTGGCAATACCGAGTAGTAGGCAAGCTGGGTGTTGAGATTTTGCCAGTAAGAGGCCCAGACCGTAGGCTTGAACCAAGGGCCCATTAGATCGACCACAGGGAGATTCTCCCGAGTGGCGCTGGCCATCTTGTAGAGCTGAATCCAATAAAAACTCTCAATCCTCGCATCAGGAAGAGTCACAAAACTCGCCTGATAAAAGGAATGCCACCAGGCACGATGAGATTTCTCAAGCTCTGGAATACCGCGGGCCATCGCTTTCTTCACCATCTCCATAGCATCCACTTCCGAACCCGTGCACGACTTTCTGTTTGCAACAGCAAGATAAACAGTTCGATTCCCAGTCGCTTCAGCAACCTGTTTCCAAGCGGTTGCATAATCACTTCCCGCAAGCAGAGGCTGGACACAGAGCTCCGTGTCCTTCACCTGCTTCAACTGAAAAGGGGGATTGGGAACGTAGTTGAGATTTTTGTCCCGATTCGGCTGGGCGATATAACGAGGGCTGTTTCCCTGTTCCGGCACGAAGGATATTTTTGCCTCTTTTTCAAGCCCTGTCACAGAGAGTTGAGTGACGACAATTTCCGCATCACTCGGAGTGAAGCATCTCAGTTTGATGCTCCCACGGTCGGTTGTGATCTGGCCGGTGATTTCCGCATTCCAGAGATCGGTTCGGAATGCGGCATCCGTGATCTTCCCCACCGGATTGAGCAGGAGATGTCCGATAGGCAAACGGCACCCGTAGTGCATGACGCTTCCGGTATTTGTCCGATGGTCATAGACATCGGTACGGCCAATCTCAAAACGGAGCGTGTTGGGTTCCGATTTATCCTGAAAGAGGATCGCTCCGAGCAGGCCATTACCCACAAACGGGCCTTCAAAATAATTCGTCGGCATCCGTTGCCACACGGGATCCTGACAAGCCATGAAGGAAGGCCAGTCAACCTTGAGCGTTACAAGGGGGGATTCGTCAGCTTTAAGCGGGAACGCCAAAGCCGCGGCAAGGATTCCTGCATGGAAAAGAAAGAAAGGGAGGCGACGTGAGCGGATCATGGGGAGAAGTGATCACCATAGGGAGTCTTTTTGCATTTACTCAAGCTCTCTCCGTCCTGGAAATATTCCCATGCGCTGCCGGCGATCTGCGAAGTACGGCTGATGATCGATATGATAGATTCTTCTCAAACAGGATCGCCGATTTTTATGGCCAAATTCCTTTGAACTGAATGAGTATTCCTGTTTTTCACCCCATGAAAACCTCCCCCCGCCAATCAGGATACCTGACTCTGTCCAGAGTAGTTCCATTATTAGTTATTCTCATCGGTTTATCGCACGCCCACGGCGCCATTGACTGGAGAACCTATACACCGCCAGTCACTCCGATCGAGATCAAGGAGGATTCACTGGCCAAACAATTCTATGTGGCTCCAGATGGCGATGACGCGCTTGACGGTTTGGCTCCTGTGAAATCAGGCAGCAGCGGCCCCTTCGCCACGATTTCCCGCGCCCGCAACGAGATCAGGAAGCTGAGGCAGTCGGGCATTCTGAAGGATGGTATAGCGGTGAACCTCCGCGGTGGTGTCTATCAACTCCCCGAGTCTCTTGTCTTAACGAAGGAGGACTCAGGTTCCGAGAGCTCTCCCGTCGTCTACCGCGCCTTCAAGGATGAGAATCCACGGCTTGCCGGCGGGAAGATGCTCAAGGCCTCAGACTTTGCTCCCGTCACGGACTCCGAGATGTCCAAGCGCCTCGCCCCGGAGGCACAAGGCAAGGTTCTCGTGGCCGACTTGAAGGCCCTCGGCCTGAAGCATACCGGGCCTTTCCCCGATATCTTCAAGGATGGAGGCGCCATCTTCGAGCTCTTCTTCAACGGCAAGCGGATGAAGCTCTCCCGCTGGCCCTACGACGACTACACCACGATGAAGGAGGTGACCGTGATCGGTGACAAGACCACCCCGGGCACCTTTGTCTACCGCGAGGAGGAACCCGCCCGATGGAATCCCACCAATGGGGTGTGGCTGAAGGGCCAGTGGCGCGTCGGTTGGGAGGATCCTGCGATCAAGGTCGGCTCCATCTCATCAACCAACCACCAGATCACCTTCGCAACCCCGTACGGCCCCGGTATCGGCAGCAAGTACAAGCGCACAACAGCTCCCTTCGGCTCGGGACAGGAGAAGTGGTGCGCAATCAACCTCCCGGAGGAAATTCGCCAACCCGGCCAGTGGGCCATCGATTTCAACTCGCAAAAGCTCTATTTTTGGCCCCCGGCACCGCTCGAGGGCGCGGACATCGTCGTCTCCCAGCTTGACCAACCCCTTGTCTCCGTCGACGGAGCGGCCAACCTTGCGTTCATCGGACTCACCTTCGAGGGATCGCTTGGCGAGGGCATGGTCATCACTAACGGCGTCCGCGATCTTGTGGCGGGATGCACTCTCCTTAACCTCGGCGGGAATGGGATCCAGTTGCAAGGGCGTAACTGCGGCATTCAGAGCTGCGACATGCATGATCTCGGAAAGGGTTGCATTCTTGTGAATGGCAATCCCGGTGACCGCAAGACCCTGACTCCTTCCGGGAACTACATCGTCAACAATCACCTTCATCATTACGGAGTACTCAAGGCTCAGTATTCCGCCGCGATCAACACGGCACGGATCGTCGATAATGTAACACGCGCAGAAGGGGTGGTGGGCTGCTATGTGGCTCACAACCTGATCCATCATGCCCCTCGCGATGCCTTCCTCTACGGTGGGAACGACTGTGTCTATGAATTTAACGAAGTGCACCGCTGTGCCTACGACACGGCGGACACGGGTGCCTTCTACTCCTGGATGGATTGGACGCTCCGAGGAGTGGTCATCCGCTACAACTTCATTCACGACACCGTCGGTGGCTACAACCCGGACGATGGTGCGGGTGGATCACTTGTATTTGGCAACATCTTTATGGGAGACCGGAGTGGTGTTCACATCGCCAGCGGGCCTGACAACTCGATCATTAACAATGTCTTCATCAAGGAGGAAGGACCCGTCTTCGGGATCGATGACCGCGGCCTCTCCCGTGGCTATGCCACCAACTCCAGGCTGGTCGGTTCTGTGCAGGAGATCAATCCGACCCAACCCCCCTGGAGCGACCGCTACCCGGAAATCGTCAACCTCCTTCAGGAACGGCACGAACTCCCGCTGCGCACCCTGTTCAAGGACAACGTCATCTACATCAAGAGCGGAGAACCCTACAAGCTCGGCCTAAAATCAGAGAATAAGACCAATCCCGCCATCATCAAATTCGTCGACAACTTGGTAACCAACTCGGATCCAGGCTTCGTCGATCTCGCCGCCGGCAACTTTGCCCTGAAGAAGGATTCGGAAGTCTTTACCAAAATTCCCGGTTTTCAGCCGATTCCCTTCGACAAGATGGGACTCTACCTCGACAAATATCGCAAAAAACTCCCGACTCCCTCCGAGGCAGGACGACTTCCCGAGCAGAACCCCTGGAAGCCAGCCGATACAGACAAACACTTCAGCACTTAGTAAAACAATGTACACTACGAAAACCATGTCGAAATATCTTTCCTACATATTACTGTCGCTGGTTTGTTTCTCCATGCTTCTGATGACCGGATGCCTAGTCGCTCCAGTAGCCCAGTCTGGCGGCATTGGTTCTGTCACAGTCACCAACTCCAATCCGAATGCCATCATCGCTGCGGCCCAGAGTGTGTTTCCAAACTATGGTTATACAGCCGGTGTGACACACTATCCCACATCGGTTTCATTTGACAAAAGCGCCAGCAAGTTCGCCACCGTCATGTGGGGCGGCTATTACAATCCTCAATCAGTCCATGTGAAGATTCAGATCGTCAGGATTCCCGGAACTAATGATTACCGTATTTCTCCCAGGGTCTTCAGCGTCAGCAATGCCGGACAGGCTGGATTTGAAAACAAACGCCCTTTGATTGGACTCTGGAACAGCGAATTTTCGCCCTTACTTGGACAAATCGCGTCACAGGCCTCAGGCGCAGGGGGATTCTAACAACAAACCAACAAATGGTCGGATTGTTGAACAATTGGCTTTTCTGGTCCTTATCATCGGCCCTATTTGCGGGTGTGACGGCTATTCTGGCCAAAGTCGGCGTGGAAGGCATCAATTCCAATCTGGCCACGGCAATTCGCACCAGTGTCGTGCTTCTGTTCACATGGATCCTTGTTGTAGTCACACGATCCTCCATGCCGCTTTCAGGGATTTCCCGGCACACATGGATATTTTTGATTTTGTCAGGTCTCGCCACTGGCCTCTCATGGCTTTGCTACTTTCGGGCACTGCAACTCGGACTTGCTTCCAAAGTCGCACCGATCGACAAACTGAGTGTCATCTTCGCAATCGCTCTGGCAGCGATTTTTCTCCACGAACCCGTGAACTGGCATCAGTGGATCGGAGGAACACTCATTGTGGTAGGTGCGATCATCCTCGCCCTCCCATAAGAAAGCGTCCCCCTACCTTCTCGAGTCGACCATCACGCACTTCATCCCAGCAGCAAGAGCCGATTGTCTGCCTGTTTCCGTATCTTCAAAAACAAGGCAACCGCCTGCCTCGACTCCAAGCCGACGGGCTGCAACAAGATAGGGGTCTGGCGCAGGCTTGCCATTTTTGTAGTCCTCCGAGGTGACAATCACATCAAAAAGATCCATTAATCCCAATCCCTCCAATGTGGAATGGACTGATTTCCTGCCGCCACCAGATGCCACCGCAATCGGTTTTTTCCCATGGAGGGAACGGGCGAAGCGTACCACTTCCTCGATCGGTTGAACCCCAGGCAACAAGCTGAAATAGAGTTCCTCCTTGATGTGAACAAGTGCCTCTGCATCCATCGAGAGCCCCTGCATCTCATTTAATGACTCGACGATTTCCTTCGTGGGACGCCCTCCCCAGACATAGTAAAGATCCTCAGCAAGTTGTGCCCCGTGGGGTTCGAGTGCCAGCTTCCACGCCTCGTAGTGCAGACCCATCGTGTCGGCAAGCGTTCCGTCACAATCGAAAATGTAGGCATCGAAGTCTCGGGCGGGTATCTGGAGTGCAGGCATGAACTCTTTACTAAACGGTTGATTTGCGTTTGACGAAAAAAAAGCGGCAAACCATGCTAACACTTCTCCATTTTACGAATCATTCATTTGTGAACAGGGGATATCACCAGTCATCCATGCGTCACACCATCTCCATCCTTGTCGAAAATAAATTCGGCGTCCTGACCCGTATCGCCGGAATGTTCAGCGGACGCGGCTTCAATATCGACACCCTCAATGTGGGTCCGACACTCGATCCTGAGATCTCGCGCATGACCATTGTAGTAAGAGGTGATGACAAGGTGCTCGATCAGGTGAACAAGCAGCTCGATAAGCTCATCAATGTGATCAGTGTCGAGGATTTTGGCGAATCGAACTATATCGACCGCGAACTTGTACTCATCCGAGTGAAAGCTGATGCAAAAGCCCGTGCCGAGATCATGCAAATCTGCGACATCTTCCGCTCCAAGATCATTGATGTGCAGCCAAAACGCCTAGCCATCGAGATCACCGGATCCGAGAGTAAGATCGATAAGTTCCTTGCACTCATGGAGCCGTTTGGCATCACCGAACTCACCCGCACCGGCAAGATTGCCCTGGCTCGCACGAAATAATCACCCTCACCCACTCTTAAAAAAAAAACACAAACACCCACCATGCCCGCTAAAATCTACACTGACAAAGATGCTGACCTGAAGTTCTTCAAGGGAAAAACCTGTGCCGTCATCGGCTTCGGTTCGCAGGGACATGCCCATGCCCTTAATCTCAAGGAAAGTGGCGTCAAGGTCATCATCGGTCTCTATCCCAAGAGCAAGAGCCGGGCTGTGGCCAAAAAACTGGGATTTGAGGTCTATGATACGGCTGACGCCGTGAAGCGCGCGGATGTCATTTTCGTCGCGGTTCCTGACCTCACGATTCCAAGTGTCTATGAGAAAGACATTGCCCCGAATCTTCACTCGGGTCACACCCTGCTCTTCAGTCATGGGTTTGCAATCCACTTCAAGACCATCGAACCGCCCAAGCATGTGGACATCATCATGGTCGCTCCCAAGGGACCTGGCCATACCGTGCGCCGTCAATATCAGGAAGGCAGGGGTGTTCCCACACTCATCGCCATCCATCAGGACAAGAGTGGAAAGGCCAAAAAGACAGCGCTCGCCTGGGCGAAGGGTATCGGCGGCACCCGTGCCGGAGTCTTTGAGACCTCCTTCAAAGAAGAGACTGAAACGGATCTCTTCGGTGAGCAGGCCGTGCTTTGCGGAGGCACCTCTGCCCTGATCCAAGCCGGATTTGAAACCCTTGTTGAGGCTGGGTATCAGCCTGAGATGGCCTACTTTGAAGTGTTGCACGAGCTCAAGCTGATCGTCGATATGATCAACGAGTCGGGCATCAGTGGAATGCGTTTCTCCATCTCGGAAACAGCCAAGTACGGTGATATTGCCGTCGGACCAAAGGTCATTGATGCTTCCGTGAAAAAACGGATGAAGTCCGCTCTCAAGGATATTCAGACCGGTAAATTCGCAAAGGATTGGATCAAGGAATCCAAGACTGGACGCAAGAACTACAATGCCCTGCTCAAGGCAGGTGAAAAGCACCCCATCGAGAAGGTCGGCGAGCAACTCCGCTCCCGCATGTCCTGGGTCAAGAAGAAGAATATCAAGGGAGCCCAGGCTGCCTACTAAGAGACCTATTTTCAACAGAATCCTCGAAAAGAGGGCGTCCGAAGGAATCCTTTAGTTTCTTCTCGACGCTCTCTTTTTTTTGTCTCCAATAGGAATTGCCATGTCCTCCGAAATTCAATCCCTACTCGGCTCCCAAGCCGAATATCTCCTCAACCATACTTCCAAGACGATCCCTAGGGATCTTCTTCATCTGCCAGGCCCTGACTTCATTGACCGAGTTTTCATCCAGAGCGATCGCAATCCCCGTGTCCTCGCCAATCTGCAACGACTTCACGGCACAGGCCGACTGGCTAATACAGGGTATCTTTCGATCCTACCGGTGGATCAGGGCATTGAACATTCCGCCGGGGCGAGTTTCGCAGCCAATCCCCTCTATTTCGATCCTGAAAACATCGTCAAACTCGCCATCGAGGGAGGGTGCAACGCTGTTGCCTCGACCTTCGGCGTGCTGGGCAGCGTCGCCCGCAAATACGCCCATCGCATTCCTTTTCTGGTCAAGGTGAATCATAATGAGCTTCTCACCTACCCCAATCAGGCCCGGGAGATTCTTTTTGGCACGATTGAGGAAGCTTACGAGATGGGGGCGGCAGCCATCGGTGCCACCGTTTACTTTGGTAGCGAGGATGCAAGTAGGGAGATCGTTGAAATTGCCGAGATCTTCCACCATGCCCATGAGCTTGGCATGGCCACCGTCCTCTGGTGCTACCTGCGCAACAATGCCTTCAAACTGGACAAGGATTATCACCTTTCAGCAGATCTGACAGGTCAGGCCAACCATCTCGGAGTCACCATTCAGGCCGACATCATCAAACAGAAACTCCCGGAAAATAATGGAGGATTCAAAGCTCTCAACACCGGAAATTCCAGCTATGGCAAGCTTGACGAGCGAATCTACACCCAGCTTACAAGCGATCATCCAATTGATCTCTGCCGCTATCAGGTTGCCAACTGCTATATGGGAAGAGCGGGACTCATCAACAGTGGAGGAGCTTCTGGCAAGCATGACTTTGCCGAAGCGGTCACCACGGCCGTCATCAACAAACGGGCTGGCGGCACCGGACTGATCTCGGGACGCAAAGCCTTTCAACGCCCCATGGACGAAGGGGTCAAGCTTCTCCATGCCATTCAGGATGTCTACCTCTCCCCCGAGGTGACCATCGCATAATCAATTTTTGGGGGCGAATGAGCGAAAAGGCACTACTCGCAGCTCAGGGATACTTGGAGCTTGGCATGGTCGAAGAGGCCCTTGCAGAGCTTTTCAATATAGAACCCTCGCTTTCGGATGATCCGGACATCATGGAACTCCGGCTTAATATCCTGATGCGAGGAGAGCGATGGAGCGAAGCTTTTGAAACTTCCGAGCAACTTCTCAGACTCTGTCACGATGCCCTGCCCGCATTTATCCATGGAGCTTTTGCACTGCATGAGCTAGGGCGGACTGAGGAGGCTCGTGATCTGCTCTTAAAGGGGCCCTCAATCCTGAGACAGGACCCGACTTTCCATTACAACATCGGATGTTATGAGGCGGTGCTTGGAAACCGTGATGCCGCCATGGAAAGTCTCAGCCGCAGCTTTGCTATGGATGAGACTTTTCGCTCGTTCGCCGAACGGGATCCCGATCTGGCCGGAATCGCCGATGCTCTTAAGACCTGATGGCTTCCTTTGACCCGGCGGCGGCAGTTGCACGGCTTGAAATAGCCTTTGCTGAACTTCTGGAAGAATCAACATATGGCGGCGCAGCGCTCGCCCTATGCCAGGGAGATCAGTGCCTTCTCTCACTTCATGGCGGTGAGGCTTCTCCCGAGAATCCATGGAGTCCCTCGACATCTAGCCTAATCTGGTCGGCAAGCAAAGGGATTGCAGCAACCGCCACGCTCCATGCGCTACAACAGAAAGATATCTGCCTGCAAACACCTGTTGCGAGACTCTGGCCTGAATTTGCGGCGAACGGCAAAGCCCACATCACCTTTGCCCAACTCCTATCCCACCGCGCGGGACTTGCCGCCATCGATGCGAAGGGACTCTCTATCATTGATTATCAGGGAGTGACTGCGACTCTGGCCTCACAGCCTTCGAATTGGAGCCTGGATGAACGCCATGGTTACGGGGCGAGGACTTTCGGATTTCTCCTGGATGAAATCGTGAGGCGATGCAGCGGAATGACCCTCAGAGAATATTGGAACACTACCTGCCGGGATCCACTGGAACTGGAAATCTGGTTTGGAGTTCCCGAAAAGTTTCTGGAAACCGTTGCAACCGTGATTGCCCCCAAGACTCCGCCTGAGCCAAGCGATTTTTCACGGGCTTTTGCTGATCCGAGTTCCCTCACCCGTCGCGCCCTGAGCGAACCAGGAGGGCTACTCACACCCTCAGTCATGAACACGATAGCCATGCGCACCGCTTCGATCCCCTCGCTCGGTGTCATTGCCACTGCCGATGCCCTTGCCCGCTTTTATGCTCTGCTTGCCGGCCCAAATGAATTCTTTACGGATACAACGCGTTCACAAATGCAAACCACACTCTCCCGAGGGCTTGATCTTACTCTCCTTGCCCAGACCTCGTTTTCAGCGGGATTCATGACCAATGATATCGGGGTAGCCAATCCGGTGGGTGTTTACGGATCTGGCAAGAAATCCTTCGGACACCCGGGCGCGGGAGGATCGCTTGGCTTTGCCGATCCCGAACTTGGTCTTGGCTTCGCCTTCATCCCGAGTGCCATGCATCCCGGCGCATTGCCTGGAGCTCGCACTCGGAAACTCATCCAGGCCCTTTACGGATTGCCCTCGACGGCATAAAAACAAGTCATGTCAGAAACAACCCAGACCACCGTTGCTCCCCTCCCCTACAAAATAGGGAATGAGAAGCTCTGTCGTGTCACTGATGCCGCATCAAACAGACTGACATCCTTGCTCGAAAAACAGGGGCGTCCTCAAGGGGCACTCCGTGTGGCTGTCATCGGCGGGGGCTGTTCCGGCCTCCAATACAAAATGGATCTTGTCGATGGTCCTGTGCCGCGTGACATCCTGGTTCCATCCAAGGGCGTCAATATCGTCATTGATCCTAAGAGCGCCCTCTTTGTCAGTGGCTCCGAACTCGACTACAGCGACGACCTGCAAAAGGGGGGATTTAAAGTCACCAACCCGAACGCTGTTGCCCACTGCTCCTGCGGAGAGAGCTTTTCGGCATAAGGCTGGAGAGAAGGATGCTGTAACGGTCGGGCAAGCAAACTCAGGATAAAATGTTCCTTCGTTTGATTCGCTCGTTCCCACTCGTCTCACCCTTAGGGCTACCTTCGGTAGTCTATCTCAGCCTCTCCCGAGGCTCGGTATTCTGAGTTCCATACTTTATTATCTGTCTTTTCCCATGGATCCATTCTCCCTTCTTGGTCTTCCCCGGCGACCGCTACTCAGCGAAGAGGAAATTGGCACAGCCTACCGTAAATTGGCAGGAGAACTCCACCCCGATCAGGAAGGTGGAGATGCTGCTGCGTTCAGGAAGCTTGGTGCGGCGTCAGCCATCGTGCGTGATCCTGCACGGCGACTGCGCGAATTAGCGGGCACAGGCTCAAGCAACAGCCTGCCATCTCAAGCCGCAGTACTCTTTCCCCAAATAGCAGCTGTCCTTCAACAGGCCGACACGCTCATTGAAAAACACTCCGTTGCCTCAAACGCGCTCAGCAAGGCCCTTCTCAGCGCCCCGTTGAAATCGCTCAGCGTCGATCTGAGAGCATCACTCCTCGCGGTCGGGACATGGAGGAATTCTCTTGAAAAGGAGCTCATTCGTCTCGATGCAGCATGGCCGGGCGTCGATCAAGATGCGATGCATCTGGTTGCCGATTCCTTTGCCTATGCCACTCGCTGGGAAAGGGAGCTCAAGGAAAGGGAGTTGGCCCTAGCCTGTACCAAATAAAATCAAATCCACCGGAGGAGGCAGGGTGAAAATTTATCTTATCGACCCAACTCTTCAACTTCTCAACTCTTCAGCTTGCGTTAGCATTATCGAATGATCGCAGGCATCGACCTTGGCACGACGAACTCACTCATCGGGGTTTACGAGAGTGGATTCCCCACCCTTTTGGCTGACAGCAATGGAAAACGCCTTCTTCCTTCCGTGGTCTTTTATGGAAATGAAATTCTCGTAGGCCATGAAGCCTGCCGGATGCAGGCACTTCATCCCGAGGAGACCATTTCTTCGGTCAAACGACTGATCGGAAGGCGCTTCGGCGACCCCGAAACGAAAGACATCGCCGGTACTCCCGGCTCTCCCGTAACGCTTGCGCTTGGCGGACAGAACCGCACACCCGAAGAGATTTCCTCGGAGATTCTCAAGCGCCTCAAGGCCATCGCCGAGAATCGGCTTGGAACGGGGATCACACGCGCTGTCATTACTGTCCCCGCTTACTTCAACGATGCACAGAGGGCGGCCACGAAACGAGCTGGCGAACTTGCAGGGTTCACTGTCGAGCGTATCGTAAGCGAACCGACTGCGGCGGCATTGGCCTACGGACTCGATAAGCTTCAGGACCAATCCAAAATCGCCGTCTATGATCTTGGGGGGGGCACCTTTGATCTCTCCATCCTGCAACTCGACAATGGAGTCTTTCAGGTTCTTTCAACCCACGGAGACACACGGTTGGGAGGCGATGATCTCGACAGGGCGATTGGAAAGTTGATCTCAAGCAAAGCCATACTCGACTCATTTTCCAGCTCCGACGGCATACGCCTCCATGAGGCCGCCCGCACTGCCAAGGAAACCCTTTCCTCCGAGGAACAGACAAACATTCTCCTCCCATTTTTGAAGGATGGAGAAAGTATTGAAATGACTCTCACGCGTTCAGAGATTGAGGAAGTCTGCGCTCCCATCATCCGCCGCACACGCACTCACTGCCTCCATGCACTCGAGGATGCCGGCCTCAAGCCGGGAGATCTCGATCAGATCATTCTCGTCGGTGGCTCAACAAGGATGCCTCTTGTCCGGGAGTTGGTCACGGAAATCTTCGGAAAGGAGCCGAATTTGTCCCAGCATCCCGATGAAGCGGTGGCCCTGGGAGCGGTGCTTCAGGGAGCCATTCTGGAAGGAAGTCTTCACCATGTCGCCCTCCTCGATGTCACCCCCCTCTCTCTTGGCCTAGAAACCTTTGGCGGACTGATGAATGTCATCATTCCACGGAATACTACCATTCCCGCCAAAGCGGGGGAAATGTTCACCAATGCCGTTGCAGGACAGAGCGGGATGAAGATCACCGTGCTTCAGGGAGAGCGGGAACTGGCAGACGATAACTGGACGCTGGGAAGCTTTGAGATCCCCTTCCCTCCCTCGCCCAAGGGAGCAGCACGCGTAGGCGTGCAGTTTTCTATCGATGCCGATGGCATCCTTCAAGTACTCGCACGGGATACGGCAACAGGAAGTGAAAAAATCGTGGAGATCAAAAGCGCGGTGGAAGTCTCCGACGAAGCTGTTGAGGCCATGCTTTCCGATTCGCTTGAGCACGCCTTCGAGGACATGGATGCCCGGATCTTCACAGAGGCCCGTCTTAAGGCCGAGGAAATGCTTCCCGCCGTGGAAGCCGCCCTGAGTCAACTTGGGGGGGAACTGGGAGCGGGTGAGGTGATTCTCATCCGCGAACAAGCAGCTCAAGTCACCGCAGCGTTGGAATCCAGGGAAACAGCCCGGTTAAAAATCGCTCTCGCCAATCTGGACACCGCCACACAGAGTCTGGCAACCAGGCTGATCGAGAAGGCGATGCATTGAGGAAGCGCCGCACACATTTCCGCTCATGTCCACCTCATCCAAGAGATCCATCGGCCTGTTGGTGCTTCTGGTGATCGGAGTAGTGATCTGTATGAAAGGGGTGACCCCAGCGGAAAACAGCGGCGAAAAATTTCTTCCGTATCTTTCTGCCCTCTTTCTCCTCCTCATGCACCTTCCCCTGCAATGGGAAAGCGAGCCGAAATCCATCCCCCAAAGCCAATGGATCCTTCCGGCGGTACTTCTGATAGCAGGCAACATGCTCGACATCATCCTCCTGCAAGCAAGTGGGTGGGTCGCTGCTTGGTCTCTCTGGACTGATGCCACGGTAAAGTCAGCCGCCCTGAATCCGAAACGCTCGGCCATCGCCTTTCTCTTTGTCTTTCCATGGATCACTCACGACTTTCCTGAAGTCGGCTGGTGGTATCGCCTCAGCGGAGCATGGATCACCGAACACCTATTTCTCGGACTTGGGGTGCCTGTCACACGACAGGGAACGGAGATGCTGATCGGTGGCGTTCCCATGTCCGTCGAGGCGGGCTGTGCCGGTATGGGGTTGCTCCAAAGCATGCTTGTTGTGGGAACATTTCTTCTGCTGATCACCTATCCCCGTAGCAAGATGTTCTTCCTGCTGCTTCCCGCTCTTCCTGTTGTGGCTTGGATGGCCAACACACTCAGAATCGTGACAATTTCAGCCGTGGGACTCTGGATGGGAACGGATTTCTCCCAGGGAATATTCCATACTTTTGGAGGCCTCCTTGTCATCGTGACGCTGGTCTTGCTCTGCCTTGCCCTCCTTTGGCTTATCCGTAGGCAATTTCCCGAAAGGCCCCGCACATGAAATCCCCCGTTTCAGCCAATCAAGCACCATGGTGGTTCGTGGCGGCAGTTCTCGCATTGCTGCTCTGGTCGGGAAGATCCCTTCAGGACGCCTGGACTAAAGATCTCCTCAACCTCAACGGTCTGATCGCCTTTATCATCTGGGCTGGCGGAACGCTTCTTTTTGCCCTGCGTACCCCGACGAACCTCAGAAACCCATCTTGGTGGACGACAGCTCTCCTTATTTGCCTGGCCGCAAAATTTCTCCACCTGAAGGTACTCAATCAGGCAGCCATTGCCGTGGCCGTTGCGGGTATACTCCCGGATTTCCGGGCCAGGATCGCATCCCTCGCGGGTGCCGCAGCATGGACGACCGCACTCGGTTGGGCCTCCATCCGCATTTTCTACTTCAATCCCGATCCATTTCGCATTCCAATGGCAACGGTGTCGATCATTGCCATCGCCCTTCTATGCAAAACCAATCCAATGCCCCCAAGCCGAGCAAAATAAAGCCATGAGGCAAAACAAACGACCCTTTTTCATCATCCTGATCCTATTGGTGATCCTTGCCATCGTTTGGGAATACCTCCCCGAAGCGAACTCCGGAGACCGCCTTGCCCTCATCCAGCAAGCAGCCGTTCCTCTCGGAGGGCAGATCATCCCCCTCTCGGCGGAGGAAATAGCCGACCTTGGTGGAGCACGGGCTGTGAAAATCAGCTATCCGTTTGATTCCAGGGATTGGGTTCTGATCGCCGTCGATGGATCGCGCAACAGCGGTTTTATCCATGATCCTAGCTACTGCTTGCATGGAACCGGATGGGAATGTGTGGAACATCGTAAACTTCCCCTTGAGGACGGCAGCGCGGAAATCATGCAATTCACCCGCAATCAGGAGAGGATGACCTTCGCTTTCTGGTTCGACGATGGAAGGGGAACCTTCTCCTCAATGCTCGGTTACTGGACTCACCGAATGATGAGAAGACTCACCTTGGGACTAAGCGGTGACATACCGATCATGATGTCTCTGTATCCCTTGGGTGACGATGTACCGACACCGGAAAACTGGAACAACGCGGCTCGGAATCTCATCCCCAAACTGCTGCCACAGCACAAAAAGTAACCAACATCCTTTAACCTGTCAGTTTAGGATCTAAGGAAAGCCAGCTTAGTCAGGAGTCCTTGCTCTCAGTCTCCTTATTGGAGATCCTGCGCTTCACGGCATAGGCCATCCCTGCAAAGACAAGAAAACTCACCACGGCTGACGGCTCCGGGCTGCGCAGAATGGGGCCGCCATTGCCATTACCGTTACCGTGATTACCATTACCATTACCGCCTCTGTCTGCATTTGCCAGAGGTGCCATCCCGAGAAATCCGACGATCGCAAGCATGGGAAGAAGAAGTTTTTTTGAAGAGTTCATGGGTTATCGGTGATTACTATAAATTCAATATGCGTGCTTTCGAGCCCGTCGCCACAAAAAAATCAATCCCTCCTATATTCATTGATTCAGATCTGATTCCATACGGAAATCAAAAGAGAGACGGGGAATGTAGCCCTTTTTGGCATTAGAGCGAAGCTGGGGTACGAGACTCTACCTTAGTCTATTGCACCTACTGCCTCGCTGATTTCCCCCGCAATATAATCCCGATTCAGCTTCGCAATGACACTTGCATTCACCGCGGCAGGACACACTGCCTCGCAGGCGTAGTAGTTGGAGCAGTTGCCGAAGCCTTCTTCATCCATGGCACGAACCATGGCCCTGGCCCTCTTCTTAGCCTCAGGCTTGCCTTGGGGCAGGAGGTTGAGATGAGTGACCTTTGCACCGACGAAGAGCATCGCAGAACTGTTGGGACAGGCTGCTGCGCAGGCACCGCAGCCGATGCAGGCGGCGGCATCCATGGCTGCATCAGCCACAGGCTTGGAAATCAGGATGGCTGAGGCATCGGGAGCGCCACCGGTATGTTCGGAGATGAATCCTCCGGCACGCATGATCCGCTCGTAAGCACTGCGGTTGACCACGAGATCCTTGAGGATCGGGAAGGCTCCGGCGCGGAAGGGTTCCACAAAGATGGTCTCACCGTCCTTGAACTTGCGCATGTAGACTTGGCAGGCAGCACCACGATCAGGTCCCTGAGGAATGCCGTTGATGACGATACTGCATGTGCCGCAGATACCCTCACGGCAGTCGCTTTCAAAGGCGACAGGCTCTTTGCCCGCAACCACAAGGCGATTGTTCACAATGTCGAGCATTTCAAGGAAGGAGCAATCAGGGGTAATATCCTTTGCCTCAACACTCTCAAATTTTCCGGGAGTATCAGCTGACTTTTGACGCCAAAGTTGGAGATGAAAATTCATGAAATTCGTCTATGGTATTTACTTGTAGCTGCGGGTTGCGAGATGGACGGCCTCATAGTGGAGAGGCTCCTTAACGAGTTCGGGTGTATTTTCATTCCCCTTGAAGAGCCATGCAAACACATCGGCAAATTTATCATCGTGTCGCAGGGCCTCTCCATCGGGAGTCTGGTGCTCCACACGGAAGTGGCCTCCGCACGATTCTTCGCGCGTCAGGGCATCGAGGCACATCAGTTCGCCAAATTCCAAAAAGTCAGCAACCCGACCCGCTCTCTCCAGTGACTGATTGAGCTCGGCACCAACTCCGGGAACGGAAACTTCCTTCCAGAAGCGCTCACGTAGAGCCTTGATCTGTGTGATTGCTTTCTTGAGACCTTGCTCACTTCGAGCCATGCCACACTCATCCCAAAGAATAAGTCCAAGTTCGCGGTGAAAGACATCGACAGGCACCGTCCCTTTGACGGAAAGAAGCTTGTTTACCCGCTCGCGGACATCCTCTTCGGTTTTTTTGAACTCAGGAAGATCCGTCGTGATCTTGGGGCCGCCAAACTGCGTGGAGAGGTATTCGCCAAGCGTGTTGGGAATGACGAAGTATCCGTCGGCAAGCCCCTGCATGAGTGCCGAAGCTCCGAGCCTGTTGGCTCCGTGATCCGAGAAGTTGGCCTCTCCCAGAACATGGAGTCCGGGAATATTGCTCATCAGATTGTAATCAACCCAGAGACCTCCCATGGTATAATGGATGGCGGGATAGATGCGCATCGGACGCTCGTAGGCACTTTCTCCTGTGATATTCTCATACATCTCAAAGAGATTCCCATAGCGTTCCTCGATGGTCTTGCGACCAAGGCGATTGATCGCATCGGAAAAATCGAGATAGACACCAAGTCCGCTCGAACCGACGCCGCGCCCGTCGTCACAGGCTTCCTTGGCACTGCGCGAGGAGATGTCGCGTGGAGCCAGATTGCCGTAACTTGGATACTTCCGCTCAAGGTAGTAGTCGCGCTCCTCTTCGGGGATGTCCTGAGGTTCGCGGTTGTCCCCTTTTTTCTTGGGTACCCAGACGCGTCCGTCATTGCGGAGGGACTCGGACATGAGAGTGAGCTTGGACTGGTAATCGCCTGCCACCGGAATGCAGGTGGGGTGGATCTGGGTGTAGCAGGGATTGGCAAAAGCGGCACCGCGCTTGTAGGCGCGCCATGTCGCGGTGACATTGCAGCCGCGTGCGTTGGTGGAGAGATAAAAGGCCGTCCCATAACCGCCAGTGCAAAGGAGGACAGTGTCGGAGGCGTAGCTCTTGATCTCGCCTGTCAGGAGGTTGCGGGTGACGATGCCCTTCGCATGGCCGTTGACCAGCACGAGGTCGAGCATTTCGGTATGCTCGTGCATGGTGACGCGACCGAGCCCGATCTGGTTGCTAAGTGCGGAGTAGGCACCGAGGAGAAGCTGCTGGCCTGTCTGACCGCGCGCATAGAAGGTTCGTGACACCTGAGCACCACCGAAGGAACGGTTGGCCAGTTCGCCGCCGTATTCACGGGCAAAGGGAACTCCCTGCGAGACGCACTCATCGATGATATTCCGACTGACCTCGGCAAGACGATAGACATTGGCTTCGCGAGCACGGAAGTCGCCTCCCTTGATCGTGTCGTAGAAGAGCCGCCAGACGCTATCGCCGTCATTCTGGTAATTTTTAGCGGCGTTGATGCCACCTTGTGCCGCGATACTGTGTGCACGACGAGCACTGTCCTGGAAGCAGAAGCAGTCGACCTGATAGCCAAGTTCGGCGAGCGTGGCGGCAGCGGAAGATCCGGCTAGTCCCGACCCGACGACGATTACTTTGAATTTCCGTTTATTGGCAGGATTGATCAGCTTCGCGTTGTTCTTGAAATTGGTCCACTTTTGCTCAATGGGACCAGCTGGAATTTTAGCATCAAGTATCATGTTGGCAAATGGTCGGTGGTATCAGTGGCAGAAGGAGCAGGCTGAAGCATGGGGATAACGGAGGATGCCAAGAAGCACTGCGAGTGGTATCGAGGCATAACCGGCAAAAATGAGCCAGGCCACGATGCGACCACCGCCCTCGAAGAGAGGTCTTAGCTTTGCCGAAGTGATACCAAGAGTTTGAAAGAGGCTGGCAATACCGTGACTCAGATGCATGGCAAGCAGTCCCACAGAAAGGATATAGAAGGCACTGATGAAGGGGTTGGAAAATGCCGCAATAAGCATGCGATAGACATCGTGGCGTCCCTCGGCATCGACCCATGTTCTTGTTTCAGGGTTAAACCCCTGCCATGTCAAATGGGCCAGATGAAAAATAACAAAGGCTATGAAGACCAGTCCCGTGAGTCGCATCGAGCGGGCGTAGATGGTCGTTTTGAGCGTATTTTCAACGGCGTATTTTCTGGGATTGGCGATGCGGTTCTCATGCCAGAGTAGGATCGTGCAGGTAATGTGCAGACCCACGATGGTGAGAAGAATCAGACGGATCACCCAAAGGAAAGGGCCGAGTGACTGCAGATGCTCGGCATAGGCATTGATCCAGTTGGGGCCGGGAAAAATCGTGAGATTGCCAAGCAGATGACCAATGACAAAAAGCACCAGAAGAATGCCCGTGCCGGCCACGATCCATTTGCGACCGATTGAGGATGACAACAAGGGTAAAGAGCAGAGACAACAGGCACTGTCTTTTCCTTGTGATTGATTTGAGGGTGAAAGTGATTCCTTGTGGGCCGTACTGCTCATCTGGGAAAAGAGGCTAACAGCTATGTTTTTCTGATTCAAGAAGGTTATATAGTTTTTTGAGAGAAAAATCATCGAAAAAAGAAAAGTTGGAATTTTAAGGAAAGAAATTTGCCCTCAGCACCACTCCTGATAGGAAATCTGTTACTGCATGACTGCCGAGCTGGAGACTCCCCCCAACAACGATCCCGAATTGGTGGCTAGAACCCAGGGAGGAGATCCCAGTGCCTTTGATGAACTGGTCGTGCGCTACACACCCCGCCTGTATGGACTGATCTACAACATGACATCCAATCATGAGGATACGAACGATCTGTTGCAGGATGTTTTTGCCAAGGCCTTCCGCTCGATTTGCAGTTTTCGTGGAAAATCAAGTTTCTCGACTTGGATGCATTCGATCGCCGTCAACATGACGATCAATTTTCTCAAAAAGCGCAAGCGCCGCCAGCACCCAAGTCTGAACGACCCAGACAATAGCATTGAAAGCGATCCGGATTTCATCGCGGCCACCAGTCAGGGAGACCCTCTGAATGAAATTTCAATCCATGAACTGCAAAAAAAATTGAACGCCGCCATGAGTAAGCTGTCACATGATCATCGGGCCGTCGTCACCATGTTTGATATTCAAGGAACTCCACACTCAGAAATCGCCAAAATTCTCGGGATCTCCGAGGGGACCGTTCGTTCACGGCTTTTTTATGCCCACCGTCAGTTGCAAACCTACCTCCATGAGTTTAAGAAAGCATAAAGAAAACAATCATCTACCATGAGCGACATGACAAACTCCGACTCTATTCACCGTCTCCTTCGGCTGAAACGCTATGAACAGCCTCCCGAGGGATACTACGAGGACTTTCTTGGTGATTTTCACCGTCGGCAGAGGGCCGAACTTCTCAAACCTTCCATCACAACCCTCATGATGGAGCGATTGTCCTATTGGATTTCGGAATTTAGGGTTCCCACCTTCGCTTATGCCGGTGCTACTGCGGTGGCAGTCATCGCCAGCGTCGCAATCCTGCGCGTCACGCCGTCGCAGAGCGGCTCACAGGTGAATTTTACTCCTGACTATTCGCAGAATTCCTTTTCTCAGACACCTGTCACGATTCAGAAGATGCAACCGGTTTCGCTTCGCGCGGGGTTATCCGGCAACGGTGATTCCTCACACCTTTTCCCGACCTCCTATCTCCTACAAGCCCGCCCGGCGAGCCATGAATCGCCGCTTAGTTTTTAATCGATCCTTCTATTTCCGCAGGGAAAATCGAGACATCGCGTTATGTGCCGTCTTTTCGCTCATGCTGCTGCCCGGCACACTTTGCGCCGCAGGACGAGGTGAGCAGCATCTCAGTGCTTCATCAGGACTCTCGGCCAAAGTCTCCGAGTCGATCAGGACGATCTCACGAGATCGATCCACCTCCGTTGTTCGCATCCGTTGCCATGATGGCAATGGAGAAATCGTGGGAACAGGATTTTCCATTGATCCCACAGGCACGATCATCACACTCGCTGAGATCGTTCGAGGAGCACAGGACATCGTGGTGGAGCAAGCCAGACAAACCTTTCCTGCAACGCTCACGGCCATCGACCCGCGCAGTGGCGTGGCTTTTTTGAAAATCAGCTCAGCAAAGGACTCGGCAGCCTTCCTCCCTCCCCTGCCGATCAGCAACGCCCCCGCACTCACGCCGGTGGTAAGCATCGGTTATCCAAGGGAACAACAGGCGACTCCTGTTCTAGGCATGATCACAGGAAGTAAGAATCACGAGGATGATGCCTACTACTGCGTCACGCATCTCACGGCAAGCATACCGCTCAGCGAGGGAGAAGGGGGATCACCCGTACTCGATCTCAATGGCAACCTTCTGGGAATCGTCATTTCAGGCAATACCCAGCTGGGCACCTGCACCGTACTTCCCTCCTCGGCAATCGAACAGCTTCACCATAATCTGCTGCGCTACGGAGGCATCAATCCCGGCTGGGTTGGAGCGGTTGTCGAGCTTGCAGCTGTTCCGCAAAAGAATTCCAGGACGCGCGTTGTCTCAGTCGTGCCTGGGAGTCCTGCCGAAAGTGCGGGCATCCGCCCCGGAGACACACTTCTCACCTTGGGAAGCCATGCCATTCACACACCTGACGATGTTCTCGATGCTTCCTTCTATCTGAGTGCCGGAGAGCCTCTCCAAGTCACGCTCGTGAGGGAGGGAACGACTCAGCGACTTGTCCTTCATTGCGGAGAACGCCCCTTGCCGGATGAAGACATAGGATCCGCATCACCGGTTCCACCGGTCAGCTTGGTGGGAGAATCTGCCCGTTAGCACATTTTGGGCATGACCTTTGCCCATCATTGCGGGTACATTCACCCCTCTCTGCACGGGGGTATAGCTCAGCGGTTAGAGCAGCCGGCTCATAACTGGTTGGTCCTTGGTTCAAATCCAAGTGCCCCTAATTTTTTTCAAAAACTCCTTTTGGTTTCAAGAAAGCTGGCCCTAAGTCCCGTCATCCTGTTTAATTCCGATCCGTGAGCACGAGCACCCTTTTCGAAGTCCCCGACACACTGGGCCGCACCCAACAGGCATTGCAGGATCCGGCCAATGCTGCCCATCTTCCCGCCAGCGAGCTTCTTGGTGAAACCATGACGCTGAACATGGGGCCTTCACACCCCTCAACGCACGGAGTGCTGAGGCTCCTGCTGGAACTTGACGGAGAAATCGTCACCAAGGCCACGCCTGACATCGGCTATCTGCACCGAGGGGACGAGAAGATCGCCGAGAACATGCAGTACAATCAGTTCGTCCCTTACACAGACCGACTCGATTATCTCGCACCTCTTGCCAACAATGTCGCCTACGCGCTTGCTGTGGAAAAGCTAATGGGTTGGGAACTACCCCCCAGGGGCAAGGCCATTCGAGTAATCTGCTGCGAACTGGCGCGAATCTCGGCCCACCTCTTGGGAATCGGATGCGGGTCCATGGATATCGGGGCGATCTCCGTCTTCATGTATGCCTTCACCGAGCGCGAAAAGATCTATAATCTTTGCGAACTCCTCACCGGTGCCCGCTTCACCACCAGCTACACCCGCGTCGGCGGACAGGTTCGTGATCTTCCCGAGAAATTCCCGGCAATGCTGCGCGAGTTTCTGGATACCTTCCCCACAGCACTCAACGAGATTGACAAACTCATGACACGCAATCCGATCTTTATCGGACGCACCCGCGACATTGGAATCATCTCAAAGGAAGATGCCATCGCGTACGGGCTCACTGGACCGATGCTCCGTGGCTCGGGAGTGAATCATGATGTTCGCAAAGCCAACCCCTATCTCGACTACGAAAAATATGACTTCGAGATTCCTATTGGAACTGTAGGAGACTGCTTCGATCGTTATCTTGTTCGCGTCGAGGAGATGCGCCAGAGTCTCCGCATCCTCCGTCAGGCGATAGATAACCTGCCCTCAGGCCCCGTGAATGTCGCCGATGGAAAGAATCGCCTTCCTGAAAAGGAGGAAGTACTCCAGAGCATGGAGCAACTCATCCACCATTTCATCATCACCACGGAAGGAGTCGATGCCCCTGCTGGAGAAATCTATTTCGGCGCGGAGAATCCCAAGGGTGAACTTGGATTCTACATCAACAGCAAGGGGGGAGGAGTTCCTCACCGCCTGAAAATCCGCGCCCCCTCCTTCGTCAATCTCAGCATCCTTCCAAAACTGATCCCGGGCCACATGCTCAGCGACATCGTCGCCATTCTTGGTAGCGTGGACATGGTCTTCGGCGAGTGTGACCGTTAATGACTTAAGAAGAGCGGAGTATGGTTCAAGGGCAACCACTCCGTTTGCGCCAGTGATTATTAACCGCAGTACGATTTCCGTGGGTGTTTCCCATGATACCTCCAAAGCCACATCCCCACAGCTCGGTAGCGGCGGGTATCTGCCGATCTACCGAGCCGTGTATTAGAGCGATTTGTGCTCAGGACTGAGTCATTTCTCGCGCAATCACCCAGCTGTCAAACTGCTCCGAAGTCAGCAACCCAAGAGCGATGGCAGCCTCTTTTAAACTGGTTTTCTCCTTGTGGGCTTTTTTGGCGATCTTGGCAGCATTGTCGTAACCGATGTGGGGATTGAGAGCGGTCACAAGCATGAGGGAGTTTTTCACATAGTCAGCGATCTTATCGCGGTTCACCTCAATACCGACAATACAGTGCTCTGTGAAGGAGCGGGCGGAATCGGAGAGGAGTCGCACCGAGTGAAGGAAATTATGAATGATGACAGGCTTAAAGACATTCAGTTCAAAATTTCCCTGGGATGCCGCCATCCCGATAGCAGCATCATTGCCCATGACCTGAACGGCCACCATTGTGACGGATTCACACTGGGTTGGATTGACCTTGCCTGGCATAATTGAGGAACCAGGTTCGTTCTCAGGAAGTGAAAGCTCCCCCAATCCGCATCGTGGGCCGGAGGCCAGCCATCGGAGATCGTTGGCGATCTTCATCAGTGAGGTGGCTAGCGACTTGAGTGCCCCGCTCGCAAAGACAAACTCCCCATGGGAGGAGAGGGCTGCAAATTTGTTGGGTGCGGAAACAAACGGATACCCGGTCAGTTTGGCAATGTGTGCCGCCGCCGTGTCACCGAATTTGGGATGGGCATTGAGCCCGGTTCCAACCGCCGTCCCGCCGATGGCAAGGGATTCCAGACCCGGAAGGCTTTCCTTAATTCTGGCTAGATCGGCATCGAGCATCGCCACATAGCCGGAGAACTCCTGTCCAAGAGTCAGGGGAGTTGCATCCTGAAGATGCGTCCGCCCAATCTTCACGATCTCCGCGTATTCAACCGCCTTGGCATCAAGGGCATCACGGAGTTCCCTGATTGCCGGAATCAACCTTTCCATGAGCACTGTCACTGCAGCGATATTCATCGCTGTTGGGAAGGTGTCATTGGAAGACTGTGACATGTTCACATCATCGTTGGGATGTATCGGCGTTTTGGAGCCGAGCACACCACCTGCCATTTCAATGGCACGGTTTGAGATAACTTCGTTGGCATTCATGTTGCTCTGGGTACCGCTGCCTGTCTGCCAGATGCGCAAGGGAAAATGCTCATTCAACTTCCCGGCGATCACTTCGTCGGCGGCGCGGCTGATGAGATCGGCCTTTTCGGCGGAGAGTTTGCCTAGGTCATGGTTTGACAACGCACAGGCTTTCTTAAGCTGTCCAAGAGCCTTGATCAGCTCGGGCGGCTTGGTGTCGTTACCGATGTCGAAGTGAATCAGGGAGCGAGCGGTCTGGGCACCGTAGTATCGATCATGGGGAACCGGAATGGCCCCCATGCTATCGGTTTCGGATCGGTAGATAGCGGGATCACCCGCAGGAATATCATGGCTCATTATTGAGGAAGCAGTTCGGAAACCATCGCCTTCTCTTCGAGGAGTTCGTTAACACTCAGTTGGAACTTTGCCCGACCGAAGTCACCAAGATCGACACCCTGGACGATACTCGCACAGCCATCCCCCTTGGAACGGGTTGGGAAGGAGCAGATAAGCCCCTTCTCGACACCGTAGGAGCCATCAGAGGCCAGGGCCACACTGTGCCAGTCATCAGCGGGAGTTGCCTCACGAAGCGCCTGCACGGTCTCAATGGCCGCATGGGCGGCAGACTTGGCCGAGGAGAGCCCGCGGGCAGCGATGATCGCCGCACCGCGTTGTTGGACATTCTTGATGAAATCGCCTTCGAGCCAGGCTCGTTCGGGAATAAACTTACTGACAGGATCGCCGTTGATCAGAGCATTCTCAAAATCAGGATAGAGAGTGCTGGAGTGATTGCCCCAGATCGCCAACTTGGTGATATCACGGTTGTGAACGCCTGCCTTTTCCGCGAGTGCGCTCTTGGCCCGGTTCTCATCCAGACGGGTCATGGCAAACCAGCGATCCGCCGGAATCGAGCGGGCGTTGTTCATCGCGATGAGACAGTTGGTGTTGCAGGGATTCCCCACGACGAGCACACGGATATCATCAGAAGCATTGCGCTCGATGGCCTGCCCCTGTCCGATAAAGATCTTGCCGTTAATACCAAGAAGATCCTTGCGCTCCATACCGGCCTTACGGGGGACGCTGCCCACGAGCAGCGCCCAGTTTGCACCGTCAAAGCCGACATCGAGATCGGCGGTGGCCTCGATTGACTCCAGGAGCGGAAAGGCGCAGTCATTCAGTTCCATGACAACCCCAGCAAGGGCTTTCATGCCGGGTTCAATTTCGATGAGGCGAAGGGAAACAGGCTGATCAGGACCAAAGACCTGCCCTGATGCAATGCGCGGGAGGAGGGAATAACCGATTTGACCTGCCGCCCCTGTGACTGAAACAACGAGTGGTTTTTTCATAAGGGATTCAAACTACCCAAAAGAAATGGGGAAATAAAGGTGTGAAATGAGAAAACCCGTTTTGCCAATTGGCAAAACGGGTTTTCTCGGGTGGGGGGAAACCCTGAGAGATTACAGAATCTCTTTGAAAGCCTTACCTGGGGTGAAGCGAACGCTCTTGGAGGCCTTGATCTTGATCTTCTCGCCGGTCTTGGGATTGATGCCGGTGCGGGCCTTGCGGTTGACAAGTTTGAAGGTACCAAATCCGATCAGTTGAAGAGACTTGCTCTTTTTGACATTGGATTTGATTCCGTCGATGACTGCGGCAACGACCTTTTCTGCGTGGGCCTTGCTGGTATCTTTGCCGAGTGATTTCTGGACGGCTTCAACGAGTTGGAGTTTGCTGCTCATGGATTTTTTTGTTTTGGGTTGTTTGTTGTGTCTTGTGACAGTGGTGATCCAAAGAAAAACCCAGCCTTGCTGTCAACACCCATTCTCGAATTCTTTTTAAAAAAATCCTCATGAGTACTGAACCCGCCGCCAATCCAAACGATCCATCCCGTCTCCATCATCCCGATCATCTGGCCTATTTTTCAAAAATAGTGGGTGGATATCTCGCCTGTAGACCGATCGTGGACAGTGCTGCATTCGTGGCTCCTGGTGCATTTTTGTCAGGATCCGTATGTATTGCCGCACAAGCTAATATCTGGCCTGGAGCCTCATTGCGCGGGGATATAGCGCCCATCGTCATCGGAGAACAAAGCAATGTTCAGGACAACGCAGTGGTTCATGTCGGCACTAATCTCGGTGCCACTATTGGACGACGTGTGACAATAGGACACAGTGCGATCGTTCATGCCTGCACGATCGGCGATGAGTCGCTGATCGGCATGGGAGCCATTATTCTGGACGGCGCTGTGATCGGGGAAAGATGCCTGATCGGGGCTCATGCCACGATCCTGATGAACGCGGTGATCCCACCGGGCTCCATGGTGGTCGGCTCTCCCGGGCGTATCGTCCGCTCGCTTTCCGCAGAGGAACAGGAGGGACTGGGCATGTGGGCCGATCATTATCTGGTGCTGGCGGAAGAATACAAAAAGAGGGGCATCACACACCCGGACTTTCAGAACACAAATTCTGCTGCATAGTTGAAACAATGAACACCAAAGAGGTCTTGCCCATCGTGATCAGGGCCGTCATTCCCACAACCAACGGTTGTGCACTTTTTCTAGGGGACGAAGAGAAGGTCTTTGTGATCTACATCGATCCGCTAGTTGGAAATTCGATCAACCAACTTTTAAATGGTGAGAAGCACGAACGCCCCCTCACGCATGACCTCATGGGAATGATGCTCACTGGTCTTGGTGCCAAAGTTGACCGGGTGATCATCAACGATCTCAAGGGTGCTACCTACTATGGAAGGATGATCATCAGCGTCGAAAACGAACTCCAGCAACGCAAACTCCTCGAACTGGACGCCAGGCCAAGCGACTGTCTGGCCATGGCTTCGCTTCAAAATGCACCGATCTATATCACCCTCGAAGTCTGGAACGAGGTCGAGGATATGTCCGAAGTCCTCAAATCGATGGAAAGTCAGAAACTTGATCCGGAGTGACGAGGATATGACTAGCGGCGTAGTAGTCCTACGCCGAGCTAGCAGCAACACCGCACCACGTTAAAAGACCTGCCGGAGTTATTTGATCGCGGTCCAAACTCTATGGACATCATCGTGCTCTTCAAGCGCCTGTAAAAACTCCCCAGCCTTGGCGCGGTGTTCGTCGCTCAGTTCAGGATAAGTCTTGGCCACATAGCCAAGTTCGCTAGTCACGACTTTCCATCCGTTATCCTTTAGCCATGTCGTAACAGCTGCCGTGGCTGTACGGTCGGTCATGAACCGCGCACCCGTCTTGTCGGCAGGGATGTCGTCGTTCTGATCGTGGGTCAACGATTCCACCTCGTCAGCCCCGGCCTCGATGGCGGCTTCCTCAATATCCACTCCTGCTTTCTCCGTATAGGCTTCCACAAGTCCGACATGATCAAAGAGGAACTTGTTACTGCCAGGTGTGCCGAGCTGCCCGTCTCGGAAGAGGACGCGGATTTCAGGAGTTGTCCGGTTGGTATTGTCGGTATAGACCTCGACGATCACCGGGATTTTGTGCGGTGCATAGCCTTCGAACACGATGTGATCGATGACGGCCTTTTCACCACCAATGCCGGCTCCCTTGTTGATGGCGCGGTCTATGACATCCTTGGATACGCTCTCCGCGCGCGCCTTTTCCAACGCGGCAAAGAGGCGAGAATTTGACTCGGGGTCAGCTCCCCCCTGACGCGCGGCAATGGTGATCTCCCGGACGAATTTTCCAGTAGCCTTGGATTTCTTGAGTGAATTGACCTCGCGTTTGGCGAGGAGCCATTGACGACCCATGGGGAGAAAAAGATAGAAGGTTTTTAGCGGTTTAGCCTAATAGGGTATTAGGTTGGATGGATTTCGCATCTTTTTTCCACCAGTCCAATAGCCTGCAGCTTAACAGTCTTCCACAGATGTTAATCCTCTGCGATGACCGGTGTCGAGCTGGCTCGTTTGCGGGCTGTGGCATCGAGGAACTTCTTGCGGAGTCGAATCGTCAGGGGTGTCACCTCGACATACTCGTCGGGGGCAATGTACTCAAGAGAACGCTCGAGACTCATCTTGAGAGGAGGAGAGAGGGAGACGCCCTTACCGTCACCGGTGCTTCGCATGTTATTGAGCGTTTTGGCCTTGCAGACATTGACCGGCATGTCATCGGCTCGGGAGTTCTCCCCCACGATCATACCGACATAGACATCATCCTGAGGAGAGACGAAGAGACGGCCGCGTTCCTGAATTTTCTCCATGGAGTAGGCCATGGCGACACCGGCTTCCATGGCGATCAAAACCCCGTTGTTACGGGTCGGAATCTCACCTTTGAACTCCGCATACTCCTTGAAGATGTGGGACATGATGCCGCTTCCTTTGGTCAGGTTGACGAGATCGGTTTCAAATCCGATGAGTCCGCGGGTCGGAGCCTCGGCCTGGACAGTCACGCTCTTTGGCTTGTGATCCATGTTCACAATCTCAGCCTTGCGTCCTGCGAGGCTCTGAAGAATGTCGCCGAGGTTGTCGGGCGGCACATCAACATAAACAGTCTCGATCGGCTCCAGAAGCTTACCATCCTCACCCCGTTTATAGATGACCTCGGGTCGGGAAACGAGCAACTCGAAGCCTTCTCGGCGCATCTGCTCCACGATGACAGCGATCTGCATCTCTCCGCGTGCCTTGATCTGAAAGTGTCCGGCCAACTCGGTCTCTTTGACCTCAATGGAGACATTGGTTCGGGTCTCACGAATGAGGCGCTCCTTGAT
Organism: bacterium; assembly: GCA_037130175.1. GTDB lineage: Bacteria > Verrucomicrobiota > Verrucomicrobiia > Chthoniobacterales > UBA6821 > UBA6821. The sequence continues at coordinate 17,149 of JBAXTN010000007.1, read as the reverse complement.
CTGCCGGGCTGTGACGAGTTTACCCTCCTTGCCGACAAGCGGGCCGTCATTGATACAGATCTTCATCGTGATGGTCGGAGGATCAATGTCGATGAAGGATAGGGGTTCGCGGGTGTCATTATCGGTGATGGTTTCCCCGATGAAAACATCCTCGAAACCACAGATACCGACGATGTCGCCGGCACTGGCTTCCTGAAGCTCGATTTTCTGAAGTCCCTTGTGTCCAAAGATCGCCGTGACAGCTTTTTTCTCTTTCTGCCCATTCTTATGGATGGCAACAACCTGCTCACCCATCTTGACCTTGCCGCTGATAATGCGTCCGAAGGCGATACGACCAAGGTAATCACTGTAGTCGAGGTTGGAAACGAGCATCTGAAAATAGGGGACATCCGAGGTTTTCGGAGCGGGGATATACTTCACGATTGCCTCGTATAGTGGCTCCATATTGGTGCTCTCCTGGTCAATTTCCTTCTTGGCAAAGCCCTGCTTGGCACTGGCATAGACAACGGGAAAGTCGAGCTGCTCGTCAGAGGCATGCAACTCAAGGAAAAGCTCGAAGACCATGTCGAGCACTTTGTGCGGATCGGCATTGTCACGGTCAATCTTGTTGATGACAACGATCGGCTTGAGGCCGTTTTCCAGTGCCTTCTTGAGCACGAACTTGGTCTGTGCCTGGGGACCGCCAAAGGCGTCCACGACAAGAAGTACGCCATCGACCATCTTCATAATGCGCTCGACCTCGCCACCGAAATCGGCGTGGCCCGGAGTGTCCACGATATTGACATGGTATTCGTGCCACTGGAAGGCGGCGTTCTTGGCCTTGATAGTGATCCCTTTCTCCCTCTCAAGATCCATGGAATCCATGATACAGATCTCTGTGGCCTTGGCCTCGTTGGCTCGGAAAGTGCCCGACTGCTTCAGGAGCTGGTCAACGAGGGTGGTCTTCCCGTGGTCAACATGGGCGATGATGGCGATATTGCGAATTTTATCCATGGTTTTTGTGTAGCCGGGTAGTATCTCCTGACTCACCCGATGTGTCAACGAGGCACACGGTTTGCTACAAAAATGTAACATTTTCAACATGCGTCTTCTTTTCCTTCAACACGATCCCCTTGATGGCCCTGGTGCGCTGCTCGAATGGGCATTGTCTCGGGGACATTCGGTGACAACCTGCCTAATCTGCGAGGGGCAGCCCCTCCCTCCACATGATTCGTTCGGTCTTCTAGTGAGTCTTGGTGGGCCAATGGGAGCTTATGAAAATGAACAATACCCCTGGCTCGCTCTTGAAAAGCAATATCTGCGTGATGCTTATGCCGCCGGGAAGAAACTTCTCGGTCTCTGTCTTGGATGCCAGCTTCTCGCGGATGCACTGGGGGGAAAGGCATTCCGCCATAACCTCAAGGAATTTGGGTGGCAACCAATCGAGCCGACCGGGGAAGGAAAAAAATGGCTCTCCCTCCCGGCCTTAGAAAATGAGGAGAATTGCTCGTTCCTCGCTTTAGACGCTCACAAGAAAAGTTCGTTCCTCGCTTTTCAGTGGCATGGTGACACCTACACATTGCCGCCGGGTGCTGTTCAGATCGCCCGCAACAACGCCTGCGAACAGCAGGCCTTCCTGATCGGCGACCAGGTGCTGGGACTCCAGTTTCATCTGGAGTGGACGGAGGCCATGATGAGGGATGCTTTGGCAGAGCACGGCGTGGCCCCTCCTCCTTCAGCAACCGTTCAGACACCGGAGGAGATCATGAGCGACCTCACCCTTTTCAAATCGGGCATGCAACGATTCTTTGCCTTGTTGGACAGGTTCGTTCGGATCTAGGGACTTCTAACCGAGCCGTTCTAGCTGCTCCTCGGCAGTCTCATATCGGGCCGATGGCACTTCCGGACGCTTGATCTGATTATAGGCGACGAGAATTTCCTCCATCATGCCGTGAACTTCTTCGTCACCTTGGAGAAATCGGGGCTCAAGAAACAGGAAGGGAACTTCATGAGGATCAAATCCTCCGCCGGGCTTGAAAGGGTCGCAATCCATCGCATAAGGAATCGTCATGACTCGATTGGCACCCCTTTTATTGTAATGATGCAGTAGTCCTGCGCTTCCCTTGCTAGCGCGCGCAGCAATCTGAAGTCCCGTCAAGGCATCGAGACGCGTCTCGGACCCCCCTTCATTGATCCAGAAGATCTGCCCGCCATGACGCACCAGGCGGGTGTATTCCTTCATCGCCAGCATATTTGCATGATCGCGAATATCAGTGAAGGCATCGTCCTTGCCGGACTTGCTATCAGGAAAGGTTTGCAGGACATTCGCAGTACCCAAGATGCCATCGTCGATGATCTTGTAACCTGAGAGCTCCTGCAAGCTAACCTGACGATGAGTAAATTCCGTCTGATTCCTTGCGATGTCCTGGCCCAACTGTGCGGCTGCCATCCCCGAAACAGGAATGTCGGCATAGGATTTGTGGGGCCCCACGGCAAATGCCACCGAGCCGCCTTTGGCAAGGTGCTCCTTAACCGGCCCCTGCAAAAGAATCCCACTGATGGAGTCCGTCAGTTTTTTGAGACTTTGAGGCTTGATTAGAAACGATCCAAAGATCGCCGTTGATTTTGCAATTTCAGCTCCATGATTTTTGATCGGCAAAAAGGGTCTGTCGATGCGCAGCGTGCCAAACGGATCAAGAGAATCCGCCTCGACGGGATCTGGGCTGAACTTACGGATATGCCATCGCTGTCCGTGTTTGCCCTGGGACATCATTTCAGCCAGTCGTTGATAGACACGAAAATCAATTTCAGGACTTCCAAACTTCCGTGATGGTTCCTGTAACTCGATGAAGCTCATAATTTCAAATCGTCTGTGGGGAGGGACGCCTAACTGTGATAAAGTCTGGACTATGGGTTATGAAAGCACTGATTCAAACTCATGACTGAGGATCCAGAAATATTCCATGCGAAAACCATGTCACTGCCGGTCAATTCTCTCATTCAGCCTGTGGAAGTGAAATCTTAAAACAGGTCCCTTTCCCGATCTCTGATTCAATGTGGATCATTCCGTTCAATCCAGCCGCCAATCGTTGCACTAGGTGAAGCCCAAAACCATATCCCTTTTCACCTTCAGTGCCATCTCGCGAGGACGATTCCCCCCGCATAATTTCCTCAATTTCTATATCACTAAGCCCCAGACCGGTATCCTTCACACTAATTTCCAGAAGAGGGAGATGCCCCATCACAAAATCGAGTTCTACCCGTACAGACCCTTGTTCCGGGGTGAATTTGATGGCGTTTGAAATCAAGTTGCCAACGATTTGGAGCAGGCTTTTCCTGGAAATCACGAGGTCTTGCTTTCCGTTCTGAATTGTTACCTGAAAATCGAGTTTCTTTGACACACACTGCGGGGTGAAAAGTTTTTCCAATTTTTCCTTAAATATTCCCAAAGTCAAAGGCCCCTCCGGTTCGGCCACATTCGTGGTACTTAGCAGAATTTCATCGGCCAACTCCAGCAATCCTTTACTGCTCTTTCTAATCATTTGGATCAAATCCAGAACCTCTTGGAGATTTCCATCCGTTCCGGTCTCGATAATGATATCCGTCAGGCCAAGGATGCCTCCCAATGGTCCACGGATGTCATGGGCAACCCTTTTGTGAGTCTGCTCAAAGGAGCCGATCCTGTCTTTGAGGCCGTCAATGGTCCTTTGTAGCATCAGGCGACTGACTATTTCATCGGCAATAATTTTAAGGAGCTTTGCCTTTTCCGGATCAATCTTCCTGGAATTTTTGTCCAGAAAACAGAGAGCGCCTATATTGCTACCCGAGGGGGTTTGCAGGGGAATCCCGAAGTAATAACGAAGTCCTGAGGCCCCTGTTACATAAAATTGATCTTTGAATCTCTCATCCCGCGAAAGATCTTGAATCTCAAAGCTCTCATCCTGAGCAATCGTGTACTGGCATACGGATTCTTCACGGCTCATCTGTTTGATGGCAAGTCCGAAGCTGGATACCGTCCACTGGGTATAGGTATCGATCAGATTCACTAGTGAAACGCTTGTGCCCGCGACCATTGCCGCGAGTTTGGTAAGGTCCTCCAGAGGTTGAAAAAACTCCGCGTAGTCGATATCCAGCTCGGAAAGTTCAATGATACGGTTCCGCTCATTCTTGGGAACCGGGGCTTGGGTCGCGAGGGAGAAATTCATGAGGGACACTACCATCTTTCAGTACCCCAATTCCATGCCCTCAACCAGAAATAACTACCCCTGTTAGGACTGCCTCATGCCAAATCAATCACCGACAAATCACAGACACGGATGGTGCACCCGGCGAGATTTGAACTCACAACTTCTTCCTTCGGAGGGAAGCACTCTATCCAATTGAGCTACGGGTGCCTGAAATCAGCTTGCTAATCTGGAGACAAGCTGGCTCGTGGTCAATCCTCGTTTGAATCACAACACGTCCCTACATTATTTATCAACACCATCAAACAGAATTGGTGTTATCGCGCGAAATCTGTATGAAGATATCCTTATTTTAGATGAAAACCATGTCCATTACAAAATTGGGTGAAGCCCGGTATGACTCACCTGTCTCTTTTTCGGGTTCGGACGAAGTCTTCATGCCAGCCGAGATCCAATGGCATGGAGGCAATGTGCCCGAGGAACTGATTCTTTTTGAAAAAGCGGGTCCGCGTAAGAAAGTCTTTTTTGATCCAAAGAACACCCGCGCGGCTATTGTGACCTGCGGAGGACTCTGCCCGGGACTAAACAATGTCATCCGCTCCGTCACCCGTGAGCTGATCAGGGGGTATGCCATCAAGTCGGTCATTGGAATACGGGGCGGCTACCGTGGCCTCGATCCCAAGCGCGGAAAACGCCCGATCGAGCTCACCGACGATCTCGTCGAAGACATTCACAAGGAGGGAGGGACGATGCTGGGCACCTCACGAGGCCCGGTTGACACAGGGGTTGCCGTTGATTTCCTTATTAACAATGAAGTCAATATTCTCTTCACGGTCGGGGGTGACGGCACTCAACGGGGAGGTAATGACCTCTTTGAGGAAGCGCGCAAAAGGGGTCATGAACTTGCCGTTGTGGGGATCCCCAAGACCATCGACAATGATGTTCATTTTGTGACGCGCACTTTCGGATTCGACACCGCCGTCGATGAGGCCGTCCGGGTCATCAATAGTGCCCACACCGAGGCGAGAAGCGTCGACAACGGTGTCTCCATCGTGAAGCTCATGGGCCGTCATGCCGGATTTATTGCTGCGGCAGCGACTGTTGCTAGTCAGGATGTGAATTTCTGTCTCGTGCCCGAGATTCCCTTTGCATTGGAAGGGCCGAGGGGACTGTTTGCAGCGATGGAAAGACGACTTGGAAAAAAAAGTCACGCGGTTCTGGTTGTCGCGGAGGGAGCAGGTCAGGAACTTCTAGAATCAAATGACGAGCGCGATGAATCCGGCAATCTGAGGCTTAAGGATATCGGTCATTTTCTCAAGGATCAGTTTCAGGCCCATTTTAAAAAACGCGGCATCGAGATGACACTCCGTTACTTCGATCCGAGCTACCAGATCAGAGGATGCCCCGCAAATACTCAGGATGCCCTCATTTGTGACTTCATGGGACGCCATGCGGTGCATGCCGCGATGAGCGGCAGAACAGGACTAGTCATCAGCTATCTCCATAGTCATTTCGTCCATGTTCCAATCAGCGTCATTGCCCGTGGGAGCAAGCGACTTGAACTTAATGGAGAGCTTTGGAACGCAGTGCTCTCTTCCACTCGGCAACGGGCACAGTTTGAGTAACTTTCAGAGCAGGAACCCCCAACACATCGGTTCTGAGGGATTTTTGAAACTTTTTTTACACTTGGATAAAGGAGTTCTTTTCCTTCTCACGCAGGGCGTGTAGTGATCTGCCTTTTACAACATGAATATTCACGAATTTCAGGCCCGCGAACTCTTCGCAGAATTTGGCGTTGCCACCCAACCAGGTTCCGTAGCCCATACCGCAGAGGAGGCAAAAAATGTAGCGGCCGGCCTCGGAGGAAAACTGGTCATCAAGGCACAGATTCATGCCGGAGGTCGAGGAAAAGGTACTTTTAAAAGCGGTTTCAAGGGAGGAGTGCATCTATGCGACACGCCGGCAGAAGCAAAGGAACTCGCTTCCAGAATGATCGGTGAAGTCCTTGTCACCCATCAGACAGGCCCCGAAGGAAAGGAAGTCGGCAAAATATTTGTGGGTGAGGCTGTTGATATCGCCCGTGAGCTTTATTTCGCGATCCTGATCGACCGTGCCACATCATCCCCAGTGGTGATCGCGAGCACGGAGGGAGGAATGGATATCGAAACAGTCGCTGAAAAATCCCCTGAAAAAATCCTCCGACTTATTGTGAATCCCTTTCTCGGACTCATGCCCTATCAGACACGCCTTATCGCTGCATCGCTCGGTCTGACTGGCCCTCTGATGACACAGGCGTCGAAGCTCTTCACCAATTTGTACCGACTCTTCATCGAACGCGACTGCTCGATGGTCGAGATCAATCCCCTTGTCGTCACCCCTGATGGCAAGCTGCTTGCCCTCGATGCAAAGTTTAATTTTGACGACAACTCGCTCTACCGCCAACCCTCGATCATTGCGATGCGCGACATCACAGAGGAGGATCCCAGGGAAGTGGAGGCCTCCAAGTTTGGACTCAACTACATCGGACTGGATGGAAATATCGCCTGCCTCGTCAACGGAGCAGGACTCGCAATGGCGACCATGGATATCATCCAGCACGCGGGAGGAATGCCCGCCAACTTCCTCGATGTCGGTGGTGGTGCCACACGCGAGCAGGTCACCGCAGCCTTTCGCATCATCCTTGCTGATAAGAGTGTGAAAGGAATCTTTGTCAATATCTTCGGCGGCATTATGGACTGCAACATCATCGCCACCGGCATCGTTGAGGCGGCCAAGGAGACAGGCCTCTCTATCCCTCTGGTCGTTAGACTGGAAGGAAACAATGTTGAAGCAGGCAAAAAAACCCTCGCCGAAAGCGGGCTCAAGCTCGAGAGCGGTGAGAACATTCTCGATGCAGCGCACAAGATCGTCGCCGCTGTCAAAGCAGCGGCCTAGAACACCACCTTAAGACTCACACCACCACTTTTCATCACCATGTCGATCCTCGTCACACCCGACACCAAAGTCCTCATCCAGGGCATCACCGGCAGCTTCGGTGCACGCCACGCAAAGCTCAGTCTCGAATACGGCACCAAGGTCGTCGCAGGAGTCACTCCGGGCAAGGGGGGGCAACTCTTTGAGGGAAAGGTTCCGATCTTTGACACCGTGGAACAGGCTGTACGGGAGACGGGCGCCACCGTATCAGCAATCTTTGTCCCTCCCCCATTTGCAGCCGATGCCATCGTCGAGGGTGTCGATGCAGGACTCGATCTCGTTGTTGCGATCACCGAGGGAATTCCCGTCATTGACATGATGAAAGTGAAGCTTTCCATGAAGGGTTCCAAGACCCGCCTCATCGGCCCCAACTGTCCCGGACTCGTCACGCCGGGAATCGGCAAGGACTCACACGGCGGCTGCCGCATAGGCATCGCGCCAGGGTACATTCATAAGAAGGGAAACATCGGCGTGGTCTCCCGGTCAGGCACCCTCACCTACGAGGCGGTCTGGCAGCTGACAACACGCGGCTACGGCCAGAGCACCTGCGTTGGCATCGGGGGAGACCCGATCAACGGCACCTCCCATACCGATATCCTCAAGATGTTCAACGAAGATCCTGAAACCGAGGCCATCATCATGATTGGTGAAATCGGCGGTACCGGCGAAGAAGAAGCGGCCTCCTGGGCTGCCGCAAACTGCAAGAAGCCGATTGCCGCCTTCATCGCTGGAGCCACGGCTCCCGAAGGACGTCGCATGGGCCATGCTGGTGCCATCGTCAGTGGAGGTCAAGGAACGGCAGCAGGCAAGATCGCCGCACTTCGCGCAGCAGGCATCGCTGTTGCCGAGACTCCCACGGATATGGCAGACACGCTCATTGAGCGGATAAAAAACGGCTAGTGTCGTTTAAATATCCGGCACCTGATTTCAAAACGGCTCAGCCGTTACGAATGGTTTCGCTATCCCAAAAAAACGCAGAAATTTTATGATGTCGGTAAAGCCATAATAAATCTGTGGCGAATTCCGAACTGTGAGAACTGTCCATATAGCCCAACGCAATGCAGTAGCCTGCAGAGCGAAATGATCGGGAGCGAGCGCGGAAAAAATCCCAAGTCTACTTCGCTTATCTTTCTTCGATGGGAATATACCCTCTGACCGTCGAACCGGTATAGATCTGGCGAGGACGATAGATTCTTGTCTCTTTCTCCTCCATGATTTCTTTATAGTTTGCAATCCAGCCAGGCATGCGACCGATGGCAAACATGACGGTGAACATCTCCAATGGGATGCCAAGTGCTCGCATGATGATTCCGCTGTAGAAATCGACATTGGGGTAGAGTTTGCGTTCGACAAAATAGCTGTCGTTCAGAGTGGCCTCCTCCAGTCGCTTGGCAATATCGAGAAGCGGATCGTTGATGTGAAGGGTATCGAGGACGCGGTCACACTGAGCCTTGATGATCTTCGCCCGAGGATCGTGATTCTTGTAAACGCGATGACCGAAGCCCATGAGGCGCTTACCACTTGATTTGTCCTTGGCGGCGGCAATGAAACGGGTGCCATCATCGCCACTTTGATGGATTTCACCAAGCATCTCAAGAACAGCCTGATTGGCTCCTCCATGCAGCGGTCCCCAGAGGGCGCAAACGCCCGCCGAACATGAAGCAAAGAGATTGGCCCTGCTGGATGCCACCATACGCACGGTGGAGGTGGAGCAGTTCTGCTCATGATCGGCATGGAGCAGGAAAATCAGATCGAGCGCCTTCACGACCTCGGGATTGAGTTCCACCTCTTCATAAGGAGACGAGAACATCATGTGAAGCAGGTTGGCCGTGTATTTGTATGTCGGCTTGGGATAGTTCATCGGCAATCCGCGCGACTTCCTGTAAGAGAAGGAAGCGATGGTGCGCACTTGCGAGATTAAGCGAGCCGCCTGAATGTCAAAATCAGGTATGGATTCGGTCTCAAGCAATGTTGGTGAGAAGCAGCCGCACGCATTGATCATCGAGGAGAGAATGGCCATCGGATGGGCCTTTGCAGGAAACCCCTGAAAGTGAAACTTCATATCCTCATGCAGCAGTTCATGCCTAGTGAGAAGATCTGAAAATTGTCGCAGTTGCTGGTGGTTGGGCAGATTGCCGTAAATGATGAGATAGGCCGTCTCGATGAAGGTTGATTTCTGTGCGAGTTCCTCAATCGGAATGCCCCGGTAGCGAAGGATTCCCTTTTCACCATCAATGAAGGTGATGGCACTTTCGCATGAGCCCGTATTCCCGTATCCGTCGTCCAGTGTAATGTAGCCGGTCTGACTGCGAAGCTTTGCAATATCGATGGCGTGTTCCCCTTCCGTCCCGACCACAATGGGAAGTGACACGCTTTTTTCACCCAGTTTGATTTCGGCAACATTACTCATGATTGGGATTTCTAGACCATTAACGGCCAGAAAGGAAACTCCTGTTTAAAATATTTTATAATTTCAACTTATGATGATGCCCTATCAAACCTCAAAGTGAGGGACAGGCCAGTGCATCAGCCAAGAGAATTGCATTCTGTTGGGCAATATTTCCGCCGGGAATCGTCGGATCGCCATGCTTGAGACGCTCGATCATCGGCGCCTTCTCGGCTCCGGTGGCCAACCATAGAATGGCCCGGGAGCGGTTGATCATCGGAAAAGTTAGCGTCATGCGGTTCCGCCCCTGGTAAGGGGCTGTCAGGGCAACATCCAAGTCTCTCACTTTGAGGACGGGATCACAGGGGACGAGTGAAGCGGTGTGTCCGTCAGGGCCCAGGCCGAGGTGGGCAAGATCGAGTGTCGCAGGAATTCCAGTGAATTTTTCGAGTGTCTCTTCGTAAGTCCGGCATGCCTGCTCGGGATCTGAGGCATTAACAGGCATTGCATGGATATTCTCGGGAGGGATGGGTGAACCCGCAAGGCTCTCCATGAGATGCGTCAGATTGCGATCCTTGTCACCCTCTGGAGCGATGCGTTCATCGATCTGAAAGACATGAACCTGCGTCCATGGCAGTTCCTCGGCGGCAAGCTCACGGAGCATGACCCAAGGGGTTTTCCCGCCGCTGACTGCAAAATTGAAAATTCCCTTCTCGCCAACCGAAGAACGGGCGGCGGCGGCGATAAGGCGTGCCCCTTCCTTGGCCACGGCATCCGCATCTTGAAAAATCTCGATCTTCTTCATGATTCGTTTTTACCAATCTTATTTTTTTGAACGATAGAGTCTGATCAGGGCATTTGTGGAACTGTCATGATGCAGTTCCTTATCGCCCTGCGCTTCAAGCTCTGGAATGATCCTCTGGGCAAGGATCTTACCAAGCTCCACACCCCATTGGTCAAAGGAGTTGACCCCCCAGATGACACCTTGGGTAAAGACGGCATGCTCGTAGAGTGCAATCAGTGAACCAAAGATGGCCGGGGTAAGCGTCTCAGCAAGAATCGTATTGGAGGGACGGTTTCCTTCAAAGACACGGTGAGGAACAAGCTCCTCCGGGGTCCCCTCCGCACGTACTTCGGCAGCGGTTTTACCAAAGGCCAGAGCCTCAGCCTGCGCGAAGACATTCGACATCAGGATATCATGATGGCGTCCCTGGGGATTAAGCGATTTGGCAAAGGCAATGAAGTCGCATGGGATTAGGCGTGTCCCCTGGTGAATCAATTGATAGAAGGAGTGCTGCCCGTTGGTACCCGGTTCGCCCCAGTAAATTGCCCCGGTATCGTAGGTGACATGGGTGCCGTCGAGTCTCACCGACTTGCCATTGCTTTCCATGGTAAGTTGTTGGAGATAGGCGGGAAAGCGTTTGAGATACTGGTCATAGGGGAGTACGGCAATACTCTGGGCTCCGAAAAAATTGATATACCAGACAGCCAACAATCCCATGAGGACGGGAAGATTTTTCTCAAACGGGGTCGTGCGAAAATGCTCGTCCATGGCGTGAAACCCGGAGAGCAGGTCGCGAAAATTTCCCGTTCCCACTGCAATCATGGTCGAGAGTCCGATCGCTGAATCCATCGAATATCGACCACCCACCCAATCCCAGAATCCGAACATGTTAGCGGTGTCGATACCGAAGGCGGAAACCTTTTCGGCATTTGTGGAAACAGCCACAAAATGACTCGCCACGGCTTTTGCATCACCGCCCACCCCCCCAAGCAGCCATGCACGGGCGCTCTCGGCATTGGTCATTGTCTCGAGCGTGGTGAAGGTCTTGGAGGCAACAATGAAAAGAGTCTCGGCGGGATCGAGATCATGCACGGCCTCAGTGAAGTCAGTGCCGTCAACATTGGAGATAAATCGCAGGGTCAGTGCCCGGTCGCTGTAATGACGGAGTGCCTCATAAGCCATGACAGGCCCCAGATCGGAACCGCCGATACCGATATTGACGATATTTCTGATCCTCTTGCCGGTGAATCCTTTCCATTCACCGCTACGGATACGCTCGGCAAAGGCACTCATCGCATCAAGGACGGCATGAACTTCCGTAACCACATCCACACCATCTACCTTAATCACCTCAGTCCTCGGGGCACGAAGCGCGACATGGAGCACTGCGCGGTTTTCGGTTGTGTTGATCTTCTCCCCGGAAAACATGGACTCAAGATGAGCTCGGAGTCCCGACTGCTCCGCAAGCTCAAGGAGAAGCTTCAGCGTTTCGTCCGAAACACGGTTCTTGGAATAATCAAGGTAGAGTCCCGCACCTTCTGCATTCAATCGCTCGCCGCGAGTGGGATCACCGGCGAAGAGCTGCTTCAGCGTCACATTCTTGGTGGCATCACGATGGGCTTGAAGAGCGAGCCATGCGGGGAGTTCATTAGGAGGAGTGCTCATGGAATCTGTAATGGTGAATGGATGATGGGTAATCTGAAGTGGATTTTTCAAAGAGTGCAACCGGGGGAGTTGCCTCTTCGGAGAAGCCAACTAAAATCATCGGGAAATGGCAACAGACAATCCAGTGACGCACCATGTTGTGCGTTCGTTAAGCGAGACTGCAAAGCTTGCCTCCTCACTCCTGCCTCAGTTGATCCAATCCGGCATTGTGAGCCTCGAAGGGCCTCTTGGAGCTGGAAAGACGCATTTTGTCAAAGCCGTTGCCAACGCGCTTGGTATCTCCGCAGAGGTCACCAGCCCCACCTTCACCCTGCTTCAGAGCTATGGTTCCGGGATGCAACAACTCCATCATTCCGACTGGTATCGCCTGGAATCACCGGAAGAAGCACTGGCACTTGGGTTGGAGGAATATTATGGTGAGGGGCTTATGATCATCGAATGGGGAGATAAATTTCCAGAGTTACTTCCACCGGGCACCCTCCGAATCCGCATTGAGCCACAGCCCGATGAGTCCCGCAGGATCAGCTGGCGGAGGAAGGATTTCCCCTCCCTTCCATGAAGATCCTCGCCCTCGATTCTTCCTCATCTACCGCCTCGATTGCCTTCGTGCTGCTTCAGGACTCCGCGCGGGAAATTCTTTTCCGCTCCGATGTCCCGCACAGGCGTTCCGATTCTTCGGCGATTTTCGAAGGACTTCGATCGGCCGTGGCTGAGTGCGGGCTTCCTCAAGCCCTCTGCGCAGGGATTGGCCCGGGTTCCTACAACGGACTCCGTGCAGGAATCGCCGCAGCACGGGCACTTGCCACCGCCTTGAACATTCCGCTTTTTTCACTCCCCTCCCCGCTTGCCCTCTCAGGCCCCGCTTCAGGTTTTTGGGCCGTCGGTGATGCTCGGGGTGGCCATTACTGGATTGCCAGCGTTAAGGATGGAACCTTTCTGCAACCACCTTGTCTGCTTACACCCTTCGAGACTGTGACCCTCGCGCAGTCCAACCCCTCTTTCCCGATTTACAGCTCTTCGCCTCTACCAGAATTTGATCATCTCATCCTGGCCACTCCAGATGCCGCCCGGCTTGCAATACTCTCGGAAAAAGCCGATCCCTGTCCTGCGACACCCGAACCCCTCTACCTCAAGCCACCTCACATTACCGCACCCCGAACTGCCTCTCCTCGCCCATGAATCTCCGCATCGGATTATTCCTCCTCTTGAACATCGCGGGAATCCTGTCTTGCCCTGCCCAGAACACCGGCATCGGTAGCACTAATGCGCCCATTGACGAGAACCCCAAGCCCAGCTGGGAAACCCAAAAACAGGCCCGCACCTTTCAGCTTGGCATCCCGGCACCAAGGGGGCAGATCACGGATCGCAATGGGTATCCGTTCGCACAGAGCAGACTCAGCTACAACCTCGCCCTCCAGTTCCCTACACCGCTCAACTGGAACTCAAGCAAGGTGATCGAGTTCGCACGACAGCAGATCACCTTTGCCAAGGGACTGCTGAGCCGTCCCATCGCGATCAGCGAACAGGCAATTCTCAATCACTACAAGAACAGGGGGCTGTTGCCCCTCACACTGCTTGAGGATCTCCAGCCCGAGGAACTCGCCATGGCCCGTCGGGGGCTTACCAGCGCACTCACCCTTCAGCAAGTTTACGCCCGCTTTTATCCTAACGGAGAACTCGCATCCCACATCATTGGCTACACGGGCAAGGAGGCCCCTCTCTCCATCCGTCCCATAGAGAACAAGGATCTCATCTTTACCGAGAGCGAAGGGCGCGAGGGGATCGAGCAGACCTTTGACTTTCAACTCAAGGGACAGCCCGGCAACCTTCATGTGACCTACGATGCGGATGGGAACAAATCCTCCGAACGCATCGCCGAGCCCCCTGTTCCCGGAGACACCGTGATCACAACACTTGATCAGAATCTCCAGCGCATCTGTGAAAAGGTGCTCAAGGAAAACTGCAAACGCGGTGCCATTGTCATGATTGATCCTTGGACAGGAGAGATCCATGCCATGGCCTCATGGCCCGAGTATAATCCCAATCACTTTGTCCCCATTCTCAACCCACAAATCTACAAGCAGGTCAGTGAGGATCCCAATGTACCGCTCCTTCCGCGCGCCTACCGATCCGCCTACCCGCCTGGATCTACTTTCAAGACCTTTGTGGGGCTGTCGGGATTTCAATCCGGCAAACTGACCGCCAAGGATACTTATAGCGGCCCCACCGCCATCGATATTGGGAATGTCACTTTCCATAACTGGAAAAAAGTGAATGTCGGCAAGTTGAACTTTGTCGAAGCCCTCACCCAGTCCTGCAACACCTGGTTCATCCAAGCGGGACTCAAAATCGGGGCACCCAACATCATCGAGTGGACCAACCGTCTCGGGCTTGGGAAGAAATCCGGCATCCCGCTCAAAGCTGAATCAAAGGGCAGCCTTCCGAGCGAACAGAAACACAAGCTGCTCAAGGGCGATATTGCCAACATGAGCATCGGCCAGGGCATCCTGGAAATCACACCTCTCCAGATGGCGCAGGCCTATGGGGCGATTGCCACGGGGGGGCAGTTCCATCAGACACGCCTTGTGAAACAAATTCAGTCTCTTGATAACAAAGTCATCGCCGCCTATCCCGACCGACTTCGTGATGACCTTCAGATCAAACCTGAGGATATGGAGACACTGCGCGAGGCACTCATTGCGGTCACCGAAGATGGACAGGGAACGGCGCATCTTGCTCAGGTCAAGGGAACCACGGTTGCTGGAAAAACAGGAACCGCCCAGTGGGGTGGAAAATCAAAGGAAACCCAGCGGACTGCCGCATGGTTCGCGGGATTTGTTCCCGCAGAGAACCCTCAGTATGCCTTTGCCGCAGTCTATGAGGGTGAGCCCGGCGACAATAGCGTGCATGGGGGCAGCCATGCGGCGCCATTGATCGGTAAAGTCCTCAAGGAGGTCTATGGAGTCAAAGAGCCCGAAAAGAAAGACAAGGGGAAGGATTCTGACAAAGAGACAGACAAGAACGATAAAACAGACGACTCAAATTAACCGCCAAAGAATTTACTCTTCCCAAAACATTGATCGTCCTTTTAGCAATCCTAGCTTTTATCGCTTTGATCGTCTTGCGGTTTGCCTTGATAGCTATTTTTGCCATTCCCGTAATCTGGGTTGGGTAAATTGTGTGATGGGCTGTAACTTTAGGAAAACATTATCCACGCTGGGATTGCTACTTTTCTAGATACTTAGGCCCATTTCTTCCTCTTTCGGATATCAGCTTCACCATCGGCCTCTTCACAATTCTCATTATTGGCAGCACCATTAAGATGCTATTTTTTCATCAGACCATTTGATGATGATTCGGCCTTTTTAAGGCGCAGAAAGTTTTTATGCACAGCAAGGCCTGCAAGCGACGCTGTATATCCTATACTGCGAGCGCAGCAGAACGATGCGGAGCGCAAAAATCCCAAGCCTACTCGTCCGCTACTTACAATCCCATCTGATCAATCGGATTAAAATCCGAAGCATGGTAACTGCTGCGAACCAGTGGGCCGCTTGCCACATGGGTGAATCCTTTTTTGCGGGCAATCTCACCGTAGAGATCAAAAGCCTCTGGAGTCACATACTCCACCACGGGAAGATATTGCGGGCCAGGACGGAGATATTGACCGAGTGTCAACGCGCTCACTCCCGCCTCACGCAGATCATCCATCGCCTGGAAGAGTTCATTTTCCTGCTCTCCAAGACCAAGCATCAGTCCACTCTTGGTCACCATCTTGAGCCCGGCGGATTCGCCCAACTCGCGGGCCCGTTTTAGGAAATCAAGCGAAAGACGGTACTTTGCCCGTGAACGCACCATCGGAGTCAGTCGCTCCACGGTCTCAAGATTGTGATTGAAAATATGGGGACGGGCATTGATGACGATTTGCAGGGAAGATTCCTTTCCATTGAAATCGGGAGTCAGGATCTCGATGATGATGGAGGCATCAACGCCACGCACCGCTTCGATTGTCCGTGCAAAATGCTCCGCCCCACCATCGGCAATATCGTCGCGGGCCACGGCGGTGATGACTATGTGTTTGAGTTTCATCCGACGGGCAGCCTCAGCCACCCTCTCCGGTTCGTCATGTTCCAACGGGAATGGCTTGGCGGTATCCACGGCACAAAATCCACAGGCACGCGTGCAGCGATCACCGGCGATCATCATTGTCGCCGTACCACCGCTCCAGCATTCCCAGCGGTTCGGGCATTGGGCACTTTCACAGACAGTATGGAGTCCCAGATCGGCGACCATCGCCTTGGTGGAAAAAAAGACGGGATTCGAAGGGAGGCGCACCTTGATCCAGTCGGGCTTGCGTTCCTGATGAAGTGAGGGATCGATCTTCGGTGTTACCATGATGGAAGAGAATCCTCCGAAGCGGCCCGCGCTTCCAGTGAAAAAAGACCGATTTTACCGCGATCCATAAACTCCTCGATTGGCGAGGGCACGATGGAGGGTGATCTGATCGGCATGTTCGACCCCTCCGCCCGCAGGAAGTCCCTGCGCGATCCGGGTGATGGGAACCCCTGAGGGCGCAAGCAAATCAGCCAGATAATGTGCCGTCGCCTCCCCCTCCACATCGACTCCAAGGGCAAGAATGATCTCGGAGGGGTGCTCGGCCCCGACCCTTTCGATCAATTCCGCAATGCGAAGCTGATCAGGCCCCACCCCGTCAAGTGGGGAAAGTTTTCCGCCCAGCGCATGATATCGCCCGCGAAACACGCCTGTTCGCTCCAAAGGCAGAATATCGGTGGCCGATTCCACGATGCAGAGTTCTCTTCCCGATCGCATCTCATCGCGACAGAGCAAGCACTCCTCCTGCTCGGCAAAGAATCCGCAAAGCCGGCAGATTTTCAGATTCGCCCGAGCCGAGCTGACTGCAGAGAGAAGTTGATCCGGCTTGGCATCAGGAGAACGCAGCATCCAAAGGGCAATCCTCTCCGCGCTCCGGGGGCCGATTCCCGGCAGGCGTCGGAACTGCCGCACTAACTCGCGGAAGGAATCGGGATAATCGAGAAAGGACATGGTGGCAAAGAAGGATGAAAGCTGAAACTTGAAACCAGAAGAGATCTGAGAAATCAGGGGGAAGGCACGGGTCAGGACATAGGTAACACCTTGGTTCAAGACATGGGTAACACATGC
>JBAXTN010000069.1:0-4800 GCA_037130175.1 bacterium | reverse complement strand
CTAGGGAGAGTCACGACAGCCTGAGAATGAATTCGTGCGTTTCATCGATTTTTTTTGAACATCCACCCTCCGCAACGGTCAAAGTATGGGTAACTGCCTTGTGAAAGTCAGTCTAATGACATCAATCCATCAAATAATAATGAATAACTCATCTCTGCTTCGCCTCACTTTTGCAGGTGCCTTTTTTGCCCTTCTCATACTCAGCGTTCCTGCAGTTCGGGCCGATGGGTGCGGGGGTTGCAGTGGCGGCGATAAGAAAAACTGTCCGGCTCCTTCGCCTACGCCCGCTCCCTCCTCTGCGAAATAAATTTTTCCTACCATTTGTCATCCACGGTCGGGGGGCTTGGGGTGACAGCCACTGCGCGGAAAGCTCGTTATGCGACCTTCCGCGCAGTTTTCATTTAGCAAACCGCTGATGATCTCGCGCAGAGGCGCAGAGAAAGGATTAAGAAGTTTCTAGGCAAACCTTCAATCGAGCCGTGGCATTCTGAACAACCGGACTGCCATGTGCAAAAAGCAAAAACTCTGGTTTAAACAACTTCAGAGCTATTAACGAACGGAGCGACTGCTTCTTGTCCTCACGGTATTTCTCCGGCAAAAGCCTCAATCCCTCTGGCTCCAGATTGATCACCGCATCACCGAAAATCAGGATGCCGTCGTGGAAAAAAGCCGTCTCACCCGGGCCGAACCCGGGCAGTGCGATGGCCTCCATTCCCGCAACGGCATCGCCAGCAGAATAACGTTGGTCAGCAATGATCTCTTCGCCCGCATCGATAGGGGCGAAAATGGGAATGCCCAAATTTTTTGAATAAACAAGACTCTCCCGCTGATGATTCACGTTCGTGAGCACCACGGCAGCGGGAGCGGAGAAAGACTCCGCCACCAATTCCTGAAGGGCTTCCTTGGACAATGGGATCGGATCGACGAAGATCAAACCCGCCGAGGTCACGATGGCGGTTGAAGAACAGTCGCATTTCACCTCCGGTTCATACCCCTGCCAGTGGAAGAGTCCGGGCCGGATGGTTGAATAATCAGGGACGGGTTTCATGATGGAACATTTTAAGCAATCGCTGACACAAAGAACTTATGGCTTTAGTACCACTCCGGTCTTCGTGGGAATCACCTCTTTGATAGTACCGTCCGGATTGTATTCCAAATAGTCAGCATAGACCTGCCGTTGCCATGTCACTCCGGGAGAATTAGCCCGTCGATGGTAAAAGACATATCCCTGCGATCCGAACTGAGTAATCGACCCGTGAACATTACCCCCTCCATTGTCATAAATAATAGTTCCGCCGTACTTCCAGGGACCCAACGGATTGGCCGCCATGCTATAGACCATCACCTGATTTTTTGACGGCCCTTTATACACTCCAGTGGGGTAGCTCAAATAGTAGATCCCGTTGTGTTTGTGAATCCATGGCCCTTCTCCCGAATCTTTCACGTCAACGGGAAGAATCTCCCCCTCACGCGTCACCATATCAGACTTCAGCTTCACAACATGAAACTTTCCGTTGCCAAAAAAGAGATAGGCCTGCCCGTCATCATCGATGAAAATACAAGGATCGATGGCCCTCCCTCCCTTGAGTTCGGAACCAATCACGAGTGGCTTACCCAAAGGATCGGTAAAGGGTCCGGTCGGAGAGTCTGATACCGCCACACCAATCATATCTGCTTTGGGGATATGGACGGCATAGTAGAGATAGTATTTGCCGTTTTGCTCAATGCAGTCCGGCGCCCAAAGATCCCCATCAAGCCATTTCACATCTTTTCTTGCAAAGGCCACCCCATGATCGGTCCATTTCACGAGATCGGGAGAAGAGTACACATGGAAATCATGGGTTGTCCAAGCTCCCCCGCCCGGCTCATCGTGCGTGGGGTAGATATAGAACTTCCCATGAAACTCGTGGACAGAAGGATCAGCCGCCAGATCGGGGAAGAGCGGGTTTGCGGCTTGCAGCCCACTCGTGCACATCAAAAAAATCGGGATCAACGAATGCAACCGGATCATGGCTAATCTTGGGGTGTATTAATTTTGAAAAAGGTTTCGTTGGCGGGGCAGAACAGTAGATTAAAATCTTCCCGGCGTCAGCGGCGATCATTCTGACTGTTACTCACCCCATTCAAAATAGAGGGAAGCCAGAAACTTGGTTTTGTTTTTGGGATCGCTGCACCTTTGCGATAACGCTTTATCCGCTCGCGCCAACGCCTTATAATAATTTTTTATGCACCCCTCCCAGTTGTTTTTTCTGCGACGCTTTGCATGGATTGCCCTGGGAGCGTTGATTGCCTGTTTTACCCCTTTCTTATTCGCAAAAGATACCCCACCTCCGACTACGGGCATCGAGTGGTGGCACAAACCGGCGGCGGAAATGGTAAACCAGCCTCGCACGATCATCGAACCTCCGAAACCGCACTTTGATCCAAGGGACTTTGGAGCAAAAGGCGACGGCCAAACCTACGACACGGAGGCACTGCAAAAGGCGATCGACGCCTGCGGGGGAACCGGAGGGAGCGTGATCCTTTCCGCAGGCAAGTTTGTCTCCGCACAACTCACCTTACGCCCCAAAATGACCTTTTATGTCCAAAAAGGAGCAACCCTCCTCGGAGGGAATAAAGCCGAGGATTACCCGGTACTCATGCCACCAGGGCATCACGATTGCTATCGAAGGAGTCTTATCTACGCAGATCATGCCGACAGTTTGACAATTGACGGCGAGGGTGAAATCGATGGGAGGGGATCCGAAATTCCCATGTATGGCAAGGAAACGGAGCGCCCTTCCCTGATCCGCATTTTCAATTCCAAGGATGTTGTTGTACGCAATGTGACACTGCTTAATCCCCGCATGTGGACCCAGACTTACACGGACTGTAATGGGCTTCTTCTGGATCACCTCACGGTTCGTGCTCCCTTTTTTGAAGTTTACCAACCCGCCACGGGCTATTCCAACTTTGACGGCATGGACATCTGCGATTGCAGGGATGTCGTGATCCGGAGTTGCGACCTTGAAACTGAAGACGACACCATTTGCCTCAAAAGCCAAAGGGAGTCCGGCCTGCAGAATGTCTTGATTGAAAACAATTGGATCACCTCGTTGCGTGCCAACGGAATCAAACTGGGGACGGCAACCGTCGGCCCCGTATCCGACATTCGGATCCTGAATAATACCGTGCGCAGCGCCAAGTATGGCGGGCTCTGCCTGGAGTCGGTGGATGGCTCCGCCGTACGGGACATCCGTGTCAAAGGCTTGGACATGTACCATGTGAATCAGCCGATCTTCATCCGCCTCGGCAAGAGAACTGCTACTCGTCCTGCCGGATCAATCGACGGCATTTTCATCGAGAAGGTTTGCGCACTTGCAACCGATACAAGAACCAAAGCCTCATGCAGCATCACCGGTATTTCCTCCGCGCATGTCGGGAAGGTTCACCTCAAGGATTGCTACATTGAAATGCCAGGCGGCATCAACACGCTACCTCCATCCCCCAAGGAGAACGATGTCGGTTATCCGCAGTCGAACCTCTTTGGCGATACCCCCGCATATGGAATGTTTGTGCAGCACGCAGATCATATCCTCTTGGAGAATGTAGCCTTCGGCCACACGGAACCCGATGTCCGTCCGTGGCTGAACAGCAAGGATGCCAATGTGATGACTAAGGACTGTCAGGATCTAGGACAGATTACACCCATTCCCTTGCCTGTATCCCTCTAAGGAAGGTGAAAAGGGAAGATCACCGATTAGACAGCAGCCCTGAGGAATATCCGTGGGTAGTTCAAATTGGGAGGAGCTTCGCATCTGTATAAACAGATGCATGGGGGGATGTGATTAATGCTGCTTGGATGGGACGGCGTCCACCGTGAAATTACGGAATTCCCCGTTCTCCCATCGACTGGTGGCATAACCCGTGAAGCAGGGAATAGACTTACGCGCAATCGCCTCGTCGGTGTGATGATCGACCAGATCCTTGACCACAACCTGACCATCGATTGAGGCTGATACATTGTCCCCTTGGAACCCGAGGCTCAGCGTGTGCCATTTGCCAGTTCCCGCTGCCTCCTTAATCTCTCCTGAGGCAAGTTCGGCATCAGACGACTCCTTCTTCTTCTGCTTCGCGTCCCGATAGAAGAGCGACCAATGTCCGGCATCGGAAAGCCGGAGATGATAGCCGGACACTTCATTCTGACCACCGCCTGATACCCGTCCCAGCAACTCGACATAGCCGGGTTGCTCCAACAGCACCTCGCTCTTCACCGTGTAATTACGCCATGAGGGGTCGCCAATCAGCGTGCTGGGATCGGCATCACTGTTCCAATAGACCGGTTTCATGGTGACAACCTGACGGAGGCACTGCCCTCCCCCCTTTGCGGGCGCTATCTCAAAGGTGCCGTGCTGATCGCTAAAATACCGTGGCATCTTTCCAATCGGTGTATCATGGAAACTCTCCTTGTAAGGAAGTGGAAGCGGTGAACGAGTTGGTGGTGTGGTCACGCCCTTGGATTGTCCCTCTGTGGTCGTGATGCTGTAGAGACATCCCGGATCAAAGGTCATGGTGAAACGCCCCTCCTTGTCAGGAACGACATCTGCCTGCCTCAGAAACCAACCATCGGGTTTCGTTTTCTCCATTCTGGTTTTCCAGACATGCAGCGGTGTCTGATTCAGGTCTCCCGTGATTGAAAAATTCGCTGTCACGGGATTTGTGGCATCCACCGTCTCGATGATCAGACTGAAATCCTTTCCATCGGGTGGCCCAGAGTGAGCCCTTCATCTGTGCTCCCTCCCAAGAGAGTTGCTTGCGCAC
>JBAXTN010000068.1:0-4850 GCA_037130175.1 bacterium | reverse complement strand
GCAAATATTGAATACTGATCACTTATTTTCATCCCTCATCCTTCATCTTTCTCCACGCGACTTGTGGATTGCAAAAAATCTCTTCTGCGTGGATGTTAACCAACTCCCCAAAGGACGCACACCAGGAGCAGCATGAGCGCAACCACAGCAGAATCACTACCAGCAATGAACCCACCACGCACCGAAGACACACGGGTGTGCGGTGTGACGCGCCTGGTTTCACCTCGCAAAGTCAAGGAGCGCCTGCCTGCCAGTCCCGATATTCTGGCAAAGGTTGCCGAGTATCGCGAGACATGTCGCCGCATTCTGCGGGGTGAGGATCCGCGTCTGCTGGTCATCGTAGGCCCATGTTCGATCCACGACACGGTCTCAGCGCTGGATTATGCAAAGCGCCTGAGCGCCCTCTCCAAGGAGGTCGAGGATCGTCTTTTCATCGTGATGCGTGTTTATTTTGAGAAACCCCGCACCACGGTGGGATGGAAGGGGCTGATCAACGATCCCCATTTGGATGATTCCGGTGATCTGGCCCATGGTATCGAAGTGGCTAGGCAGCTTCTTCTCGATGTTGCGGCGTTGGGACTCCCTGCGGCGACGGAGACACTCGATCCGATCATCCCACAATACATTGCCGACTTGATCAGCTGGTCGGCGATCGGTGCGCGCACCACTGAGTCCCAGACACACCGTGAACTGGCCAGCGGTCTCTCGATGCCGGTCGGATTCAAAAACGGCACCGATGGCAGCGTCCAGACGGCCGTCGATGCTATGCGCTCCTCATGCAACGGGCACAGTTTTCTGGGCATTGACCAAGAGGGTTTCACAAGTATCATCAAGACGGAAGGCAACCCCGATGTACACCTTGTCCTGCGTGGTGGTCGTGACGGCGTCAATTATCACCCGCACCAGACAGCCGATGCGGCGACGAAACTCAAGGCTGCCAAAGTCCCGTCCGCCATCATGATCGACTGCAGTCATGCCAATAGCGGCAAAGATCCCTCCCGGCAGCCCGAAGTCTGGCAGAGCATTCTGGAACAACGGGCCGCAGGCCGCCGCGACATCGTCGGAGCCATGCTGGAGAGTCACATCGAACACGGAGCTCAGTCCCTCGGCGGAGATCCCTCCAAGCTCCTCTACGGCGTCTCGATCACCGATGCCTGCCTTGATTGGGAATCCACCGCTGCCCTGCTCCGCAAGGCGTAGATCGTTCATGCCTCATCCCGTGGCAGGATTGATTCGCGATCTGCCCTTTGCCGCGATTGATTTTGAATCGGCGGGCGAACGCCCCAATGAAGCCGGTATCCCTATCGAGATCGGCATCGCGGGGATGCGGGGGATGACTCTGGACTCGGATTCCTTTTACCGCAGCTACCTCCGAGCTGATCTGCCTGTCACTTGGGCTGCCCGGCAGATCCATGGGATTAGCAATGATGATCTCAAGGATGCGCCTACCCTGCTCTCGCTATGGCCTGAATTAAAAGGCCGTCTTGGAGGGCGCTGGCTTGTGGCCCATGGCAGCGGAACAGAAAAACGCTTCCTTCGGGCATTCCCCCTCCATGGATTCGGCCCTTGGGTCGACACCCTGACCTTGAGCCGGAAAATCGTGCCGAACCTCGATTCCTACGCTCTTTCTGATTTGGTCATAAAACTTGAACTTGAGAAAGAGGCCCTCACGCTGCTGACTGATTTCCGCTGGCATGAGGCCCTCTCTGATGCCATCGCCTCTCTCCTATTGCTCAAAAAACTCATTCATATTGCGGGAATTCAGGATCTTCACGCCGAAATACTCCTACTCCCCTAATGGAATTTGGAAGGGAAGCGCCATGATCATAAATTTTACCTTGTTGCGGTCTGCGCTGATTTCTCTTAGTTGGTATGGGATACCCCTGCTGATTCATGGAAAATTCCCATGTCTAAAGAAAATCTCCCCCATTCCATCAATAGCCGACCAGGTGGCTATGTGCTCATCTCCCCATGCAGGGATGAGGCCCAATTTCTTCGCTTCACCGTCGATAGCGTTCTGGAGCAAACTGTCCCCCCCTCCCTCTGGGTGCTTGTCGATGATGGCTCCACGGATGGAACGGGGGAGATTCTGGATGAACTCGCCGCGGAGCATCCCTTGATCCGGGTGGTACATCGCACGGATCGGGGACGTCGCCATGTCGGACCGGGGGTGATCGATGCGTTTTATGCAGGTCTGGAAACGATCAACCTAGATGACTTTGATTATCTCTGCAAATTTGATGTCGATCTGCTATTGCCAACGGTTTACTTCGAGAAGCTGATCAAGAAAATGAAGGCCAACCCCCAGCTTGGCACATGTAGCGGCAAACCTTACTTCGTCAGACATAAGCCACCACGCCTCACCAGCGAAAAATGTGGCGATGAGATATCGGTGGGCATGACAAAGTTCTACCGCGTTTCCTGCTTCAAGGAGATTGGCGGATTTGTCAGGGGGGTCATGTGGGATGGGATTGACTGTCATCGGTGCCGGATGCTTGGCTGGAGAGCAAGAAGCTGGGATGAGCCCGATCTCCAATTCATCCACATGCGACCCATGGGATCGAGCTACAAGGGTATCCTCACCGGTCGGATGAGGCACGGGGCCGGACAATATTTCATGGGCACCAGTTTGCTCTATCTCACGGCCAGTTGCATTTTTCGCCTGAGTCATCCTCCCGTGGTGATCGGGAGCCTTGCCTCAT
The DNA here is from genome assembly GCA_037130175.1 of bacterium. Taxonomy (GTDB): domain Bacteria; phylum Verrucomicrobiota; class Verrucomicrobiia; order Chthoniobacterales; family UBA6821; genus UBA6821. The sequence continues at coordinate 2,148 of JBAXTN010000068.1, read as the reverse complement.
GGTGGGGGTTTGTCTACTCGATGCTTTCCTTGAAACCAAGGTACGAGGACTTGAAATTCCGAAGGTTTTTAAGGGCGTTCCAATGGGATTCCCTGCTGCGCGGAAAGAGTGCCGCCACAAAGAAAATCGCCAAAACCCATCCCCATAGACCTGACCTTCAACCCTCGAAAAAGGAGGGTGTCTCTGTTTAAGCCGGGCTACGGAGTTCGGGTTAAAAGGATGGTGCTCGGGGAGGGACTCGAACACTCGCTTTTAACAGTGTAGAAACTCCTAAAAACCGCAAATTATACAAGTCATATACAAGAAATCGCTCATTTAAGGGCTTTGTAGAGAGATTTTCTCCATACTGGAAACTCCGCTCTTCCTCGCCTTGAACTCCGAGTAGGTGATACCCATCTTTCCTCTTTTGAAGACATTGGCACGGAGTCGCTTGCCTACCGAATTGAGAACGCTTTGCAGTTCTCTCGCTTCGGTTTCGGGGTCTTTAATTTTCTGCGTGCCTGCTCCCATAGGCAGGAACATAAAATCACTGGATAAGACCGTCAATGCCTCCTCTTTTTCTTTGAAGCAAGTCTATCTGGGTAGTTTTTCCTACTAGATTCCGCGACAAGTCCGCAGATCCCGATGTTGTGGGAGTTTTGGAAACCCCGTTTTTGAGGCATATTTGCGTGTTCCGCGACATTGAGCCGTTGGAACAATCAAAACGATTTCTACATCTGAATCGCTCCCTGTGTTCCCCGTGTTCCCCCTGTAGGGGGGGGAACACAGGAACACGGTAGCCAAGCCCGTGTTCCGGAACACGATAGGAACACGCTAGAACACAGGAACACGCTTATTCCTTTTTCTCCTGAGTTGGTGTGAGGAAATAACCCTCTTTTATACGAGTGATGCGTCCTTCTTCTTGAAGTATATCAAGAGCTCTATCTGCATACTGTGCTTTTCCAAACTTCCTTAACTCCCTCTTGCCGAGAACTTTTCCGTCAGCAAGCTCGTTAATAATCTTATCCATTATTGTGGTTGGCATGAAAGCTTGCCCTACTGGCTTTTCAGCTGGCTCACGAAATTCAGTGATCGTCGTTCCATCGGTGCCAGGTGTGAAATGAAGCTCGGCAACTATCTTCCCTCTAGGCCCCACTCCACCGTTTCGGTCTTTCTGGATTTTGAGCTTCACATATCCTTCTATGTACGGAGTGTAAGCCTCGCCGACCACAATCTCATAACTTACGCCATCATATCGCCCAGCCTTGGCTCCTGAGCCTCTGGCAAATTGGCCGCGACCTTCTGTGCTCTTGCTCACGTGGTCGGCGATCACTACGGCGGCCCCAGACTCGGTAAAGGGGCGAAGGTTCTCGCGGAAGAATGCAAGCACATCGCCTGCTTTGTCCTCATTCAGCCCTTGTGTTGCAATGCTCTCGGCAAGCCCATCAAGAATGACAATCTCCGGTTTATGCTTTTTTGCCCAAGCCTGAGCCTCTTTGATATTCTTGGGGTCAGGATTGTGAAGATAGTTGAATCGCTCCCGGATGTCATCGGCAGAAGCTCTGAGCAGGAGCAAACGGGTGACAATGCCCCCTGGGGTATCTTCTGGGTCAATATAGAGAACAGCCCCACCTGCTTTCAAAACGGCCATTGCAGCAACCAACAGGATATTCGTTTTTCCCGTAGCTGGTTCTGCGTGAATTTCGTTCAAGCGTCCTGCATAGAAAAGAAAGTGATTTGACCAAGTCGCACCTACGGTAGGAAGTTCCTGCTCGTGCGTGCCGTCGAGATAGGGGGCAAGATCAATGAAAAGCGGTGGTTTTCGGAAGCCTAATTTATCGGTGTTGTTCGTATCCATAATATAAAAGATACGGAGAAGAAAAAAAATCTGACCGAGGTCGTAAGATTTTTTTAACTCTTTTGAAGTGATGTTTTTCAAAAAAAAACGGGGTTCCTTATTGGAACTCCCGTTTTTTTGGGACTAGATTACTGCTTTGCGTCACATCCCACCTCGCCCGCTTTTTGGATTTCCTGATGTGTCAGAATTGCCCGGCTGTTTGGATGAGCCAGATAAATCTACAATAGGATTATCGGGATTGATGGACTTGTCCTCTGGACAAGTTGCCTTTGTAGAATTTCCAGTAAGAGACTCAATGGGTGGGGTGGTAG
>JBAXTN010000067.1:0-5128 GCA_037130175.1 bacterium | reverse complement strand
TAGATTTCCTTGCTCGTCACGCTTCATTTTCACGCGGCAATCTGACACGGGGGCGCGGGCGGACTCGTTTTCGATGCCAAGGCTTCGGCTCCCTTACCGCTGTGCAACGCTGGCAAGTTTCGCAGCCAGCTCTTCCTTTTTGAACGGCTTGGCGAGGAAGTCGTCCATGCCTGCGGCGAGACACCGATCACGGTCACCGTGCATCACATTTGCGGTGAGAGCGATGATCTGCACATGACATCCGGCATTCACCTCGGCCTCGCGGATCTTCGCGGTGGCCTCCAGTCCGCCCATGGCCGGCATCGACACATCCATGAGGACGGCGGAATATTTTCCCGGCACAAATGCCTTGACCGCTTCGGTTCCATCGGTTGCAAATTCGGCGCGGTAGCCGAGGCTCTGGAGCATTTTGCCTGCGAGCACACCACTGGCCTGATCGTCTTCCACGACGAGCACCAGACCTCTACTAGAAGGCGTGGGCGTCGCGCCCGTTTGGAGTGGAGGGCGATGCTCCGTCAGCGCCGATTTGTTTCCCTCCCGATCCGAGCTATGGGACGGCACGGAGGCCCTCCCTCCAGCAGGGACTTCCAGCGTGAGGCGGAATGTGAACGTGCTGCCCCTGCCCGGAGTCGAGGCGACGGTGATTGCTCCGCCCATGGATTCGGCGAGACGTTTGCAGATCGCGAGCCCTATTCCCGTTCCACCAAACGGGCGGTTCATCTTCGAGTCTGCCTGCACGAACGGTTGAAACAGACGGCTGAGCGTTTCGGAGGAAATTCCGATGCCGGTGTCTTCGACGCAGAAATCCAAGGACCGTCGCCTTCCGTCGGAGGCGGTCGCCACGTGGAGGACAACCGATCCGCTGGCCGTGAACTTGACAGCGTTGCCGAGCAGGTTGATGAGGATCTGGCGGATTCTCAGTTCGTCGCCGGTGATCTGCTCCGGGACATCGGCTGCCAATTCGCAGCTGAGTTCGAGGCCCTTTTCGGCGGCGTTTATTCGGACTGTGTCCTCTGCTGTCTTCACGAGGTCGGCCACTACCAGTGGCGCAGCATGGAGCGCCAGTGTGCCTGCATCAATGCTGGCGAAGTCAAGGATGTCGCTGACGATGGCGAGGAGGTGCTCGCCGCTGCTGCTGATCGTCTTTGCAAAGGATTTTTGCTCGTTGTCGAGCAAGGTGTCGGAGAGCAGTTGCGCAAATCCGAGCACTCCGTTGAGCGGGGTGCGCAGTTCGTGACTCATCACGTTGAGGAACTCGCTCTTTGCACGGTTGCCAGCCTCGGCACGGAGGAGGGCTGTGGCCAGACTGGCTTCCATGGCTTTCTGCTCAGTGATGTCTTCCTTGATCGCCAGATAGCGGACCGTTTCTCCCTTGTCGTTCTGGACCGGAGAGATGGTCGCCAACTCCCAATAGAGCGAGCCATCCTTGCGCCTGTTGTGAAACTCGCCCTGCCAGATTTTTCCGGACGTGATGGTCGCCCAGAGATGGCGGTAAAATTCCGCATCCTGCTCACCGGATTTGAGAATGCGGTGGGTTTTCCCAATGGCCTCGGCCGCCGTGTAGCCCGTGTTTTTTCAAAGGCGGGATTCACATATTCGATGTTTCCCCGGATGTCGGTGATGGCGATCGTGTTCGCGCTTTGCTCGACCGCCGCCCTGAGATTGAGCAGAGACTCTTCCGCCTTCTTGCGCTCGGTGATGTCCTCCATCAGGCAAATGAAATGGTCCACGGTGCCGTCGGATTTGCGCACGCACCCTACGGAGATTTCTGTCCAGATCACCGTGCCATCCTTGCAGATAAATCGCTTTTCCAGCTGATACTGCCCAATTTCACCGGAAAGGATCCGGTCAAACTGAGCGACGTCGGCGGCCAGATCCCCGGGGAGAGTCATCTCAGCCCATGTCTTGCTGAAAATTTCCTGTCGGGTATAGCCCAGGATTTCGCAGAGCCTGTCATTGACTTCCAGCCATCCTTTTTCGGGAGAAGTGATGCATGTTCCGTGCAGCGGCAGTTCAAAGTAGCTGCGGAATCGGGCATCGCTTTCCGTTCGTTTCGCCTCTGCATTTTTGCGGGCGGTGATGTCGTCAAATGTGGTGTAAACTTGAAAAGGCTTTGTTTCGTTCGGCTGGAAAAGAGGAGTCGCGTTGACTGAAATCCAAACGGTGCAGCTCGCACGCGGGTTTTTCACTCCCATGACGAATGGCCCCACCGTCTTGCCCGTGTGCAGTGCGGTCATGCTCGGATGCTCCTGCCCGGGCAATGGGGATCCGTCTTCCCGAACGGTCATCCAGTCAGGATCCATAGACGTTTTCCCATTCATTTCGTCGAGGGAAAGCCCCAGGATTTTTTGCGCGGCTGGATTCGCTGAAATGATTTTGCCGTCCGAGTCCTGATAAACGACGCCCTGCGCCATGGTCTCAAACAAACGGCGATGCTTTTCCTCACTCGCCAGGATCTCGTTTTCTGCTCTCCTGCGCTCGCTGATGTCGTTCAGCGTGACCCGGCACACGGGCGCACCCGCTTCGTCCTGCGCGGCGGTGGCAGAGAGTTGCGCAAAGAATACCGTGCCGTCCTTCCTAACCATCCGGAGGTCGCACTCCTGCGGTTGGGTCGTATCCAAGAGTTTCTTCCGGAACCGGTAGTAGAGTTCATGGTCTTCCTTGGAGATGAAGGCGGAGAGCCGCCTTCCGACCAACGCGTCGCGCTCCCGGCGGAGGAGCGTGGCGGCGGTGAGGTTCGCTTCGAGGATCAGCCCCTTCTCGCTGACCGTGCAGTATCCCACCGGGGCCATGTCGTAGAGGTCAAAATACCGCGCCCGCGAGGCGTCCAGATCTGCTTGTGCAGCGCGCAGCTCCTCGTTCTGTATCTCCAGCTCGATCTGGTGGACGCGCAGTTCGTGGAGGGAGGCCCGCAGGGTTTCCGGCGACAGGGAGTCGAGTTTTTCCTGCGACAGATCCTCTCTTTTCCGAAATTGAGCCTCTGCCTTCTGGCGCAGCGAGACCTTTGAGTTGTGTTCGTCCGCAGCTTGCTGGCCGACTGGTTTATCCCTGTTCATTTTTCGTGATGGATGGGGGCATGAGATCGTGATTGCCAGCAGGCAAGCTTCGCAGCGATCTCGTCCTTTTTGAAAGGTTTTGAGAGGTAGTCGTCCATTCCGGCAGCAAGGCACCGCTCCCGCTCACCAATCATCGCCTGTGCGGTAAAGGCAATGATCGGAACATGGCATCCACTCGCCGCTTCGATCTCCCGGATTTTTCCTGTGGCATCCAGACCGTCCATCACTGGCATCGCGACATCCATGAAGATGGCGGAATACTTGCCGGGCGAGAAGGCCTCGATGGCTTCGGCGCCATTGGTCACGAATTCGACGCGATGGCCAAGGTTTTGGAGCATCTTGACGGCAACGACACCGCTGGCCCTGTCGTCGTCAACGACGAGCACCGGGCGTGCGAGCGGCTCTGCGCTTGGGCTGGAGGGCGATGCTCCGTCAGCGCCGATGAATAAATGGGACGGCACGGAGGCCATCCCTCCAGCGGGAACTTCCAGGGGAAGTCTGAGGGTAAAGATACTGCCTTTGCCAAGCGTGGATGTCACGGTGACCGTGCCATTCATGGCCTCGGCCAGCCGCCGCGAGATGGAAAGCCCGAGGCCCGTGCCGCCAAATGAGCGTCCGATCGCTGAGCTGGCCTGTGTGAACGGCTGAAACAGCCTGCCGAGAGCCTCGGCGGATATCCCAAGCCCGGTGTCTTCGACGGAGAAATCCACAGCCGGCTGGTTGCCGGAAGTTGATGCCGCAAAGCGGAGGACAACTGATCCCGCTGATGTGAACTTGACGGCATTTCCAAGCAGATTGATGAGGATCTGGCGGACACGACGTTCATCGCTGGTCATCAGCTCCGGCACTCCCGAACCCGTTTCGCTGTGAAGATCCAGCCCTTTTTCAATGGCGGATTTCCTGACGGAGAGGATGGACGATTCCAGAAGCCCGGCTATGGAAAATGGTGCGCTGTGGAGGTAGAGCCTCCCGTTTTCCATGCTGGAGAAATCGAGGATGTCGTTGATGATGCTGAGAAGATGTTCCCCGCTGGAGCTGATCGTCTGCGCATACTCCCTTTGCTCGTCGTTGAGTGGCGTGTCGGAAAGGAGTTCAGAAAAACCCATCATGCCATTGAGCGGGGTGCGGAGTTCATGGGTCATCATGGCGAGGAATTCGCTTTTCGTGCGGGTGGCTGACTCCGCCGCCGTCTTGGCTGTCTTCAACTCCTTCTCTGCCATCTTGCGATCCGTGACGTCAATCAGCGCGATGCGGCAGACGGGCTCCCCGTTTTCGTCGCTTGCGACGGTGATCTCCAAATGCGCAAAGAATGCCGTGCTGTCCGGCCTGACCATCTGGAGGTCGCACTCCTGCGGTTGGCGCGTATCCAAGAGCTTCTTCCGGCAAAGGTAGTAGAGTTCCTGGTCTCCCTTGGAGATAAAGTTGGCCAAGCCTTTTCCGACCAGCGCATCGCGCTCCCGGTGGAGGAGTGTGGCGGCGGTGAGGTTCGCTTCGAGGATCAGCCCCTTCTCGCTGACCGAGCAATAGCCGACCGGGGCCAGGTCGTAGAGGTCGAAATACCGCGCCCGCGAAGCATTCAGATCCGCCTGCGCCCGGCGCAGATCTTCGTTCTGCATCTCCAACTGGATCTGATGCACGCGCAGTTCGTAGAGAATCGTCCGCATGGACTCTGGCGACAGGGCATCGAGGTTCTCCGACGACAGCTCCTCTCGTTCCCGGAAGTGAGCCTCGGCCTTCTGGCGCAGCGAGACCTTTGAGAGGGGTTCTCTCGCATGAGGGAATGGCTTGGTTGAAAATTGGGACAGGCTGTAGAATGGGGCCGCCGCCGGAACCTCCTGTGGTTGTTTCTTCTCAGTGTTCATGGCGATCGGGGAGGGGAAGAATAACCAACAAGGAATTTCCAATGTCCAAGGTCGGGTCGGCGGGCGGCCCTTCTGTCCTTCATGATTGGATATTCCTTGTTGGACATTGGATATTGGATTTCGGTCATTGGATATTGTCCTCCCCTGCCGCGCGCTCGGTGGTGGCGATGGCGTAGATTTTTCCGGCCTCGTCGAGGAGGGCGGTGGAGA
>JBAXTN010000066.1:0-6071 GCA_037130175.1 bacterium | reverse complement strand
GTTCGGAAAGGATAAGCGCTGAAAGCATCTAAGCGCCAAGCCTCTCCCAAGATGAGTTCTCCCTGAAGATCCGTGGAAGACCACCACGTTGATAGGTTGCAGGTACAAGCGCAGTAATGCGTTCAGCTTAGCAATACTAATGATCGTTCGGCTTAATTAGTTCATTTTGGATACACCTTAAGCAGTGTATCCAGTAATAAACTCAGTTTCAAAATTAGGGTTGGGTATTTTTACTACTATCTGCAGATGTCAGCGAATTCCAATGGGGTTGGCTCAAAAAAGCCTAGCCGTGGCAGTTCTTTGAAAACCTGACAAACGACAAAAGAATAGAGATACAATTTTGTGTTCCTATTGGGTCTCCAGAGACCCGAAATCATGAAACGCTAGTTTCCCGGTTTCGTCCTCTGGTGATCATAGCGCAGTGGCACCACCCGTTCCCATCCCGAACACGGAAGTGAAACGCTGCAGCCCCGATGGTAGTGCATCTATAGGTTGTGCGAGAGTAGGACGTCGCCAGGTTTAACGACCCCGAGTGGAGAAATCCGCTCGGGGTCGTCCTTTTTTGTGCCTGAGAGCTAAACTTGAAACGTGAAGAGGATTCAACAAATCCTCAGGGCATTATAGGAAGATCCGTTACCTTCTATCAGGCACCCAATCGTAATGATGTGCTTTGGTATCATTCCAAAGAAGAGGCCAGTTGTGGTGAAATTGCTCTGGGCCATTGATCTGCCACTGGCTCCAACCGAGTCCCAGGCGTTCACAAGTCTGCATGACGAAGTGATCACTTCCAAAACTGACGGAGCGTTCCGCGTCCCCACTTTTAATGCCAAGCTTTTCGCTCGAAAAGTCAGCAGGAAAATTATTCTCCGAGGGCCAGCCGGGAAATTCGGAGTGAAAGGCTCTCAGGTTCTCGGACTTGGGGAAGAGATTCACATCGGCATGGTAGAGATGGTAGGCCACAGAGGTTTTACTCCAATCAAGCGAGCCAGAAAGTTTTTCAAAATTCCGTGTCAGATTTCCTAGGGCATTGATTGATCCCCAGCCGGAGATCCCGGCAGGAGTCAGAATCATGATATGGGTGTTGTGTGCAAGTGAGCGGGCGATATTGTGAACTTTGGCGAGAGATTGAAGCGTCTTTGATTGTTCAGCATCTAAAACGCCGTTTTTTCCGGCTCCACTGATCGGCTCGTTCGAGAGCTCATAGGCGACATGTGTGCGGTTTGCAAAGTATGGGGCAACAGCACTCCAAAAATCCCCGTTCAGCTTTTCATCATAGTTGGGGTGAGGGGAGGGATTCTTATTGTGCGCGTTGATGATGGCATAGAGACCATTGGCGGAGCAGGCATTCACAGCTCGCTCAATACGGGCGAGCATAGCTTGCCGATACACTGGATCATTCCAGTTATAACGTTTGTATCCGGCCTCCTGAATCCAGACATCGAAGAGGATCAACCTGACTGCATTCAGTCCCGCTTTGCGGAGCTCCGCATAATAGGACGCTGGCTGCTCCTGTGGATCCTGCGACCAGAGCCAAGCAGTCCCGGCACGCAGCGGAGTGTCGGTGTCCGTACGAAGTACTTTAAGCCTTTTGCCCGGCGAGTCAGGATCAGGTATTTCAGCCACACGGATTCGGGAACGATCCGTCGGCAATGGCAGGGAGCTTTCCGAAGTCGGGTCAGACCATGCTTGTCCGGCTAGATTCATGAGTGAAAAAAGGAGGAATGAGAATGCGAGTAATTTTTTCATGGAAACCAGGAATGAGGTGCCGGTGGTTCAAGAGGTCGCAATGCTTTCTAAATGGATTTTTTCCTGATGACAAACAGACGATCTGGGCGTATCAGTCAACCCTATGTCTACTAACCCAATGCTTGAACGCGCAGATTTTGAAGTTGTCCCCAACTCCGCTTCAGGAGTCATGACCATGCGGGGAACCGTTAACAAATCTGCCCTCCTCCTACTCATCACCATCGTCGGTGCCGTTTACACTTGGAGTGCCGTGCGCGGTGGTTATGCGAGTGCGGGAATGGGCTATGCGATGTTCGGTGCGATTGCTGGATTCATCCTCGCTCTGGTCACTTGTTTCAAGCAGGCATGGTCTCCCGTCACTGCTCCCATCTACGCGATTTGTGAAGGGCTTTTTATTGGTGGCATCTCCGCCATGTATGAAGCCAAGACGGGCGGAATCACCGTGCAGGCCGTTATGCTTACTTTCGGCACCTTTGCAGGGATGCTCTTCCTCTTTCAGGCGAATATTCTTCGCGCTACTCCGATGTTCATGAAGGTGGTGATCGGAGCAACGGTGGGAATCATGTTGACCTACCTGCTGGGCTTCATCCTTTCCTTCTTCCATATCACTCTGCCGATCTTTGGTGGCGGGACGATTGGTATTCTCTTCAGTCTTGCTGTTGTCGTGATTGCTGCCCTGAATCTCATCATTGATTTTGAATTCATCAAGCAGTCGGCAGACTCCGGATCCGCACCCAAGTATATGGAGTGGTACGGAGCGTTTGGGCTGCTGGTTACTGTGGTATGGCTTTATATTTCCATCCTTCGACTGCTGTCCAATCTTTCCGGCAACAATAGGTAGGGCTTGGGATATTGGCGGATAGCGGCGTTGGCCTGCGCTTGCCGTAGGATTACTACGGCTGCCGCTTGACCGCCTTGCTCTCCATCCAATCTTTCTGCGCTATGAATACTCCTCGATGAAACTGAGTGTCATCATTTTTTTCACGGTGCTTGTTTTTCTCAATTGTGAGCTGATTGCTACGACTTATGTATTCGAATCCCCCAAAGCACTAATTGAAGAATCTGATTTGATTGCGCTAATAGATGTAGGAGAAGTTCATGTTGCGAGAACTCCGGAGGAGTTTGTGATAAAGAGTGCTAAAGCAAAGGTGCTTGAAGTGGCATGGAGAAGATATAAACCAGAACTCGAAGATAAGAAAAACGAGATTGTCATTCATACGGACGGTATGGAGTCGCCTGTTGTCACTGAACCAATGTTAAAAAATGGAAAGGAAATATACGGTCCGAATGCTGGACCTTTTCTGAAAGCGATATCCTTCTTTGACATCGAGTCTGGAAAGGCTTTTGTCTGTCTAAAGCGCGGTTATCTTGGAACTTATAAACTCCTCGATAGCCCACTTTCATTCCAGCATGTCGATGAGAAAGGAGAGATTAGTTGGTCCACGGGAAAACCTGGAGAATTTAACTATACCAGAGTTCAGCCATCTACCGCTTTAGCAGAAATAAAAGCGCTTTGCACTTCAGGCCAGAGTAAATAGGTAGTATCAAATTCAAAACATCCCCCCCAAAAAATGAAACTTCCACTGCAACTTCTCACGATCCTTATCACTCTTGTTTGTTTTGCCTTTTCTGTGAACGCCCAGGATCAGCCTTCGGCGAAGAATATTGCCTTGGCCGAGGAACTTGTCTCGGTGATGCATTTGGAGCAAGGGGTCGGTTTTGGTCTCGGTAAGTTAAAACAAATTCAGGAAAAGACAGCGGCTTCATTGGGGAGTTCACCGGAATCAAAAGCGATGCTTCAGAAATCGATGGATAGTTCGATGAATGCAGCTTCCCTGATCATGAGTTGGGATAAATTGAAGCCGATTTATGTCGATGCCTACGCCAGCACCTTCACAACTGAAGAACTACAGGGGGCGATTGATTTCTACAAATCTCCGATCGGGCAGAAATGGGTGGAGAAGCAGCCGCAGGCCTCCTCGATTATCATGGCCAAAACCATGGAACTCGGGCTGGCGGCCCAGAAGCCGATGATGGACTCTTTAAAGAAGTCGATGGATGCCTTAGATGCCCTTCGCAAGGGAATGAATCTGACCAATTTGCCTTCAATTCCAGTTCCTACTCCAGCTGCCTCCCCAACGAATTAATCAAGCTGCTCTAAAGTCCGGAGCGTGACTGTCCGTATGGTTCTACCTCTTGATGGAGAGGAGAAGGATTGCTTGATGCGACCCATGAGAGTTTACTCAGTCGATGAAAGAAGAGGGAGGCAAAATGCGCGAGATGGCTGACCATGTGCATGCTTTTCAGAACAAGAGACGGAGCGATGCGGCAGAAGATGAAAAAAAGTCTATAGACGCCTCTCTCGAGAAAAAGGCTGAGAGTCGCAGGAGGGGGAGAGAATGGGCGTTGGGTATCGTTGATCCGGAGCACTTTCAATGGCTGTCTGAAGCCAAACACGCACGGATTAACCGTGGGGGCGACGAGGGGAGTAGGGGAGATTCTTGGGATCGTGCTCTTGATAAGCTAAGGAAGCTCGGGATTGCTGATGATGAGAGAGAAGACTTTGCCAATGCTGCCATTGATGCTTATGAAGAGGCAGAAATGTAGGTTTTCCCTAAATCAGCGGTTCCCTACGCCGTCAGCGCTGCTCGTTCGTTATCCAATCCGCCAATGCGCTCGAGGAAGTCATCGTAGGTGCCGAGGTATGGCGTGACGGTGCCGCTGTTCACATGGAGCACCTTAGTGGCGAGTTTCTTAATGAAGTGAACATCGTGTGAGATGAAAACAAGAGTTCCTTCATAGTTGGCAAGCGCCAGAATCAGTGACTCGACGGTGTGTATGTCGAGATGGGTGGTCGGTTCATCCATGAGGAGGAGATTTGGCGGATTGACCAGGAACTTTACCAGATTGAGGCGCGTCTTTTCTCCACCGCTCAGTACGGAGGTTTTCTTGAAGATGTCATCCTTACGGAAGAGGAAGGAACCAAGGATGCCGCGAGCATCATTTTCGGAGAGTTCCCCGTTTGCCGCCTTGACCTCGTCGAGGATCGATTTATTCGGATCGAGTGTGGCCGCACGATGCTGGCTGAAGTAGCCGATCTTTGCATTGGGCCCCTCGATGCGTTTTCCTTTCTGGAATTCCAGCAGCCCTGCCAGAATTTTGAGTAAGGTTGATTTGCCTGCTCCATTGGGCCCCACGAGCACGGTGCGTTCGCCGCGCTCGATGGTGAGATCGAGCCCCTCGTAGATTTTGCGTTCGCCATGAGAAGTGGGGTAGGCCATGTGGATGCCTTCGAGGATGACGGCTCGCTGACCGCCCCGTGAAGGCTGGGGGATTTGGAATCGGAAGGGTTTGCGCGGAGGCACGGGTTTCTCGATCAAATCCATGCGCTCGATCTGCTTGAGCTTGCTCATCGCCTGAGAAGCCTTGGAGGCAACCTGACGGAAGCGATCATAGAACTCCCTGAGGTCGGCGATTTCCTTCTGCTGATTCTTGTAGGCCGCATTCTGCCGCTCGTAACGAGCTTCGCGTTCCTCCAGAAACGCCGTGTAGTTGCATGAGTAGGAATGAAGTCGGCCCTCTGCAATTTCATAGACCGTTTCAATGATCTCATCCATGAACTGTCGGTCGTGCGAGATCAACAGGACGGCTCCTGGATAGGTCTTGAGATAGTTTTGCAACCAAAGGAGAGAAACGAGATCAAGATGGTTGGTCGGTTCGTCCAGTAGCAGGAGATCCGGCTCCATAACGAGCAGTCGTGCAAGATGGGCGCGCATGACCCAGCCACCGCTCAGTTCCTTGGCCTTGCGGTCGAAGTCCTCCTGCTTGTAGCCAAGTCCGCCGAGGATCCTCTTAGCCTTTGCCTCAACCTTCGTATCACTCAGGGCTGCGTGTTTGGAGGAGGCTTCGCTGTATTCGGGAAGATCTGTCTGTCCGGCATCTTCGAGTTCCTTGAGTTGGCGTTCGAGGGCATGCAGTTCTCCGACCCGGCCTGTGGCCACATCGAGGACAGTTTCCTCACCCGTTGACTCACCTTCCTGTGCAAGGTGACCGATCATCGTCCACTCATCCCTCTCGATGGAGCCGGAATCAGCCTCATCGCGCTTCAGGATCAGGGAGAAGAGAGTCGACTTTCCCGCGCCATTGGGGCCGACGAGAGCGACGCGCTCTCCGTAGTTGATCTGCATGTCGGCCTCCTCAAAGAGGGTGCGACCGCCGAGGGTTTTTTTTAGTTTGCGAATGGTGAGCATGGGAAATTGGGAAGAAATATGAGATCTGAAACCTGAAAGTTGAAGAGCTAAGACTGATGAGTATGATTGAACTCG
>JBAXTN010000065.1:0-6204 GCA_037130175.1 bacterium | reverse complement strand
TCATACCTTCCCTGCCTCAATCCTTCCTACCCACTCAAAATAGCGAGGAGCCAAATCATAGTTTGTTGGGGGGGATGTCTGTGAGCAAAAGACAAAGCTATTCATTGCATGCTCTGGAAAATTCTGGATTTAAGCAAATCATATCGCCTGTTCGACTTTGATATAGTCGAAGCAGTTCGGATCGTAGTAGCTGGAGGTGTAGGCAAGGTCGGCTTTGCAACTACCATCCTCTATATCACCCACCACCTTAACATCAATCACGGCTACACAGGAAAAGAGTGCAGATGCTAGTAAGCACATCAGGAGAGGTAAGCACTTCTATGTGTCTCTAATTTATTTTTCCGCTTGTTTGCACTTCGCATTCAAAACAGCTTCGATCTTCCCAAGAGGCAGGCAATTGACCACATCAGCCTTTGTGAGCCACCCCTTCCGGGCGATGCCGATGCCGTAGATGAGATCCTGAAGTCCGTGGGTTGTGTGGGCGTCGGGATTGATCGCGCATTTTACTCCTTTTTCCTTCGCCAGCGGCCACCAGCGCCAGTCCATGTCGAGGCGCCAGGGACTGGCATTGATCTCGATGATAGTCTCCGTCGCTGCGGCAGCCTCGATGACGGCGGGGATGTTCACGGCATACGGTTCCCGCGAGAGCAAGAGGCGTCCTGTCGGATGGCCGAGCATGGTCACATGTGGGTTATTGATAGCCTTGACAATACGGGCTGTCATTTCGGCTTCGCCCATGGTGAAACTCGAGTGAACCGAGGCAACGACATAATCAAGCGAAGCCAGCACCTCGTCAGGAAAATCAAGGTCGCCCTCCTTCAATATATCGCACTCCGTCCCGGTAAAGAGACGGAAGCCCGCTTCGCGGAATTCATCGGTTTCATTCAACTTCCGAATCTCGGCAACCTGTTCGGCCAGTTGGGCGGCACTCAGTCCATGAGCTTGAAAGGAGCTCTTGCTGTGGTCGGCAATACCGAGATATTCCAGTCCAAGTTCGATCGCAGCCCGGGCCATCTCGATCAGGGAATTTTTGCCATCGCTCGCCGTGGTATGGCAATGGAAGGTGCCGCGAAGATTACTCCATTCGATGAGATCAGGAAGCATTCCTACCTCCGCAGCGGCGATTTCGCCCCTGTCCTCGCGTAGTTCCGGCGGAATGAAATCGAGGCCGAGAGCCTTGTAGAGTTCCTGCTCGGTCTGAATCGGAGGGACGGTGATTTCGCTCACCTCTTTTGATGGTGAGAAGCGGTATTCATTGAGCGACCACCCCTGATCGAGCGCCCTACTGCGAAGCCGGATATTGTGCTCCTTGCTGCCGGTGAAATAGACAAGGGCGAAGGGGAACTCCTCCGGCTTTACCACGCGCAAGTCGCATTGAGGGCCATCTTTGAGACGCACACTCGATTTCGTCGGACCATGCACGATCACCTCTTCCACCAGCGGATGATGAATGAAAAATTCCGAAACCTCCTCCGGGTGGGTTGAGGAAACGAGCAGATCGAGATCGCCAATCGTCTCCTTGCGTCGACGGAAGCTTCCCGCCGATTCCAACTGACCCACGGCCTCATGAGCGCGGAGATCGGAGAGAAGTTCCTCGGCAAGCTCCGCGACGACATTGATACGGAATCGCCCGGCGTGCTTGCGATGATCGGCTATCGCTTTGACAATATTACCCTGTGTCTTCGCACCAAATCCCGCCAACTCTGCAACTTTTCCCTCCTGACAAACCTTTTCCAGATCGGCCAACGAATCAACTCCCAGCTGGTCGTGTAGCGCCTTGATCTTCTTGGCTCCCAACCCCTGAAGCTCAAAAAGCTCGAAAATCCCCTCGGGGAAGGAAGCCTTCAATTCCTCGTAATAGGAAAGCCGCCCGGTCGTCACGAGTTCCGTGACCTTCTCCGTAATTGCCTTGCCAACACCTTCTATGTTTCCAAGCCGCTCTTCGGCAACCAACTTCTCAATCGGCTCACTTAGGGAATCCAACGCTCTCGCTGCATTTGTGTAGGCGCGGATCTTAAAGGGATTTTCCCCTTTAAGTTCAAGAAGTTGGGCAATCTGTTCCAGAACCTCTCCGACATCGGCTGCTGATAGAGACATAAATCAGAGTCTGATCTCAGGGCGCGGCCAACCCGAGCAAAAAACATCAATGAAGCAATGACTCTTTATTCCAACGCGCAACCATTGCACCTTGTTCTAGCGTCGCCGCGAAGTCGATCGACGTGGAGTGGAGGTTCCTCCATTCATTCCGGACATGATACTTCCCATGACCCCTCTGACAATAGCTCGTCCCATCTGGGTTCCCATAGCACGAAGCACGCTGGTGCCAATACTGGTCGCAGCCTTCATCAGTTCGGATGGTTTCTCATCGGTAGCTTTCTCGACTGCAGCTGTCGATAGCTGAGTCGCTTTGGACTGAAGTAGTTCGTATGCCGATTCCCTATCCACAGCCTTTTCGTAATATCCAAACAGGGAACTCTGTTTGATGATATCCATTCGCTCTCCGGCTGTAAGGGGGGTCAATCGGGAAGCAGGCGGATAAATGAGACCGCGGTCAACTATTTCAGGGATCCCTTTTTCATCTAGAGTGGAAATAAGTGCTTCACCGACACCCAACTCGGTAATCACGGCCGCGGTGTTGAGTTTTGGGTTGGGGCGGAATGTGTCCGCTGCAGTCTTAACGGCTTTCTGGTCGCGAGGAGTGAAGGCCCTTAGAGCATGCTGCACCCGGTTACCAAGTTGACCAAGAACAGCATCGGGAATATCAAGCGGGCTTTGCGTCACAAAGTAGATGCCAACTCCCTTGGAGCGGATCAGGCGGACAACCTGCTCGATTTTCTGCTGAAGAAATGCCGGGGCCTCACTGAAAAGCAGATGAGCCTCGTCGAAGAAGAATGCAATCTTTGGTTTTTCCAAGTCCCCCGCCTCGGGAAGTCGCTCAAACAACTCCGACATCAGCCAGAGAAGGAATGTGGCATAGAGATTCGGTGAATTGATGAGTTTTTCAGCTGCAAGGAGATTAATGACACCCTTACCATCCTGTGTCTGGATAAGGTCATCCAAATTAAGGGCTGGTTCGCCAAAAAATTTGTCACCCCCCTGAGATTCCAATGCCAGTAGCCCCCGCTGAATGGCACCCACGCTCGCCGAGGAAACATTCCCATAACTGCTCTGATACTGCGAGGCATTATCGGCCACATGAGTGAGCATTGACCTAAGATCCTTGAGGTCAAGGAGGAGGAGTTTCTGATCGTCAGCGATCTTGAAGACGAGATTCAGCACCCCGCCCTGAACTTCATTTAGACCAAGCAAGCGCCCCATCAGCAAAGGACCCATTTCAGAAACGGTTGCACGGACCGGGTGTCCTTGTTCCCCGAAGACATCCCAAAAACAAACAGGAAAATCTTGATATGCGAATTCCTTTAATCCCACTTCTTCCTTGCGTTGATCGATACGGGAGCTGCTTTCACCCGCCAAAGCTATGCCCGAAACATCACCTTTTACATCTGCCAGAAAGACTGGCACACCCATCTGGCTGAAGCGTTCGGCAAGGACACGCAGAGTAACGGTCTTGCCAGTACCGGTGGCTCCAGCAATAAGGCCGTGACGATTGGCCATACGAGGGAGAAGCACATGCTCGGAAGTGCCTTTAGCAAAAGGAACCGGGCCAGGTGTCATTGGCGGTTTAAGAAATCAGCCTGCGAAATTATTGAACTTTCAAAAGTTCAATATCAAACACAAGCGTTGAATCGGGTGCTATCACTCCACCTGCTCCGCGCGATCCGTAGGCCAAGTTGGAAGGAATATAAAGCTGCATCTTGCCGCCTTCTTTCATGAGTTGCACACCCTCTGTCCAACCTGGGATGACACCGTTGAGAGGAAAGGAGATCGGTTCGTTGCGCTTGTAGGAGCTGTCGAATTCCGTGCCGTCAATGGTCGTGCCACGGTAGTGGACGAGCACGGTATCGGTAGCGGCCGGACTCTTCCCATGACCCTCGGTGATGACTTTGTATTGCAGTCCGCTTGGTGTGGTATGAACGCCGGGTTTGGTAGCATTAGCTTTGAGGAATGCCTGACCTTGTTCAAGATTGGATGTCTGTGCCATGAGATGAGTTGGGTTGAGGAGGAGGGTTGCCGCTGCGACAAGTGACGCAGCGAGATATTTTGGGGATGGAATGTTCACGGATTTATAGGGGATGAAAGGGTTGCGGGGTTATTCCCCTTCAAAGGCACGAATGACGATGCTGGAGTTGTGTCCTCCAAAGCCAAACGAATTACTCAGGGCGATCTTGACGGATCGCTCACGGGCGACATTGGGGACATAGTCGAGGTCACACTCGGGATCAGGGTTATCTAGGTTGATGGTCGGTGGGATCACTCCATTCTTGATCGCAAGGGCGCAGGCAGCCAACTCGATTCCCCCCGCAGCCCCAAGCAGGTGGCCTGTCATCGATTTTGTGGAACTGACCGCCACTTTGCAGGCATCTGCCCCAAAAGCGTCCTTGATCGCCTTTGTCTCGCAGATGTCTCCGATGGGGGTGGATGTGCCGTGCGCATTGATGTAATCGACTTCGGACGGGGCGATCTTTGCATGCTTCATCGCTATCTGCATGCAACGGCTTGCCCCTTCACCTTCGGGACGGGGAGCTGTCATGTGGTAGGCGTCAGCAGTGGCTCCGTAGCCGACGAGTTCGCAGTAAATCTGCGCGCCGCGCTTCCTGGCGTGCTCGAGTTCCTCAAGAATGACAATACCGGCCCCCTCTCCCATGACGAACCCGTCACGATCCTTGTCAAAGGGACGGGATGCCTTCTCAGGCTCGTCATTGCGCGTGCTCATCGCTCGCATCGAGGAAAAGCCTCCCATTCCCAGCGGGGTGATGGTGGCCTCGGCTCCACCAGCCACGAAAGTATCGGCATCGCCGAACTTGATGATGCGCCAGGCTTCGCCAATGGAATTGTTTGCGGTCGCACAAGCGGTGACAATCGACATGTTCGGGCCGGTAAGTCCGTATTCCATGGAGATGAGACCGCTTGCCATGTTGCTGATCATCATGGCGATGGTGAAGGGGGAAATCTTGGAGGGACCTTTCTCCACCAGTTTCTTGGCCTCATTTTCCATGCTGTAGAGTCCGCCGATACCGCTCCCGACAATCACGCCAAACCGTTCACGATCCGTTGTCTCAGGATCAAGCCCGGCATCGGCAAGCGCAAGCTTTGCCCCCGCCATGGCAAACTGGGCAAAGCGGTCAGCGCGCCGGGCATCCTTGGGGGTCTTGAACCATGCGGAGGGTTCGAATCCCTTGACCTCACCTGCGATCAGGCAATCGAATCCGGTCGAGTCAAACGCCTCATACCGGGTAATCCCGGAGCGGCCCTCGGTAAGATTTTTCCAGAAGGTAGGGATGTCCGACCCAACGGGGCTGACGACTCCAAGACCAGTGATAACAACTCTGCGTTCGCTCATAGAAAATTGACACCTGAAAACGGCGTCCTGCAAATGAGTCTGAGGGAGAGCGCTTTGGCAACCAAAATCTCCCCGCTGGGGCTTCAATTTTCTTCCATGTATTGTAAATTGTCTCTTGCATCCCATTGATTCACGGATTCATCTGAACGAATGGAAACGCCTCCTCCTCTGACTCCCAATCCCAGCGAACCTGATAACTCATTTGTCCCAAGCTCAGGGATATCAGAACAAGATCGCTCCTGGTGCATCGGACTCCATCTATCGGGTCTATCGGGCATCGTGCTGGGATTTGCACTTGCCCACATCCTCGTCCCGCTTGTCATATGGCTGGTCAAACGAGCCGATAGCCCCCAGATCAATGCGACCGGCAAGGAAGTCCTGAACTTCCAGATCTCCTACTCGATCTATCTGGCAGTTTCCGGCTTGCTCTGCTTCGTCTTCATTGGGTTGCTTCTCTTTCCCATTCTCTTTGTTGCCTGGGTTACACTCACCATCATCGCAGCGGTGAAGACCAGCAATGGTGAGGAATATCGCTATCCTGGCATCATTCGCTTCCTTAGCTAAGCATTTCTAGACTGATCTGAATCTCTTGGATCCTGAAAACACCTTGCGCCGTCCAGGATACTGGGGCAGTGTGTGCTTGTTAGAAATAACAGGGGGCGTACTGGCTTCGACCCGAAGCTCATTGCGCGTTCTGCATGCCGAGGATGATTCGTTGGCCTCGTTAAAAATCGAGTCACAAA
>JBAXTN010000064.1:0-6216 GCA_037130175.1 bacterium | reverse complement strand
TACAGTACGTGCGATTCATAGAGCGGCTTCTAATCTTCAGTTTACAAGGGCGGGCTTTACTTTTCATCCACGAGGATTGTTCCCCAGCGTTCGGGTTGGAGGGCTGCTTCTGTTGGGAGGTCGCTGATGATCTGGGTATCGCTATTAAACCGGCAGATCCGCGCGACGCGGAGGCCCGTCGAATCGGCGACGATGATGCCGGCATCTCCGGGGATGCTCCTGTTTCCCCAGAGATTTCCGCCGAGGAAATCGAGAGGAATCGACGCCTCGACAACATAGCCATCCGGGGTATCGTCAATCGTCACGATGGCATTTTTCAAGACTTCGACCGAATCGAAGACGACTTCTTTTCCTGCAGGGTTCCGGAAGACAACCGGCGTCTTTGCATTTGGGACAAGCGCGCGGTAGAGGACAGCGACCGGTTTGCCATCGACTTTGCCGATCACGAGCCGGCAGTCGCCCATGATCGGATTTTTGTCCTTCGGATCCGCCGCAGGCTGTGCGCGGAACCGTAGCTCAACAGCATCGCCGGTCAGGAAGATCTGTGAGGGATCATCTTTCGCAGTGTTCACATACGGGCCTTTCTTGAAGACCTTGAATGCGGCATAAAGGTTTTTGCCCGATGTCTGCAATGCGGCTTCGGCCCGGGGCGCGCCTTCCTTGGGGCCAATGGAGGACGCCGATTTCCAGTCCCAATCATCCAGTTTTCCATCCACGGCCGGAGGATTCTTTTTTATCACGACGCGGATCGGGGCTGAGTCCTCGGCCTTTGCCTTTTGCTCTGAAAGCCTTTCTAGGGCCAGCTTCGCCTGTTCTGCAGTGAGTTCAAACGCTCCAGAAAAGCGTTTGACGTTTTCCAGCCCGGTGACTTCCATGAAGTGGTGGGCAGTCTTCCCGTGGGCGAGAATCACTCTTCCGTCATCGAGCTTGTTTAGATACTGAACGGTCTCGCCTTTATAGACATCCGGCCCAGCTTCACCGCCATCCGCCGGATCCCGGAGCAGTTTCGCGATGAGAAGCCCATCAGTGGTAATGAGCGGCACATGGAGCCCGTGCCATTGAGTCACGCCAAGGATCTCGCCGGTCTCGCCGCCCGCATCAACCGGTCCCATGAGCCCTTCGCCGCTGATGCTGCTTGTGTGGCGGTAGGCTTCGCTGGTCGGGATGCTCCAGCGCAGGTTGCCTTCGGGATCAAACCCGGAAAGCGTCGGGTTTTTCTCCTCTAGCCTAGCAGGATTGATCGTGAATACCTGCTGGTGCGAATCGACGGCTACAGACCTGAAACTCCCTTCCTGCTTGGAGACCATTTTGGCATCGTTAATATCATATCGGGGAACTCCCTTGTCCGTATAGCCGTGGAATGGGAAACGGAAAACCATCCCCTCTCCGCCGATATAGGCATTCATGTCTTTGTCGAACTGTCCGGCCCCCCAATGCCCGAGCCAGCAAGGGAAGGATTTCGGATCTTGTTTCCGCCATTGGAACTCCTCTTCTTGCATCAGCCCATCGCCATTTGCATCGGTCCAGATGTAGTTTTCTCCAGCGTGCTTGGCAAAGAATGCGGGGGCCGGTGCCTGATCCCATTTCAAATCCTTTTCTTTCCTGGTCTCTGGGTTGTCGGCACGGTTGAGGATGCCGCCGATGGCTACACTAGGCTTCCATGAACCGTCTGGCATAAGCTCTCCCATCACAATTCTCGGGATCTGAGCAGAGGTGAGAAAACGGCGGCCATCGGCCTTGATGATGCGTTTCGTATGTCCAGCATAGGCATTAGCTTCGATATTTGTCAGATATCCATCGAGCGAAAGCCGGCGCCCAAGAGTGAACAGCGGGCGATAGCCTTCTTTTCCAAGGTCGATCTGGTACCACGCGCCATCGGAAAAGGCCATGCTCGGGTTTGAGGGGTCGATTAGGCCACCCGCAACTGCGCCATATATTGTTCCGCCAATGAGTTCCTTTTCGAAAGCGCCGGATTTGGCATTCCAGACGCTGATCCGGCGCGGGGAGTTCTCGTCCTCGGTCACCCAAAGCTTTCCGCTTTTATCGATGGCAAGCCCGCGAGGAAGCAACATCCCGCTCGGGTCGTAAGCTCCTACCCATGCACGCCCGCCCACTTTTCCAATCGTCCGCACCTGCTTGCCGTTGACACCAAAAACTTTCACACATTGCGCGGCCCCCCAATCCGCCACGAAGATTTCCCCGTCGCCGCCGAGTGCCAATGCCACAGGGACCTCCAACCCTTCAGCGACCACCGAGGTGGATGTTCCATCGGCAAGGTTCAGCTCCACCACAGTTTTTCCGCTGATGGCAAAAAGTTTCCCCTCCTTCGAAAACGCGAGCCCTGCGGGTTGCGCGACCTTCCATCTCGCCAGCTCCGACATGTCTGCGGAGTTATAGACGACGACCTCCCCGGGAATGCGCAGGCTGACATACAATTTCCCGTCCTTCGCGGCGAGACCGGCAAGATTGGCTCCTGCGCAATGCCCGCTGAAATAGTAATCATCGCGAATCCCACAGGTATCTAGGGAATAAGTTTTCGTCGGTGCAAGTTCCCAATACCAGCCGGACTTAACTTTGGACGTATCGTGCGTGGAGATCTCTTCGTAGGGTTTTGCAGTCGAAAACCCACGGCGGTAGCCGGTGGCTTTGTCAAAGCACGTGATAACCGTTTTAAAATAGGCCAATTCCTTTTCGCCCTTCAGCGGAGAACGTATCGCCTCGTTGGCAAAGAAAAGGTTCTGTCCATCGACTGCTAGAAGCGCCACTCCGCCGGCCGCCGAGGGGAACGGGGTCTTGGAGAACCCCCAGAGTTTTTTCCCTTCGGGATCGCAGCCGATAATGCCATAACTACACTCGGCTGAGGGCCAGCCGAAATAGAGGCCGGAGGCATCAGTGGCGACCGTCTGCGGAGGACAGTGATCGGCGCCCCATTCGCCATTTCCATCGGTGGTCTGCCAGGCGGGGGTTCCCGGGTTATTTAACGTCATCAGGTATTTCAAGCCGATTCCGGTGTGGCGAATCCCCTTATACTCGTATTTGCCTGGCTTGGCAGGAACACCGTTATCATCGAGCCCGTCCCATTCCCCCACTTTCTGTCCCATTCTCATCTTCTCAATATTCGCGAGCCGCCGGATGGTCTTCCCAGTGGCGGCCTCAACAATCACGACCGTGTAGAACCCGTCTGCTGGCGCTGTGAATGGCAGCACCACCACCCCGGATGGCTGTTCAACTTTGGCGTTGATGATGTGGGGGATGCGATTTCCATCGAGCCCGCTGAAAAAGACGTCCAGCACCGCACGGATTTCGTCACCAGCCTTGAGCGGGTTCCCTTCTTTTGTGATCAGGCTCCAGGGAAGAAATATCTCCTCGGTATAGCCGCCGCCCGGCAGCGGTTGGATCGCCAGCTGCGCCCCTTTTGCGAGTGGCGCAAGCTCGATGCCCTCGTTGAGTTTTGCCCCGTAGTGAATGTTCATTCCCGGCTGCTTAGACTCATCATTATACCAGGCATCGATATGGCTGACCCGGTCGGTGCCGAGACGAATCTGGATCGCGTCTCCTCCATCGTATCCGCGATCTGCAGTCTTAGGGTCGTTGACGTTGATGTGCTGCCCCCCGGTATGCCAGCGAAGGCCGACGTAGAGCCCCTTCTCGTCATAGGCCCAATGCACATCCACCGCATAGCGGTTCGGGAATAGCGTCGGTTCGGATGCAATTCTCGTCGCGCTCTTCTCATCCCATTCGCCGGGTTCCATCTTGCCATCAAGGATGATTTTCCGCGCTGGGACAGCGATCATTTCCATCGTGCGCGTCTGTTCATTGCCGTTATTCATCACAGCAGGGTTTGCTGGCGCGGCGGATCCTGCTGGCATCAATTTGATTTTCGCACCCGTGGCAGGATCATAGGTTGGCTCGAGCTGGTCGGCCGTTCTGATTCCATCCATAAAACCCCAGCACATGTAACCGCCCCATCGGTTGCCATACCTGATGCCCGCTGCCTGGTCGCGGCTCATCGCATGGTATCCGGCAGCGGGATCGAGCCCGCCGAAACAGAGATCCACGCCGATACGCTTCACTGCTCCAGGTTCCGGCGCAAGGCCGATTTCGCTCCAAGGGATTTGAATCTCTTGAGCATAGCTATTCGTCCCGGTGATCTTGTATCCCTGAGTGACGCCGTGCATGGCTGTTCCCTTGCTCAGAGGAGTGTCGCCCTTTGCGACGATGGCATGCATCGACGTTCCTGCAGGATCGCGCCAAAAAGCCATCCGCGTCACTCCGGCCTTGCCGGGAATGGAAAGAATCAAGCCGTCGCCGGGAGGAACCACATCAGCGGATTTTTCTGGCCCGAGCGGGGTGGGATCGGTCCACCAGATCGCAGCATATAAGAACTTCTCGTCGTATTGAAATGCTATTTTTGCACTATAAGCCTGCATGGGTTCGGGAGAACTGCCGTTCTCGCGGCCTCCCGAGAGCAGTGTCAGCAGCTGAGCTTTCGCTGGATCCCACTCATCCAGATCGCCATTGATGGTGATCGGAACCTTCACCGGCGCAATGCTCGCCTCGCCGCCTGAGACCCTGTTCCTCCCGCCACCAGAATAGGCAAACGGAATAAACAGGAGCAGAAAGATCGTGGAGAGGAGGGACCGGGGCACGTGGATTTTTTTGTTGGCGCGTTTCATAGGGATATTGAGTTTTCTGATTGGAAATGTAGCAGCAGCGAGCTGGCGGAGGTTTATTCCTCCATCACCAGACGGATGTTATCAAAGGCGATTGAGCCAGGAGCCTCTGCTGGGTTGCCGCTAAAGATCACAACTCTGAAGTTGGCAGCGAGTGGTCTCGCCCACGGGATAGTGCTCGAACTTTCGGACTTTCCGTTGACCGTGATCGTGGCGGATTTTTTCACAACATCGATGACACATTCGATGTGGATCGGCTTGTTGGGGGCGTAACGGGCAATTTCCACATGCTCAGCACGGACCTCTCCAAGTTCGGAAAAGGTAATCCAGGCCACGTCCCAGACGTTGATGCCGCCAGATTTGCCCACGCTGCCTTTGGACACATCAAATGACAGACGCCACAATTTCCCAATTGTCGCCAGTTCAGGCGGCACCTCGCACCGCATCTCCGGGCCGTAATGCGGCTGCTTTGCATCCTCGTAGACAAAGAGAACGGGCTTGTCCGACAGCCCGGCGGCCTCTTTCTTAACGATGGCCCGGCGGGTGGCGGTGAGGTATTCGATATTCGCGTAGGTTTTGATCGGCAAGGAAGCGAGGAGATCCTTCTGCTGCCGTTCGATCTGCTCTTTGCTCATGGGCTGCGGAGTCATGTTCAGGGATTGCTCGTTGAAGCTAATGTCCCATACCAGCAGCGGCGGTGTGATGTCCGCGCCCGCCTGGAGAAGGGCCGGCAGACACCAGCAAAGCATGCAGACAAAAAAGGAAGCTTTGCAGGCCCGCAGGAGGCGCTGGCCGAGCCTGCCTTGAGCGGCCGTGCCAAACGTGCTGACGGGATGAAACTCGGATCGTGTCATACCAACTCCTGGAAATAACTGGACTTCGCAGCGAGCAGGGGGATCGGGCGTCCCGCCCGTTTGGGCACTTGGCATCGCAAGCGCAACCGTTGAGCCACACACGGGCGAGACGCCCGTGCCCCCTGTTTTTCGCCGGGAGCAGATCGTCTGTTTATTTTCAAGAGATGGTATCAGAGCGTTCCTTGTTTTCATATTTGTCATTCAAGAGGGCCATTCCACTTCATGAGGTAGCAAACTGTCAGAACTATTGTCGCCTGTCCCTGCCAAAGATGTTCACTAATTGGCGGCCTAGTTGCTACTGGCCGATCTTCTGAAAACTGACGTCATCGATCCACGCCTTGGGAGTTGCCTCTGGGGCATTGGTGATTAATTGGCGACTGCGCTGACCTTCCACTCGACGGGCATGGCCACGTCGTCTTCAAAGCCGGGATTGAGGACGAGATTCTCGGCATGGGCGCTGAGGGGAACCAGAAGCAGGGAAGTCAGGGCTGCGGGCAGTATGTTTCGGAGAGGTTTCATGTTTTTAAAGTGTTGGATTGTTTTCGGGTGAGAGCGGTTTCTAAATTTTTTTATCAAACTCTCAGGACTCTTTGAGACCGTCAATGGGATTATTGGATTTTTTTCGCGGTTTGGACCCGTTTGTTTTGGGGCAATGGGAGGAGATGGGAGCAATGGCGGAAATGGTGGGG
>JBAXTN010000063.1:0-6834 GCA_037130175.1 bacterium | reverse complement strand
GAAAGCTGTCCTGCCCGCGATACGTGCTCAGGAGTTGAAAGCTGCAATAGCGAATCCCCTGCTGCGCGGCTGGATCGCCGTCGATCTCGACGTCGCAGCGATCCCAAAGATGGGCCACTTTTTTTGCGTGGGCGTCGCGGGCGCGGTCAAATCCCCCGCTTTCGTAGAGCGCGAGGTTCTCGCGGCTTTTCTCCAGGAGAAATTCCACGACCTCCTTTTCCTGAGCCTCATCCACCATCGTCCGATTCTCGCTTTTAGGAATTAAGCCGTGCGGATACCCGGCTTCGCGGCTCGTCCAGACGGAAACCATCTTGTCAAAAACGTGTTCTACTCCCGGCTCCGGGGTGAACGTCAAAACGCTGGCAACCCGCTTGTCTGATTTCAAATATTCACGCTGGAGATCCCGCAGGGCAGGCGTCTCCACATGCATCCGGTGAATCGTATATTGGCCGGTCGTGAGTATGTTGCTCAGAAGAAAAGCATCGGAGTCCGTTGCGCCCTGAAGCACCATCCGGGTGTGAACCCGGCTGGTGGCGTGGTCCCGGTTTTCCTTCTCTCCATCAATCGCGAAGGTCAGCTTCACCGGACGCGTGTGTCCGAGCGCCTGAACCGACAGCCGGATCGCCCCGAGATGCGAGTCATCATGGCTCACGAAGCGTTCCCAGGACAGACGCGTCGCGGCACCACTCCGCGTGGTGAACACCAACCGGCGCGAAAGAATTCCCTGCCGCATGTCGAGCGAGCGCCGGTATTCAGAGACTTGGGAAGAATGGAGATCGAGAGGCTCGCCATCCACCTCGACAAGGATCTCCAGCCAGTTGGCGGTGTTGACCATCGAGTTGGTGTAAGTAGGGAACGCCTTACGCTTCCAAGGATAACTCTGTTCCTCCTTGACGTAGATGCCGCCGATGTAACAGCCGCAGAGGGTTTCTCCCCCGAACCCTTCTTCGAAGTTCCCGCGCGTTCCCATATACTCGTTGGCCAAGGAAAACAGGGATTCTGCGATCTCATTGCGTTCCGGGCAGAACTGCACCTCGGTGATATGCCACGGTTCGATCGTGGCGACCCGGTGCTGGGACATTTTGTCGGTAGTGCTCATTTTAGAAAATCAAGCAGGCCATGAGTCGCTGCGAAACGGCGGGGCGGGGAGACTTTCTTTGTTATAAAGATTGCAGCCTTCCGGACTATTGGCCCAGGCATACCTCACTGCAACCGGCTCTGGAACCGACGGGCTGCTGACGACTACCGTTCCTCCCTCAATCCCGGCGTCCGCCCAATGAAAGATCCGGTCCCTGCCAGCCAAAGCAAAGTGGCGCAACTCACCCCCTCGTGACTCCAGCCCGCTTCCGACGTGGCGGAACAAACAACGGATCCGTCCGTCCGGCTCGATTTGCATTCCCGAAAAGAGCGGGCCCGATGGAATTACGGATTGGCCATAGACGACGCTCAAGGCCGATTGAGCCAGCCGCTTTCCCACATCGAGTTTGTTTGGCGGGTGAATATTGTAAGACTCACCGATGTCGATGGCCACTGCCATTCCGGTGGCAGCTTCCTCCAGAACTCCCGACTGGGCCTCGCGCAATTCCGCCCAGCCGCTCGCGCCTGGCTGCCTTGTCGGTTCGCCGAAGTTTGCGAGTTGAACTTGTAGGAATGGAAAATCGCCCTGTCCCCAAGCCCGGCGCCAGTCATGAATCATCAACGGCAACATGCGCCGGTAGAGCCCGGGTTCACCGACATTGGACTCGCCCTGATACCACACCACCCCCCGCAAGCCGTAAGGAATCAGAGGAGCCAGGCGATTGTCGAACAGGATATGCGGAGAATTATGGTTGCCGGTTCCCCAGTCCGGCTCCGGCGGCACGACTTCACCCCAGTTATGCTCGACGCAGTAACGCCATTCCCCCGCCAGAGACAGCGCATCTGAAGCATCGTCCGCCCGATGCAGGCACATCACGCTCGCGGGTCCGGAAAGACCGCCATCATAAACATGGGATCGGGCACGCACCGCGATCACTACCTGCCGGTCGGAGTCAATGAGGCGGCCCGGCACGGGATAGACCCGATGCTTGCACCAGGCACCGGGGGTTTCCCAACTCATGGATCCAATGAGTTCGCCATTCACCCAGGTGTCATCATGCTTGTCAATGGCTCCTAGGCAGAGCACGAGATCGCGTCCGAGCCAGGATTCCGGCACTTCCAATGTCCTGCGAAACCAGAAAATCCCGCTATGAGGATGCCCTTGATTGCGCCAGTTGGAGGGGACCGGCATGCCGGGCCAGTCAGAATCGTCAAAGCCAGCTTCGGCCCATCCGCGATCCAAACCAAGGTTGCCGGGATCCTGCGGCGCACCCGCGCGCTCCCCCTCCTCGAATGTTTGACTCCGGACCTTGCGGTCGGTTTGCCAGGCAAGCGATTCATAGAAGCCCACCTCCTCGCGCCCTGCGGGATCGCACATCAGGGCTTCCCGGCTGAGCCATGCCTGCACGCGCGAACCTCCCCACGCATTGCAAATCAACCCCACCGGAACTTCGAGCGCGCGGTGGATCTCCCGGCCAAAATACCCGCCCACCGCCGAAAATTCCGCCAGCGACTCCGGAGTGCATGCGATCCATCGGCCGTCCACCGCTTCCGCTCTGCCAGACATGGCCGGGGTGGTGACAGTGAGCATCCGCACTTGCGGAAGATCCAGAGCGTCCGCCATCCATTCCGGCCCGCACTGTAGAAGTTTCCACTCCATGTTGGACTGGCCGGAGCAGAGCCAGACATCGCCCACCAGAAGGTCAGCTATCTCCGCCTGGCCCGATGCGGCTTCAACCCTGAGCTTGTGCGGCCCCCCGGCCTGAAGTGGCGGCAGGCGCAGCATCCAATGTCCCCGGGTGTCCACTTCGGTCCGGGCTTCATGCCCGGCCAGGCTTACCGTGACATACTCCCCCGGGTCGCCATGCCCCCAGATGGGCAGCGGAAGATCCCGTTGGAGGACGCCGTGATTTTGAAAGACGGATGCTAATTTCATGGAGATGTTTGGCCTGTTATCCTTGGGCACTCAGGATTCCTGAAGCGAGATCATTTGGTGGCAGGTGAATCCGTCCAGTTGCAGACGAAGCGCGCCCCCTTCCTGAACAAACTTCGCCGCTTGCCCCTGCGGTTCGAGGGTCACGCGGGCGATCTGGGGAAGATTGGTCAATGTGACGCTGATATCATGCAGTGGGAGAAGGTCCTCGATGACTTCGATCGTGAGGCCCGAAGCCGAAACCGTCCCGCCGCTCAGGCTCATGGCTCCTCCCCGGCTGATGGTGTTGGCGTAGAGCAGGTGCAGGATGTATCGCCGCTCGGCAGTCTGGTAGTTCAGGGACACCCTTGCCGTCGAGGGTAGGTTGGTTTTCAAGGTGGCCGCGTGGCCGAGAAGCCGATCAACCACCTTCGCTACATAAGAGCGGTAGGCGACGGCTCCGTAGGTTCGATACAGGGAAAAGACGGGATGAGCGAGATAGGCTATATTTCCATGGATGACCCCGCAATCGAATCCGGAGGGTTCCGGGCGCGGAGGCGTATGCTGGTGGCTGCAAAAATGTTGGTAGGAACGGTTGAAGTAGGGATCGTAGATTTCTCCCAGCGATTGCCCGGCTGTAGTCCGAATCCGCTGCGAACGCAGATACATGACCACCGGGGAATTCACGAAATCGGGACGCAATTCTGCGATAGGAAGGATATAGTCCGGAGAAAACTCGCTGGTGCCTTCATGGCTCGCGCCGATGTCGAAGGCGAATTCCGCCCTATCCTTCCACAGGCCGCTTTCACCGTTGAGGAGAAGCTTTCCGCCTTGGTTGATGTAGGCAGCGATCCGGATATTCAGTGCCTCGTCGATCCGGATGTCATCGGGAAGGATGAGAAGTTTGTATCGCTCAAAGCTCTCCTCGCGATCGATTACATCGAATAGCGCGTGACTCTCCAATAATATGCGGACCGCGCCCTCGTCGGCGCTGTTCTGTCCATGAGATCCGTTCTCGGCCTCGCTCGACAAGATCGCGATATCAGAAATCGCCTTCGCCCCGGCACACCAGGATTCCTTGGCTTCCACCTCCCGGTAGGCGGTTTCGATGTTCCGGTAGGTCGATTCATCCAGCCTCCCGCCCGGATGCAATTGGTCGCCGATACTGCATTTCGAATTAAATGCCAGCATGGCGGCGCATTCGTAGCATAGGGCATTCGGGTGCTTGTATCCTCCGAACTCTCCCCATGTCGTGTGGAATTTTCCGGACATTCCGAGGAAGTCCAGCCCCAGATTCTCCGCATACTTGGCCGACATCGGAAAGTGGTCGTATCCCCAGCCTCCTGTCGGCAACGATTCCAGCTCAAGGTGGCTGAAGTATTGGAGAAGATCCCGGCGGCCCCTTTGAAGATGGCCCGAGTTGTGGAGGACAGGCATGTCGGAGCGGTTGCTTCGGGATGCGGCGGTCGTCATTTGATAGTATCTCTCCAATGCGGCCTCGACCGCCTTCGCGCGATCATCTTTGCTTTCGGGATCCAGGCCATTTGCCAGCATGTAATCCATGCCCCATCGGTTGCAAACCGCCCCCTGCGCGATGATATCCAGAAAAATGCCATCGCAATCGGGAAACAGCTCCACGACTTCACGGATCTGATCGCACAGATAGTCCGTATAGGGGCTGAGAAAATCCATCGTGTGAAATCCCGCCTGCAGGACGCCGGTCGCCCAGCCTTGGTATTTTCCCTCATCCGTCATCTGCCTCCACTCGGGATGCTCGTGGCTCGCCAGATTATCCACCCCTGCCGAGAGATAGATCGGAGCCTGGATGCCGATCTCCTTGCAGGCATCATATTGGGAGCGGAGAAGATCGAAGCCCAGATGCGGGTGCATTTTCCCGACTTTCGTTGGATGGTAGCTCCACCCGTGGTGGCACTTGGAAAAAAGCGTGACCGAGTTGACCCTGGCATCCGAAAGCGTCTTTTGCCAGTGCGCGCGATCAAATTGCTTCCCGATGGCGGGAATGTGCGGCGACGTGTGGAAATCGAGGTGGATTTGGCGGAATCGGAGCGGCTTATGTGTCATGTCGTGAAAGAACGTGAGGAGACTTTTCCTGTTTCTAAATATGGCAAAGTGTCAGTGCTGAGGCGATGGCGTGAAAGCGCTGCAGGTCCAACCCATGGATCTTTACCTAGCGTCTTTTGTGACCCACAGGTGGCTGAACAGGCCCGGCGCGCCTTTCTCGGCGACCCAGTCTTGGAGTTTCATTTTTTCCAGCGGGCTGATCCAGACGCCGATGGACTTCCAAGCGAGGCATTCCAGCGGGATCCGCACCGAGCAGAGCGCCTCGGGTTGCCAGCGGCCATCGAGTCCCTTGGGAAGCTCCCACTGAGAGGCCACGCACATCTCCCATCCGCTCTGCACACCCACCTGCGCATCGAGCAACGGGGCGACCTCAGTAACCTCCGGATTGAAGAAATGAATCCGCTGAGAAATATCACGGGCCTCGGGGTCGAACGCATGAAGGTGCAGCACATGATTTTCCGTGCGCCCCTGAAGACCCTCGATCTGGACCTTGAAATGCCGCCAATGCACCCAGGCGGCCACCCCCCAATCCCAGCCTTGAGGGTAATCCGCGCAGAGTTCCTTGAAACCGTAGCCATCCGCGCACCGCTCCACATCGAATTCGTGCCCCAGCACTTTTGTGATGGAGCCGCGCGGTAGATGGATGCCGGGGTGGACTTCGATCACGACTTCGCCTGAGGCGGGACGCTGCTGCCGGAACCACTCGTTCATGCGCTTCATTTCCGCATCGCCCGCTGCCCTGCCAACCTCGCGGTCCCAGCGGCTTGTGTCGCGGATGTTTCCGAAAAGCTGATATTCCGACTCCGGCAGCTTCACCTGCGGGGCAACACGCGCCACCACCTCCGCTGTTTGCCTGCGCAGCCGCGCCTCGACTTCCCCGACGCCTTCGATCTCCAACTCATCGGCCCGCACGCCACGAAACCGGTGCCAGCACGACAGGCGCGTGCCGTCGAACTGCAAGGCCAGCCCGTTGGCAGGCAGTTCGCGCTCTTCGTAATCTATCCCGCACAGGCTCTCGACCCGGATGTGCTCGCGCTTTGAGCGTACGGATACGACGAAGCGCTCCGGCGTCTGGGTGACGAGGTAAGTGTAGGGTTGGTGATCACGCTCGAAGGTTTGAGCTTCGAGCAAGCTGCCCCAACTCTTGCGATGGGCGAGGGGACTTGTTGCGCCAAAACCCACCGTCAATTCCAGCTTGGTTTCCCCGGCCGGAACCATTCCCTCCAGCAGTACCGCGCCAGTCGTCCCTGCCGGATGAGGGAGGACGCTGGCCTCCCAACCTTCTGCTAGCTGAATTTCAAACGGACCGGCGCAGTTTTCCAAAAGATCCCAGAGCGCAAGCGGTGAGCGGCGCGACTCTCCGGAGTTGGAGATTAAGATTTCCACCCGCCGTGCCAACCCCTCAGAGGAAAGAAGCTTGGTTTTGACTTCGATCCCGCCAAACGACTCCGAAGCCGGAGCCAGCCCGGTGGGCTCAAACGCGGGATAGCTCCATGTCTTCCCATAGTCGTAGCAGCGCTTGGGAGTAGCGTGCGGGTATTTCCAGACGGCCTGCCGCACCAGGCTTTCGTCTACAATGACATCGGGGAAGCTGCCCGGACGATGGCCCACATGCGATCCCATCATTTCGCCACGCCAGTAGGTGGGCTGGCGGAGGAATCCTCCCTCCTTCCTGATTCTCTCACCCCATGTGCTCAGGCTGCCGATCTCCAGGCGGCCTTTGTCGCGCTGGTCGGCCAGCCATTCGAGTGCGCGGCGGTTGT
>JBAXTN010000062.1:0-7078 GCA_037130175.1 bacterium | reverse complement strand
ATGAACTGGATCGACACTGCTGCGGTCTATGGTCTCGGTCATTCCGAGGAAGTGGTCCGCAAGGCACTTGTAGATTGGAATGGTACACGCCCGTATGTTTTTACCAAGTGCGGGATGCTCTGGGATGATGCCGGTACAATAGACTACTCGCTTCGCGCGGATTCCATTCGCAAGGAATGTGAGGCAAGTCTCATGCGGCTCGGTGTTGAGACAATTGACCTCTATCAGATTCATTGGACTGCCGATGAATTGGAGGAAACGCTAGTGGGATGGTCTACTATGGCCGAGCTCAAACGGGAAGGAAAGGTACGCTGGATCGGCGTCTGCAATGCCACCGTGGATGAAATGGAGGCGATGAGTGCCATCGCTCCTATCACTTCGCTTCAGCCCCCCTATTCGCTTGTAAAGAGGGCGGTGGAAACCGACCAACTCCCTTGGTGTGGAATCCATGGAGTCGGAACAATTGTCTATTCGCCCATGGGATCGGGATTACTCACCGGATCGATGACAGCTGAACGAATCGCTGCACTGCCTCTGGGAGACTGGCGGCGGAGCAATCCTGAATTTCAGGAGCCGAAGCTATCCGCAAACCTTGCGTTGTCTGATCGTCTCAAGGCCGTAGGCGCACGGCATGGCCGGACGGCGGCTGAGACTGCACTCGCCTGGGTGCTCAGGCGTCCTGAAGTCACCGGTGCAATCGTTGGTGCACGCAATGCTGGCCAAATCGACGGTTTGATCCATGGTGCCGATATGAAACTTAGCACTGCCGAGATCGCAGAGATCGAGGGATAAAGGAATCGACTTTAAAAGCTGACTTCATGAAAAAAACTTTCCTGCTACTTCTTGCGGTGTGGATGACGCCACTTCTTTCAGCCGAAGAATCTCCACGAATTGACCAACGAATCGATGACGGGTGGAAGTTCTCGCTTGCAGACAATGCCACAAACGCCTCTCCGTCCATCGATGATTCCAAATGGCAGGTAGTGACTCTTCCCCATGACTGGAGCATTGCCGGACCCAATGAGGCGACCAATGCAATGGGAGGGCAGGGGGGGTTCTTTCCTTCCGGAACCGGATGGTACCGCTATCCCTTAGATGTGCCGACCGATTGGAAAGGCAAAAAAGTCATGCTAGAGTTTGAAGGGGTCTACCAGCATGCCGAGGTGTTTCTCAATGGAACAAGTATCACCAATCATCCCTACGGCTACACAAGTTTCTTTGCCGACCTGACGTCAGTGATCAAGCCCGGGGAAATAAACACCCTGGCTGTCCGTGTTGATAATTCACTCCAGAAGAACAGCCGGTGGTACAGTGGCTCCGGCATCTACCGCCATGTTCGCTTGATTGTCAGCGACCCCGTTCATGTTGCCCCTTGGGGCGTTTTTGTCACGGTTCCCAAAGCCGAGACCAATGAAGCGACTGTATCCATTCAATCCGAAGTTGTGAATGATGGTCAGAAAGCTGCTTCGATTACCGTCAAGAATACACTCTTCGGACCGGATGGAGGCATGGTCGCCAGCTTCCCGAGCGCTCTTAGCAACATTGAACCCGGGCAGGGAAAGAAAATCACTCAGGAAATCCCCTTGAAAAACCCGGCTCTATGGTCGCTTGAGAATCCACAACTCTCCAAAGTCGTCACGACGATCCAGCAAGGGGAGAAAGTTGTTGATAAAGTGACGACTGTATTTGGTATCCGCCATCTGGCTTGGTCCCCTGAAAAAGGAATGACCATCAATGGGAAGACTGTGAAACTTAACGGCGGTTGCATCCACCATGACAACGGACCTCTTGGGGCCTGCGCCTTTGACAGGGCGGAAGAAAGAAAGATCGAAATTCTAAAGAAGGCTGGATTCAACGCCATCCGCACAGCTCACAATCCGCCTTCTCCGGAGTTGCTCGACGCTTGTGATCGGGTTGGCATGCTAGTGATGGACGAGGCATTCGATTGCTGGGCCAATGGAAAGAATCATCAGGATTACAGCACGGTTTTTAAGGACTGGTGGGAACGCGACATCGACGCCATGGTCCGACGCGATAGGAATCATCCCTCGGTGGTCCTCTGGAGCATTGGCAATGAAATTCCTGGGCTCGGTGATGCGATGGGTGGGGAATACGGACCCAAGCTGGCAAACCGTGTGCGGAGCAATGATCCCACTCGTCCGGTAACTGACGGCATTCTTGGTTGGCCTGTGAACACAAAAAAACCGGTTGCAGGTACACCTCAGCCACCTCCAGATCCTAAGGAAGCTGACAAGCTCAAGAACTATGAATTAAACTGGGACTCGCTTGATATTGTAGGAAGCAACTATGCCCTTGGCACTCACATCAAGGAACACGACCAACACCCTAAACGAATCCTTGTCAGCACGGAATCAAGCCCGCCCGTGGGAAAAGCCTATGAGGTTCTTGATAATCCTTTTGTCGTCGGGGATTTTGTCTGGTCGGCTCAGGACTATCTTGGCGAGGTGGGCGTGGGTAGATCCTTTTATGAAGGGGATCCCACAGAACCACTTGGTCCCCCGAAAAAAGAACATCCGGATCAACCGGGTGGACCCGTCATGCACGGAAACGACAAACTCTTCCCCTGGCGGGGTGCCAATCCAGGCGATGTGGATTTGATCGGAAACATCAAAGCTGCCTGTCATCATCGTAATGTCATCTGGGGAACTGAAAAACTAAGTCTTGCCGTCCGTCAACCGATCGAGGAGGGCAAGAAGCCCGTGACGGTGGGCTGGGGTTGGTGGCCTACTTTTGAAAGCTGGACTTGGCCTGGTCAGGAAGGAAAGAAACTCACCGCCGACATACATTCCCGATATGAAAAAGTCCGTCTTTATCTCAATGATCAGTTAATTGACGAAAAATCAACGGGCCGTTCCCAATATAATGAAGCCCGTATCGAAGTTCCTTATGCTCCCGGTGTTCTTAAAGTTGTCGGGGTTCAGGATGGCAAGGAAGTCGAAAGCAAGACCCTTGAGACTGTCGGGGATGCTGTTGCTCTGAAACTCTCACCTGATCGTTCCCAAATCCATGCCGATGGTCAGGATCTGAGTTTTGTGATGGTGGAGGCTGTTGATGCCAAAGGGAGAATGAATCCTAATGCCGATCAGGAAGTGACATTCAAACTTGAAGGGCCCGCTTCCATTGCAGGTCTGGGCAATGCGCTACTCAAAAGCACCGAGCCGTATCTGGGGACAAGTTGCCACCTCTACCATGGCCGCGCTCTGATTGTCATCCGTTCCAATCACACCGCAGGAGATCTCACCCTCAAGGCCACTGCTGCGGGATTAAACCCTGCTGAAGCCAAGATTACGACTGAGTAGAAGCGGAGCTTTCAATTTTATAGACTTATTGTCCTCTTCGTATCGAGCAACTCCAGTTTTTGAAATCGTAGTTCATGCTCTCCCCGTTGTGGTGTAGAGAGAGTGTGTCGCTACCGAGAGATTGATTAACCCACGGATTTTCAAAAAGAGGGTATGAACGGTAATCAAAGGGTTTGCCGTCTATAAGATGCTGCGAGGTGTAGGGCTCCCCGTGATTGCGATAGGTCAACTCCAGTTGGTGTCCTGATAGTGAGAGGTAGGAGAGTGATGGTTTTGCCTCATCAATCTTGGAAATATCAAGTCGGGGCTTGGTAAGGATTGCCGTTGCAAAGCGCTCCAACTCCGCGTTCACACCACCTCCTGCAAACGGTGTGATTGGAGAAGTCTCTAATACCCAGCCATTCTTTCGATCCAGACTGCTCAGGACATCGCACTGTTCCTTGTCCCTGTGTTTCTCCCAAAGTGCCGGTTTGGCATAGCGAAAGGCGAAGAGAACGCTACCTCCATGGCAGAAAACCCATCCCTCCTTTTCGATCCTCTTCACGATGGCTCCTTCCGTGGTGAAGGGGGCATAGAGTTTCCAGAAAGGATAGTTCTCCGGCACGGCGGTGATTCCGAGCAGGGTGCCCTCGTGCTGGAGCGACTGTGCAAAGGGGTTCTCACCATAGCCGAAGGCATTGGCGATATTCTCACTGAGCTTGTAGGGACGGCGCGGGTTTTCCTGCATCGGAATGAAGGTGCTGCATGGTTTTTCAGAGATCCACTTGAACATCTGACGGCGGGACTCCTTGTAGTGTCCATCGGTAGGAGAGGGGAGAAATTCCCATTCGCTGGCAAGCGAATAGGCAGGTGTATGGTAAATCATGAATCTGATGTTCTCACCTGTGCTGCCACGATGCAGAAATGCCGATGTGCGATCGGTCGCGATATCTGTGAAAAGGGGAGGAGGCGCATAACCGGACGGGAAGGCAAACCAGACGCTGCCCGCGGGATTCATGTGCGCGGGATCAACAGGTCGTCTTCCTCCAAAATAAATCCATCCGATGGCTCCCGTGGTATCGAGGGAATCAGGGGAGGTCATGCTCGTTCCCCAGTATTTAGAACGGCTGGCCGGCGTGATATAATACCCGTTGTTCCAGGCGCAGGCGACTTGCAGCATCATGGAGTCGAGTGTCAGAGTTGCTTTGTTTTTTATCTCGGGATCCTTTGCAAAATCGGCGAGCATTTTCATCGCGCTCAGGTCAATGCCAAGATAAGTGGGGGCCCCGAATTCGTCGGTATTCCGATGGACGATCTGATCGAAATAACCAAGGAGACGTGTTTTGGTGGCCGCCTTGATCTGATCCGCTTTGAGGCCGTCGGCATCAATCAGGTCAGGCCAGAGCTCTGCAGCGAGAAACCCCGAACCATCATTCATGAGGCGGTAATTCAACGCACCGTAGCCTTTCCATTCGCGATGCTTGTAAAGGGCCACATAATTTTTCATCAGCTCGACCAGCGATGGAGGAATCTGTGCCTTGTCGCGGCAGACGAGGTAAGCGTGAATCAACGCATGTTTCTCAAACGGATTGAGGGCATGGCTGTCATCGGGATTAACCGCAAAGTGGGTCTTCGAATTTTGAAAAACATCATTGGCAACTTGCTCCCATTTTTTGAGGGATGCCTCCACCTCCCTGCCGGAGACAATTTTGGCGGCAAGGAACGGTAAAATTCCGCGAGCTTCCTTGAGTCCTGCTGTATCTGCCCGAGCGCAGTAGGCAAGAAAAGCTGCCTCTCTTTCAGTAGGGGTCTTGGCATCAATTTTGATTGCTGAGAGAGCATTTTTTAAATCCAAGGTAGCCGGGCTTTCTTGCGGCGCTGGCGGCTCCGTTAGTATCTCGGCGGCGTTGATCTCCATGCATCCCAGGATCATCAGGAGAGCACTGGAAACATGCGATCTCATGAAGAGATTTTATAGATCGGGATAGAGCTCGAATTCGGTGATCTGCGGAGCCTTGGGTTCATCCTTGAAGCTGAAACGGATGGCATCACCTGTTGCAGTTGGGAAGGTGACGATATTCTCGTCTTGTTTGAGATGGAAATCTTTGACAACAGGCTTCCACTCCTTTCCTTCACGAACTTCAAGAAGAGCGTGTTCCACACTGCTGTAAGCAGGAGCAATGCGGAGGGTGGAGAATGTCTGAGTCTTGCCGAGATCGATTTCAAATGAGCCGGTTGCATTGGTATTGCGCCAACGTGAATATCCATCCTCGTCGTTGAGTCCCTGTGCCGACTTTTGCTCACACGAAGCGGTCACGGGTTTGTTGAGGACAAGAGAGTTGTAGGTCGAGACAGGTTCTCCCTCGATCTGGAGGGCGACGACGCTGGCAATAGGATCCGGAGCTTTCTTGGGAAGCTGAATCAGAAGGCGGTTTTCATGTTGATCAACCGGAAGTGCTTTCTTTTCAGCATCAGCTAGAAGCCATGCTTTGACAGGCTTGTTGGCGAGCGGAACCTTTAGCAAACCGTCTGCGGGCCATTGGAAGACTTGAAGGTAGAGTGTATCTCCCTTGCGTGTGGCTGTACCCCATGGAAGCCAGACAAAAGGTCCTCCCGTGGAGCCATAGATGGACTCCCCGTTGACCTTTAGCCATGCGCCTATCTGGCGGAGGCGCTCAGCCGAATCCTCCGGGATGATTCCCTCCTTGGTCGGGCCGACATTCATGAGCACATTCCCACCCATACCCCAGGCAGTGATCATGTAGGGGAGGAGTTTCTCAAGAGGCTTGGCCTTGGCCCCTGTATAGCCCCAGGCACCGTTCACCGTGCCGCAGAGTTCCCAGTAGTCTGCTTTTGGGCGAAGGAGCGGCATGTGCTGTTCTGCCGTCTCGAAGTCTCCCTTCACGCCGGGCACCCTCGGATCGACAATGATATTTGGCTGTGTTTTGAGAACCTCAACTGTACGGGCCGCTTCGTCGGGTGTGATATCACGCGAACCGTCGGTGTCGAACCAGACAACGCCTATCTTCCCGTAGTTGGAGAGGAGTTCCTTGAGTTGGGCTATGGCGACATTGGTGACATAGGCTCGTTTGTCTCCGTCCTGAAACTTGGGATCCCAATGCTCGCATCCCGCCTGTCCTCCAGGATGCCCCCAGTCGGCAAGAAAGGAGTAGTATGTGCAGAAGGTGATGTCGTGTCGCGGGGCGGCTTGAGAAAGTTCCTTGACCACATCCCGCTTGAACGGAGTCGCATCGACAACATTGTAGGGGCTTGCCTTGGAATGGAACATCGCGAAGCCGTCATGGTGCTTGGTAGTCAGCGTCACATATTGCATTCCTGCCTCATGGGCGAGAGCCATCCAGGCATCCGCATCGAACTGTGATGGGTTAAACTGTTCAGCAAGTTTGGAATACTCGGCGTAGGGAACTTTTTTGGCCCGCATGTGCCACTCCCCGTCGGCTGGAATACAGTAGAGGCCCCAATGGATGAACATCCCATACTTGGCCTTTGTCCACCAAGCCATTCGAGTATTCTTCTGATCCTTGGTTTCGCCGGGGAGCCAGCTGATCTGATTGGTGGGATTGACCGCCTGCTCAGCAAAGGTTGTTCCGGATGGAAGCAGGATCAGTAGGGCTGTGACGAGTCGAAGAAAGAGGGGAGGAATCATGGTTGGGTTATGCTAATGAGGTGGGACGGTTGGGGGAAGGAATGAAGTACAAATAACTTGGCTCCTCGCTATTTTGAGTGGGTAGGAAGGATTGAGGCAGGGAAGGTATGAG
>JBAXTN010000061.1:0-7356 GCA_037130175.1 bacterium | reverse complement strand
CCATGCCCAATGCGAGTCGTGCTGCAGGACTCCCCATACTCGCTGCCCATGACACGATGGTGGAGACGGCCTACCTGCCGAATTTTGTCACGGTGACGCCAGGATCGTGCGGGATCAATCCCTCGATTTCCAATTCAGTGACAGGTCTATCTGTATTCACAATAAACGCA
This sequence comes from bacterium, assembly GCA_037130175.1. Taxonomy (GTDB): domain Bacteria; phylum Verrucomicrobiota; class Verrucomicrobiia; order Chthoniobacterales; family UBA6821; genus UBA6821. Next base: position 7,186 of record JBAXTN010000061.1, on the reverse strand, counting down.
AAACCGGTCGTCTTTTCGACACCCGCCTATCTAAGAACCAGCGCCGGGATCTTGAATGCGGAGTCGCAATACCTCTATGATCAGGAGCTGATAGGGCTTCTCGGTGCGACTGGAGCAGCCCCAGGACAAAACAACAATACACTCTACTCGAGCACCCCGCTCACTGTTAATAGCCTCAGTGCTTCCACTTTCTTCTTCACGGGAGGAGATATAGAGAATTCCATTTACTCGCTGACGGGGGCCTCAAGCCTTGTGCAGAAAGTCTCTCAGACATTTCTCAGCGCCCCTTTTCCTATTCCCAAGCTTCCTCCGGCTTATGGAAAATTGGGTACTTTTTTTTGGTGCTACCCTCCAACAAATAATTACGGAACTAACTCCATGGTGACAGACCCCTCATCATATCAGATTTCTAAGAGACTCACCAAATCGGCTTGGGCGGAGAATCAACCATTTGTTTTTCCCACGGAAATGGGTATCGGAAACGAGACCAATACTTACTCCGATGTGGCTTCTCCTTGGAGAGCTCTGAATTGGATTACGGCGGACACCATTCAATCCGTTGATCTGATCTACAGCGATCCACGCATGATTTCCTGTTTTTCCACGATCCCCATATCCTTTTATACAAATAATCCACTCTATGGTTATTCCGCACCGATCACGATCAACGGTTGGACGACCTTCGTTCGGAATGCCCATTCCATACGTTCCGGGGCGCAGCCCTTGGTTGGCGGAAACTACGGAACCCTGCTGTTCACCAACAACGTGAACTCCTATTTCCTGCCACCACTCATCGATGGTACCAGTGGTTTCAAATCCGACATGTATGGTAATCCTGGGCTCGGTGGCACCTACCCCACGAATCTTTTTGGATACAGCTGGACCGGCACCCGCGGAAAAGCCGCCGGCGCCTACATTTCCGGTAACGATGGTCAGGGATCACGACCTCAGGCCGGGCCCGATTGCGACTTTAGAAACCCTGCATTTAAAACCCTCTGGAGCGCGGGAGGGGATTTCGACAACGGCTTTGGTTATTTTCCGGACGGACCCTACATGAATAAATCCGATGAGGGTTTCGGCTCCACAAATGGTTGGGCTAATATTGGCAGCGCCCCCTACTATGCTCTCGGTGGGTCTGTGCAGGGAGGAGTAATCTTCTCACCAAACCGTCAGGTTCCCTCCCCGTTACTCTTCGGTTCGATTCCTACCGGATTTGCGAATCTTGGCAATCCGCCAACACCGCCAAGCACGAACATTCTCCAAAATAGTTGGCTTACCCTCCAGTTCTCTCCAAACGCCAATGCCCAGGATGTTGCGGGAGGTGATGCAAGGCGCTCCAATGCGGGCCTGAGCGAGGCCGGATCCACCATCACGACGACAGTGATCCCGGATCATCTTCTGCTGGATTTCTTTCAAATGCCGATCGTGGATCCTTATCCCATCTCGGACTCCTTCTCGACCGCCGGGAAGGTCAATATGAATTACCAGATCGTCCCCTTTTCCCATATCACGCGATCCACCGCCATGAGGGGCGTGCTCAAGCCGGTCATGATCACCGCTGTCGATAATCAATGGGGCTATGATTACAAGCTGAGATCCCTTTCGGATATCTCGGACAATAGCAGCCATATCTACTCGGACACCACCACCCGTCTGGCGTCTAAAAGCTATAACCAACTCGGGACTGATTCAGGACAGCTCTATTTCCATTACCCGATCCATGCCGGTGAGACACTGAAGCAGTTTGATGCCCGGTTCACCAGTACGGGGGGAGGCGATCTCTTCCGCTCGCCCTCCGAAATTTGTGCCCTTTGGCTCTACCCGGCCACGCAACCGACTGCGAGCAGTCCTCTGAATGTGACCAATCCGGTCGTCAGTTGGGCATCTGGGAACTCGCCCATAAAGCAGTGGTGGTATGGCAGCAGCCTTACGGATCTCAAGGCGAAGGGTCTGACCGGCGATAATATCAGGGAACGCCCTTACAGCTACATCTACCCCCGACTCACGACGAAATCCAATACCTACCAGATCCACTACAGGGTTCAGACCCTCAAGCAGACCCCGACGGCCCACGGATCGGGTGATTATTCCTCGTGGGTGGACCCGGGATCCGGAGGGGGATCGACCGACAAGGTTCTCGGTGAGGTGCGCGGTTCGGCGATCATTGAGCGATATATCGACCCGTCGGACACCTCAATCCCAGATTTTGCCGCCTTGGTCTCCTCCAGTGGATTGAGTGTGCTCTCTCAACCTGCCAACATTATGGACACCTATTACAAGTTCCGCGTGATTTCTATGAAGCAGTTCAATCCATGAGATTTCACCACTCTGGTCGTTCCAACCTAAAAGTTGTTTTGAGCCGACCCCTTCTAGGAAGTTCCTTCACGCGATGGGATTCGGGAAGGCTACGGAATTCTAAGCTGTCCCAAACGCTCTGCGGCTTCACTCTCGTCGAGTTACTGGTCGTGATAACTGTTATCGTGATCATGGCTTCGCTCATGGGGCCGATGCTCAGTTCCGCTCTCCGTGGAACCAATATGACTCAGGGGGCCGATAAGGTGATTGGCATGCTGAGTCTTGCCCATCAGACGGCTGTGACGAAAAACCAGACGGTTGAGGTAAGATTCTATGCCTATCAGGATACCGAATCCCCCGGAGATACGGGGCAATGCCATTCCGTGCAGGCTTTCGTGATCGATGATTCCCTCAACGCCACGCCGATCTCAAAGGCGCAGACTCTACCCTCAACGATCATCGTCACCACGAACTCAGCCCTCTCCACTATTTATAGTCTCACTCCCACCACGAGTCCCTCAGTCAAGATACCTAGGGCCGGTACATCCTATTCCTATGTCAGTTTTCAATTTAACCGCAGCGGATCGACCTCACTTGCACCTGCTCCGCCACACGATCCTTGGTGTATCACGATCATGAATGCACTGGACTACAAGAATGACGTTCTGCCTAAAAACTACACAACTGTAACTGTCGATCCTGCAAATGGATCCATTAAAACCTATCGTCCGACGTTGTAGCCGTTTCACGGTTAGATTCCGTATAGAGTCAAGGATGGATACTCAGATGGATAATCTTAATCAATGCTTCTATCTGACAGCACGCTGATCGCATTGATGCCGTGAGTATCTATTGCTTTGATTGGAGGCAGGCAGGGCAACGACTCTGAGGTTCCCCCTGTGCGTAGAGGCTAACTTCAGACGATTGGGTTTTATCGACAATCTCTTCAAATTGCAGGAGGATGAAAAATCCCCCCCATGAAAAACCCCTTGTTTCCCAAATGTAGTCCTGTAGGTCTCTTCCTCGTTTTCCTTGGTTTCATCTGCACTGTCCAGGCCGAGTCGTTTGCCGCCAAGCCTCTTTCTCTCTGGTATGACAAGCCTGCCGCATTTCATTTCGAGGGATGGCGCGACATCAAGTGGAAGACCTACATCAACGATGCGCTTCCAATTGGAGGCGGCAGTCTTGGTGCTCTCATCACAGGGGAAGTTCCGACCGAGTTGTTGCGCCTCAATGAACTGAGTCTCTGGACGGGAGCGATCAATTGTCCTGGAGGTGACGATCAGGATACCTACGGTAATTATCAGTCGCTCGCCGATCTCTCAATTTCCCTTTCTTCCACTAATACCTCTACCAACACGCCGACTAATTATCGTCGTGATCTTGATCTCTCCACAGCCCATGCCTCGGTGAGCTACACTCAGGATGGGATTGACTATCATCGTGACTATGCCGCCAGTCACCCAGCAGGCGTGATCATGGCGCGATTCATAGCAGATCATCCAGCTGCACATTCTGGGGTGATCAAACTCGCTGACGGACGGGGAGCTAAAGTCACTGCCACCAATGATCTGCTCCTGATGCACGGACAACTCCACAATGGTATGAACTATGAGACCCAGGTGGCCGTGCTGCATGATGGAGGAGAGATCTCCGCCCAGGAAGGAGTGATTTCCTTCACCAATTGTAACAGCCTTACGCTGCTGGTGGCAGCCGGTACCGACTATGCCCCTGATTCATCCAAGGGTTTTCGCGGAGCCGATCCCCATGAAGCAATCGCGGGTCGAATAGCCGCAGCCAAGTCAGTCGGATGGGATCAACTGATCAAGGAACAGCTTGAGGATTATAAAAGACTCTTCGACCGGGTGAAACTCAATCTCGGTTCCTCCACGCCTGAGCAGAATGCAATGCCCACTGACGCTCGTAGGCTGGCGGCCGCCAAAGTGACCGATCAAGAACTCGAAGCTTTGCTCTTCCAGTATGGTCGCTATCTGATGATCGCCTGCTCCCGTCCGGGTGGGCTTCCTGCCAATCTGCAAGGGCTTTGGAATGATTCGGATACTCCGGCATGGCATTGCGATTACCATGATAATATCAATATCCAGATGAACTATTGGCCGGTCGAAGTGGCGAACATTGCCGAGTGTCATCTCCCGCTTCTGGATCTGGTTGAGAGCCAGATTCCTTCCTGGCGGAAGATCGTCGCAACCGATCGTGGGGTTGCCACTCCTGATGGAAAACTCTCGCCACGGGGCTGGGCTATCAAGACTGGCCATAACATTCAGGGTGGGATGACCTTCCTCTGGGACAAGACGGCCAATGCCTGGTATGCCCTTCATTTTTGGGAACACTACGCCTTTGGTCAGGACAAGGAGTATTTGAAGTCCGTGGCCTACCCAATGATGAAGGAAGTCTGTGAATTTTGGGAGGATCATCTCAAGGCACTCCCAGATGGTCGCCTCGTGGTTCCGGATGGCTGGTCACCTGAACATGGTCCCCATCAGGACGGGGTTGCCTACAGTCAGGAAATCGTCTGGGATCTCTTCAATAATACTGTGCAGGCAGCGGATGCACTCGGGGTGGAAAAGGAGTATCGGGACAAGATCGCAGCAATGCGTGATAGGTTACTGGTGCCGGGAATCGGAAGCTGGGGACAGCTTTTGGAATGGAAGGACGAATTGAATCAACCCGGATTTGATCCTCAGAAAGATTTTCAGAAGGAATCCGAAAAGATTGTCCAGCAACTTTCCACGGCAAAGGAGGGAACAGCTGCCGCCTTTGTCTGGAACACTTTATCATCGGATGCAAAGGCAAAACTAACAGCCAATCCCAAGGATTCCGCCACTTTGGTTGAAGGGTTTAATGCCTTGATCAAGGGGCCTTCGCTTGCTGGCGAGACTTCATTCGGAGTTTCGGAAAATCCGCCCATGATGGAGATCCTGAAAGAGCAGGCAGCGAAGAATCCTGCGATGATTCCCTGGTTGAACAGCACGCTGGTTGTCGAGGGCCTTCATCTTCGCAAATCCAATGATGACGACACTCCCACCAGTCACCACCGTCACACCTCACACCTGTTTGCCATCTATCCGGGGCGGCAGATCAGCGTAGCCCTCTCGCCCAAGATGGCTGAGGCCGGACTGATCTCGCTAAAAGGACGCGGTGATGTGGGTGATGTGCGCGAATGGTCCTTTGCCTGGCGCTGCGCCCTGTATGCAAGGCTTCATCAGGGAAATGAAGCAGAAGGTCAGATCAAGCGCTTCTTCCGAACCACCTGCTTAAATCTTTTTGGCAATCATCCTCCGATGCAGATGGACGGGAACTTTGGTATCACGGCGGCGATCGCCGAGATGCTGATTCAAAGTCATGAAAACGGGATCTCGCTTCTGCCTGCGTTGCCCGGAGTCTGGCCCGAAGGTTCGGTTAAGAGCCTGCGAGCCCGCGGTGGATTTGAAGTGGCGATGACTTGGAAAGCTGGTCTTCTTACCGAAGCCACGATCAGTTCCAAACTCGGAGGTTCGACGAAAGTGAGCTACCATGGAGCGTCGATCGAAATCACTCTTGCACCGGGAGACAGCAAAACAGTGACAGCATCCGATTTTCAAAACGCCAAGAAATAATTCGGAACTCTTTACCTATCATGCAAACAAACCAGCTACTCAAAACTATTCTCCTAACCCCGTGCCTGCTCACTTTGTCGTTCATGATGCCAGACGCAAAAGCGGTCACCATGACAGAACTCATGGCGACCAACGACATCCCAGCCCCTGTTGTCTATGGAACAAATGACCCGAGCATTCAGGTGATTGTCCCTTTTCTGCCGAAGGATCTCAAGCCGGGTGAAAAACGCCCTGCGATCGTGCTAATTCATGGTGGGGCTTGGCATGCTCCGGGTGCTTCGATGTTCTACCCCATGGCGAAGTATTTTGCCTCCCGCGGCATTGCTGCATTTAGCATCGATTATCGCTCTGTCGAGAAGCCGCATTTTGCCAGTGTAGGTGACATTCTCGAGGATTGCCGCAATGCGATGCGATATATCCGCACCCATGCTGCGGAATACGGGGTTGATCCTGATAAAATCGCCGTTCTCGGGGATTCCGCTGGAGGACATTTGGCGGCGGCCTTGGGAACAATCCCTGATCCCACCGAGGCCGTGCGATCCTCGGCTGATGCCATGATCCCCTGCAACCCGATTGTCGATATGAGTGGTACGAACTGGATTAAGTTTGTCATGGGAGGCAAAGCTCTGGAACGCAAGCCGGCACCGGAGGATCTGATTCCGACTCCTGCACAACAGAAAATGGCGCATGATCTCTCGCCGATAAATTTTGTAACCTCCAAATCAGCCCCGACACTCCTGATGCACGGTGTGAATGACACCATTGTTCTCCCGGCACAGTCGCAGCAATTTGCCGATGTACTCAAAAAGGCGGGAGTCCGCTGTGATCTCGTCCTGATTCCCGAGGCGCGTCACGCCTTCATTCTGCCAAAATATACCGCACCGGAATCGATGGTTGTCGATGCCACCTGTAAGGCTGATCTCTTCCTTGCCTCGCTGGGGTATCTCAAGGGTGAGCCAACGCTTGTAGTATCGGTTCCTGTGGCCTGGGAGCCCGTTGGAAAACCCAAGCCAAAAGCTTCGGCATCACCTGCTGCCAACCCATCTCCAGCAGTCCACTAAAAAAATCCATGCAGACGCGCATTCTTGGAAACTCTGATCTCAAGATTACACCTCTTGGCTTCGGAGCCTGGGCCGTCGGAGGTGAATGGAAATTCGGCTGGGGGCCCCAGTCTGACGATGACTCGATTAAGGCAATCCATCGTGCCATTGAACTTGGCATGAACTGGATCGACACTGCTGCGGTCTATGGTCTCGGTCATTCCGAGGAAGTGG
>JBAXTN010000060.1:0-7421 GCA_037130175.1 bacterium | reverse complement strand
TTTTTTAAATTTTTCATTTATCCTTCTCCGCCTAATGCATTCCTTTCGATATATAGACGGATCGCTGAAGTGTGAGGATGTCGATCTTAATGAGATTGCCTCCGCGGTGGGGACACCAGTCTATGTCTATTCCGCAGAAACGATTCGCGGAAATTTTCGTCGCCTTGATGCCGCGCTCACTCCGCTCGCAGATCGGATGATCTGCTATGCGATGAAGGCCAACAGCAATCTCTCCGTACTCAATCTTCTTGCCCAGGAAGGGGCCGGTTTTGACATCGTCTCAGGAGGAGAGCTCTTCCGCGTGCTCAAGGCAGGTGGTCGGGCGGATCGATGCACCTTTGCCGGGGTAGGCAAGACTGCCGAGGAAATCGACTACGCGCTACGCCAAGGGATCTACAGCTTCAATGTCGAGTCAGAGGAGGAGTTGGAGCGCATCAACGAGGTTGCTGGCAACGCCGGTCTGATCGCTCCCATCGCGATCCGTGTCAACCCCGATGTCGATGCTCCGACACACAAGTATATCTCGACTGGCAAGAGCAAGAACAAATTCGGGATTGGTCTCGACCGTGCGGCCAGTGTCTATGCCCGTGCCTCCGCTCTCCCCAATCTTAGGATAAGGGGACTCCAGACCCATATTGGTTCGCAGATTCTGAAGGCTCCTCCGTTTGCCGAGGCAATCCGCAAGCTCATGCCGCTCGTGGAGGAGTTGAAGACCGCCTACGGACTGGAGTTCTTCAGTATCGGTGGCGGTGTCGGCATCGTCTATCACGATGCACTCGCCAGCGGTGATCCCTCTTGGTGGAAAAGCGGAGCACAATCCGACCGTATCACACCCGAAGACTATGGCGCTGAAGTGATCGAGCCGCTCAAGGCGCTCGGACTACGCATTCTTTTCGAGCCGGGCCGTTTCATCGTCGGCAATGCTGGCGTGCTGCTTTCCACCGTGCTCTACCGCAAGTCAACACCGACCAAGAATTTCGTCGTCGTCGATGCCGGGATGAATGATTTGATACGACCCGCCCTCTACGAGGGGCATCATGAGATCGAGCCTTTGATCGCACCCAAGACGGATCAACTGGAAAAGGTCGATGTTGTGGGTCCAGTCTGCGAGAGTGGCGATTTCTTTGCCCAGGATCGTGAGATTCCCGTGCTTGCACCGGGGGATCGTATAGCACTGATGAGTGCGGGAGCATACGGATTTGTGATGGCCTCGACTTATAACTCCCGCCCTCTTTTGCCGGAGGTGCTCGTCGATGGCGAAAGGTCGATCGTCGTCCGAGAGCGCCAGACCTGGGAGGATCTGATTCGAGGGGAGAAAATCCCCAACTAGACTGGTTCAAGTAATATTGAGGCCATCGATTTGCTAGCGCCATCTGCTCGGATACCAAGGAGCAAGCGAAGAGGCTGTAGTCAATTCGCTTCTTATCCGTGCGATGCGATGACGCCAAAGAAAGCCAATAGAATTACTCAAACCGCTCTAAGGATTTGTAGGCACTGGCTGATTAGGTGCCGTGGAGGTCGGGGTGCTTGGAGCGTTTGTAGGCTGCACTGAAGTCATCGGCGAGTTTGTCGCTGCTGGGGCGGGAGTTGGTGCCGTGGGAGGCGGGGTCACCTTTGGCAGAAGATCCCGGGCAGCCTTCACCCAGTCCCTCACATCGGGATTGCTAGGATAACGATGGATCAAGGCCATAATATCTCCGATGGCTCGGTTGGGGTGACCTATCAAGGCTGTGTCCTGTGCCTTTTTGAAAAGAAAATCAGGGAGGCGGTTTTTATTAAAATCATCAGCCTGTTGCTGGCTTCCGGTGGAGGTTGCGACATCGGCGATGAACTTCATCTGTAGATCCCAAGTGCCGGGGAGCCGCGGATCATTTTTGGTACGCATGGGCACACGGATATTTTTCTCGATGATCGTTTCATAATTCCCCGGTGAGGATGCGAAGTCCTTGCCATCGGGAAGTAGATCATCGATTTCAAGCCATTTGACGACGGCCGTATCGTTCAGGGATTGCTTGATCAGGCTGTTGGCCTCCTGGACCGCCTTATCTATCGAGGCAGAACTTGTGGTCTTGGGAGCCTTCTGATTCTGGGAAAATTGGCCGGTGGTCGCGACCGACAGATCATTGAGGTAGGCCATGCAGAGAGGGATCTGCGCAAAGGCGTCATTCTGCTCCGAGCGCTGCAAGGCCAGCAGAAGGTATCGCAGTTGCAACTGGGCGGCAGTCTGAAACTGGTTACTGCGGAGAAACTCCGCATTCTTTTGCCGCCATTCAACAAAATCAGAATGCTTGTCGCCGTATTTGGTGGCATCCAGCGCCTGGAGGTAGAGTTCCACAGCTGATGAAGTGGAGCTGCTGGCCGACTGGATCTTGGAGAGAGAGGCGCTGCGTCGGGAGGAGACCTGATTTTTGGCATTGGCATCCACCTGATCAAGCTCCTTCAGGATGGAATTCGTATTGATTGGTGCATCCTGAGCAACGGTGGAGACAAGAGTCGCGGCAAGAGCCATCAGAAAGAGCTGCTGGTATTTCATGGGGAGAGTGAAATTATAGAAAAAGTATGGAGACAGACCAGCTGGATTATTTTAGAGCGTTTTAGTTAATATTCTGGCCATCAATTTGCGAGCGCCATGTGGTCGCGTAGCAAGGAGCAGGCGAATCGACTGTTGACAATACGCTGCAAGCCCGAGCGATGAGACACCGCCAATCGGCACCATGTCGCCGTTAAATAAAGGCTACAGAATTGCTTGAAGAGTTCTAAATGCCCCGCGTCAGGGTGTGCAGTGTCATTTCAGGAGGGCAGTTGAATCTTGCAGGTACTCCCGCAGCACCTGTGCCTCTTGATGTGTAGCCGATCATTTGCCCCTCGCGCCACGGCCCTGCTATATGTTCCCTCCGGCATCCGGGGGCATTGTTGACGACAGCGATACCGCCCGGCAGGCAGATCTGTCCCCCGTGGGTATGACCGCTCAGATGCACATGGTATCCCAGTACGGCGGCCTCGCGGTGTGTCTCGGGTGTGTGGGAGAGAAGAATGGTGATCTTCCCGCTGGGAATGCCTGCCCTCGCGGCAACAAGATCATGCGTGCGGAAGAAATGAGCATCATCTACACCGCAGATCCAGATTCTCTCCTTACCATTGATTCCTGTGCGCTCGATAGGGAGGGACTCATTGAGCAAGACCGGTAGCCCGCATTCCTCAAAGAGGGCCACTTTGGCGAGATAGTCGTGATTGCCCAGTATGGCAAAACGCAACGGATGCAGGTGAGGAATGAACTGTCGCATGGCCTCCAGCGAATCATCAATCGGCATGATGATCTCATTATGATAATCGCCGGTGAGGACAACGGCATCATGTGCAACACCCTCCATGGATGTTCGGATTACTTCCATCAGCTCCGGGTGAATATCGCAGTGCAGGTCACTGAGTTGCAGAATGCGGAATCCCTCAAAGGCTTCGGGCAGATCTGGCAGAACAATCTCATTCTCTACCAGATCCATCCTAAAGATATTCGCCTCGCCGCGCTTGCTGAGGCCGGAGAGGCCTAGTCCAAGCCGGACAATTTTGTTCACTGAAAGATAGCGGTCGACTGAGAAGATACCCTGCCCATGGCCGATCTGCCTTGTTTTCAGTTGTTCCTCAAGTTCGAGGCGTCGAGCCGCATGCTTCGGGCCAAGCCTGTCGAGGATATGTTGAGGAATACTCACTTTTGCGGGGAAAATCATTCGATCCTGAATCATCCATGCCGGAATGCATCTTAAAAAGAGCAGCCCGGTCGGAATTTCCGAGCTTTCCCCCCCGAGAATCTCGAAAGTCTTAACGACCGGGCTGCAACCACAAACCAACTTTGATAAAGCACACATCGTGCCAATTCTCAAAAAACAATTTTTTAGGGAACTTTCCCCTCTGGATCGTTTTTGCTGCTCAAAGATCGCCAGTGAGGTAAAAAAAGACCATCTCTTGCCTAGGGCAGCATTTCCCTTGATACACGATGACCACAGAAGAACTCTTTCCCCCAGACGCTCCTGATCAAGAAAGGATCGGGGAACTTCGCCGCCGGATCGCGCATCACGACCGTCTCTACTACGATCAGGCGAAACCGGAGATCACGGATCGTGAGTATGATGCACTCTATCGGGAACTGGTTGATCTGGAGCGGGCCCATCCTGAGCTTGTTGTCGCAGACTCCCCGACGCAGAGGGTGGGGGGCAAGCATGGGAGACCGCAGGGTGCCTTTGAACAGGTCCAGCACATGGTGCCGATGCAGAGTCTCGACAATACATACTCCTCCGAAGAGATTGGGGAATTCGTTGCCCGTTTGCACCGACTGCTTCCCGGGGAAGAGATCCTGCTGACGATCGAGCCGAAGGTGGATGGGGTAGCTATAGCCCTCCTCTATGAAAAAGGGCGACTTGTGCGTGCCGCCACCCGTGGCGACGGCATGACGGGGGACGAAGTCACGCGCAACATCCGAACAATTCATACGATACCCCAGACGCTTCGCGGAGATTTCCCCACCGTACTGGAAGTGCGTGGCGAGATCTACCTTCCCAAGGAGACATTCGTCCGGATCAATGCTGAACGCGATGAGCAGGGCCTGACGGTATTTGCCAATCCCCGTAACGCCGCCGCCGGATCGCTCAAGCAGCTCGATCCGAACATTGTGGCGGAGCGCGGGCTCTCGGGGGTTTTTTACGGATTCGGCGGGTATAAGCCGAAGGAGAGCCTGCCATCCACGCAGCAGGCACTTGTAGAATCCCTGCAGTCATGGGGCCTTCCGACCAGTTGTAGGCTCTGGAAAGCCAGGAATGCGACGCAGGTCATGGAGGCCATCCGCGAGTTGGGTGAGATTCGGCACGATCTCCCGTTTGAAACCGACGGGGCTGTCATCAAGGTTGATCAACTGGGGCTGCATCAACAACTTGGCTCCACTAGCAAAGCTCCCCGATGGGCCATCGCCTACAAATACGAACCAGAACAGGCTCGCACCCGCCTGCTCGACATCACCGTGCAGGTGGGGCGCAGTGGAGTCCTGACGCCAGTGGCCGAACTCGAGCCTGTTCTTGTGGCCGGGAGCACCGTGGCCAGGGCGACACTGCACAATGAGGAGGAGATTGCCCGCAAGGATCTCCGTATCGGGGATTGGGTGCTGGTGGAGAAGGCAGGTGATGTCATTCCCGCGATCGCAACCGTGCTCGTGGCCGAACGCGATGGCTCGGAACGCCCCTTTCTCATGCCCCTCGATTGCCCTGTTTGCAGTGCTCCTGTCAGCCGTGTTGAGGGAGAAGTGGCCGTGCGGTGTGGAAACCCTGGATGCCCTGCCCAGATGCGACGCAGGATAGAATATTTTGCCAGTCGTAATGCGATGGACATCGCCGGACTGGGGGAGGCAGTTGTGGCGCAGCTCATCGAGGCGGGATTGCTGAGTGATATTTCCGACCTCTACATCCTCACGGTAGAAGAGCTACTGCCACTTGAACGCATGGGGGAAAAAAGCGTGGAGAACCTGCTTACTGCCATATTAGAAAGTAAAGAGAGACCACTTTGGAGACTGCTTGCCGGGCTTGGCATTCCCCATGTGGGTGTGACGGCGGCACGCACATTGGCCGCGGCATTTATGACGCTGGATCGCCTGGCGGGTGCTTCTGTTGAGGAACTCTGCGCCGTGAACGAAATCGGAGAAATTATGGCCGATGCCATCCAGGCATGGTTCCGCGATCCTGCGGTCATGGAGTTGATTGGGAAACTGCGGGATCGGGGATTGAATTTTGGAGAACGCGATCCTGTGGAAATTGCGACATCATACGGCTCCAAGTTGCTCGGAACGATATGGGTGCTGACCGGAACCCTCTCGATTCCCCGTGAAGAGGCGGCGGAGATCATCCGGGGGCATGGGGGTAAGGTCTCTGGCTCTGTGAGTGCCAAGACGACCTACCTGCTGGCGGGTGAGGAAGCCGGCAGCAAGCTGGAAAAAGCTCGGAAACTCGGCGTGACGATCCTCTCAGAGGACGAGTTTAGGAATCTTCTCGAAGAGACCTTCCGTGAATGACTCAACGCCCGCATGATTCGGAGGGGAGCCATCCGCATTACTTTTCGTTTAGCCTTCAGACTTTAACCTTCAGACTTTAACCTTTCCATGATGACCACTCCCACCACCACCGAACTCTTCCACGATTTTGTCATCCCGACATACGGCCGATTTGATTTGGAACTGGTGCGTGGTGAGGGGGCGCGTGTCTGGGATGAGAAAGGAAAAGAGTATCTCGACTTCGGAGCGGGCATTGCAGTCTGCTCGCTCGGGCATTCTCACCCTGCGGTAACGAAGGCCATTGCCGATCAAGCGGCCACACTCATTCATATTTCCAACCTCTACCGAAACCGTCCCCAGGCCGAACTCGCCCGCAAGATCGTTGAGATCGTCGGGCTTGGAGGAAAAGTCTTCTTCTGCAACAGCGGTGCGGAGGCCAACGAGGGTCTCTACAAGCTGGCGCGGAAATTTGGTGCGCCGACCGGGCGGTACGGGATCATTACCTTCGCCAATTCTTTCCATGGCCGCACCCTGGGCGGCATCAGTGCCACGGCACAGGAGAAAGTAAAGATCGGCTTCGCTCCGCTGGTCGAAGGATTCACCCATGTTCCCTTCAATGATCTTGCAGTCTTGGAAGCTGCCATCACCCCGACGACTGCGGCGATCCTACTGGAGCCGATTCAGGGGGAGGGGGGTATCAATCCCGCCACGAAGGATTTTCTTCGGGGAGTACGAACGCTTTGCGACCGCCATAACCTGCTGCTCTTTTTTGATGAGATCCAATGCGGACTTGGCAGGACGGGAGACTGGTGTGCATGGCGCAGTATCGTGTCGCAAGGAGTGGAGCCGGATGCGGTGAGTTGGGCCAAGGGAATTGCCAACGGCTATCCGCTCGGTGCCTTCTGGGTGGGTGAGCGCGATGCCGGACTGAATGATGAAGGCGTGGATCGAGGGCCACTCTGCAATCTGCTCGGGCCCGGAACGCACGGAACGACTTATGGCGGATCACCGCTCTGCTCGACTGTGGGGTTGACCGTACTTTCTAGCATTGAACAGGAAGGGCTTCTTGAGAATGCCCGGACGATGGGGGTCTATCTCAGATCATCGTTGGAGGCTCTTGATCTTGCCGCGATCCGTCAGGTGAAGGGAATCGGACTGATGCTTGGTATCGAACTCAACGACCTGCCGGCAAAAGAGGGTGATAGCTCGACCCCAGCTCTCAGGATGACCAAGGAACTGATGGGAGAAGGCATGCTGGTGATTCCCTCTGGGGAGCGGACAATACGGTTGCTCCCGCCGCTGAATATCACCAAGGCCGATGTTGACAGGGCCGTGTCGATTTTTGGCTCCTCGCTATTTTGAGTGGGTAGGAAGGATTGAGGCAGGGAAGGTA
>JBAXTN010000006.1:0-87989 GCA_037130175.1 bacterium | reverse complement strand
TCCACTTTCGGAGGAGGTGGGGGAGGTGGTGGCGGCGGGAGTGAAACCATCTGGATTTTCTCCTTGGGTGCAGGCCCGCTATCGTCGTCGCTATGATGAAAGATAAAAATGGCGGCAATACCACCCACAACCACCAGACCGCCGATAATCAACGGCAGTGGGGATTTTTTATCAGGGGTGAAATTGGGTGAAGCCATGGATGCGATGGGTAATTATTGCCTTTTCTGGGTGGCAAGCCCCACTTTCTCGATGCTCAACCTGCCAATGATATCAAGCACATCCATAATGGCCTGATACTGAGTGGCACTATCTCCACGCACAATCACCGGGGAGTCGGGTGAAGAGGATTTTATCTCCCCCAGTTTCTGCTCAAGCTCGGCGAGCGATACCGGCAGCGTATTGAGAAAGATAGCCCCTTCGTTATTGACCGATACAGCCTGGGTCTTGGGCCCTCCCATGTTGGGGGCCGAACTCCCTTTGGGAAGATTTACTTTGATCGCCTGCGCACCCGCGGTCGTCATGATGATAAAGATCAGGAGAAGCACAAGGTAGAGATCCACCATTGGCGTGACATTGATGTCGGCTATTGCTTCTCCTTCAGAAGTGGCTTGCATGGCAGATCGAAAAAATTAAGGGCTAATTAGGAGCATCATGACCGGCTTGTTTGGAATAATACTCGGCGATCTTGGTGATGAATTCATCGATGAAGAGATGCAGATCCGTTGTGATCTCCTTCACCTGCATGCTCAGGTAGTTATATCCGAAAAGAGCGGGAATCGCGACGATCAGACCGCAGACAGTAGCCAGCAAGGCAGCGGCGATACCTGGTGCGATGGCGTTGATATCAACTTCTCCCATCATCGCGATTTCCCCGAATGTGATCATGACGCCAATGATGGTTCCAAGGAGACCGACATAGGGACCACCGGCAATACAGATGGTCAGTAGTACCATGCTGCTGTTAAGTTTCACAGACTCGCGCGTGATCTGGGCTTCAACGGAGGATTTGATCGCTTCGATGGATTCATGGCTGAGTCCCCCTCCATGACCACGACGCTTTCTGATTTCATCGCATCCCAGATGATAGACGCGGTAAATCGGTGATGCATGAATGAACCTGATATGCGCAGGATCCGCCCGTCCGCCAAGGGAAGCAATCGTCTCGGGATCATCGGTGTCCAGTTCCGTGATGCTCCCGGCCAGATGATGCCATTGATTGACAAATTCTTTAGATCCTCTGGAAAGGCCCTTGATGTAGTTAAACTTTGCGATCATCACGATCCAGCTAATGGCGGACATGATTCCGAGAATTCCGATCACGACCCATGCATCGACAGTCACCGATCTGATCAGGAAGCCAAAAATTCCGAGATTATCTAGGAAGCTGACGGCAGCCGGTTCCTCCTTTCCCAAGACAAGAAATTTGGCATTTTGCTGTCCCTGACCAAGCGCTGCAAGCTTGATAAAACCGGGGGTTCGGGCTGATTTGGAGATTTCCATCTCGTCGATCTCTCCTGAAAATCCCGGCCTCCCATCACCCTCTCCACCGATGAAGGCCTGACTGTTGATCGAAGGAAGTGCCACAGGGAGATTGGCTACCGCCGCCCCATCCACAAAGAGAGTCGTGCGGGTTCCGTCTGAAACAACAGCCAGATGTTTCCAGGTACCTGCAGCAAGCGGAGCAACGGGAGTCGTGCGCTGGGTACCGGCAGCACTACTGATTTCAAGGAAAGGCACTCCGTTATCGAGACCAATCCTCAGAGCATTGGCTCCGTCTTTGCGACTATAAATTGCCGAGTTGGGTGTCAAGGCAGTCGGCTTGACCCATGTCATCCAAGTATAGGGGGCTGCTTCAAGAATGGCGCCTGTGGGTTTGGCTTGGATGCTGATCGGTTTCTTGGGGTCGATTTTCACGCCTCCCCCGATGATCGCTCCCTCAACAGGTATGCCTGGCGTCTCGGCCCCGTTTCCTTCGCCGGATGAATCACCCGGAGGGGTGCCATGCTCATTGAAGTGATAAACACTCATCGTGTCACTGTCATAGGCACTTTTGGGGAGATCAGTTTTGTCTCCTTTGGCCCCCTTCTTCTTCTCATCATGGGCGGAATAGAGATAAATATCCGTCGTGGCACCCGGTTTCAGATCGGGAATCTTGATCCAGACAAATCCCTCGTTCATCACAGGATCGAATTTTTCGATTTGGGAAGCCAACAGGGTCTTGTCGTCAGCAGTAACAAATCTCAGATCGCTTCCGTCCTCTTTGGCTGAGTTAAAGTTAAAATTCCCGTCGTGGAGACGCAGGAGAACTGTCGCCGTCCCGATAGCATCCGTGACGGGAACCCCGTTATCCGTTGTATCCAGCGTGATTTTGGTTCGAGAGCGCCATGCGTCATTCCACCATGTTCTGGCCTGGAGGGATCCGGAGAAAAGGAAAGCTGCCGTTAAAATTGCGAAAGGGAGAGCCATCGAGACTCGACCGGTGGAAAACAAGAAGCGTTTTTTCATGATAAAGCTGGGCTGAAAAAGTTAAAATTCTCCAAAGAGACGGAAGGTCACAAGATAGGAATTGGCGATCACGGGGGTTTGGGTGATCAGAGGCACTCCCACATCGATGGATCCGTTGAGATACTTGAACATTCTGATGCGCGATCCGATCCCGTAGCTTTCCATATTCCAGAAGGCCAGTTGATCTGGGAGCGGTTGGTTGATTGTCACGCGCCCCCCTTCAAGGAATCCATAAAAGCGCCATTCGTTGATTCCAAGATGACCGGCAAGTGAGGGAGTGCGAAGTTCCACACTCCCAAACAAAGCATTGTCGCCTGCCACAGTCCCTTCCAGATACCCCCTCACTGTGTCAAGTCCACCTGCCGCAAACTGTTCACTGTAGACAAGCGGCTCGGGCGAAACCTGCCCCTGGACTTTTGCATAAATCTGGAACCCTCCGGGTAGCTCATGGGTATGGGAGAGATCGCCTTTCAGAACAAAGAACCCCCCATCAGCATTGTAACGCAGATTGGCAAACTGGTCTTCATTGCCGTATGAGCCAAAGCCGGGAACCGGCAAGACCGCACCGCGAACGCCGAAGGAAAGTCCAGTGTTGAATATGGTGGTAGAGTCCTTCGGTGTCCAAATAGCGGTGTAGTTGATACGGATCGGCCAGTAATCGAGGGGTGTGGGAGGAAGGGTCGCCAATTCAGGAGTGATGACCGTCGCATTGACTGCCTGGTCGAGATGCTTGAAGTCAATGCCCGCACTCAGAGACTGACTGAAGTCCTTTTCAGTGGGGAGGGCTGCCAGAAATCGGAATGCGGCCGTTTGTCCCGCACCATTCACAGCAGAACCACCGAGCGTAGAGACATTACTGTTCTGACTCCCGTAGGAAAGATTCAGGCGTAGCCAGTCGATGTGAGGGAAACGGGCTGTGTAAAAGACATTCCAGTTGAGAGCCTCGGAGGTGTTCTGGGGGGCTTCCTGAAAGGATCCGCCTATCGAGTGACCGAGTTGCCAGAGATTGTCGTAGCTTGATGCAAGATTTACCCGATAGGGAACAGTATTGGGACTATAACGATTATTGAACTCGGCACTTCCATGCCAGGGAAGTGTATCCTTGACCGTAAGATTCACATCGACAGTGCCGGGTTCGAATCCTGGGGTGATCGATGGGATGACCTGACGGTCACTCCATTGATTGAGTGACATGATCTCCGTCGACACCTGATTGAAATTGGGCACCGTTCCGGGGGCGAGGGAAGGAACTTTTTTCTTAATTGCATCAAGCGTGAAAAAACGGGAGCCCTCGACATTCAACCGTCCGACCTTGGCCTCGACAACCTGAAGAAAAACAATGCCTCGCTTTCCCGTCTGCTGCGGAATCTGCACACTTACTGTTCCAAATCCCTTGTCCTGAATCACTTTTTCCAACGCGGCACGCGCCTGTTCGACATCTTCAGGAGTGCGTTCGGGCCCCATGAAGGGATAGACTGCTTTTTCAATCTCACTGCGGTTCAGCTGATGTGAACCAAGAACGCGGAACTCCTTGATATAGAGCATCTGCCCCTTGGGAGCATTGGTTGAGGCACCACTTGGGGATGACGCCACGGCAGGAACCGGTGGGGGCTCATCCCCCTGCACGGTGTGTGCGTTTTGAGCACTCCCCTCTGATATCAAAGCCAATGACAGAAGGGCAAAAATCACAACGCCCTTTCGCCCGCACCCCGTGGGGGTGCAAAAAATGCAAAATAAAGATGTGCTGTGATGAAGCGTCACGGATGAATAAAGAAGTGACTTCCCCGTTTTAATAAGGGAAATAGCGGTTCACCTTATCAGAAAAGCTTTCTAACATTGGAATCCTTAATTGTGACAATTTCGTCACAATTGGAGAATAGAAACTTTTTCATCACGACGCAACCCTTAAAAGACGATCTAAAAGATCGTTAATATTAATCGGCCCGACCCTAGTGAACTTTGAGCGAATTCACACTGGTAAGAATGCCTGCAATCATCGAGTAGGCTACCACGCCGACAAAGAGAGCAACAATCAGGATCACTGCAGGCTGGATCAGAGTAGTCAGGTGTTGGATGCGCGAGGATAGCTCCCTGTCATAACGCTTCGCCCCCCTAGCCAAGGCTCCCGCCAGATCCCCCGTCTGCTCTCCGACCGCGAGAATGTCGAGAAGCACCGGAGGGAAGAAACCCGTCCGCTTCATTGCCGCGGCGATGGAACTTCCCTCCCTCACCTTTTCGGTCAGTTGATCGAGTAGACTACGGAGATAGACATTCCCGGTGGCGCCCCTCATCAACTCCATGGCAGAGAGCATCGTCACCCCGTTGGAAACTAGCGTGGAGAGGTTTTGCATCACCTCGGCATAAAATCTCGCCTTGAGCACGGCCCCAATCACCGGAATTTTGAGTTGCGAACGATGCCACCATTCCCGTCCACCCGGAGTGGCAACAAACAGCCTCGCCCCTGTCACCAGCGCACCGATCACGGCAAGAATTGCCCACCACCAATGTCCGCAGAAAAGACTGACATTGATCAACAGCGAAGTGATCACAGGAAGTTTCTGTCCGGATTTTCCAAGAAGCACTGAAAGCTGGGGTACAAGAAATGTGAGAAAAATAAACATCAGCAGGATCGCCGATGAAAAGACAATGGCCGGATAGACAAGGGCTGAAGTCACTTTCTTGCTTAACTCCCCCACCATCTCAAGATGAGCGCACTGCCTGCGCAGAATCTGCGGCAACACTCCTCCGGCTTCACCTGCGGCAACCAGATTGCAATAAAGCGGATCAAAAGACCCCCCACAGTTACGAAGGGCCTTGGAAAATCCCACTCCTTCCCTCACCTGCTGGCGGAGGGTTGCTGCAACCAATTTGACAGGGGAACGCTCCTGGCGTTCTTCGATGACTTTCAACGCTCCTTCGAGTTGTAATCCGGCGTCGAGAAGCTCCGCCAACTCCTCGGTAAAAAACAGCAAATGCTGCGACGCAAGCTTCTGAAGTTGCCCCCCCGTTCCACCCGCTAGTTTCGCAAGCGCAGGTTTTTTCCCCTGACCGGTGGAAGCAGACTCCTCTTCCGCCGTCACCTTGGCAGGCTGAAGCCCTCGTCCGCGCAACTTACGGTAAGCATCAGATCCGGATAAAGCTTCGACCCGCCCCGTTTCGGTGCGACCAGCGGCATCTAGGGCTCGGTAAGAAAAAAAAGGCATCAGGTGACAGAAGCGGCATTCTTAGGGAAGGGCCACATCAGGAAAAGTGCTATTTGCAGATTCGGTGAGTTTTACTCTTCTCGCCCGGAACTTCTATGGGTAGGAGAATGTTCACCGATGCACAGGCAATGAACAAAGCATTTCCATCACAGGCACTCCTGCACACCCTCATGCGTGTGTTTGTTGTGGGATGTTTTCTCATTTCAACCTCACAGGGAGTGGCGGGCACGGGCATTGATTCTTTCCAACCCCTGACAGTGACTCTTCAACCCAAGGTGATTCAAACCACCCGACCCGCCTGGGAAATCAGTGATGCAATTGTCCAGAATGACACTGATTCCGTGCTCATTCCCGTGCCATCCCTGGCATCGCAGGATGTCATCGGCTGTTTCGCGCTGACCGTCGTCTTTCAGGATCACGGTGACGGAGGCCCTGTGGTCGAATGGATACCCAAGGATGGGGAGAGCGTCCTGCTAAGCGCGGGCCTTGGTGAGGCAGGTGTCGCACTCGGATTGAATGCCCGCACTTTGCTCATTTCTCAATCCCTTGCCCTCGACGGAGGAATGCTGCGCGTCGGATACGTAGGGAGATTTGAAAGAATGATCTCGGTCACGCTTCGGCCCGCCAGGGAACTAAGCATCGCAGCGCTCGGCCCTGATTTTATTCCGGGACTTGCAGCGGAAGACGAACCACTGCTCAGCGCCGAAGAAATATCAGGGACTGATCTCCCTGCCAGGGAAGGAGATCGGCAGGAAGGCAAGGTCATCCACGCTGAACTCTCCTCACAGCCCAGGCGAATCGATGCCCCCAATTCAGCGGGAAGCATCGAATTCATTCTTCCTCTGGCTTCCAAACCACAGGGGAGCATGCTTCAGGCGGAAATCGGAGGACTTGATCCGGAATCCTCAATTGAAGTGAGTGTCAACGGTACATTTCTTGGAGCACTCAGATCCCTTCCTTTCTCCCTGAGCTCCCCGAGCACTATTTTCTCGAATTCGGGACGCCTGCTACTTGCAGGATGGCGACCCGCATCGATCTTTATACCGGCCCAGCTTTGGAAAGAAGGGGATAACTCGGTGCTCATGACGCTTCACAGGGTGGCGGGAGATGAAGGTCAACCCGTCCATTTAAAGAAGGCGCGGGTGGATCTTCTGTTTACACCCCTCACGATTTCATCTGCGCCATTACCAGCAAGCACCAATCCCTCAACCTCGGCTCAGCCTGTGATGTCCGGCCCTGCATCACAGGAAACGCTCTCCACCGGATCTGCCTATGGGAACCCTCCTCCATCACTCTTCCGTGCAACCCCACCCCTCACTGTAAATTAGAAAATCAAGCGAGTAGCGCTTGACCCGAAGCATTTCTTGGAAGAGATAGTGTGGGCCATGGTGCACGGTGCAAACAAACCATCATCCTAGCCTTGCCACAGATTCCCGTCATCATGAACAAGCCCCTCTCTCTTCGCCCCTCTCTGCTGAAGGATCAAGCCGGATATACGCTCTTTGAGATCATGCTGGTTCTCGGCATCATTGCCGTGCTTGTCGGTTCCGCCATTTATCTGGTTGGAGGCAATCTGGATGTAGCCAAAGAACAAAGGGCAAATAGCGACATTCAGGCCATCTCCATGCAGCTTCGCACTTATGAAATGCTTAACTACCGCAAACCGACCACAGATCAGGGTATCGAAGCACTTGTTCAGCTTCCCTCTTCAGATCCCAAACCCCAGCATTGGAAAAAATTGATGGAGTCTGTTCCGCTGGATCCGTGGGGTCAGAAATATGTCTATCGTAATCCCGGTAAATTCAAAACGGACGGGTATGACCTCTACTCACTCGGACCGCAGGGCAAAGATGGCGATCCGAGTAATATCGGCAGATAGGCCCCCGCGGGTTATTCTCTCCCCCGGATCCTATACGGGAGGGTTCACACTGCTGGAAATCATTATCGCTCTTAGCTTGATTGCGATCATGGTGGCAGCATCCATACCCTATCTCTACGATGCCTATGCCAACTCTGCCGGAGATCGGGCCTCTGACGCCATAGTTACTGCTGCGCAGAATGCACGGGCCAAGGCCATCGAATCCGGGGAAATCCAAAATCTCAAAATCACAACCAGCGGAATCAGCAGCGTCCCACTTCCTTCCGGGTGGCATCTTGAGGTCAAGGGTCTCAATGACTCAAAATTTCATCTCCCCAGAACCAATCAAGTCTGGCAATTCAACCCCGCCGGGATTTGCGAACCTCTCGAATTAAAAATTTACGATGCCAACCATGTGGTCACGATGTCATTTGATGCGCTGACCGCGCAGCTTCTCCACGACGATGAATAGACTTCCTCTGACTGAGGATGGAGGGAAAAGCGGCCATGGCTTCACCCTCCTTGAGGTCATGATCGCCCTTGGTGTCTTTGCCATTGCAGTCGTGGGTCTGATCACGGCACTCAATACAGCTGTCGAGGCTGCTCTGGAAGTCCGTCAGCGCGCCATGATCCGTTCCGAACTCGAATCTCAACTTGCCCTCCGCATGGGCTTCCCCCTCCAAACCCAGAGATTGGTTCTGGAAGCAAAAGACAACCACGGCATCCGGCTCGAGGAAACCCTTGTTCCTTATCCCGTCAAAAACAAAGACGGCATCGAGATCCAGAACATCAAGAAACTGACGATCTCAGCCACACTCGATAAGCAGAGTGAGACTGCATCCATCCTGATAAACAATTGATGACACCCTGCACGATCAGCAGAAAACATCCCAAGGGATTCACCCTGTTGGAAGTCGTGATTTCCATGACCATCATGGCTCTGCTGGCCGGTTGTGTTTACGCGATCGTCAGCTCAGCCATCAGCGCATCGCAAACGACCATGACGCAACAACTCATCCTAAGGCGTCTTGATGCCTTTCTGCGCGTGACTCGTGACGCCTTTCTCAATCTTCCCGCGCAAGGATCAGTCGCACTCGAACCGGGAGAGCAACTCGTCATTGCCAAGCCGCAGGAGATCTTTGGCCAGCCAAGTCTCGCGGGAGGTTCCCTGGTTTTGACAGCACGCGCCCGATCCGACGGTACCAGAACCATGACGATGCTCACCATTCCCGCCAACGCCTCGGATCGCCAGCGGGCCGAGGTACTCGCTTCCCGGGGGGTGCCTCTTCTGCCGAAGATCCGAAAACCGCGCTGGTCCTTCATGACCGGCTCCAACAATGTTCTCCAGTGGAAGGAGGAACTGCCCGCAGGCAGTCCGCGTCCGGTTCTTGTACGGTTGCAACTGGAAATAGATGAACTCCCTCATCCGCTGGATGCAGTGTTTTATCTTCCTCCGATTGGCGCAACACCTCCTCCCCTTCCCCTTACTGAGTCGAATGCTCCTGCCCCCATTCCGCCAAAAAAATGAGCCGCGTCCGACACTATCAGTCAGGCATGGCACTGCCGATGGTGCTCTGGACGATTGCCATGCTTGCAGCCATCACCATTCTACTCGCGGGCATCATCGAAGGTTGGATCTCCGAGGAAACACGGGAGGGAAAGCAGTTCCGGGCACGCCAGCAGGCCTTAAGCGGCATTGCTCTGGCGATGAATCCCGGAATAGGGCCAGGCGATCCGCTACTGGAACATCATACCAGTGACAAGGGGGAAGGGTTTAAGGTCACTATCAGTGATGAATCAGGCCTCATCAACCCTAACTCCCTTCTCGCCGCATCTCCTGACCGGCGCGATCTACTCAAGAAGCTTTTCATTACTTGGGGACTTAGCATCAGCGAAAGCGATGTGGCAGCCGACGGACTTTATGACTGGCAGAGCACCACCCCCGTCCGTTCGCTGTATGGGGCAAAAAAAGCGGAATATGAGGCCGTGGGGCGGGCGGGATTTCCTCCCGATGCACCGTTCGTCTCAACCTCCGAAATGGCACTTGTGCTCGGCTTTGCCCCCGTGATCCACGCCCATTCGGACTGGCGCAATGCATTCACCACCCACTACAACGGAAAGATTAACATTCTCCATGCGCCCAAGTTGATTCTCACCGACTTTCTCGGTCTCTCACGGGAACAGGCCGATCAATGGATTACCCTGCGCTCTGGGAAGGATGGCATTGATGGAAGCAGTGACGACCTGACAGTGGATACGATTTCCCATGCTGTCTCCCTAATGGGATGCACAGGAGCGCAGCAGTCGGTGATTCTGGATGCCTGTGATGTCGTCGGCAGTGTGAGGCGGATAGAGAGCACGGGGTTATGCAATGGCGTCAAGCGGCACATCACGGTCATTCTGAGCGGAGGCTCAACAGATAATGCCCAATCTTCCGGCAATCTGCTAGGATGGATGGAACAATGAGCCCGTCGCCCGATATGGCCTCCCGCGATTCCAAATCAATCGTCGAGGAGAATCAAAAAAAACCGCCCCTTCCAAGGCTTGGGAAGAGCGCGGCGCATGCCCACACAAAAAAACCACAGGGTCGCTCCATCGTGGAACGCCCCGGTCGGACGGAGGGCACATGGGAGCGGTGGGTTCTCTCACCGGATCAGGCACCCGCTCTACTTTCACCGGATGCCGCAACCCCTCCAGCAACGGATCGTATCGTCTGCCTTCCCTCATCCGCTCTTTTTGCATGGCCACTCTGGATAGCCGGAGAGGGAGAAAGCTCCGATCTTGTACGCCTTGAATTATCCGGCAGGCATCTTCTCAAGCGAGGCATGGAAGAGTCTATGCTCGTCCTGCCGATCCTTCAGACTGAAAACCGACGGCTGGTTTTGGCAGTGGCACCTGATGAGCCTTTTCCCGAAGAGATCATGCCCACGGACTGGAAAAGCGCCACCCGATTCGAACTTCCTTCCCGGCTCCTGGCAGGTTCGCTCGATCACGATCTTATCCTTTGGAAAGAATGGGGGGTGATTCAAATGTCTTTTTACCGGAATCAAACACCTGTTTGCTTCTGTAGCGCCCGACATCATGATATCGGCGGCCTCATTCATCGCATCTCGCTAAGACTACTCGCAGAGGGAGTGTTGCAGCATCTGCCTGTGCGGATACTGTGCGACGGGCTTCCCGAGGGATCTGCCTTGTCATGCATCGCTTCGCTCGCGGCGACACTGCCCCAGTCCAGAATCATCCGCCGTGACTCCGATCCCACCCCTCCCCTGCTTCGGCAGGAGACTTTTGATCTGCCCCCCTCTCAAGCCAAGACACAACGGAGCCGTGTCAAACAGCGGGAAAAATTGTTCTCCCTTGCCATTGCCGGGGTGATTTTCTATCTGCTTCTCTTGCTTTGGGGAGCCGGCGATCTGCTTATCCGGCAGGCGGCCTTAAATCGTCTTCGTAAAGAAATTTCTAAAATTGAGCAACCTGCGCTTGACGCCCAACTTCAATCCAGCCGCTGGAGGGCCCTGAGACCGGTGATTGATCCGAACACCTATGCTCTCGATCTTCTTGCGTCGGTAGCTGCTCCCACCCAAGCTGGAAAAGTGCGCCTCACCCTTTTCTCACTTGAACAGGGTCGCCTTCACCTCTCCGGAGAAACTACGGATGTAACTCAGGCCTACAGCGCGATCGAACAACTCAAAAAAAATCCACTCCTGCAAGAGTACGATTGGAATGCCTCCCAGCCTCAACTGGCAGGCAAAAACAGCGTACGCTTCGACATGGAGGGAACCCGACCCGATGCAACCCATGAGACCGCTGGCTCGAAGTGAAAAAACACTTTTTTTGATTTTGTGCGGAGCCGTCTTTATTGGACTGAACATGCTTGGACTGCGAGCTTTTCTCCAAGCTCGCACCAAGGTTCAGCAGGCGATGACCGCGGCCAAAACCGAACTTGCCTCCGATCAGAGCTGGTTGAATCTGGCAACAACCCTGCAACCCGCCATGAAATGGGTCGGCTCCCATCCCATGCCGGAGATGCAATCTGACGATGCAAGTGCCCGCCTGCTTAAGCTGGAACAGAGTGAAGCTGAGAAGGCCGGCCTGAAGGTAATCGAAGAGAATCTTCTTCCCTCTCAG
The DNA here is from genome assembly GCA_037130175.1 of bacterium. Lineage (GTDB taxonomy): Bacteria > Verrucomicrobiota > Verrucomicrobiia > Chthoniobacterales > UBA6821 > UBA6821. Next base: position 76,295 of record JBAXTN010000006.1, on the reverse strand, counting down.
GACATTCCCGATGGCTCCAGCGTCGGGGTTTCAGTGAAACTCTCCGGCCCTTTTGCTGGAGTTGTCCGTTATCTCTTCGCCTTGCAAACTCCGACAGGATGGCGATCCCTCGATAAATTGGCATTGCGGAGTGATGCACAGCCACCCAATGTCGTCGCCGAACTGGAACTGCGGCAATATTTCCATCCGGCAACCGCATCAACCAACTCCTCACACCCTGCCATACCTTGAGAAAGGAAATGCCAAAGACATTTTCTCATGCCGCATGCCTAAGCCTCATGATGCGGTCGAGCCTTGCTTTGTTCAGCATCACCTTGTGCATGATCCCTGCCGCGCACACAGAATCAACCGCCTCCCTCCCGGCATCACCATGGGAAAAACCAAGAACTCTTGAGGATTTTCAAACATTGCTCCAGCGGTCACCTTTCTCCCTGCCGACAGCCGAGGAGAGCTCCCCTTTGGCTGAAAGGTATGCCCTGACAGGAATTGTCACAATCGGGGGAGTGGAGGAAATTTTTGTTTTTGACCGGACTGACCAGAGTCGGGAAATGCTGACTCGCACACCCAATACCAAGAACATGTCCCTAGTCACCCTCATCCGGGAGGGATCTGCGCTTCCGCAGAAAGCCACGATTCGAGTCGGTGCCGTGACAGGAACCATCGGCTATCTGGAGGCGACCCCACAGCAACAGGTTCAACCCACCGCGCTTCAAGTCCCCGGCTCCCCCGCTGCCGTAAAACAGTTGGGAGTGAAGTTACCTCCGTTACCGCAGCCTCCCGGCGCCATCAACACAGGGCAATCACCCGTCATCGCACCACAAACGCACCGCATCATCCGCCGTCCGATGGTGACCCCGCCACAGCCCTGAGAAAGCGCGGATTAATCCCATGAAACCCGTATTGCTCAAACCATTTTTGCTCTTCCTTCTTTCAGGATTGATCCTGATTGTTTCTTCACTCGTCCACGCCCAGCAGACCCTTCCTCCAGACCGCCCGGCTGGCGGCATACCCGATATGGCAGGCACTCAGCAGGCACCAACTCCTCAGCCTTCAGTAAATTCCTCTGGAGAAAAAACAACTTCCATCCAGTTCCCGCACACTTCTGTCAATGAAGTGCTCAACTACTACGAACAGCTCACGGGCAAAAAAATCATACGCGACTCCAATCTGGCAGGCCCTGAACTGACGATTCTCGCGGCAAATGAAATTCCGCTGAGTGAAGCGGTTGCGATGATCGAGAGCTCTCTGCTTCTAAACGGTTATACGCTCGTACCGGTGGATGAAAAGACCGTCAAGATTCTCGGCCCGAGCCGACTTGTGCGTACGGAGGGTCTGCCTCTCTATCTGGAGGAATCTCAACTCCCTCAGAATGGTGACAAGCTGGTCAGTTTCTACAAACCACTGCGGTTTCTCAGCCCCGATGAAGCCAGCACGATTATTCAGGGGATCATTCAGGTCAGCCCATCCACATCCCTTGTTTCCGTCCCCAACACGAGCGCCCTCATCATCACTGAAAAAACCCCCGTCATCCGTAAAATCCTCGCCATCCTTGATGTCGTCGATCGGGAACCCAGCAAGATCATTACCGAATTCATTCCGCTTCAACGCGCCAATGCTGAAAAAACGGTCGAAACACTCAATGCCATGTTTGCTACAGGCACTGGAACCGGAGCGACTCGACCAGCAGGTCAGCCACAGGGGAATACAGGAGGATCAGTCACCGCGGGTGGCGAGGTTCATCTCTTAAGCGGCAAACCACAATTCATCGCCGACAAGCGGACAAACCGGATTCTCATGATCGTCAAGGCCGAGAACTATAAATATCTGCGTGAGCTAATCAGCAAACTTGATCAGCCAGCCGACTCATCCTTACCTCTCGTTCGTCCTCTTAACTATCTTCCCGTCAATGATGTCTTTCCCGTCCTTGTCGATATGCTCAAGGGGAAGGATGATGCCGACAGCCGCAAGTCAGGACAGGCAAGTTCAACTCCTGCTCCGACACCCCCTCCAACCCAGAGTTCATCCTCGGGGGGGAGTTCAGGTACTTCCAGCGGCAGTGGAGGCGCGGTGGCCAATACCGCCGATAAACTCCCGGAACCCCAGCAAAGCACCCCTCAGTCCGTCACGATCGGTCCGGCAAATATCATCTCCGACCCCAACGCCAACAGCATCATCGTCTACGGACCTCCTGACACCAAAAACAAGGCTAGGGAAATCATCGACCTGCTTGACCAGCGCCCGAAGCAGGTTTATCTCGCTGCCGTCATCGGTCAACTACAGCTGACGGAGGGTATCGACTATGGCGCCTCCTGGTTTGCCAAGCTCAATAACGGCGGTAGCAATAATCTACTCGGTGCCGCATTGAACAACACCTTTGCGGGAGCCTTGACCAACCTGGTCACTACCGGCCTCACCAATGCCATCAACTCCTTCCCTTCCGCCCTCACGGGCCTCACTGTCTACGGCACCGTGGCTCAGGGCATCAGCACCTATGCTCATTTTCTGGAATCCACCGGAAAATTCCGGACACTTGCACGCCCCGTCGTCTATACCAGCAACAACAAGAAAGCCACGATCTTCTCAGGTCAGAATGTTCCGGTTCCAACGACCACCCAGGTCAACACCACGCCCGGTATCAGCGGATCCTCAGTCAACTCGACCGTCGGTTATCAGCCTGTCGTTCTCAAACTGGAAGTCATTCCGCTGATCAATTCCGACCACGAAGTGAACCTCCAGATTGCCCAGCATAATGACAAACTCGGGGACTATGTGAATATTGGCGGCAATAGCGTACCGAACATCCTGACTCAGGAACTCACCACTTCCGTTCGTGTCCCTAGCGGTTCCACGATTGTTCTTGGCGGACTCATTACGGATGACAAAACCATTGATGATGCCGGCATTCCCTACATCGGAAAAATCCCAATCCTCGGACCACTCCTCGGAGGACAGAGTAAAAAAACCAGACGGCGCAGTGAACTGGTCGTCATGATTCAACCGGTCGTTGTCGATTCCAACGAAGCCATGGAGAAAGCCAGTATCAGTGAAGGGAGCGAGTCGGAGCTTGGCAGAAGAGCCAAAGACATCAGGAACAAACTCGATCCCTCTCCAACACCGAAACCCAAGAAAAAAGGATTCCATCTCTTTCAGCTGCCAAAGATCGACAATTATTAGCCCCATAGCCCGAGCGACGCGACACAGCCAAGCCCTATGCCGCTGCAAGGAATGGCTATATATAGATTGGCTTACTGCTTTCTCTCGGCCCGCTCTCCTGGCAGATCCCTCGTCCACTCTTCCTCTAAAACAGGGGGCTCGACACCACTTAACCCAAATACCCAAAGTCGATGAAACGGGACATGAACCATCGGTTGTCGTTTGGGATGGGCAGTCCCCGTGAGCAGACACCAGAGCCTGCCATCCCTCCATTCCACTGCACGAAGATGTACTTCATCCAGTGCAGAAAGAAAGGAACCATGCCGCACCTCTTCGTCATGAAGTAGTTTTTTACCGTCGGGTTCACGCAACGGTGTGACGACCAATTTTACCGGATCAAGGGCAAAGAGACGCACAAGATCCCCATGCTCCCCCGGCATGTCGTTCACCGCGAGATAGTGTGCATCCGGGCTCCAGAGCATCGTCGTAGCTCCAAGTCCGCTGGCCCATGAATACAAAATTTTTCCCGACTTGGAGCAAATCTCCAAATTCTTGCGGGCCTCACCATGTTCACCGGGCTCTGCTTTTTCACGACGGACAAGAAATTTCCCGTCAGGAGAAACCGAGAGTATCTGCTCTCCGAGGGGTACTGCCGGCTCCACTGACTTGCTTATCACACTCCCGCAGAGCATCACCATGCAGAGCAATACAAAAACGGGCTTTTGTATTCCGGAATATTTTTTGGAGAGAATGGAGACTAGACAGCACTCTCCGGATTGATCGGCATGCTTGCTATGAACGATTGGAAAATGATGCATCTCCCATCCTTGCTGACTCACATCCCGATCATCACCTATCGCTTCTTACGGGCACCATAGCTATAGCCCTTGAGCGTGCGTGCGCCCCTGATGTTTTTGAGCACACGGGCCGCTTCTTCTTCCTGGAAGAGCATAGTGAAAAGGTAGGGGAAGTTTTCCAGTTTCTCACGAGGCACCTTCTGCGCAATGAAAGTTTCTATCGCCTTCACATGAGGAAGTTCCTCAGCCGTCATGATGGTAAAGGCATCTCCTTCACTCTGCGCACGCCCTGTGCGACCGATACGGTGTACATAATCTTCGGGGTGCTGCGGCACATCGAAATTAATGACATGGCTGACCCCCGCGATATCGATACCTCGTGCGGCTATGTCCGTGGCCACCATGACTTCATACCGTCCATCTTTGAATCCCTCGAGCGCATCCATCCGCTCCTGCTGCGAGCGGTTGGAATGCATGACCGCCACCTTGTGATTTTCACTCTCCAACTGGCGGGCGATCCGGTCGGCCCCATCCTTGGTACGGCAAAAAATGAGGACACTATGATAGTCCGTGCGATCGAGCATCGCCTTGAGTAGATCAAATTTCTGAGCCACGGCAACCGGGTAAAATGCATGCTTCACGGTTTCAGCGGCAGAGCGTCGTGCCCCTATCGATATTTTTTCAGGATTACGAAGACACCAGGAGGAGAGGCGCTCGATCTCATCCGGAACAGTTGCGGAAAAGAGGAGTGTCTGGCGTTCCTTGGGACATTTTTCCACGATGCGGCGGACATCAGGCAAAAACCCCATGTCCAGCATCCGGTCCACTTCGTCGAGCACCAGAATGGAAATGTCGGCGAAACTAACCTCTCCCTGCTGGAGGAAATCAAGCAGCCTGCCCGGCGTGGCGATGATGATATCAACCCCCCGTTGGAGGGCGTCCCGTTGAGTGCCGTATCCAACTCCTCCGAAAAGCACCACCGTTTCAAGATCGGTGAATGCGGAGAAATCCTTGAATGCCGCTTCGACTTGAAGAGCCAGTTCGCGGGTTGGCTCCAGGATCAGACAGCGTATCTTGCCCGTTGCCACCTCGAGTCGGCTCAAAATAGGTAGTCCAAAGGCAGCCGTCTTCCCGGTACCCGTCTGGGCGGAGGCGATCAGATCCCCGCCACGCAACACGGTGGGTATGGCCTGCTCCTGAATGGGTGAAGGCTCTACATAACCCATCCTCTGTGCGCCGTGCACGATTGGTTCGAATAATCCAAGATCCTGAAATGACATGAAAGATCAGCCTAACGGTTCCCTGAGATCACACCAGTGAATTACACTTGGTATATCCCGGAAGGCAACGGCTCCGTGGATACCGGCTCGCAGGACCCATGGATAGGCATGCCACACCACGCCTTCGATCGTGACCAATGTTATGGACGCTCTTTCTGCTGCCCCACTCGGAGGGCTCACAGCCGTCACATCAAGCAGCTTTCCTAATCCCCTGCCATCGGCCTTGATCGCCGACTCTCGGCAACACCAGAAACGGAAAAAATCCGAGAGATTCTGTGATCGGGCAAGAGAGCTGACTTCCTCCCCAGAAAAGAACCTGTTGGCTAATGCATGGAAATCGAGGGGGCGTTCCTTTTCCAAGTCGATGCCTGCCTGCATCGGCGAAAAAACCGCTGCCACCAATTGCTGAGTATGTGAAATGCCGAATTCGTGATGATTGAAAAAAGGTTTTCCAGAGGCAGTGATTTCAATGGGTATCTTCTCCGAATCCATATCCAACCAAGCTGATAAAATTCCACGAACCAGATAACGGCCTGCAAGAAATCGATCCCTTGAGGCTGCATGAGTCAGCTTTGCAACCCTCTGCAACTCCGCATCGGGTAGCAGGACGGGCTTTATCTGAGGGATATCAGCAATGACAATCACGGCCTCCCTGCCCGCAGGCGGCACTTCGGGAAGAGGGGAAAAAACAAAGGATCGTGGGATTTTTTCCTCAAAGAACTCTGTCGTCATCGGCATCCATTACTACCCCTTGTGAATAATCAGGGAAAACAAAACCAACGCTTCTTCAGGAAACATCTGCTGAATCGCACCGCGCGTTACCGTAAGTTCCGATTGCTTTCATAAGGCACCTGGAGGAATTAAATTGAAAGGTGGGATTTTAGCCACGACAGCCTCTCCCGCCTCGGTGAGGGCGAGATAGGCACCTTCGGCAACAGCTCGACCCGCAGTCGTATGGTAGCTGTTGTAGGAAAAAGCTTCTCCCGGTTCAAGCCGAGGGAAGCAGCCGACCACCCCGTCACCTTCGACTGCGGTGACCTGCCCATTCTCAGCACGAACCACCCATTTGCGTCCTTTTACCGTAATCGTCTGATCACTCCCGTTCAGGATCGTAATGTAGTAGATGAACGGGTGCGGTTGGTCAGGTGAGGCAGGGAGATCGGGATCATAGACCACGCGATCCACGGTTGCCTCAAATCCTGGGAGAAGTTGAGGCACCATAAGTGAAAAGTTTGAATCAGAGTGAGATGATAGCGAGCAAGGTGCTCAAGCGCAGACCAACGCCGCCATTCGCGAGTGTCACAAGCTACTCCTTTGGTTTGACCGTGGAGGCGATGTACAGTTCGCGCAGCTGTTTTGGTTCCACAGTCGCCGGAGAGGCGGTCAGAAGTTCGACGCCACGGTTGTTCTTGGGGAAGGCGATTACTTCACGAATCGACTCCTCACCAGCGATCAGCGCGACCAACCGGTCAAGACCAAGCGCTATACCACCGTGAGGCGGCGCGCCATGACGGAAAGCCCGGAGCAGGTGTCCAAAGAGCTCTTCCTGCTCAACCTCGTTGATTCCAAGGACAGAGAAGACTTCTGATTGCAGATCGCCCTCATGGATACGGATGCTGCCACCTCCGATTTCCACACCGTTGAGCACAATGTCGTAAGCCTCGGCGCGGAGAGTTCCGAGCTTGGAGGTATCCTTGAGCAATTCGCGATCCTCGGCCTTGGGACGAGTGAAGGGATGATGGACAGCATTCCATTTTTTCTCCTCTGCGTTGTAAGCAAGCATCGGAAAGTCAACAACCCAGAGGAAATTAAGTTGGAGCAGATCGATCGGCAGCTTCTGCAAATCCGCCACACGCAGACGCACCCGACCCAGCGCCGTGCAGGCTGTTTCCCAAGTGTCGGCACCAAAGAGAATAAGATCTCCCTCCTCAATGCCGAGGCATTGGGTCAGGGCCTTCTTCTCCGCATCGCTGAAGAATTTCACAATGGGTGATTTCCATTCGCCGTATTCAACCTTGATGAAGGCCAACCCCTTGGCTCCCGCGCTCTTCGCAACTTCGGTAAGCTCCTCGATCTGACCGGTGGTGATGGAGGCAAATCCCTTGGCGTTGACGGCTTTGACGACACCTCCCGCTTCAAGTGCGGCGCGAAAAACCTTGAACTGACTCTCCTTGAAGACATCCCCCACATCCCTGATTTCAATCCCGTAGCGGGTATCGGGCTTGTCACTCCCGTAGCGGTTCATTGCTTCGGAATAAGGCATGCGCTGGAAGGGAACGGTGATTTCGACACCGCGGGATTCACGAAAAATGCGTTGAAACATTTTTTCGATCAACGCATAGAGATCATCAGGCCTGATAAAGGACGCCTCGATATCGACCTGAGTGAATTCAGGTTGCCTGTCGGCGCGGAGATCCTCATCCCGAAAGCACCGGGCTATCTGGAAATACTTGTCCACACCACCGACCATCAGGAGTTGCTTGTACTGCTGCGGGGCCTGTGGCAGCGCATAGAAGCTCCCCGGGGTGAGGCGTGAGGGAACAAGAAAATCACGGGCTCCTTCCGGTGTGCTCTTGGAGAGAATCGGAGTTTCGATTTCCCAGAATCCCTCGGTATCAAGCACATCACGGATCGATTTTGTTACGCGGTGACGGAGACGGAGATTAGCCGCCATCGCGGGACGGCGCAGATCGAGGAAGCGATGCGTCAGGCGGAGATCTTCGTTGGCGATGCGTTCATCCATGGGAAAGGGTGGCACTTCCGAACGATTAAGGATAGTGAGCGTGGCGGCAACGAGTTCAATTTCACCTGTCGGGAGTTTGGAATTTTCTGTTCCCGCGAGACGGGCGACGATCTCACCGCTGACCGTGATGACATCTTCGGATCGAAGACTGTGCGCGGCAGCAGCAGCCTCGGCATGAACCTCGGGACGAAACACCACCTGGGTGATCCCGTCGCGGTCGCGCAGATCAATGAAGATCAACCCTCCATGATCACGGCGTCCGGCAACCCAACCACTGAGGGTCAAGGTGCGTCCAATGTCAGATGGGCGCAGGGCGCCGCAGAGGCAATCACGGTAGTGCATAAGAAAATGGCGAGAAGGATGAAACCTGAAACTTGAAACCTGAAAAAGGATTCAATGATCCAAGGTGTATTTTTATTTGTTCGCTATGTATCTGGTTTGATTGATTTCCGGCCTGATCTTCAGACCTCGGCTTTCAGATTTCGATTTTCCTGAAGCCATGCAAGGAGGCCTCCTTCCGTAAGCTCTTCCTCATGACGATCGGCGAGGCGTTTAACCTTCACTCTGGGCCATTCGGCTCCAATGACCACAGCATAGGCGGCTCCGGAGACCTCGGCAGCACCAAACTGTTTACCAACCCGTTCGGCACCAAGAGAAAAGGCCACGCGCCAGCCAGCAGAACGGAGTTGCTGGGCAAGTGAGAGTGCAGAGAGGCGCCGCTCCTCGGCGGCAATCACAAGATAGAGTTGTGTCGGGGCATCCGCTTTCAGGACCGCTTCCTCTTGGACTTTGGCGGCAGGGATTTCATTGATGAGTTCCAGCAGGACGGCATCGCCGACACCGAAACCGACCGCCGGCAGATCAGCAGATCCGTCGCTTAGGTCTTTTAGCAGACGATCATAGCGACCACCACCAGCAATGGCCCGTAGATTCCCCTGAAGCGCAAAGGCCTCAAAAACGATGCCGGTGTAGTAAGCCAACCCACGCACCACGCCCGGATCAGGTCTCACAAAATCCCGCAATCCGCGTGCTTCGAGATCAGCCAGCAGCGGATCAAGGCTCGGGATCTCCGAGCGCTCCACAAACTCACGCAACGAGGCGAGGGATATGCCGAAGGGCAGCAGTTTCTCCTCCGTCTTCTCGGCGGGTTCACGCTCCATCTTATCAACGATACTCAGGAACTCCCCGGCGCGCTCTTTTTCAACTCCATGACCTTCGAGAAATTCATACCATGCCTGACGATTGCTCAGACGGATGACAAAGTCCTTGTGCGTAAGACCGAATGAACGAAGGAGATCGATCAACAAGGCAACCACTTCGGCATCCGATGCGGAGGATGCATCTCCCAGAAGATCACAGTTAAACTGGAGAAACTCCCTCAACCGTCCCCGTTGCTGGCGCTCATAACGGAAACATGTGCCGACATTGAACCATCGCAGCGGCTTCGGGTAGTCACGGTGCCTCTCCGCAACCATGCGTGCGAGCGTGGGAGTGACCTCGGGTCGTAGAGCGACAGCGCGATCCCCTTTGTCGGTGAATTCATACAACTGACCCAGAATCTCTCCACCGCTGTTTTTTTTGCGATAGAGTTCGGCAGATTCCAGCGTCGGCCCGTCGAACTCGACAAAGCCATAGCGCCGCGCCGTTTCGCGCCAGTGGCTCACCAAATAGGCGCGCCGCGCGAAGTCCTCAGGAAAGAGGTCTCGGAATCCGGGTAGAGGTTTCATTATTCGGGAATAAGCGTTTCATCCTAGGGAGTGTATTCTCCCTCGACAATACCCGATCATGCCGCCGAGGAGACCGACCCGCTGCGCGGGAGAATGTCTCCGGCCTGCCTGTTTAAAATTGGGGGCGATTTCGCTTGCGGGATTAGGCAGTCAGATGTAACAAGCCCCTCCCCCATTTTTCAATACAAAGACAGAACATCCCTCACGAATTCGTTCACAATCCGATATGGCCAAGAAAAAACCTGCTAAAAAGCCCGTCAAACCAGCAGCCAAAGCCTCCTCAAAAGGAGCTAAGCACGGTGCTGCCGTCAAACAATCCGTGAAGGCTGCGAAGAAGCCGCAGGTAAAGAAACCAGCAGTGAAGACAGTTACCAAGAAGCCTGTCTCCAAAAAACCTGTTGCAAAGGCAACGGTAAAAAAGGTTGTTAAAAATGCCCCCTCCAAAGCTGCCGGATCTGCATTGACCCCGGCAAAGAAGACCTCCAAGGCAAAAATTTCCCCATCCAAAACCGCCACCACTAAGACTACCTCATCTTCGGATCGGGTTCTTGCCCAGCAGTTCATCCGCAAACCGGCGGCCAGTAAAAATAAGCTGACCCCCTTTCTGACAAGACAGCGCCAACGCCTCCTCGAACTCAAGGATACCCTGCTTGACTCCATGAGGGGTGTCGCACGCGATAATCTTCATACCGGAAGTGAGACCTCGGCTTTTGGGATGCATCAGGCCGACGCGGGAAGCGATGCTTACGATCGCGACTTTGCCCTGAGCATGCTCTCCAAGGAACAGGGGTCGCTTTACGAGATTGACGAAGCGCTCAAAAGAATCGATGATGGGTCTTACGGCGTGTGCGATATCTGTGAAAAGCCGATCCGTCACGACCGCCTCGAAGCCCTTCCTTTCACCCGTTATACGGTGGAATGTCAGGCTGAGCTTGAAAAACGCCAGCACCATCACAGTGTCAGGCCTCATATCAACTCGCTCTTTGGCCTGACCGAAGAGGAGACTGAAAGCGAAGAGGAAGAGACAGCAGAGAACAGCTAGGCTCCAATCCCTGGCCAGCATCACAAACTATCAACCATCAATTTTATGCCACGCGACATCATTACACTTGAGTGCACCGAAGCGGTTGCCGAAGGAAAAACCGTATCCCGCTATACCACGACCCGCAACAAGAAGAGTCTCAATACGCCCGGCCGTCTTGAGAAGAAGAAGTATAATCCGAACCTTCGCCGCCACACTCTCCACCGCGAGACCAAATAATCCCTCTTTTTACAACGCACAGAGACATCACCATGAGTATTCCCAAAACACCGCAGCGCCGCTCCAACTTCCGCCGTGCCAACCGCTGCATGCCACGCCGTCGCCTCGATATTTCCGTTGATGCCGTCGATTTTAAAAATCCCGATCTTCTGAAAAAATTCACCACCGAAAGCGGAAAGATCCTTCCCCGTCGCATGACCGGACTGGCCGCACATCTTCACCGCAAGATCACTCGTGAGATCAAGCGATCCCGTGCCGCTTTGCTGATGAAATAAAGCTTCCTTCCAAAAAAGGCGCCACCGAGAACTCGGTCGGCGCTTTTTTTATGCCCTGATTCCCTCTTACCCCAGCTGCCAGGGTCTCTGAGCATGGGTTTTTTCTAAAATTTAGAATGACACAGAGTAAAAAAGAGAATAATTTTTCTTTTACTCGCCGTCTTCTCAAGGTAGCACTAATGGTGTTCATTTTCCAATAAACCGAAAAAATACCACAATATATAGGATTCCCGATGAAAACCCCCATGATAGATATTCCACTCCAAGAGACACCCATGCCCCTGCGGGAACTTCCCGTCTGCGTGAGGAAGCGCGATGGTGCACTTGTTGAATTTGACGAGGCAAAAATCATTGCAGCCATCACCAAAGCGGGGGTAGCAACCGAGGAATTCGACGCAACCAAAGCGGAATCCCTCGCGGCGCAGGTGCTTGCCTACATTTCCAGCCCCCCCGTGCAACGGGTGCTCGGAGTCGAGCAGATTCAGGATTTTGTGGAGCGTACCTTGATGGAAAATCAGCTCTTCACGACAGCACGAGCCTACATCGTCTATCGGGAGGCCCACCGTCGGATTCGCGACAGAAAGGCAGCCATGGTCGATGCCATAGGATCGGTCCAGGAGTACATCGACCGCAGCGACTGGCGCGTGAATGCCAATGCCAACCAGGGTTTTTCCCTTGGCGGGATGATTCTTTCCGTGGCGGGAAAAGTGACAGCCAACTATTGGCTCAGTCATGTCTATTCCCCGGAGATCGGCAATGCCCACCGGGAGGGAGACTTTCACATCCATGACCTCGACATGCTCTCAGGATATTGCGCCGGATGGTCGCTGAGACAATTGCTTTGGGAAGGATTCAACGGCGTTCCCAACAAGATCGAATCCGGTCCGCCGAAGCATCTCCGTACGGCGATGGGACAGATGGTCAATTTTCTTGGAACCCTCCAGAATGAATGGGCTGGAGCGCAGGCATTCAGCTCGTTTGACACTTACCTCGCCCCCTATGTCCGCAAGGACGAGCTTGATTACGAGAATGTCAAACAATGCATGCAGGAGTTCATTTTCAATCTGAATGTTCCCTCCCGTTGGGGCACCCAGACCCCCTTCACCAACCTGACCTTTGATTGGACTTGCCCCGTCGATCTGGCCGGGGATCATCCCATGCTGGCGGGCAAGGAGATGCCATTCACCTATGGCGATCTAGCACCCGAGATGGCAATGCTCAACCGAGCCTTTCTGGAAGTGATGATGGAGGGCGATGCCAAGCAGCGGGTCTTTACCTTCCCGATTCCTACCTACAACATCACCAAGGATTTCGTCTGGGAGGGGGAGAATGCCGATCTCCTATTTGAAATGACGGCAAAATACGGTCTCCCCTACTTCCAGAATTTCCTAAATTCCGATCTCGAGCCCCGCATGGTGCGCTCCATGTGCTGCCGTCTCCAGCTGGATCTGCGCGAATTGCTCAAACGGGGCAACGGACTCTTCGGTTCGGCGGAGCAGACCGGATCGGTGGGTGTCGTCACCCTCAATGCAGCCCGTCTCGGTTATATCTGCCGGGGCAGCGAACGGAATCTCCATACCCAGCTCGATCATCTCATGGATCTGGCCTCCGAGAGTCTGGAACTCAAACGCAAGGTCATCCAGCGCCACATGGACGAGGGACTCTTTCCTTATACGAAGCGCTACCTCGGCACCCTCCGAAACCATTTTTCCACCATTGGAATCAACGGGGTGAACGAGTGCGTTCGGAATTTTTCCGGCGGTTTTGAAGATATCACTACCCCGTGGGGAAAAGATTTTGCCGTGCGGTTACTCGATCACATGAGGGAACGCATGACCCACTATCAGGAAAAAACAGGGCATCTCTACAACCTTGAAGCCTCTCCAGCCGAGGGAGCCACCCATCGCTTCGCCCGAGTCGATCGCATCAAGTTTCCCGGTCTGCTCCATGCGGGTACTGAAGCCGCCCCTTACTACACCAACTCAAGCCAGCTGCCAGTCGGTGCGACTGACGATCCCTTTGAGGCACTCACGCATCAGGAGGAACTTCAAAGGCGCTACACCGGGGGAACCGTTCTCCACCTGTACATGAATGAGCGCCTTTCCAGTGCTCAGGCCTGCCGGGATCTCGTCAGGCGGGTGCTTTCCCGCTTCCGGCTTCCTTACATCACCATCACCCCCACCTTCTCTATCTGCCCCAACCACGGCTACCTTGCAGGGGAACACACCTTCTGCCCTCGCTGCGATCAGGAAATCCTGGCGAAAAAACAAGCCTCCAGCCAGCAGCAAACCATCACCCAAGCCGCATAACCCCAAAACAAACCACACCATGCAAAACACCACCCAACTCGACGATAGCGAACGCCAGCCCTGCGAAGTCTGGACCCGTGTCATGGGATACCATCGCCCAGTCTCCCAATTCAATCGTGGCAAGAAAGAAGAACATGCCGAACGCCGTCACTTCGTCGAGCATCCACTCAGCGCATCGACTGCATCGGCTACCTCACGCGAACTTGAGAGTCAACTCTCCTGATCCGATTCCCTCGAATCGGGAGCTGGTGCTCGCGGGAGTGGTTCCCTTCTCGAGCGTCGATTTTCCAGGCACACTGGCAGCCGTTTTCTTTCTTCAGGGCTGCCCGTGGGGATGTCGCTATTGCCACAATACACACCTGCGCCCATACCATCCGACGGACAATCAGGGGGAATGGAACTGGGAGAAAGCGCGATCCTTTCTCCACGAACGCGTGGGATTTCTCGATGGTGTTGTCTTTAGCGGAGGGGAACCGACTGCACAATCCGCACTGAAGAGCGCAATAGAAGAGGCGCGTCAGATGGGCTATCGCATCGGCCTCCATACCTCTGGATCGCTTCCCGATCGATTGAAGACGATTCTTCATCTGCTCGACTGGGTCGGTCTCGACATCAAGGCACCGCTGGACTCCCGATACGACCTCATCACCGGGATGGAGGGATCGGCAGCCCGCGTTCAGGCCTCGCTGCAACTGATCCTTGAGGCAGGCATTGCCTATCAACTCCGCACTACGGTGCATCCCCTTCTCCATACCGCCCAGGATCTGGAAGATCTCCATGCCCAACTACAACAGCTCGGTACCCACCCCTCTGTGATCCAACAATTTCGAAGCCAGGGATGTGAGGATATTGAACTCATTGCTACCGCGGCATAATCAAGATAGAGTTTTCGTGATCAACGGCCTCGTGCCGTTTTCCATCACATATGAAGTATCCCGAAATCATTCAAGGAGGCATGGGCGTCGGTGTCTCAAACTGGAAACTGGCCAACACTATCGCCCGGCTCGGACAGCTCGGCGTCGTTTCCGGAACCGCCATCGATGCCGTCCTTGCAAGACGCCTGCAACTGGGCGATCTCAGCGGCAATGTCAGGAGAGCCTTTGAGGCCTTTCCCATTCCTGAAATGGCGCAGCGGATCCTGACCCGCTACTTCATCCCGGGAGGAAAGGCTGAAAATCAACCCTTCAGGGGTATCCCCCTACATTCCCAGCACGACTCACAACTCGCCACCGAACTCACCATCCTCGCCAACTTCACGGAAGTCTTTCTTGCCAAAGAAGGACATCAGGGACTCGTCGGAATCAACTTCCTTGAGAAAATCCAGACCTCCACCCTTCCCTCCATCTATGGAGCTATGCTGGCGGGCGTGGCATTTGTTCTGATGGGAGCCGGCATTCCACGCTCCATTCCGGGGATCCTTGACGAACTGTCCCTTGGCAAGGCGGTGACCATGAGACTCGATGTCGAGCAGGCGCTTCCGGGAGAAGAATTTTTACTCTCCCTTGATCCCCAGAGCTTGTGGGGGGGCAACGCTCCCCTCCTGAAACGCCCCAAGTTCCTCGCCATCGTCTCCTCAGCCACCCTTGCTATCTCGCTTGCCCGCAAATCAACAGGTCAGGTCGATGGCTTTATTGTGGAGGGAGCAACCGCCGGAGGACACAATGCCCCCCCTCGCGGAGTCATGCAGTTGAGCGAACGAGGAGAGCCTCTCTACACCGAACGCGATCTTCCCGATCTGAAAAAAATCCAGGCCCTAGGCCTACCCTTCTGGCTTGCCGGATCCTTCGGGCTTCCCGGAAAACTGAAAGAGGCCACCTCCCTCGGTGCCGTGGGTATCCAAGTCGGAACGCCTTTTGCCTTCTGCGAAGAGTCGGGCCTTACCGACGAACTCAAGCAGCAGATCATTGAAAAGAGTCTCGCGGGCACAGTGGAACTCTTCACTGATCCGAGTGCCTCACCCACCGGTTTTCCCTTCAAGGTCGTTCAGGCCGAGGGAACCCTCTCCGAAGAAGAAATCTACGAGGCACGCAACCGCGTCTGCGATCTCGGATTCCTCCGTCAAGCCTATCGAAAAGAGGATGGCACATCCGGCTTCCGTTGCTCCGCGGAGCCTGTGGACAAATTCGTCGCCAAGGGAGGCAATCCCGACGAAACGGAAGGCCGCAGATGCCTGTGCAACTCACTGCTGGCGAGCATCGGCCTCGGTCAGATCCATTCCAACGGCCAGATCGAAGCCCCCATCCTGACAGCTGGAGATCAGGTGGCCAACATCGCCGCCTTCCTCACTCCGGGAGAAAAAACCTACACCGCCAAACAAGTCCTGGATGCCCTCCTGGCGTAAGTACGCGAGAGGTTGGAGGGTTAGAGGCTTGGACTGAGAGATCCGTAAGATGGTGGTCGCTAAAATGATCGGTGAATGCCTAGGATTCGCTCCAGTGATTGGTTAGACCGTATTACCGCCATATTCAATCGGCGTCAGGATTTAATCCCAACTTAACGAGGTTCTCTCGCTGTGCTTTAGAAACCGTTGCTGTCCCAAGACCTGAATATATACGCTCGATCTCTGGCCTCAGTTTATGAATATATGAAAATGTTAAACTGAGCCCAGCTTTCTTGACTGCTTCGCGTAAAGGCGAGTCAGGTTGAAGTGTGGACTCTACCTCCCGAAGCATCTCCGTCAGTCGATGTAGCTCGTCTTCGTCTTGTAAAGTCATGTCGCTTGAAAATGGCCTAACTAAAATTAGGCGAAGAATTTATTCGTCTTAAATCTCCTGCATCAGAGAAGTTCGGCTGAAAAAGGGACTCCCAAGAATCTCAAACATTTCTCAACGCAATACTCATCGGCAACCTCTATCCCCATTTCTGACAGACAGCAAGTTTCCCCTTCTTGACTCTCTTTGCAGCAGGGCGCAGGAAGTTTCTATGCAGCGCAAGGCCTGCAAGCGAAACTGTATATCTTATACTGCGAGCGCAGCAGAACGCCGCGGGGTGCGAAAGTCCCAAGCCCACCCAATGCTACATCCTTTCTGGGACGGAAATTCCTAATAGTCCCAGTCCCGTTTTCAGCACCTTCGCCGTCACTCCGGCCAAAGCCAGTCTCGACTCGCGGATAGTTCCCTCCGATTTGAGGATGGGGCACGCTTCATAGAAACTGTGGAAGTTGTTGGCGAGTTCGTAGAGATAGAGGCAAAGGAGATTGGGTCGTTGATCATCCAGCACGGAATGAAGCACTTCTCCAAATTGGAGAATCTGAAGTGCCAGGGCTCGCTCTGCCGGAGCTTGGATGATGATTTCCGCATCTTCCGTTGAGACTCCACTCTCCACAGCTTTACGGAAAATCGAGCGGATGCGGACATAGGCGTTCTGTAGATAGGGGGCCGTATTCCCCTGAAAAGAGAGCATCTTCTCCCATGAAAAGACATAATCTGTCAGCCTGTGCTGCATCAGATCGGCATATTTCACGGCACCGAGTCCGATGATCTTCGCGATCTCTTTCTGTTCCTCGATAGGCAGATCAGGATTTTTCTCCGCGACGACGGCCAAGGCGCGTTCCATCGCCTCATTGAGCATGGCTCCCAGCTCCACATTCTCGCCGGAACGGGTCTTCATCATCTTGCGATCCTCACCAAGAATACTGCCGAAGGCGACATGGCGCAGATCTCCCGTGATACCAAGTTTGCGCGCGGCAGCAAAAACCTGGTCAAAATGGAGCTGCTGTGGAACACCGGTCACATACCATACGGAATCCGGTTTCCATCGTTCCTCGCGATATTCCAGCGTCGCCAGATCGGTTGTGGCATAGAGATAGCCACCGTCACCCTTGCGGATGAGACACGGCTTTTCCTCAAGTGAGGGAAGATCACGGAAGAAAATACAGGCAGCTCCTTCGCTGATCTCTGCAATACCGCTGGCCAACAGCCGCTCCACCAGTGGACCGAGGGCGTCGTTGTAAAAGCTCTCCCCCAGGCATTGATCAAAAGAAATATCGAGAAGTCCGTAGAGGCGTTCAAATTCTTTCCAGGAGTAGGCGACTGCCTGTTTCCAGATGATCAGGTTTTCCTCATCCCCCTGTTGAAGTTTCACCAACTCTCCGCGCACCGTTTCCCTGATCTGAGGATTGGATTCTTCAAGGGCGTTCACCTCTCGGTAGAGACGCACAAGTTCCTCGATGGGGGCGGCTTCCAAGGCCTCCTTGTTGAGGAAGTGCTTCCATCCGTAGATCACTTTCCCGAACTGGGTGCCCCAGTCGCCGATATGATTGTCGGTGATGACGCGATGCCCGAGATGGCGGGCCACACGGGCGAGAGAATCGCCGAGAATCGTGCTGCGGATATGACCGACATGCATTGGCTTGGCCACATTCGGTGAACTGAAATCAATGACGATGGTCTGCGGCGTCACCGCAGGTTCCACTCCCAGCCGTTCATCGACACGGATGGCATTGACCGCATCAGCCAGTGCCGCATTGAGGATCTTGAAATTGATAAAGCCTGCCCCGGCGACCTGTGGTTTCTCACAGAGATCCTCCACGGAAAGATGGGTCAGGATCCGTGCCGCCACCTCACGGGGGTTTGTTTTCAACGACTTTGCCGCCACCATTGCCGCATTCGTTTGATAATCCCCGAATCTCGTATCGGCAGCGGGTGTGATGACGGCAAACTTGCGGTCAATCCCCGCCACGGCAAGGGCATCGGCCACGCGGGAAGTGAGGTTGGATTGAAGGGGCATGGAAAATAGGGGTTTAGGCTTTTAGTCTGTTAGACTCTTAGGACGGGAAAAGAACGGCATCACCCGCCCCTCGCCTTCATTTAAAATAAAGGCTGTTCGGAATCACACCTAACAGTCTTCAGTCTAAAAAGCTAACATCCTCCCGTAAGCCTACGGACTTACGCAGCTTTCCGCTCAAAGACCTTAAGAATCGCATCGGCATCCGATGCCGATGCCAACTCCCCACGCACGACAGGGTCGTTCAGGAACTTGGCAATGGCAGCCAGGGTGCGCAGATGGGTCTGAAACTGATCCTTCGGAACCAGAAAGAGGACGATACAATGCACCGGCTTCCCATCGAGTGATTCGAAATCAACACCAGCCTTGGAGCGGGCGAAACAGGCTGTCACTTCCTTTACGGCATCGCAGCTTGCATGAGGAATAGCGATACCAAACCCTATGCCGGTGCTCATCGTTTCCTCACGATGACACAGGGCGGTGATCGCATCAGCGCGGAATTCGGCATCAAGATGCCCCTCCGCCACAAGATGCGAGACAATTTCGTCCAGAGCCTGCCAGCGATCCGTTGCCGACAATTCAGGGATGATCTGATCCTCGGAGAGCAGGCTCGCGAGAGTCATCGGTATCCTTGTTTTTTAGAAGAGCAACCAGGCTTGTGCGGCCTATTCACCCTCGGTTTCGGAATGACCGCTCTCTTCACCCACCATGTAGCGGGTAAATCGACGGATGACGATATTCTCGCCGAGTTCAGAGATCTTGGTGCCGATAAGATCCTTCACGGTAATGTCAGGATTCTTGATGCAAGCCTGCTCAAGAAGGCAGATCGTGCTGAAATATTTATCCAACTTGCCGTCAACGATCTTCTCGGCGATGGCCTCCGGCTTGCCGTGCACCTGAGCCTTGTAGATCTCGCGTTCCGAGGCGACAAGGGTGGGATCAACCTGTTCGCGCGAGACGACGAGCGGATGGGCTGCGGCGATTTGCAGAGTGATGTCCTTGACGAAATCACGAAAATTGTCGTTCTTGGCTACAAAGTCGGTCTCGCAGTTGATCTCGACCAAAACACCAACCTTTCCCTGAAGGTGAATGTAGGAGGCGATGATGCCCTCCTTGGCGGCACGGGAGGCTTTCTTGCCCGCACTTGCGATCCCTTTTTGACGGAGAATGGATTCAGCTTTCTCAATGTCTCCGCCAGCTTCGGTCAGGGCGCGCTTGCAATCCATCATGCCGGCGTTTGTTTTTTCGCGGAGGGTCTTGACGAGGACTGGTGAAATATCAGCCATATTTTTGGTTTTGCGGTTGGGTTGTCGTGAGTCGATTACTCAGCGACAGCTGTCAATTCCTCGACCGCTGCCACAACAGTTGCGGGAGAGCCAGGGGCACGACCGCCGCCGGATTTGGCAAGGGAATCAACGATTTTTTGAAGAATGATACGGATGGCGCGGATCGCATCGTCATTACCTGCGATCGGATAATTGATCTCCTCGGGATTGCTGTTGGTATCGACGATGGCAACAATGGGTATGCCGAGACGACGGGATTCAGCAACGGCAATGGCCTCCTTGACCGTGTCTATGATGACGATGGCATCGGGAAGTTTCTCCATCTCAAGCACACCCTCAAGATTCTGACGGATACGGTTGGCCTCACGGCGGAGAGCAGAAGCCTCAGCTTTGTTGATCTTGTGGAATCCAGCACTCTTCTCAAGGGCTTCAAAATCCTTCAATTTTGAGACACTCTTGCGGATAGTCACAAGGTTTGTGAGCGTACCACCAAGCCAGCGTTGATTCACATAGAACTGACCACTTGCTTGTGCGGCTTCCTTGACAGCTTCCTGAGCCTGTTTTTTGCATCCTACAAAAAGGATCTTCCCCCCCTGACGAACGATTCCTGAGAGAAATTCTCCGGCAGCGATCAACTGGCCGACAGTCTTGGAAAGATCGATGATGTGGATGGAATTTTTTTCCTCGAGAATGAAATCGCGCATCCGCGGATTCCAGCGTTTGGTCTGGTGTCCGTAATGGACACCCGCTTCGAGAAGTTCGGTCATTGTTTCAACAGGCATAGGAAGGATGGGTTGCTGGGCTAAGGAGTATGATGGAGCGTGGGCTTAACGGATGGGTTTTAAACGGCTTCTTCTGTGTGCTGATCCTCATCGAGAGCTTGGTCCCCATGATGAACCAGTTCGAAATTACGGTTCGTTTTGAATCCGGAGCCGGCAGGAATGAGATGCCCCATGATGACATTCTCCTTGAATCCGCGCAGTCTGTCGGACTTGCCGAAAGTGGCTGCCTCTGTAAGCACGCGGGTCGTGTCCTGGAAGGAAGCGGCTGAGATGAAACTGTCTGTCTCGAGGGATGCCTTGGTGATACCAAGGAGCACCGGAGCCGCCTCGGCTGGCTTGCCACCCTTTGCACTGACGCGCTCGTTTTCAGCCTCAAATTCCAGACGGTCGATCTGATCGCCCCACAGCAGTGTCGTATCACCAGGATCGGTGATCTTCACCTTGCGAAGCATCTGACGGACAATAATTTCGATGTGCTTGTCATTAATTTCGACACCTTGGAGACGATAGACTTCCTGAACTTCGTTCAGGAGATGTTCCTGAAGCTCCTGAGGCCCACAGACATCAAGGATCTCATGAGGGACGACAGGCCCTTCGGTGAGTTGCTGTCCTTTCTTCACGAAATCACCCTTGAAGGAGATGATGTGTTTGGAAAGCGGGATGAGGTGTTCTTCCTCGGTGCCGGTCTGCGGATCACGGACGATCAGCTTGCGCTTGCCCCGAACCGTACCGCCGATATCGACAATACCGTCGATGCGGGCGATCTCGCAGGCATCCTTTGGACGGCGGGCTTCGAAAAGTTCGGCAACGCGGGGAAGACCACCAGTAATGTCCTTGGTCTTGGCGATCTTACGAGGCGTCTTGGCCAGTCGTTGTCCCGCCTGAACTTTTTCGCCTTCCTTGACATCAAGGTGAGCTCCGGCAGGAATGGAATAACTGGCCACGATGGTCCCGGCGGAATCAACCACGACGATCTGCGGATGCAGATCCTCTTTGTGCTCGATGACCACGGTCCCCATGACTCCAGTCTCATCGTCGACCTCCTTGCGGATGGTGACGCCGCTGATCATGTCCCGGAATTCGATCTTACCATTCTTCTCGGTAATGATCGGCACATTGTAAGGATCCCATTGAACAAAGGTTTCGCCTTTTTTCACTGTGCCTCCATCGGCAATTGAGATGACCGAACCGATGACAACGGGGTAACTTTCCAGCTCGCGCCCATCCTTGCCATGGATGCCCACCGTTCCATTCTTGGAAAGGACGATGTAGGTTCCGTCCAGAGCCTGAACGGCACGCAGATCGTTGAAGCGGATGACACCCTCGTTCTTGGCTTTGATCACAGGTTGCTTAAAGGTTCCGCTGGCAGTACCACCGACATGGAAGGTACGCATGGTGAGCTGGGTACCAGGTTCACCGATGGACTGTGCGGCAATGATGCCGACCGCCTCTCCAAGCCCGATCATGAGACCGGTGGAAAGATTGCGACCATAGCACTTCGCGCAGACTCCGCGCTTGTTTTCGCAGGTCAGCACGGAACGGATCTTAAGCTGCTCGTGTCCGACCTTATCAAGGGCGGCTGCAATTTCCTCATCAATAAGCTGGCTGGCCTTGATGATTGGTTGCGAGGTGACTGGATCCTTTACCGTTTCACAACTGACCCGACCGATGATACGGGTGGCTAGGCTGACGACTTCCTCATCTCCCTCGTAGATGGGACGGACAACAATACCATTGACCGTACCGCAATCCTCGGAAGTGATGATTACATCCTGAGAGGCATCAACAAGTTTGCGGGTCAGATAGCCCGAATCGGCTGTTTTCAAAGCCGTATCGGCAAGTCCCTTGCGGGCACCGTGTGTCGAGATGAAATACTCAAGAACTGAAAGTCCCTCACGGAAGTTTGAAAGAATGGGGCGCTCGATGATCTCACCCGATGGCTTGGCCATGAGTCCGCGCATTCCCGCAAGCTGCTTGACCTGGGTACGGTTGCCTCGGGCACCCGAATCGACCATCATGAAGACAGGATTGGCTTCACGACGGCCATCGTTGTGCTCAAGGGTGCGGAAAAGGGCGTTGGCAAGTTCCTCGCCGGTGTGTGTCCAGATGTCCTGCACTTTGTTCTTTCGCTCACCATCGGTGATGATACCACGGCGATATTGTTTCTGAACTTCGGCGATCTGTTTCTGGGCACCCTCGACAAGGGCAGCCTTTTCCTTCGGAATGATCATGTCATTGATACCGATGGAGGCACCAGCGCGAGTGGCCTCGCGGAATCCAAGCTCCTTGAGCTTGTCCAGGGTTTCCACAGTGAGTGCCTGACCGACTGCTTTGTAGCAGCGCCAGATGATGTCGCTCAGTTGTTTCTTGCCGGCAACCTTGTTGTAAAATCCGAGCTCTTTGGGCCAGATCTGGTTGAAAAGCACTCGTCCAACCGTCGTCTCGATGACTGGCAGTTCGCTGTTACCGTAAACGGTCTGCGCTCCCCGGTCAGGATTCTGAAGACGGATACGGGTATGGATTCTGACACTTCCCTCCGAGAGAGCGAGTTCCACTTCACTAGCTGCGCCAAAGAGAGGCATGCGACTCTCCGCGGGGGCCTTGCCATCCTTCCCAAGCACAACGCGGGGATTCTGGGTCAGATAGTAGCAACCGAGAGGAATGTCCTGCGACGGATTGGTGATCGGCTTTCCACTGGATGGAGAGAAGATGTTGTTGGGAGCCAGCATCAGCGTACGGGCTTCAAGCTGTGCCTCGACGGAGAGAGGAACATGGACAGCCATCTGGTCACCATCGAAATCTGCATTGTAGGCCGTGCAGACAAGCGGATGCACCCGGATCGCCTCACCCTCGATGAGAATCGGCTCAAAGGCTTGAATTGAGAGACGGTGCAGGGTCGGTGCGCGGTTCAGGAGAACGGCATGTCCCTTGGTGACTTCTTCCAGAATATCCCAAACCTCCGGGGTCTGGCGTTCAATCAGTTTCTTAGCGCTGCGCACCGTGTGCACATAGCCGAGCTCCTTGAGGCGTCGGATGATGAATGGCTCGAAGAGAACGAGCGCCATCTTCTTGGGAAGACCGCACTGATTGAGCTTCAGCTCAGGCCCGATGACGATGACGGAACGACCCGAGTAATCGACTCGTTTGCCGAGCAGGTTCTGACGGAATCGACCCCCCTTGCCCTTGAGCATGTCGCTCAGAGATTTGAGAGGACGGTTGGCGGCTCCGGTCACAGCACGGCCATGACGGCCATTGTCGTAAAGAGCATCAACAGCTTCCTGAAGCATCCGCTTTTCATTGCGAATAATGACCTCCGGGGTCTTGAGCTGGAGGAGCGTGCGGAGACGGTTGTTGCGGTTGATGACGCGACGGTAAAGATCGTTTAGATCGGAGGTCGCAAACCGTCCCCCTTCGAGAGGAACAAGAGGACGAAGATCAGGAGGGATCACAGGCAGCACGCTCATGATCATCCACTCGGGACGGGTCTTTGAGCTGATGAATCCCTGAACAAGTTTCAGACGCTTGGCCAGCTTCTTGCGAATCTGTTTGCTCTTGGTCTGTGTCATCTGCTTCTCGATGACGACCTGCTCTTCGAGAAGATCAATGTTCTGGAGAAGTTTTTGAATCGCCTCGCCTCCCATTCCAGCGACAAAATCTTCGCCGTACTGATCCTCTGCTTCGCGGAATTCTACTTCTGTAAGGAGTTGGCCCTTTTCAAAAGGGGTCTTGCCTGGATCAATGACGATGTAATCCTCGTAATAGATGACCCGCTCAAGCTGACGACCGGTAAGGTCGAGCATGAGGCCGATACGGGACGGCATGCATTTGTAAAACCAGATGTGCGAAACAGGAACAGCGAGATCGATGTGTCCCATGCGCTCACGTCGGACTCGGCTAAGTGTCACCTCAACACCGCAGCGGTCACAGACAACATCCTTATGCTTGATGCGCTTGTACTTTCCGCAGGAACATTCCCAGTCTCGGGTTGGCCCGAAAATGCGCTCGCAGAAAAGACCGCCCTTTTCAGGTTTGAAAGTGCGGTAGTTGATGGTTTCAGGATTTTTCACCTCTCCCTTACTCCAGCCCCGGATTGTTTCAGGGGCTGCAACGGTGATTCCGACCTCGTCGAAGGAGGCCTTTTTGGGATCCGCTTGAAGATCAAATGTTGGTGCGAGTGCTGTTTCGGTCATGGCTCTTAATATGCTGCGGTTGGCTAAGCGGTAAGTTGATTAGGCTGCTGAGTCGGCAAGGGGAAGGGGGGCAGTCTTGCCACCCACACGGACATCAAGTCCGAGTCCCTGCATTTCCTTGATGAGCACATTGAAGGACTCGGGAATTCCGGCCTCCAGAGAGTTGTCTCCCTTGACAATGCTCTCGTAAATGCGCGTGCGGCCCTGCACATCGTCCGACTTGACGGTGAGCAATTCCTGTAGCGTATAGGCGGCACCATAGGCCTCAAGCGCCCAGACCTCCATCTCTCCGAAACGCTGTCCTCCGTACTGGGCCTTGCCACCCAGCGGCTGCTGGGTAACGAGGGAGTAAGGACCAACGGCGCGGGCATGGATCTTGTCGGCGACAAGATGTCCAAGCTTGAGCATGTAGATGACACCCACCACAACCTGCTGGTCAAAAACTTCGCCGGTGCGACCGTCGATGAGGGTGGATTTGCCATTCTCCTGAATCCATGAGAAACCTTCCTTCTGACCGGCTTCCACAAGGTATTCGCGGATGCGGCTCTCTGGAATTCCGTCGAAGACAGGGGTGGCCACCTTGAATCCAAGAGCCCTGGCAGCAATACCCAGATGAGTCTCGAGAACCTGCCCTACATTCATACGACTCGGCACACCAAGTGGATTGAGCACGATGTCAACAGGAGTTCCATCGGGCAGGAACGGCATGTCCTCCTCGGGAACGATCTTGGCAACAACGCCTTTGTTTCCATGACGACCGGCCATCTTGTCACCAACAGAGAGCTTGCGCTTGCTGGCGATGAAGACCTTGACCTGTTTAATGATGCCAGGATCGACATCGTCACCGCTTTCGACGCGGCCAAGATTTTCTTCCTTCTCGTTCTCGAGATCGGCAAAGCGGTGCTCGAACTGACCGATGATCTCGCGGATCTTGTTGCGGATCGGACTCGGATCGATTTCGACCACATTATAGACGCCGGCAAGCTTGCGGAGCAGCATCTTGGTGATCTTGCGATTGGCGGGAATGATGATCTCACCCGTCTCTCCGTTGACAACATCGAGAGGGATCTTCTCACCAAGCAGGACATTGGCAAGGGCCTCGGTGAGCTGCTCGAAGAGCTCGTCCTTACGCTTCTTGTTGTCCTCCTGAATCATCTTCTGCTGACGCTTGGATTCACTTGGTGTCATCTTGGTCTTGGCAGCCTTCTCCTTGGAGGAGACGCGCACATCCATGACGATGCCATAGGTACCTGAAGGAACGGTGAGGGAGGTATCCTTCACATCGGCGGCTTTCTCCCCGAAGATGGCTCGCAAAAGACGCTCTTCAGGCGCAAGTTCAGTTTCACTCTTCGGAGTAATCTTTCCAACCAGAATGTCACCGGGCTTCACTTCGGCACCAATGCGGATCACTCCGTCCGGGCCAAGATTCTGAAGGGCTTCCTCGCTGACATTGGGAATATCACGGGTGATTTCCTCAGGACCAAGTTTGGTATCCCGGGCACCGATTTCAAATTCATCAATGTGAATCGAGGTGTAGATGTCCTCCTTGACCACGCGTTCCGAGATCATGATGGCATCCTCGAAATTATATCCGTTCCAAGGCATGAAGGCGACGAGTACATTGCGACCTAGGGCGAGCTCGCCGTTTTCAGTATTCGGGCCGTCTGCAAGAACATCACCCGTCTTGATAACCTGCCCCTTCTTGACGATAGGATGCTGGTTAATGCATGTACTGCTGTTGGAGCGCATGAACTTGCGGAGGTCATAGACCCGAACCCCGTTTTCAGGATCGTCCTTGATCTTCTTCTTTCCTTCGGGAAGTTCGCCATCCTTGGTGACGATGACTCTTTGTGAATCGACTGAAGCAACCTTGCCATTGGATTCGGAAACCACCACCGCGCGGGAATCTCTGGCAACCCTGCCCTCCATGCCTGTACCGACGATGGGCGACTCTGAGATGAGCAGAGGCACTCCCTGGCGTTGCATGTTGGATCCCATCAAGGCGCGATTCGCGTCATCATGCTCGAGGAAGGGAATCAGACCGGCAGCCACCGAGACCAACTGTTTCGGAGAAACATCCATGTACTGAACTTTCTCCGGTTCAATTTCAACGAAATCGCCACGATAACGCGAGGAAACCGTCTCCCCGAGGAACTTACCCTTGCTATCTACGGGTGAATTGGCCTGGGCGACATAGAAGTTTTCGTCACGATCACCGGTCAGGTATTCGATGTCATCGGTAACACATCCCCCCTTAACCTTGCGGTAAGGAGTCTCGATGAAGCCGAAGTCGTTGACCCGTGCATAGGTGCTTAGTGAGCTGATCAGTCCGATGTTGGGACCTTCAGGAGTCTCAATGGGGCAGATACGGCCATAGTGCGAAGGGTGGACATCGCGCACCTCAAATCCGGCTCTCTCACGGGAAAGACCTCCGGGCCCAAGGGCCGAAAGCCGGCGCTTGTGGGTTAGCTCGGAGAGTGGATTCGTCTGATCCATGAACTGCGAGAGCTGGGAACGGCCAAAGAAATCACGTACCACGGCACTCAACGACTTGGGATTGATCAGTTTCTGAGGAGTGATGTGATCAATGGTTGGATCGTAAAGCGCCATGCGCTCACGAACTAGTCGCTCAGTACGGGAAAGACCGACGCGGCACTGGTTGGCCAGAAGTTCGCCTACCGTGCGGACACGACGACTGCCCAGATGATCGATATCATCCGTCATTCCGTCACCCTTGCGCAGCTTGAGGAGATAGCGCATGGATTCAACAATATCTTCCTTGCGGAGAATGCGGTCGTCGATCTTGGGATCGAGACCAAGCTTCTGCTGGATTTTGTGTCGTCCGACACGACCGAGATCGTAGCGTTTGGAATCGAAGAAGAGCCTCTTCAGCATGCCGCGGGCATTCTGAACTGTTGGAGGATCTCCAGGACGGAGTTTGCGATAGATGTCCTTGAGGGCTTCCTCCTCACTGTGGGCGGGATCGCGCTTCAGGGATTTGACAATGGTATCATCTTCCTTGGTGTCGATCACCTTGACGCTGCTGTGTCCCGCGCGGATGAGATCACGGATGACTGCGGGCGTGAGAGGTTCATAGGCACGGGCGATGATGGCATCACCTTCGCGGACATCGGCAAGCAGCACCTTGGTGCTCATCGCTTCCTCGTCAAGCTTGTCGGAGAGCTTCAACGACTCAATTTTGTAGAAAAGAGAGGCGATTTCCTCGTCCGTAGGATAACCCAGTGCTCGCAGGAAAGTCGTGGCCAGGAACTTGCGACGGCGTTTGCGACGGTCAAGATAGACATATAGCAGATCGTTTGTATCGAACTGCACTTCCGTCCAGGAACCACGGTCAGGAATGATACGGAATCCAAAGAGGAGCTTTCCATTAAGGTGAATGTCCGATTCAAAGCAAATACCGGGAGAACGATGCAACTGACTGACAACGACGCGCTCGGCTCCATTGACAATAAAGGTACCCTGACGGGTCATGAGGGGAATTTCACCCATGTAGACCTTTTCTTCCTTCGTGGACTTCTCGTCTTTATAACGGAAAGTCACATAGAGAGGGGCGCTGTAGGTCTGGCCATCAATTTGGCATTCCACGGGGCCCACCTTGGGCTCTTCAAGACTGTAACTTACGAAATCGAGACTCGATTTCTCTTCAAATCCAAAAATTGGGAAGAACTCACGGAAAACTGCCTGCAGGCCAACATTCTTCCGCTTCGAAGGTTCGACCCCCGTTTGAAAAAATTCTTCGTACGATTTGATCTGCAGTTCAATGAGGTTCGGCGGCTGGATGGCCTCGTAGAGTTTGCCGAAGGAGATGCGGTCAGACATGGTGCAGGGTCAGTGGTATCGCGTGGTTGTCGCTTGGGATCGCCGTAATGGCAGCCTCTCCCTTAATGGCTACAGCCTGAAAAGGCTGCATCACAAGGAAAGAGAACGGGTTGTTGGCTCCGGGGGGAGACAGAAAATTGAAAAAAACAGCAGGAAAAAAAGCCGTCAGTCGCGTGGTTAGCGCGGGCGGCAACGGTCGCAAAGTAATGAGGTGTCGTGTGACCGGGGTGCAGGGCTCGGGACAGGTGGAACTTTTTCTTTTACGGGCAACCGGCCATCGTGTCAATGGGATAATTTTCCATTCACGCCGATGACCGGTTAAAAACCGCCTTGAATTACTTGATCTCAGCCTTGGCGCCGGCAGCTTCGATCTTCTTCTTGATCTCTTCTGCTTCTTCCTTGGTGGCACCTTCCTTGATCGCCTTGGGAGCGCTCTCGACGAGAGCCTTGGCCTCGGCAAGACCGAGTCCTGGGACTGCGGCACGCACTTCTTTAATGACGCCGATCTTGTTGGCGCCAACTTCCTTGAGGATGACATCGAAGGAGGTCTTCTCTTCGGCTGCTGGAGCAGCGGCTCCACCGGCAGCGGCTCCACCGGCAGCAGCAACTGCTACGGGAGCGGCGGCGCTAACGCCCCACTTTTCTTCGAGGGACTTAACGAGGTCAGCGATCTGAAGGACTGTCAGGTTGCTGAGTTGATCTACGAGGGCTTGATTGTCGGACATGGTGTTTTTTGGATTTTGATGACGTCGCGTCCCGAAGCCTCAGGACATTTGAGACCGGCAGCCGCCGGCCCGACTATTCATCGTGTTGTTTTTCCTTCACCCGTCGTGGCTTCGTACGCCGGGAGAAATTTGTTTCGGTTAGAAAATTGTTGGTTTGGAATACTGTCGTTATTCAGCGGCGGGAGCCTCTGATGCCGGGGTCTCGGCAACAGGCGCCTCCACAGCGGAGACAGGCTCCGATGGGGCTTCCATTGCAGGCGCAGCGGGAGCCTTTTCGACAATGGCCTGAAGCACCCGAGCCAAGCTTGCGGCTGGCTCGTTGAGCGTGCGCACGAGGCGGGTGGCGGGCTGAAGGAGCAGTCCAAGAAGCTGTGCCTGCAGGACTTCCTTGCTTGGCAGATCAGCCAATGCGATCACTTCGTCGGTCGTGAGCACGGAATTATCGAGAATGCCGGCACGGATCGCGGGTTTCTCAAATTCAGCGGCGAAAGTCTTTAGAATCTTGGCCGAAGCGCAGATGTCCTTCTCGCCAACCACAAACGCAGTCTGCCCTGTCAGATGGGCATCGAGCTCCGGGTAGCCGGCATCCTTGATGGAGCGGCGGAGGAAGGTGTTCTTAATGACAGTGAGCGTGGCTCCGGCACCGGCAAGGCGGTTGCGCAACTCGGCAAAATGATTGACATTCATGCCGCCGTATTCGACGACGATCAGGAAGGGTGAGTTAGCAAGGCGGAGTTTGACATCCTCGACAATTGTGGGTTTCTCAGGGCGCATGGTGGTAGTTCCTGGTTAAAGTTCTTTCTGTTACTTGAGGAAAGGGGAGGCATCCACGGCGATACCGGGGAGCATGGTGGCGGCAAGTGTGACCGCCTCGACAAAGGCCCCCTTGGCGGTAGCTGGGCGGGACTTGACGACCGCCTCGATGACGGCCTTTCCGTTATCCAGAAGCTGCGCTTCCGAGAAAGAAATCTTACCGACGGGAACGGCAATGTTTGCATTCTTATCAAGCTTGAACTCTACGCGGCCGGCCTTGACTTCCTGCACTGCCTTGGCGGTGTCGTCACTCACGGTTCCGGTCTTTGGGTTGGGCATCAGCCCACGGGGTCCGAGCACCTTTCCGAGCTTACGCACCTCAACCATTGCGGCTGGAGTGGCAATAGCCACATCGAAATCCGAAAATCCACCCTGAACTTTTTTCAGGAGATCCTCAAACCCGACAAACTCAGCACCGGCATCCTTTGCGGCGGTTGCCGCGACTCCGGTTGCAAAGACAAGCACGCGGACATTTTTACCACTTCCATGCGGCAGAGGGCAGGTTCCCCGAACCATCTGGTCACTCTGCTTGGGATCAACCCCCAGACGGAGTGAAACGGTGACGGTCTGGTCAAATTTTGTCGGCGGCATTTTCTTGAGGACGGCAAGTGCGTCACTCAGGGGATATTTGCGACCTTTCTCGACGAGCTCAGAGGCTGCGCGATAGCGTTTGCTGCGTTTGTTTTGCATACTTTTTGCAGTTCAAGCGGTTCTAGAACCTCCTGCGGGTTGGGTGTTGATGTTGAAAATTTGCAGCGCTTAGCCTTCGATCTCGATC
Organism: bacterium; assembly: GCA_037130175.1. Classification (GTDB taxonomy): domain Bacteria; phylum Verrucomicrobiota; class Verrucomicrobiia; order Chthoniobacterales; family UBA6821; genus UBA6821. The sequence continues at coordinate 45,611 of JBAXTN010000006.1, read as the reverse complement.
CCCATCTGGCGGGCAGTTCCACAGAGGGTACGGAAAGCAGCCTCCTCGTTACGGGCGTTCATGTCCTTCATCTTGATTTTGACGAGATCCATGACCTGCTTCTTGGAAAGTTTGGCAACCTTTACTTTGTTCGGCTCCTTGGAACCGGAGGCAATGCCGGCAGCCTTCTTGAGAAGAACACCCGCCGGAGGAGACTTGGTGATGAAAGTGAAGGTCTTGTCCTTGTAAACGGTAATGACAACGGGAAGAATATCCCCTGCCTGCTTCTGCGTGGCGGCGTTAAACTCCTTGCAGAAGGCCATGATGTTGACACCCTGCTGACCGAGCGCGGGACCCACCGGGGGTGCTGGATTGGCCTGCCCTGCTGGGATCTGAAGCTTGATCTGTCCTGTGATTTCTTTGGCCATGGCTTGTTAGGGAAAGTGTCGCTGTGAGTCTTAAAAAGGTATTCTTGCGCCTGTTCCGGCGAAAAAAGGGAGGTAATAGAAGCCCATCAGGTGATCATGATCAAGAAATTTCTTGAGTTTTTTGCAGTTAGCGTATTTTGCAGAGAACCGAAGGCCCTGTTCACCTGCTTGCAGGATCGGGTTGAAACCGGCACAAAAAAAGCTACAAACTCAATGATGCGCCCGATGAAATCCCCTCAGAATGAACACGCCGATCTGACGGGATCCCTTTTGGTGGCCGTTCCGACCTTGTTGGACCCCAACTTCCGTCGCTCGATTATTTTCCTCACACGCCACGAAACAAAGGAGGGTGCTCTGGGAGTGATCCTGAATCGTCCCAGCGGGAGAACACTGGGGGAACTGACCGAGTCGCCCGATGACCTGAAGGAAGTTCCCGTCTTTGAAGGGGGGCCTGTCGAACAACAGCAACTACTTCTTGCCCGTATCCTCCTCATGGAACAAGGGGCCAGCTTTGAATCTTTCGACCGGAAAGAGAGTCTTTCGATGTCGGACAATAGGGGATTCAGGGCTTTCACCGGCTATGCGGGATGGTCCGAAGGACAATTGGAGTCGGAGATCAGGCAAAAATCATGGCTTATCCTCCCTCCCACAGCTCCGCTCCTGAAGGCTGTGACCACTCCCGAAGAGGGAATGGCTCGCTGGCGTGGCATCATGAGGGAACTCGGTCCGTGGTATCGCCTGCTGGCGGAGGCACCGGATGATCTCTCGTTGAACTGAGGTAAATGGGGAACTTAAATTTTATCCCGGTTTTTTAACCACTCGGCAGTCGCCTTCAATGTTTCAGCGAATCCCCTGCGTGGTTTCCAATCAAAAGCCTTGGCAAACTCGCTCCCATCACAGACCCAGCGGTTGGGTAGGATTTCCCGCACACGATCCCGGCCGAGGCTTGGCACGGCTTCACGCAGGGCTGGAATGGAATCCAGCAATATAGACACTCCCTGGATCACTGCGTGCGGGAGCGGAAGGGTTATGCCTCGTGCAGCAATGACCTCTGCCGCCGTGGCAAGCAACATGGTATCGGTGATACTCCCGCTGCCCGTGAGATAGAACGGCTTCCGATCATCGGGCCACTGCGACATTGCTGCTGCGAGCAAAGCATCACAGAGATCATCCACAGCGATCCAGCTATACTGCTTGGGCTGGAATCCCGGTTTAACCCGCACCACTCCCTTCGCCATTTGAAAAAGTGGCACAGTGGCCGTATCCCTAGCCCCAAGAACCATCGGAGGGCGAAGGATCAGCAATCGTGAGCCAAGTTTTTCCTGCAATCTCTTTTCCATCGCAAGCTTCGAGGCTCCATAGAAAGAAAAGGGGGCATCATCATGATCCATGCTTCGAGACTCCTTTCCCTTCGGAGTCGGCCCTCCCGCGGCCAAGGAAGAAAGGACGATCATGCGCGTGATCTCGGGCAGTTGCCTTGCGAGATTGAGACTTCCCTGCATATTGGTCTGGAAATATCCCTCGCGTTCCCGGCCAAAGAGCCGTCCCGCTGCATGAATGGCGAGATCGGGTCGCACCCTCCCGGGAATTTCCCATGCATCGCCTGAAACCTTAACGATCTGAAGACGATCTCCGAGTTGATCCATAGTCATCGCGTCGCGCAATTCCATACTGAGCTGCATCTTGAGTTTCTCGGGATCGCGAACCGGAAGGATGATTCTAGAGAAACGAGCGTCAGGAATCAATCGTAGCAGGAGATTCCTCCCGACAAATCCCGTAGCTCCGGTGAGAAGGAGTTCCATTAAAAATAATTGAACTTACACCAGCGTCTTCTCAAACAGCTCGTAGGTGCGGGAGCGATACCCGCCCATTAGTTCCGCACCCTCCAGAATCTCGACATTATTTGCCTCGACCCAGGAAATTTCGGAAACTTCATAGCTGGCCTTCGCCACACGGAAGCTCTCAAAGAAGAGCAGGGCACTAAGCCCCTTGTCACGGTAGGCGGGCTCCACCCCCAGCACGCAGAGACGATCTGTTTTGATTTTTTGGAACTGGAGACGCAGAGCCATTTCGAGAAAACGAAGGATTCCCTTGCGCCCTCGTGATGCATGGAAAACCTCATTCACATTTGGCAAGGCAAGGGAGAATCCCACCTCCCTACCATCCATACAGACAAAGAGGATGAGTTCCGGATTGGCGATAGCCTTGAGATCATCCGCTGCATGAAGCAGATCCTCAAGGGCGATGGGGTAGAAACCCCAATTGCGATCCAGACATTGGTTGTAGAGTCGATGGATGATCTCCATCTCCTTCTTGATCTCCTTCAGATTAATCGGACGCACGGTGACTTTACTGCGTTTCTTGATGCGGTCAACGATGCGGTTGACCCTCTCTGGTGCCTCACGCAGCAACGGCACTTCCCATGCATAGAGGGTGCGCACACCCTCCAATCCGGCACCCTTCACGAGTTTGGCGTAATAGACCGGATTCCAAGGCATGGAGACAAAGCTCGGGCGCTCACATCCCTCCACCAGAATACCGCAATCATCGTTGATGGAGGGGTTATAAGGGCCTCGCATCGAGGTCATCCCCTTGGCCAGTAAAATTTTGGAGGCCGCTTCCATCAGTGCGGTCGCGACAATTTGATCATCAATCGAATCGAAAAACCCAAAAAAACCAACGGCATCCTTGTTGTAGCCATTGTGTGAACGATTGACGATGGCGGCGATGCGACCGACCGGCTTGCCATCACGATAGGCAATCAGGGGATGCACCTCCCCGTGCTTCTGCACGAAGACGGATTTCGGCTCGATCAGTTTGAAGACACTACCGGGAAACGGAGGCGTGAAGCCCGGATCCGTTGAGTGTAGAAGTTCCGGAATCTGTTCGAACTTTTTCAGCTCCGCCGCGGTCCGGCAGGGCAAAATCGAAGACATTCCGACGGCGGCCTGGTTCTGTGTATGCTGGATCATCGAAAGTTCCAAGTTCTCGGGCAATGCGGGCAAAAATGTCGAGCACCTTATCAAGATCCTCCTCCGTGTGACTCGACATGAAACTGGTACGGACGATTGCCTCGCCATAGCGGACGGCTGGGTAGATGGCTGGAGTGGCAAAGACCCCTTCTTCAAACAACCTCTGGGCAAAGGCAAATGCCTTGGACTCGCTGCCGATCAGAATCGGCACAATCGGAGTTTGGGTGGAACCTATCTTGAAACCGATCGACTTGAAGCCCTCATGCATTTTACGGGTATTGCGCCAGAGCAGTTCGATACGCTCAGGCTCGGCACGCATAATCTCAAGGGCCTTGAGGACACCTCCGACGACAGCCGGAGCCAGCGAGGCGGTAAAGATGAAACAGCGGGCCTTGTGTTTGAGAAATTCCACCATCTCCCGCGATCCGGCGATAAATCCACCCATCGAGCCAAGTGACTTCGAGAAAGTTCCCATGACGATCTCCACATCATCATTCACGCCGAAGTGGTGTACCGTGCCCCGCCCTTCAGGGCCAAGCACCCCGAGAGAGTGTGCCTCATCGACATACATGACGGCCCCATATTCCTTGGCGGCCCGGACCATGGGAGGCAGATCGGCTATGTCACCCGACATGCTGAACACTCCATCCATGATGATGAGCCTGCCTGCCTCTTCGGGAACGCGCTTGAGACGGTTGTACAGGGCATCGACGGAATTGTGTCGGTAGGGAATCAGCCTTGCCGGAGAGACCTGACACCCCTCGATGATCGAGGCGTGGTTCTCCCTGTCGCAGAGAATCACATCGTCGGATTCCAGAAGTGCTGCCAATGCTCCCTGATTGGCAAAGAATCCGGTGGAAAAAAGCATGACGGATTCCCGTTGGAGAAAATCGGCAAGGGCTTCTTCCAGTTGATTGTGAAGCGTGATCGTACCGTTGAGCAGGCGTGAACCGGTGCAGCCCGCCCCGTATCTGCGCGTTGCGGCGCAGGCGGCCTCGACGACGCGGGGATCCTGGGCAAGTCCGAGATAATTATTGGACCCGATCATGATCTTGCTCTCGCCTTCGCAGATCACATGATTGCCCAAGCTCTCCTCGATGCAACGGAAGTAAGGGTAAAATCCCTGTGCCCGGGCATCCGCAGAGTCGCTATAGTCGCGGCATTTTTGAAAGAGGTCTCTTGCCATGAAGGAAAACTGTCAGGGCGAGAAGGTCGCAGGAAACGACTGTCCTGTAAATGCTTTCGTGCACTTCCTCCCAAGTCGGATACAAATCCAGAGTTAAAAATCATCCGCTCAATGCCTCCAGACCCTCAACCTAGCTCTGGCCAAATCATCGGGTAAGCTCATTGTGACGAATATTTCAAAATGTGAAATTGTAACCGCTCCCTAGAAGAATCTTTCTCCTGTAGATTGGAAGTGCTTTTATCCCTCAGGCAGATTGTTATGTGATCACCTCACTTACACCCCCCCTAAACCAAACCATGAAAACATTCGGCATTCTATCCCTCTCAGCTTTGCTGATCGCCTCTCCTCTTCACGCTGAGAAAAAAGCTGCGGTTGATCCAGCAGCCCTCGCCTTGCTCAAGAACATGAGCACTTCCCTCTCTAGCGCAAAATCTTTCACTGTGCGCTCGAAGAGTATTTTGGAAGTACCTGCTTTCACAGGACAACTCATCACACTCTTTTCTACGGGAAATATCGCACTCAAGCGACCCGATAAACTCCGCGCGGAGCTTGGCGGTGATGCTCCTGCCTTTAATTTTTTCTATAATGGAGCATCCGTTTCAGCTCTTGCCCCTCAGAAAAAGGTTTATTCCACGACGAGTGCCCCTTCTACATTGGACGACATGCTTACTGGTTTGACCCGTGAAACGGGAATTCGATTTCCCTCCTCGCCTCTGTTTTATAGCGATCCCTACTCCATTCTGACGCGCAATCTTCTGAGTGGGATTGTTATCGGTCGCACGAAAGTCAATGGGGTTGCATGCGATCATCTCGCCTTCAGATCACCCGATGTAAATTGGGAAATCTGGATTGATGCGGGTCGTGATGCACTTCCTCGAAGACTAGCCGTCACTTTTACAGACAGGCCCATGTATCCGCGTACTGTTGTCGAGTTCTCCCGATGGAACCTGCATCCTTGGCTTTCAAGTTCTTCCTTCGAATTTCATCAACCGCTTGGATTCTCTAAGATCCCCTTTGCTGCCGTACTCCATTCCTCAGGCCGCTAATCCTCACCGAGAACTCCCCATGAAATCACACCTCTCCCTCCTTGCTCTGGTGGCTCTCTGCCCCTTCATGCTTCTTTCCCAAACGGGTTGCAGCGGCGTTTATTCCACGGGACCTGCAGTCTACGGATCTCCTGCCGCTGTCGTCCCCGCCTATGGCTGGGGTGGCGCTGGATTCTATGGAGGCAGTTATTACAACAATGCCTACCGCAACAGCTACAACAACAGCGGCTACTACAATAACTCACGCGGTGGATCCGCATCATGGAATAACGGATCGGGCAATGCCCAAGGCTATCGCGGAGGTTCCGCCTCGTGGGGAGGCGGTTCAGGCAGCGCGAACGGTTACCGTGGTGGCTCTGCTTCATGGGGTGGAGGATCCGGCTCTTGGCACGGATCGGGTGGTCGCTCTGGATCCTTCCGTCGCTGATGACTAAAAATCAGTGGCTACTTCAAAGTCACTGAATCCAAGGCGAGCATCTGATAAGAGATATTACGCTGGTTCAGCTCGTCGCGAAGACGAGCTGAAAGCTGACCGTCGGTCCATAAAGCAAGTCCTTTGACCTTTGTATTTACTTGGAGGAGCGTTGAAAACTCATCGATCCGCTTTGAAATGCCTTCACTCCAGATCCCGTAATCAAGAGATACGGGTACTACCAGAATGCCATTCTTATCGAGGCCGCAAACAAGACCATCCTTTACATGAAGGGACTGGATTGGCGTCACGCTCTGCTGATATTGCAGAAGTAGTTGAGCAATCCTTTGGAAATAGAAAGCATCTTCGGGATTAGCCGCTAAATTCGCCTCATTAAGGAATGCTTCTGGATTCAGGCCGATACGGGAAAGGGCATCTACAATGATGGTGAAATTTTCCGGTGTGTAGCAAGGCTGCATCAAGAAGGCGTCGGCCTGATCGCGATCAAGACCGAGAGCAAAGAGCTTTTTGCGGTTCATGATCCTCAACTGGTTGGGAGGAGTATTGATAAGCTGATTCTGAAGAATCTGGTTTCCTCCTATTGCCGTCAGTGCGGTGCCGGCTACTCCAGGCACAACGACACTCGCGGCACTCAGCACAAGTCCACCGCCGGCCATCGCCCAAGCGGCATTGGAAAGTTGCTCCTGTAACTCCTGATTATCCGTATAGGGACTTACTCCAAGCTTGAATGCCAGCCGTGCTTTTTCCCTGCTCATGCCGGTTGCGGCTTCTATGGCACCCCCCCCATTCCCGCCCTGAACTCCTTTGAGTCCCTCTCCGACATTTCCAAAGAATCGGGAGGCTCCCTTGGGCAGATTCATGACGGAGCCGATAGGATCTTTGGCAACATTGATGACTGAGTTAACTTTATCCCTGCCTGCTTTTGCCAAGGCCTTTGTGAACTCGTCACTCCTGCTCTGGCGTCGGAGATAATCAATCGCGTAAATTTCCCTAATTCGCCGCAGCAGAAGAGGCGTGCCGAGAATTGAAGTTGTCGCACCTGCGTTTTGGAGCTGATAGGCGTTCTGAAGCCCGTTGTTGTAGGCTTGCGCACCTACCGAGTGCAAGGAACCTGAGAGCATCGTCACAGGTACAAACTTGCTGGCCTCCACAAACCCGGCAGTTTCAAAGTTTGTGGCACCACCTTCGGCTTGAACAGTGCTCGTGGTTTGAGCTGGGAGATTAAGGCTTAATGCAAGCCCTACAACTGACAGAAGTACGTGATGATGGATCATTTTTATTACACCGGTTAAGCAACGGTACGGATTAGCTGAATGAATTACAGGTGACCAGACGAATGGATTTTATGGTTTTGGCTGGGAGGGTCCCTAGAAACAAAAAACCCATCCCCAATTAAGAGGATGGGCTTCTATGAAAAACTGAAGTCTGTTTAAGCGACTTTCCTGCGATAGGCAATAATCAGAGCCAAGGTACCAAGTCCGAAGAGAGCGTAGGTCGAAGGCTCGGGGACTGCTGAGAAGGTTGTGCCTCCAATACCAGTTGAAATAGAGATTTCGTTCAAAACGATTGCCCCAGCGATAACGTATTCAGATACATAAACTTGAGAACCAGAACCAACATAATTAAGAGAAAGTCCATCCGCACCATTACCGGCATAACCATTATACTGACCAGCAATTATCGTAGGGACTCCGCCTATATTGCTCACAGTGAAACTGTTCGCATTAACAAATTCATTAAAATTGTAACTTAAAACGTTAACATTACCTCCGATGTCATTTGTTACATAGACACTCGTTGCTGCGGTTCCTTGTGAATTTAACGTTAGAATTCCTTGGATCGTATCAGTGTAAAATGGACCGCCAGGAGTAGTGTTACCTGTAAAACTAAATGCAAACTGTTGCTGAGCCTTCGCATTTCCAGCGAATGAGGTAAGCCCTGCCACGAGAGCGAGGGCGAGAATGATTTTTTTCATAATATGACTGCGGTTTTGGGTTATTTCCCACGCAGGCACAAAAAAGCCCCGTGAGCGAACGGCTCTACGGGGAAGTCTTTGTATGAAGACCCTAGAAAGTTGTTATTGAGACCCTATCTCATTTTGCCATTCCAGCAAGAAGAATTTGCTCTTTGTCGGAATCGTAACAATCACATCTGAAAGGGGATAAATTCAAACGGATTCAAAGCTCTTGATTATACAAAACAAAAAGTCCCGACACCTAGAGAGCGAAACGAGGCTTGAAATGACCAAGAAATGCCTCTTAAGCAGTCTTACGGTTCCGAAGTGCTTGGAGCAGGAGAACTCCTGCAAATGCCAAGCAAGCGGTCACGGGGGGAGCGGGAGCTCCCGGTGCAACTGCAATATCTGCCGTGAAGCTATGACTCACTCCAGCGGCAGTCGTATAATAGCCGACAATCTCATTACCGGAAATACCGGTCACATAGGTTTTGCTACCGAGGCCACCCGCCGGATCAATAACCGGTGTAAAGGTTGTGCCCATTTCGAGGAAACCCTGGGTGATCCCATTGAGGTCAGTGTAGAAACCCGCAACTATGTTTCCAGAGATCCCCCGCGCAGAGGAAGATTGCACGCCCGGCGGAAGATTAATGTCGGTGAAGAGTCCGGCAGTCTCTGAAAAAGCATGGCTGACATTATTTTTATCAGTGTAATCTCCAACGATTGTATTTCCAGAGATGCTTCGCAGGTAGGTATGAGTCCCGGCATTGGGATCAATGATATCTGAATAGGTTCCTCCGGTCATGCTGAACCCGATACTATTACCATTGGCCAGATTATAATATCCCACCACGGTTTCTCCAGACTTCCCGAAGACATAAGTAGACACGCCCTTGGGATCATTGATCGCCGTATAGACTCCTCCGGTTTGCGAGAAGCCATGGGAGAGACCATCTTTGCTGTAGTAGCCCCCTAGCAATGTTGTATTTCCTGTGTTGGGATCGACATAAACTCCTCTAAGGTAAGTATTGGCCGGCGTCCTGTCGGTGGCGTGATTCAGGGTCGTGATGCTTGAGCCCGTTTCCGCAAAACCATAGGTGACGCCATTTTGAGTGTATTGACCGACCTCTGTATTACCCGCAATGGCATAAGCCAGGGTCTGGGAAGCCCCCGGAACATCGATGCTTTGGAAGTTCGATACGGTGAGGTTTTGAGCGTGGGCACTTTTAAGGCAGAATGATGAACCAGAGACAATGGCAAGAACGAGGAGGAGTGATTTGTTTTTCATGGGTGAAATTGTGATTTCGTATGAAAATGAAAACATACTCCCAACCAGAGCGCAAGAGATATTTCACAAGAAAATGAATTTTTGTTTTATCCGCCTTTAAACACAGTTCCTGGGTGTCTTACCGAACAAAAAGCCATCTTTTCTTTTGAACAAAACGGTTAACTCGTCTGATTTTCTGTTTGGGGAGTTGTTTTTCCCTTTCTTCCAGTTAGCGAGGAAGCTTTGTTTCGATTTTGTAACGCTCTTTATGCAACAAAAACCCCGCCCCCAACAAAGGAAGCGGGGGAGTGTAAAGGTGACGAAGGGATTATAAAGCCTTCTTCCTTCTAGCAGCAATCAAGAGAGACAGCGCACCAAGGCCGAAGAGCGCGTAGGTGGAGGGTTCGGGGACTGCGCTAACACTCAACTGACCGGTAGATCCGTTGAAAACAAGCGAGTGGTTGTTACCATCATTGGCACTCCAGATCCCGGCGGATTTCGTAAAGGAGATCCCTCCATCCATGATCGAGGAAAAATCACCCGTATAAGTTCCACCAGATAAGTCAAAGAGAGTGAAGGTATCCCCGGTGACAAAATTGTAAGAGGAAAGGTTAAACTGCAAAGTTCCCCCGTAGGTTAATGTAGATCCACCCGTCATATGGATAGAAGTGAAACTATTAGTGCCTCCAAGAGCAAATTGGAGGATTGATCCGGAGACAAGTGTTAACCCCTGTGAAAAACTTAAGCTGCCAGCTCCACCTGAACCCGCGGCTAGAATAGCGCCATTTGAGACGCTCACCGCTCCTCCAAATGAATTACTTCCAAGAAGAGTAGTCGTACCACTCTGTAATTGGATGGAGCTAAAATTGGAGACCGAATTACTGAAGCTAAAACTGTTTCCCGTACCCGCTGCAATGGTTAACGAGTTAGATCCACCGACTGATCCAATGATGTCACCCCGAACCACAGCGCTTCCTCCAGTGATTTGGACCAAGTTGGTGCCTCCCTGAAATGAGATGGCCTTGCCGCTAGAGGATCCGTCGATCGTGCCGGAGTTAATAATGGTGGCGCTGTTGGAACCCACCGCAATTGCTGCGTTGGAGCTACTTCCTCCCTGGATCGTGCCGCCGGCCTGGTTGTTGATGCTCACCGTGTAGCCATTGGTGTTGGCAGGACCATCGACGACGATAGCCGAGTCATTTCCACCGCGGATGATGCCACCAGCTTGGTTGGTCACCACACAGTTGCCATAGATTTGTTCACGTCCTGTGGGGTTATTGGTTGTGTCGTTGCCGAGAAATGAGATTCCGCGTCCCAGTGTGTTGGAATAACCGGCCGTGTTGGTTCCCTCAATCAGGCCAGAGTTAACGATGATACCACCACCAATGGTAAGTCCCTCACTGTAGGCAATCGCTCCATTTGTGCTATAAGCTCCGATAGAGCGGATGGTTCCTGTGTTGGTAAGATTGAGGATGCCGTCGACGTCAATACCATCACCGTCATGACTCACTGCGTTGGTTTCGACTGCCAGGGAGTGACCGTTGCCCGTAATTGTGCCGTTATTGATGACCGAAACGATTTCGCTCCCGTTGATCCCATCAATATTGATACCAGAGCCGTTGTCTCCCTGTATGGTTCCTCCAGTGTTGTTCGTGATTGTTACAGAGTAATTTCCAGATCCGTTAGTTATACCACCAGTGATCCCATGTCTTCCACCTTCGATCAGTCCGGTTCCGTTGGTAAAGGCATTGACGACAGTGAATCCTGAGTTGGTCTGGGCATCGATGCCATCGCTACCGCTACCGTTGGTGGTCGTGCTCTTGATCGTGCCGGCATTGTAAATGATACCGCCTGCACCCGGACGTACCGCATCTGCATTGGCCGCCGTGATGGTGCCAGATCCGTAGTTGTAAAGGACGTTTGTACCCGTCGTGATAACGCTCCAGTTAATGCCCTGATTGCCACCGGCAGACGAGTTGATCGAGTTGATCGTACCGGAGTTGTAGAGATAGACATTATCGTTGGAGGATTTAGTGACCGCAACGACATCGCTATTACTCGCCTGCATCACTCCAGTGCTCGAATTCGTAATCACCAGTGTCACACCCGCATTGGTAAGCCGGATGGCTCTGGCCGAACCTGTTTGAGAAATAGTCCCGTTGTTGACGATCGTAGAATTATTAGTGACTTGGATGGCGTCGGTGCTGCCACTCACTGTCAGGCTTACGCCCCCATCGATGGTTTCGGTACCAGATCCTAGCAAGATACCGGTGGTGGAATTGTTGCTCAGTTCGGCGCCGGCTGCCGCGAAGGCTTTGCCTCCTAGTAGTGCAAGAATAGTTACGAGCAGTCCGAGTTTTTTCATTGAAATATAGATTGTTGGTTATTTTAAGCCGCGCAGGTTTAACGACCAATCGCTCAACAACCAAGGGTTCAATTGTTACAATCTCGTCACACTTCAGCCCCAGCCAATGGAGATGCCGCTTAGGCCAGAAATCAAACGCCGATGCCCGTTATAGATTTTACCGCGTTGCATCAATAGCAGGCAGGCTTTGAGCCACTCGGGTAATGATTTCTAAATCATCCTCTCGTACAAAAGGGGCGGTGGCGGCACGCGATGGGTGGCAAAAACTACTGAAAAAGTGGCCGAGGTGCTTTTATAGAAAGAGGGAAATCACCTCTAGATCCAGCATTTAAGCTGGTGGACCAGGAAGGACTCGAACCTTCAACCAATTGATTAAGAGTCAACTGCTCTACCATTGAGCTACTGATCCGATTTTCCGTTTCCAAAAGGAAATCAGGGAGGCAAGTTTTATCGTCAAGATCTGGTCAGTGCAAAAGAAAAGTGACCAGGAATGCTGATTTCATTCACACGATCGAAGTTCATTTGAACTTCCACTGATCAGCAATGTCTGAACGAATGGAGCAATGCATCGACTTCGTTCAGTTTTTGTACTGGTTTTTACCCTACTACTCCCCTTGCTCCTTGGAGGATGCGCAGTGCCCGGTGCTCCCTACAACGGCAACGTTCCGAATCGTGTTGTGTTTAATCCCGGCCCTCCTCCCCCGGCACCCTATTACGGGCCTACCTACGGTATGCCCTCCGTTGTCATAGCCCCGACATTCTATCCCGGTTATGGCTACGGTTATTGGCATCGAGGCCAGTACTGTGCCTACAGGAACGGCTATTATTTCGGTAATGGCTGCTACTATCGTGGAGGACCCCGGTATTACAACAACGGCCGCTGGTGCGGTCCCAATAATTATCAAGTTAACTGGAACCGCAATAATTATTACGGCGGCAACTACCGTAACAACGGCAACTGGCAACGCGGGAACTGCTGGTAGCCTTTTAAAGAGTTCAGCACTCTCTCTGAAAAGAGCTTGCGCCAACAATATGCCGGCGCATTACTGGAGAGCTACTCATGGAGAATCGTTCGGCACCACATCATCTCATGAATCCGCTGGAGACGCGGATCGGCTACAAATTCAGAAACTCGCTTTTGCTCGCCGAGGCACTCACCCACTCCAGTATTTCTCTAGAAAGAAAGGATTATCCCTTCGACAACCAGCGGCTTGAGTTTCTAGGTGATGCCGTCCTGCAACTTGTCATCACGGAGGAGCTGTTTCACAAGTTTCCCGATTTCACCGAGGGCCAGTTGACCAAGATCCGCACTCGGCTCGTCTCCAGATCCGCCCTGAAGGTGCATGCCAGCACTCTCGAACTGGGCGATCATCTCATGATGGGGCGAGGCGAGGAAGCGAGCGGCGGTCGCCAACGGGCATCGACGCTGGGAGATTCGTTCGAGGCTCTCGTGGGCGGCATCTATCTCGATGGAGGTCTTGGAGCGGCGCGGATCTTCATCCTGAGGGTTGCTGCCGCCGATCTCGATGCAGTGGCTGCAGAACCTGAGGAAATCAATCCCAAGGGAAAACTTCAGGAGGTGCTTCAGGCCCTTGCACCAAGTGCTCCGGTTTACGAACTATTGGAGGAGAGCGGTCCCGAGCATCTGAAGCACTTCCGCTGTCGTGTATGCTGGGAGGGGTTGAACCTCGGCGAAGGGGAAGGCCATAGTAAAAAGGAGGCCGAAGTGGCGGCGGCGGCGGCGGCACTTGCTGCGGAAGCTTGGCAAGTTCGGAGATAAAGGCCACAACATCACGACCCTCAATTTTATTCCCAATCCTCATGGACTTTTCTTCGACCCCCGATCTTCCGATTGTCGCCATCTTGATCGGGACTCCGATTCTCGCATCCCATCTCTTTGGCCTGCTGGCTGCGGATTTCTTCATGACCACGGCCCGGGCTTTTCCGCGATCCCGCACCTGGGGAACCGTTCTGCTTTCAGTCACTGTCCTCTGGCTACTGATTGTCGCAGCGACGACGGATCTGGGTGAATTTTCCCCAATGCGTAACATGGTGATGATCGCAATTGTGGTGGGGGCGGCACTCCTCTGGAAGTTTGTGCCTGATTTCCTCTCCTCGCGTTCTCTTGGATTCCTTCTGCTACTGGCGGCACATCCGGTTCTTGAAACTACCTTCCTTCAACATGGTTTTCTCCATTTCGCACTGGCATCTCTGGCTTATGTCTGGGCGCTTGCCGGACTCTTCCTCGTCGGCATGCCCTATCTTCACCGTGATCTGATCGGCTGGGTCTGTGGGGCAAAATGGCGGTGGGATGTCGCCTGCTGGGGAGCCATCCTCTTCGGGGCGGCATTGATGATCGACGGGTTAAGGCTGGCGTTTTTTTAGCCCCTTCGTTCTGAATCCTGCATCCGATCCTACTCGCATCGCAGGGCTTTAACCGGATCAAGCCGGGAGGCGATCCATGCCGGAATAAGTGCCGCAAGTGAGCAGATGATAAAGGCGCAGAGACAGATCATCGCCACATCGCTTGGCACGACCTCGGCGGGAATTTCATTAAATTGATAGACGCTCCGAGGAAAAATCTCCACGCCAAGCGTGTGGGCCAGCCATTGACTCACCTCATTGCGCCAGCGGATAAGAGTCATACCAAGGGCAAGCCCGCTGGCGACACCAAACACACCGATCACCATTCCCTGGATCAGAAAGACAGAGATCACCTGCCATGTGCGGGCACCGAGTGCCTTGAGGACACCGATTTCACGGGTTTTCTGAACGGTCATGGTAATGAGGGTGTTCATGATGCCGAAGGCGGCCACAAGAATAATGAACATGAGCAGGAAAAACATGACATGGCGCTCCATGGAAATGGCATCAAAGAGCTGCTTGTTCATATCCATCCAAGTCGTACAGGAGAGATCATCACCGATGAGAGCGCGCACTTCTTCCCTGATGTCGGCGGCACGATCCGGGTCAATGGTTCGCACGGCAAGTCCATGCACTGAACCACCAAGACCGTAGAGCTCCTGGGCGATATGCAGAGGGACGACGAGAAACTCGCTGTCATAGAGATAACGACCACTCTCAAAGATTCCCGTGACAGTGACCTCTGTAGGCAACACAAGCTCCCGCAGAGAGTCAATATCCCCTCCCTTATTCGTTTCTGTGGATTTGCCATGACTCTTCTTGAGCCGATCAAGCCGCTCGATCACCTCACCGAGATTTCTCGGCGAGTAAATGGTGATGACATCGCCCACATGAACGCCAAGCGCCCGTGCCAACTCAGAGCCGACGACGGCGTTGTCTCCATCAAGATCCAGTTTCCCGGCAATGATGAACTTGGAAAGATCATCCATTTTTTTTTCGAGCCCGGCATCAACCCCCCTAATTTTAGGGGCAAGTCTCTGATGATTGAACTCCACGATCACAGGCCCCTGCACGAAGGGAGCAGAAGCCAGCACTCCGGGAGCCTTTGCAATTTTGGCAGCCACATCATGCCACTCGTCCATGAGACCGTTATTTGAAATCAGGAGATGGGCATCAAACCCTATCACTTTGCGTTGCAGTTCCTTCTCGAATCCCGTCATGACTGACATCACAAGAATCAGAACAGTGATTCCAAGCGTCACCCCGATCACGGAGATCAGTGTGATTACAGCCAGAAAAGTGCGCTTAGGTTTTAAATAACGGGCCGCCAGAAAGAGCGGTGCAGGCAAACTCATACCGAACGGTGCCATGTCTCGGGGGTAAGAAAAATCCTAAAGAGAAAAATCTGAATCAGGATTTTTTCATCCTGCCACTCTGACCCGGATCAATCAGTATTCTGCTTGCTAGCAGCGTGCATAGGGAAAGTAGGCAGACGCCCAGAAAGTAAATGCTGTGTCGTCGAAGATGAAAGGGACCATACACCAAATCCATCCCACCCAGCGCATCAAGCAGCCAGCCCCAGAGCACAGGAACAATTCCCATTCCAAAACTGGTGATCACCGTGGTCATTGCAAAAAAATGATTCTTGCCGGACTCCGGAACAACCGCCATTCCGAGATGGAGGTTGGCCATATTGACCCCCGCCATCGCGACACCTCCAAGCAGATTGAGTAGCAGGACAAGCTTCCAATCGTGGGGAATGAGTCCCGCTGACATGGCAAACCAGAGTGCGAGAACCACTGCAAAGAGAGAGACTGAATATCGGATCATCGGGATGCTTCCCAGACGATCCACTCGGGCACCGACCCACTGGAGCGTGATCATCGGTGCAATGAAGGAAGCAGCGGAGAGGGCATAGATCGCGGATGGGGAAAATTGAGCCTGCATCCTGAGATACTCGATCGGAAAGACTCCCAAACCACCGGCAACAGTCGTGAAGAGAAGACTGAAGAGGATGCTGTTACGGAAGGGTTCCAGCGACACCATCACGCGGAGGGGAACCGGCCGGGAGGGGCTTTTCTCCCGATCAGGATGAGGAGGGTCGGGAATGAGACGGAGAAAGAGCAGGCTGATCACGGATCCGGCCACGGAAAGCCATAGCACCAGTGAATAGCGCCACGGTTCCACCTGGCCTCTCATCATCAGTGATGAGAGGAACATGGTGATCAGGGAACCGCCATAGACAAATGTCTGGTCGATGCTGATAAACCTTCCCCTCATCGTTCCCTGCACCACATTGGTGATCCAGGGAAGGAACGCCGCCGATGAAATACCCCTCAGGACATTAAAAAAGAAGAGGCTTGCGAGGAGTAGTCCCAGACGGATTTCCTTCGTGAAAAAGTAGAGCAGGGGAACAATCGCCGAGGTGGCGATAAAGATCGACCTAAGACCCCACCCCATCAGGGTAAAGGATCGGTAGCTATACATTCCAAGGTGTCTGGCCGCCGGCAATTGAAGCGTTGTCATCAGGGGAGTGAAGGCCGCAATGATGCCGAGGATTGTCGAACTGGCGCCAAGTTCCTTAGCCAGAAGCACGGTGGGGGCTCCCAAAATGATCTGGAAGCAGATTGCATTGAAGAAATTGAACCAATGAAAGTTGAAGACACCCCGAGAATACGGGACAGGAAATAACCCTAGGGGCCCCTGATACTCCTCCTCTGATTCCTTATCGGTGTTCACGCTTCCCCAGCGCCCCGCGCCGGACGCTGCTTTAAATGCGGAAAGAGAATGACATCCCTGATCGACTCGGCTCCCGTCAGTAGCATGACGAGCCGATCAATGCCGATCCCAATTCCGCCTGCGGGAGGCATACCGTATTCCATCGCCTCCAAAAATTCCGTATCGATCTTCTGCTGTTCCTCCCCCGCCTGGTGCTCCAACCTATGCCTCTGGAGATCGGGATCATTCAGCTCGGAATATCCGGGTGAGATTTCCTGACCGTTGATGATCAGCTCATAGACATCGACCTTAGAGGGATCGGCATCATTGAGGCGGGCCAGCGGGACAAGCTCCTTGGGAACATGGGTGACAAAACAGGGATCGATGGTCTTCTCCTCCACCAGCTTTTCAAAGACATGCTGGGTCATTTCAAATTCCTCGGGACAATGGGAAATATCGAGTTTGAGTTCGGTGCAGCGTTGCTGCTTGCCGGATTTATCCATCGCAAACCACCCCGGTACAGCGCTCTCGATCAACTCCTCGTATGAAGCGCGCTTCCATGGGCGTGAGAGATTGATCGTGCGCGTGATCTCCCCCCCGGCGTCGCGATGATGCACCTGAAGGTCTGCATTCCCGAGCATCACGGCGAGATGGCAGACCATCTCCTCGACAAGAACGGACATAAGATTGAAATCAGCATAAGCCCAATAGGCCTCTAGCATGGTGAACTCGGGATTATGGCGTCGTGAGATCCCTTCATTGCGGAAGCTTCGGTTGAGTTCAAAGACCTTAGGAAACCCAGCCACCAGCAGGCGCTTGAGATAGAGCTCGGGAGCGATGCGAAGATAAAAATCCATCCCGAGGGCATTGTGATGGGTCTTGAACGGCTCTGCGGCTGCTCCTCCGGGTATCGCCTGCATCATCGGTGTCTCGACTTCAAGAAATCCGCGCTCATCAAGAAATTTCCGGATCTCGCGGACGATCATGGTGCGTTGCAGGAAGGTCTCGCGTGAATCAAGATTGGCAATCAGATCAAGGTAACGCTGGCGGTAGCGTGTCTCGGCATCCTGAACCCCATGCCACTTGTCAGGCAGTGGACGGAGTGATTTGGAAAGCATCGTGAGACCTTTCACCTTGATGCTTGGCTCACCCGTCTTCGTGGTGAAGCACTCTCCCTCCACACCGATAAAATCCCCGATGTCAAGTTGGGCAGCCACGGCAAGGGCCGCCGCATCGACCTCCTTGGCATTCAGATAGACCTGCATCCGTCCGCCGATGTCAGAGAGATCAAGAAAGCGACTCTTCCCCATGTCGCGGTAGGCGGTGATGCGCCCCGCAAGTCGGACGGCCAGACCTTCCGCAAAGGCAGCCCTGACCTCGGCCACGGTGCCACTGGTTTCAAAAGCCTGGCCGAAGGGATCGACTCCGAGATCACGGAGTGCTGCAAGTTTCTGCCGACGGACGGCAACGAGTTCGCTGAGAGGTGACTGTTCCACCTTTAAAGACCAAACGGACTGGCCTCTTCGATCAATCAAAAACTGTCTTTCACCACACTTCTTTCCGGACGCCGGTTACAAAAAGACTCTCCCCGACGATAATCAGCGGATTCCCTCGGCTCTTCTCTTGGAAGAAAATCTCCTCCGGACCTGAGTGCCTGCTCAGCGGGCAACTCCACCGACCTGAATCAGATTGCTCACATTCTCGGGACGTCCGGCATTTTGCGCAATTTGTCCAATTTTCTGGCGGATTGACTCCGAAGTGACCTGTCCCCTCAAGGTGGTCAGGGAATGCCATGTGGCCACCTCGACGCCTTTGGCCGCCACTGCAAGCTGGGGATCAGCTTGGATCGACGCCCTGATGCGAGCTGTCTTGTCCCGGTCACGCTGATCCGTTCCTTGGCGGAGCGGTTGTCCCGCAGCGACGCCAGGCTCCCTATTGACATATGACTCCTGCTGGAAAGTCCTCCTGTCATTCCCATTCCATTGAAAGAGAGGCTTGTCCGCTACATCGACATATGAGGCATCCCAGATCAGACGTGTCTTCGAAGGATTGTAGCTGAGAGATCGGGATTGCAGAACCCGATGCGGAAGGGATCTCGAAGGATCGGCAACAACGACATGATAGAGAAACCCCTTCGGCACATCCATAAAGAGGGTATCAACCATGCCGAGGTAATCGCCTTTGGAGGAATGAACCGGCAAATCAAGGATGTGAGAGGTTCTCTCCAGGTGGTCAAGCTGAAGGAGCTGGCCGTTTTTTTCCAACTTCTGCCCATCCAACGCAAACCACGGCACCAATCCATAATAACGAATGACCTCGGCGATTTTGGCACGCTGTGTAGCTTCCTTCATATGGGACGAGTCAAATCGTGGCCCTGCGTCGAAGCGCGCCTTGCTTACATCGACTCTCAGAACCTTGGCAGTGAAATCAGGAACGAGCGCACGCGGAGGGAGCGCGATGAGTTTGCCGCCCATGCCCGCAAAGCCCCCACCTGAGTTGACAACAACCTCCGCAATGCGGCCATTTGCGACATCGGCGATGATGCTTTGAATCCTGCCCAGCTTTTCATTCTGGTAGTTTCTCACCTCCATGCCGATCAGCTCATGAAAAGCCTGTTCCTGAGGGAGTTCGGCACGGGATGCGATAGGCAACAGCATCAGGAAAAGAGTTGCCAGAATGACTGATGAAAAGAAGTGATGTTTCATAAGGGAGGGTGGGAGGACGTGTCAGGATTCTGATGAAAAACTGTTTCTATGTCCATACTCTGCACAGGGGTATGGCTTAGGCAAGCGCAGGTATAATTAGCTTTTCCTGAGATCACAGCTAGCCTCTCCACGCAAATTTCATCGTACCAACTCGGCAGCCAGTCGCACAGCTGAGAGAAAACTCTCAGGGCGGGCAATTCCTTTTCCTGCGATCTCATAGGCAGTTCCATGATCGGGGCTTGTACGGATGAACGGGAGGCCGATCGTCACATTCACCCCGACGTGGAAGCCGAGTAACTTCAGCGGGATCAGTCCCTGATCGTGATACATGCAGAGGACGGCATCAAACTCTCCCTGGGAGGCTCTCCAGAAAACCGTGTCAGGGCTCCAGGGTCCGGAGAAGGATGTGCCGGGACTCGCAGCGTTCAATAGGGGGAGGGCCGGAGCAATCACCACGAGCTCCTCATCCCCCAAATCTCCGTTTTCCCCCGCATGAGGATTGAGCCCCGCCACGGCAATACGGGGTGAAGGAATCCCTCGTCGCTTCAGAAAGTCCGCCAGCAGTTCCCCCACCCTGACAATCTCAGAGGTGGTAAGCTGTTCTGAAACCAGCTTGAGCGGCAGATGAGCGGTGACGAGCGCCACGGTCAGACCGCCTCCAGTGAGCAACATGGCAAAGTTGTTCACTCTGGCCCGCGCAGCGAAAAATTCAGTCTGTCCGGGAAATTCGAATCCAACCTCGTGCAGATGCCTTTTGTTTACAGGTCCGGTGACAACCGCCGCCAACTCTTGGGCAACGACCCTCCGTGCCGCCTCTTCAAGCGAAGCAATGGCTCGGAGTGATCCTTCCCTGTCAGGAACCCCTGAATTGCAAGGCGATGGGTCGCCGATGACTTGCAGACACACACCTGCGGGAACCTGTTTCAATGTCTCGGCCAGCAACTCGGGCCCTACACCTGCGGGATCGCCGGCAACGAGACCGATGACGGGGAGGGAAGAATCTTTCATCTGGAAAAACCGGCGGATCAGATTTCAAATCCTCAATCTTCCTTGCCTACAGAATCTTGATATAGGCCTTTTTGCGCAGGCTCTCCAGCCACTGATCCTGCGTCTTGAGTTTTTCCTGCTGGATCAGGTTCTGGACGATTTCCTGCTGTACTTCGGACAACGGCTTGGTAATCGCCGGTTTCTTGTCCTCCACCATGATAATATAGAATGCGTTGTCAATTTGGATAACATCGCTGATTTGCCCCTTCTTCATTGAAAACGCCACCTTGGCGAGTTCTTCATTAAGAGTCTTGCGCTCGATCCAGCCCCAATCCCCCCCTGATTCATTTGTGGAGTCTTCCGAATACATCTGGGCAAGACGGTCAAACTCAGCCCCTCCCGCAAGCTTGTCATGGATCTCTCGGGCCATCTGCTTTTTGCCCACACCAGGATCGGTGGCATCACCCCCTGAAGCAGTCCCTTCCCGAAGCACGATCATCCTGAGCTTGACCTGTTCAGGAGTCGTGTAGGTCCCTGCGTTTTTATTGTAAAATTCCCGGATCTTGACCGGCGAGACGATGATGTTGTCGCTGACTTTGGACTGTCGCATCGCCTGCACGGTGATCTTGTCCTTCTCGATATTACGGAATCGGGCCATGGAGAATCCCTGAGCCTGAAGGGTTCGGACAAAGGCCATGCGATCACCGCCAAATTCCTGCCGGATGATGCGTTGCACGCTGTCATCGACCACATATCCGGGAATATTGAATTCCCGTTTTTTGAACTCCTGCAAGATGAGCGCCCTGTCGATGAGATCCTTGATCGTATGCTGACGCACATCCTTGAGTTTCTTCTGGAGTTCCTCACCGTGGTACACCTCGGAAGCTGATTTTTCCTGAGCCGCCGCCAGTTCCCGGACCTGCGAAAAAGTAATGACCTCACCATTCACTACGGCGGCTATACCGTTCACCACCTCTTCGGCTGCCCGAAGCGGAACGGAAAGAAGGATCAAAAGGACTAGAAATGTAAGGAATCGATAAGGGATCATGATCGGCAAAGGCAGTGAAAGGAATGTTCCGAAATGGGAGCTTACTGTTTCAGTGCCTCGAGAATGCGTAAAATCTCGGAAAGCTTGGAAGCGGGTTTGGAAGCCGTCAAGCGCGGAAACTTATGCCCCATCAGAAGAAAATCCCCGCGACGCGTCAGCATGAGTCGTTCCCCCCGTGTTTCAACCTTTGTAATTCCCCTGTCGGCGGCTGCCCTGCGGATGCGTTCCATCATGAGCAGATGCGAAACTTCCTTTGGAAAAGGGCCGAAACGATCGCGCCAAGCATCACTCAAACCCTCGAGTGCTTCAGGGTTGGGGACGGCAGCCAGGGAACGGTGCGCCTCGATGCGAAGCTTCGCCTCTGGAAGGTACTCCACGGGAATATAGGCACCGCAGCGATGAATTTTACCTTCCTTGCCCGCAGTGGAACCGGTCATCATCTCCTCCTCGGTAAGCGCTACAAAATCGAGCCTCAGCAACGCCTGCTGATCAAGTGGAGATGCTGCTGATCCAGGCACTCCCTTCATTCTCTCCACAGCCTGACGAAGCATCCGGCAATAGAGATCAAAACCGACTGCAGCGATGTGTCCGCTCTGGGCTGTGCCGAGGAGATTCCCGGCGCCCCGTATTTCCAGATCACGCATTGCGATCCGAAACCCTGCTCCGAGCTGGGAATATTGCCTGATTGCCTGCACGCGCTTTCTGGCCTCTCCCGCCATCATCATGTCCCGGGGAAGCATCAGATAGGCATAGGCTTTCTGGCGACCTCTTCCGACGCGGCCCCGCAGTTGGTAGAGATCGGCAAGGCCGAAGCGATCGGCGCGGTCGATGATGATCGTATTCGCATTCGGAATATCAAGACCGCTCTCGATGATCGTGGTAGAGACAAGCACATCGGCATCCCCCTCGACAAAGCGTTTCATGACCCCCTCCAACTCTCCCTCCTCCATCCGGCCATGACCGATTAGCACGCGGGCACCTGGGCAGAGTTCAGAGACCCGCGCCGCCACCTTTTCAATGGAACCGATCCGGTTGTGCAGGAGAAATACCTGCCCGCCACGGGCTCGTTCCCTCTGGATGGCATCGCGGATGATCCGTTCATCATAGGCGCAGATCACCGTCTCCACAGGTTGACGGGCAGGAGGGGGAGTCTCGATCACCGACATATCACGCGCCCCCATGAGCGAGAGATAAAGTGTCCTCGGTATCGGGGTTGCGGAAAGCGTCAGCACATCGACGAGACGGAACCGGTTTTTCAATACCTCCTTATGTTTCACTCCGAAGCGTTGCTCCTCATCAACAATGACCATCCCAAGATTCTTGAAACTCACGTCGGGTGAAAGAAGACGGTGTGTGCCAACGACCAGATCGACCGATCCGTCGGCCAATCCCTTCACCACCTGCCTTTGTTCGGCGGCAGTGCGATAACGACTCAGGAGCTCAATGCTGACCGGATACTCACTCATC
Source organism: bacterium (assembly GCA_037130175.1). Classification (GTDB taxonomy): domain Bacteria; phylum Verrucomicrobiota; class Verrucomicrobiia; order Chthoniobacterales; family UBA6821; genus UBA6821. The sequence goes on along the minus strand of JBAXTN010000006.1, from coordinate 22,692 downwards.
CGTTCCCTAAGCGTTCTTGCATGCTGTTGGGCCAGGACTGTGGTGGGGGCGAGAAAGACAACCTGCTTGCCACCCATGAGCGTCTTGAAAGCCGCTCTCAGGGCCACCTCGGTTTTGCCAAATCCAACATCCCCGCAGAGCAGACGATCCATGGGACGGCGTGATTCCATATCCTGCTTGATTTCACCAAGAGCCCTCAGCTGATCGGGGGTTTCCCTGTAGGGAAAACTCTGTTCGAGTTCCCGTTGCCACGGAGTATCGGGGCCAAAGGCATGCCCTTGTCCCGTTTCACGCTCTGCTTGCAGTTTCAGAAGTCGCCCGGCGTACAGAAAAACCGATTTCTCGGCTGCTTGACGCGACTTCTGCCACTTGTCATCACCCAGTCTGGAGAGATCGGGGAGATGTCTCCCCACTCCCACATACCGTGAGACCTGCCAGGCTTGTTCGATCGGAACAAAGAGTCGCGCCTCACCCTCAAATTCCAGAGCGAGGACTTCCCCCTCCGTCCCGTCCGCCGACGGGAGTCTCTGTAAACCAAGATACCGCCCCAATCCATGATCCGAATGCACCACGAGATCGCCCTCGGCAAATTCCGTGAAATCCATCGCTGAACGGGCCATCCGTTGACGCTCCCTTCGTTGTTGCAGGCGACGCAGTCGCTGTGTTGCAGAACGACCGAAAAGCTCCGCATCGGAGAGCACGGCAAGCTTCCCCTGTGGAAAACAGAACCCACGGGATATCGCCCCGATCCTCGTCTCGGGAATCTTTTTCAAGTTGGAAGAAGCTGCAAGCTCTCGAAAACGCTCCCCCTCCCCCTCGGTGGCACTCAGAAGCACGACGCGCCATCCCGTCTTTTGCCAGAGCACAACCTGACGGAAAAATTCCTCCCGACGCGTTTCGTTGACGACAAAATCACCCGCACCAAAGGAGGCGAAGGGAATCGGATCAAAAACCACCGCCGTTGACTCACTCTGATCCAATGCAGGCGCGGAAGTCATTCTGATCCGCCTTCCTGCCGGATGAGCGGTTACCGGTTCCTGATCGTCCCAGCCAACCTCCACGATCAGATCATCCGACCCTAAAAACTCTAATAGGGGCACTCTCGCTCGATCGGTGTCACCCAACTGAATGTCGCTTGATTCCAAATCCACGATTGAAATCTGCGAATCGAGATCAAACTCGCGAATCGAGACAATTTTTTCCTCATCGAATTCGAGACGGGAGGGTGCCTCCTGCTGCCATGAAAAGAGATCGAGTATGCCTCCTCGTAGCGAAAACTCACCCCGTCTCGTCACCTGGGCAACACGCTCATAGCCTCCCTCTTCGAGCAGGAGGACAACCTTGCCGGGAGACCCTTTCCACCCCTTCGGGAGAGTCGTCAAGCTCTCGGTCAGATCGGCGTGAGAAGGCACCAATTCCTGCCATTGCGATGCCGTCACCACAGGGGCAAGACATTCACCCCCTGCCAGACGCCCCAAGAGAGCGAGTCGTTCCGAAGCCCTTTCAGGGTCGGGGAGCCCCAAACCAACTGAGGGAATTTCCAGATCGGGGAAAATTGCCGTCTGGGTAATCCAGTTTCCGAGTTCTGAAGCAAATTCTTCCTGAGTTCTGACATCACGGCAGACAAACCAGACCGTGCACCCATCCCCCATACTCCGTGCGATCAAGGCACCGAGAAACGGCCATGCCTGTTCAGAGATATCTCCCAGCACCAGGGGTGTCCCATCATTTGATACAGCCGCAAGCAATCGCTTCAACTCTACCCAGCCCGCGGCCTCATCAAGCAGGTCGTTATGAACTCCCGAGTAGGCCATGTGAATACATGAAGTGTTGCGCCAGAACACGCGCGCTTGAAAGATCGGAAAAACTCCGGCCATCGAGGGTCGCAACAGGCATGACACCGAGACGGGAATTGGTCACGGCAAGCGCCCTGGCCCTGCGCAAATCGGAAATCCGAAGCTCGCATTCGATGAGACGGGTCTGACGGGAAACCCATCTCAGCACAGCACCTCTACGTACTCCGAAATTTGTCGATGGAGTGAAGGGTATTAGCTCTTTTCCTGATTTTGGAGATGCCATCCAAACGATCAGATTTCCCATGGCACAGGAAAGAATCCTCCCCTTGGCATCATGGACAATGGCTTCATCCGCACCGGATGATCTCGCGGCATGCAGGGCGTTGAGATGGGCTGCATAATTCCCGCATTTGATTCCCCACCCCTCCCCAAGATATGGTTTTTTGAGGAGAGTGACTGAAAATCCCGTTTCAATTTCCCGGAGCGTTGGAAAAGTTGACGGCTCCCAGGTCAGATAGCATCCCGGTTCCCTGATCGGGGAAGCAGGTGCCCCGGAGCCTGCAGTCAGAAAGATACGGAGCATCCCGTCACCAAGCGTCACCGAGTTAAGGAATGTTCGGAGTGCTGCCGCCATCGAACGGGTGAACGGATAGCCATGTTCTTTGGCCGCGTAGGCAAGCAGAGCCAGATGCTCGGCAACCAGCAAAGCCACGCCAGAACGGATGGCAATGCTTTCGAATAAATGCTGTCCATATCGGAATCCCCTGTCACTCAACGGTAGCCCTTCCTGAAAAGCACGGATTTCCCCCTCATCCCAGCGCCATGAGAGGAATCCTACCTGAAACGCAGCCGATACTTTGGCCCCCATCGGTCGCCCTGGATTATTCCTCCGCAGAAGTCCCCTGATCGCCGGGGTTTCCCAGACGCTCCAGACGCTTGCGCAAGGTGGCTCGAGTGATTCCAAGCAGTTTGGCGGATTTAACCTGATTGTTTCCCGTCAACTCCATGGCACGACGGGTAAAATCCTCCTCCAGCCAAGGCAGAAGCTCTCTCTCCTCCCCTTCACGGGTCAGGGCGGAAAATAGGGCCGATGCCGCTTCTTCAACCGAAAGAGCACCCAGATTGGCAGATGTCACACCGGCAACCTCCGGCACGACACTCACCTGACCCAAGGGGAGATCCTTTGGCAACAGCACATCACTCGTGGCCAGCACACAGGCCCGTTGCATGGTATTCTGAAGCTCCCGTACATTGCCGGGCCACGGATAGGCTTCCATCATCTTGATCGCCTCTGCAGAGAGTTGCAGCATCGGACGATGTTGTTGATTGGCAATACGGGAAAGGAAATACTCAGCCAGTAACGGAATGTCCTCGATTCGGGCACGAAGCGGCGGAAGATGAATTCCCACCACGTTAAGCCGGTAGTAGAGATCTTCGCGGAAATCCTTTGTCACAATCGCCTGCTCCAGATTGCGATTGGTCGCGGCTACGATGCGCACATCGGATTTGATCGTGGCATTTCCCCCGACACGGGAAAACTCGCCCTCCTGCAACACACGGAGCAACTTGCTCTGGACAGCAAGCGGCATCTCACCAATTTCATCCAGAAAGAGCGTTCCCCCGTTGCACTGCTCAAAGCGACCGATACGCTGGGTGGCGGCACCGGTGAAGGATCCCTTCTCATGGCCGAAGAGCTCACTCTCCAAAAGGTTTTCGGGGATGGCGGCGCAGTTGATGGCCAGCAGACTTTTCTTGCTCCGTTCGCTGTAATGATGAATTGCCCGGGCGACAAGTTCCTTGCCCGATCCGCTTTCGCCGGTCACCAACACGGGGGCATCACTCATGGCGACACGCCCTACCATCTTGAAGACCGACTGCATCGCTTCGGATTGCCCGACGATGTCGTCGCGAAACTGCTCGACCGTCAGTGCCGGTTTTGAGGGGGAGGCGGCCCTCAGCTCCGCGGAGGCCTTCAGTGCTGTCTCCACAACCACCTTCAGCGTGAAAGGAAGTGATTCCTTGCGAAGGAAGTCAAAAGCTCCCAGTTTCATCGATTCAATCACCGCCTGGGTCGTTCCAAAGGCACTGATGATGATGACCATCGCATTGGGTGATTCAGCACGGATTTTGGCCAGGAGATCGAGCCCCCCGGCCTGACGCACCTTCATCTCCGCTATGACCAGATCGGGTTTCTCGAGACAGAATATTTTAAATGCATTGGTCTGACTCGTCTCGGTGAGCACACGAACCCCGGAAGCCTTTAACTGCTGGCGAACCCAATCGAGAAAATCGGTCTCGCTATCGACAACTAGGACTGTTTGAGGATTATTGGAAAGAGTGCTCATGTAGGGATTGCAATGGGTGCGGCATTTTCCATCGAGGCACCGTAACGGCGTTCTCGGGAGGCATAATCCGCAATGGCGGCCTTGAGATCATCAGCCCCAAAATCGGGCCAAAGCTTCTGCGTGACATGGATTTCGGTGTAACTGAGCTGCCAGAGAAGGAAGTTGGAAATCCTCATCTCGCCTGAAGTCCTGATGAGAAGATCCGGATCGGGCATCCCGCGCGTGTCAAGATGGGCGGCAAACAGCTCCTGATTGATTGCTTCGGGTTTGAGAGTTCCGGCTTTGACGCCCTGGGCGATGACTCTGGTAGCTTCCACAATCTCATCCCTACCGCCGTAGTTGAGTGCCAAAGTCAGGATCAGGCGGTTATTGTGCGCCGTCTCGTCCATGGCCCGGTCAAGGCGATTCTTCACGGGCACGGGCAGGGCCTCCGTGCGACCGATGGTGGCAAGCCTCACACCGTTCTCATTCATTTCGGAAACTTTTTCGGAGAGAAAACGCTCCAGCAACATCATCAGGCCAGACACCTCGTGAGCGGGACGCCTCCAATTTTCGGTGGAGAAGGCATAGAGTGTGAGGTATTCGACTCCGGCACTGATGCAAGCGTCGGCAACACGATGCACGGAAAGAGAGCCTTGTTCATGCCCTTTGAGTCGCGGCCATCCCCGTTCACGGGCCCATCGACCGTTACCATCCATGATGATGGCGATATGCCTCGGCACCGTACTCGGGGTGATAAGGCTTGCATGCATTGGCGATTGGTGTGGCAACCCGAAAACCTCTACCTCGATTACAAAATGATTGTCTGCTCACGTCCCGGCCCGACACTCACGATCGCCAATTTGGCTCCACTCATTTTGGCCAGGGTTTCGGCGTAGTGACGCGCCTTGCCGGGGAGTTTCTTGTATTTCGCTATCTGATCCGTGGGAGTCAGCCAGCCGGGCATGGAAGTGTAAACCGGCCGGCATCTCGCCAGTTCACCGGCATCGCTGGGAGGAGTCTCCAGAACCGCTCCCTTGCCATCAACCCTGTAACCGACGCAGATCTTGATCTCGGGCACCCCGTCCAGTCCATCGAGATTGGTGATCGCCAACCGGTCGACGCCATTGACCATCGTGGCATAACGCGTGGCCACCGCGTCAAACCATCCGCATCGGCGGGCCCTGCCGGTGGTGGCACCGAATTCGCGACCCATTCCATGTAGCATTTCCCCGAGCGCATCATCCTCAGTAGGAAGTGGCCCCTCACCCACGCGGGTCGTGTAAGCCTTCACCACACCCAACACAGAGTCGATGCGGTTAGGCGCGACGCCGGAGCCAGTGCAGGCACCGCCGGAGGTGGTGTTGGAACTGGTGACAAAGGGATAAGTCCCGTGATCGATGTCGAGAAAAGTCCCCTGCGCTCCCTCAAAGAGGATCTCTTTCTTCGACTCCATCGCCCGATGCAGATAGGCGACGGTATTGACGACGAATGGCTTGAGCACCTTGGCTGCCGCAGCGTAGTCGGCAAGAACCTTGGTTCCGTTGATCGGTTTGCCACCCAGTCCCTTGAGAACGGCGTTGTTCTCCTTCATTCGGAGCTTCAGCTTCTCGGCAAAAACTTCCGGACGGATCAGATCTGCCATGCGGAGACCCGTGCGTGCCGCTTTGTCCCCATAGGCGGGACCGATACCGCGCTTGGTCGTGCCGATTTTATTTTTACCCTTGAGTTCCTCACGGCGTTCGTCGATGGCCCGATGATACGGCAGCACCAGATGGGCGCAGTCGCTAATGAGCAGATTTTTATCCACCTTGATCCCGCGTTTACGCAGTCCTTCGATTTCACCAACCAGTGCAATCGGGTCAATCACAACCCCATTGCCAATGACACAAACCTTTGCCTTGCGGAGAATGCCCGAAGGAATCAAATGGAGGACATATTTTTCCGAACCGCTGACGATCGTATGTCCGGCATTATTGCCTCCCTGACTTCTCACAACAATATCGACTCCACCGGTCAGTACATCGATGATTTTGCCTTTGCCTTCATCTCCCCACTGGGAGCCAACGAGAATAGTGTTCGACATGAATTTTACGCGAAAAATGACGGAGCTGTATCCGGCCAAGTGGCTAAAAATCGCCACTTACCCTTCAAAGGGCAAGAAAAATACTGATTTTTGGTCAATTACTCGGCTCTTGAACAAAAACTTTCATCTGTCGGCGCGAAGAGCACGGGGATGGAGAGATTCCTTCTGGCTTGGAAATTGCTTATTGAACATTAGCGCCAATTGAATCGGCACTACATCACTCATGAAGAAACTCGAAGCCATCATCAAGCCGTTCAAAGTGGAAGCGGTCAAGGAGGCCCTTTCCGAGATCGGCATCCAGAAAATGACCATCACACAGGTCAAAGGTTATGGTCGCCAGAAGGGACAGACGGAGATCTACCGAGGAAGTGAATATGTCATAGACTTCATCCCCAAGATTAAAATCGAGTTGTTCCTCATCGATGAGGATCTCGATGAAGTGATCTCAACAATTGTCGAATCCGCCCAAACTTCAAAGATTGGGGATGGAAAGATTTTTGTTCAATCCGTGGAGTATGCTGTAGGCATACGAACCGGAGAGAGGGGTGACGGCATCGTCTAATGCGGTAAGACTCACAGCGAAACACAGCAACCTGGCATTGGCTATCAACAGGTCAGCCGATTAACACATTACCATTCGACGACGGTGCTGGCCCAGGTCAACCCTCCGCCAAAAACCACCATAAGAATCTTGTCACCTCGTTTGAAACGACCTTCCCTGGCAGCCTCATCCAGAGCAATGGCGACAGCGGCTGCAGAAGTATTGCCGTAACGGTCCAGATTGATATGAAAACGATCCATCGCGACACTCAGACGGCTCGAAATGGCCTCGATGATCCGAAGATTGGCCTGATGGGGAATGAAACAGGCTATCTCATCAGATGGGACCCCCGCATCGCCGAGCACCTTCTCAGAGGCGTTGACCATCGCCGTCACGGCATGTTTGTAAGTCTCACGACCATTCATGCGGATGGTTGCCGGTTTCTCGGCACTATTTTGCGCAGTCACGGGACAGGCACTGCCTCCCCCAGGAATATAGAGAATTTCCGAGAGATTCCCATTGCTCCCCATACGGGTTGCCAGAATACCACGGCTACCCTCCCGGTGCCTCAAGACAGCGGCTCCGGCACCATCACCGAACAGGACACAGGTGTTGCGGTCACTCCAATCGACAATTCCCGAGAGTTTATCGGCACCGATGACGAGGATTGTGTCATAGGTTCCTGAAGCTATGAACTGACGGGCCGTCTCGATACCAAACAGAAATCCCGAACAGGCTGCGGAGATGTCAAAACAGGCTGCGTTCATAGCACCAATCTTGCTCTGCACAAAGCAGGCCGTGCTTGGAAAAAACATGTCCGGGGTCACTGTGGCACAAATGATGAGATCGACCTCATCCGCAGAAACACCCGCATTTTCCAGCGCGGAACGGGAGGCATTGGCAGCCAGATCGCTTGTGGGTTGCTCCAGTCCCGCAACGCGTCGTTCCCTGATGCCCGTGCGGGTCTGAATCCACTCATCGCTTGTCTCGACGATTTTTTCCAAATCGGCATTTGTCAGGATCTTCTCGGGCACGTAGCTCCCGGTACCTATGATCGAGGCTGTGCGAAAGGGGAAAGTTTCAGGCTGCATTGGTAGGGGAGAGAGGGGGGGTGTTTTTCGCATTATAGTCTTTCACCGCCTCAACAATGCGGGGATTGACCTGCTGTTCGATGAATTCAGTGGCGACACGGATGGCATTTTTCACCGCCAAGGCAGAACTCGACCCATGTGCGATGATGCAGATGCCGTCCACCCCCAGTAAGGGACTACCTCCATAGCTCTCATAATTTGTGCGGCGGCGTATGGCGCGAAAGGCATTGCGGGCAATCCATGCACCGAACATGCGGAATTTCGTTTTTTCAAGCTCGTGCTTTAGCCATCGGAAGACGGCACTTGCGGTGGCCTCCGCAGTCTTGAGCACCACATTGCCGGTAAACCCGTCACAAAGGATCACCTCGACCGGATGCTCAAAGAGATCATGTCCTTCAATGTTGCCGCGAAAGTTCAGGGAGGATGCCTTGAGCAGCTTGAAAACATCCTTGGTAAACTCACTCCCCTTCACATCTTCACCGCCAATGGACATCAGTCCAATTTCCGGATTGGGATAGCCGAGCACTTGCTTGGAAAGCACCGATCCCATGATCGCATACTGGAGCAGATGGATCGGTTTGGCATCCAGATTGGCTCCCGCATCGATCAGGACGCAGACATTCTTTTCCGTCGGAAGGTAGGAGGCGATCCCTGGGCGTTCGATACCCTCAAGAGTGCGGAGTTTGATCGTTGTCGCGGCGACAGCCGCACCGGTATGCCCGGCACTGACGATGGCGTCAGCGTGGCCATCTTTAACAAGATCCACGGCACGCGACACGGAGGAATCTTTCTTACGACGCACCGCTTCCACTGCGGCATCGGACATATCCACGACCTGTGTCGTGTGAACGATCTCAAGTCGGGGATCGCTGAATCCCAGCTTTGACAACTCCGCCTTGATAGCCGTTTCGTCACCCGTCAGAAAGAGGCGGGTGACCTGTGGATATTCCTTCAGTGCCATGACTGCACCAGCCACCGTATTCACCGGGGCATAGTCCCCCCCCATGGCGTCGAGGGCAATCCTCATGATAGCGTGTGCCAGGCTATCGACTCCTTCAGCACTGCAACATTCGCAAAACGGCGTAACTTACGCCACTTCGACGTCAAGAACCTGACGTCCACGATAGGTGCCGCAGGCAGGACAGGCAGTATGGGAACGGAGCGGAGCTCCACACTGGGTACACTTGCTGAGCTTGGGTGCATGCCAGCGATTGGCTGCCTTGCGGGTGCGAAGGCGCATTTTTGAAGTTTTGCGTTTAGGGACTCCCATCGGATGGTGGTGTGGTTAGTTTGTCGAGTGCTGCCCAGATGGCCGGACGCATCCCCTTGTCTGTTTGCAAAGAGGACGCGCTACCGATCGCAGGAAAGCTGGCAGGGCAGGTCATTTCTCCACCCTGATCGCATCGAGGATGCGCGGGCAGAAGGAGATGAATATCCTCCCTTGCCTCCGAGGTCAAGTCCACGGATTCATTTCCTGTCAGTTCAATCTGGGTGGCAAAATGATTGGAAATGATCTCCTTTTCAAACGGCTCCAGACAAGCCACACACTTTAACTGGACCCGTTGGGTCAACCGACCCGTGGCAAAGAGCCCTCCGTCGGAAACTCCCACATCCAGCGAGTAGCAGAGAGGGCCTACCGGCTGCGCGTCGGCAAGTTCCAGTTCCAGCAGGGAGGAATCTTCCTCCCCTTCCAGATGCAGCGTCTCTCCCGAAGGAATTTGTCTCAGGTGGACTTTCATTCCTTGATTCTAGCTCAAACTCCCGTTTTTGGAAATTTTCCGTTCAACGCTGAGAGCACCGGGGTAGAGACGAAAGGGGCGACATCGCCTCCGAGTCGGGCGACTTCCTTGACAACGCGTGAACTCAGGAAGATGCAATCTTCACGGGGAGTCAAAAAGATCGTTTCGATTTTAGGTTCCAGGCGGCGGTTTGTCAGCGCCATCTGGAATTCAAATTCAAAATCCGACACAGCCCGCAATCCCCGGATCACGACAAAGGCCTCACGGCGACGACAGAATTCAACAAGGAGGCCACTGAGCGGCTCCACGGTCAGTCCGGGATATTCGCCGACGCTTTGCCTGATCAAGGCAACCCGTTCCACAGCGGTAAAGAGCGGCTTCTTCACCTCATTATCGGCAACCCCGATAATCACCTCGTCAAAGAGCTTCAGCGAACGCGTGATCAGATCAAGATGACCGTTGGTCACGGGATCGAAACTCCCGGGATAGATCGCGCGTCGGTGGCTCATCGGGTTATTCCCACTCGATGGTGGCGGGGGGCTTGCTGGAGATGTCCAGGACGCAGCGGTTGACTCCCTTGACCTCGTTGATGATGCGGCTGGAAATACGCCCCAGAAGCTCGTAGGGAAGTCGCACCCAGTCCGCGGTCATTCCGTCCTGACTCTCCACGATACGAAGCGCAATGGTGTAGTCGTAGGTGCGTTCATCCCCCATGACTCCGACCGATTGAACAGGAAGCAGGACTGCAAAGGATTGCCATACCTTGAAATACCAACCCGACTCCTTCATCTCGTCCAGTACGATACGATCGGCATCACGCACGATGCGAAGTCGTTCCGGCGTGATGGCACCGATGATACGAACAGCAAGACCCGGACCGGGGAACGGCTGGCGATCGACGACTTCCTGGGGAAGACCGAGCTCGCGGCCCACTTCACGCACCTCGTCCTTGAAGAGCTGCCGTAGCGGCTCAACCAACTCAAATTTCATGTCCTTTGGAAGGCCACCGACATTGTGATGGCTCTTGATAAGGGATGCCGGATTTCCCGCGATCGGCACACTCTCGATCACATCGGGATAGAGGGTCCCCTGAGCCAAAAATTTGAACTGTTGCTTGGAACCCTTGGCAGAGTTCTGCACATCGCGGGCAGCCTGCTCGAAGACGCGTATAAATTCCGTCCCGATCAACTTACGCTTCTTCTCGGGATCGGTAACTCCCTTGAGCTTGCCAAGAAAGCGACTCGTTCCATCAACGATCTTGAGATGAATCTTGAAATTGCGGCCGAATAACCGGCTCACGGCATCCCTCTCGCCATAGCGCAGCAGACCGTTATCGACAAAGATACAGGTGAGCTGATCCCCAATGGCTTTGTGAATCAAAGCCGCAGCCACGGAGGAATCAACCCCTCCGCTCAGCCCAAGGATCACACGACCTCCGCCGACCTGTTCCCTGATCTGAGCACAGATACGCTCGATGAAGGAACCCATCGTCCAATCTGAGGGCGCACCGCATATTCCATGCAGGAAGTTCTGCAAGATCGCCTTGCCCTTGGGTGTGTGGTGCACCTCGGGATGAAACTGCATACCGTAAATCCGACGCTTAGCATCGGCGATCACGGCATGAGGAGAGTTCTCCGTATGTCCGATGGCGGCGAATCCTGCGGGCAACTTTTCGATGCGGTCGCCATGACTGTTCCAGACATCAAGGGTCTTGGGCAGTCCCTTGAAGAGGGATGCCGAGCCGGTCGTCTTCAAGACGCCCTTACCATATTCACGATGGGTGGAACGGGCGACAACACCACCGAGATCACGCGTCAGCAACTGCATTCCGTAGCAAATTCCTAGGATGGGAACCCCGAGAGCGTAGATTGCCGGATCGACTTTTGGAGCTTTAGGAGCATAGACGCTGGCCGGACCACCCGAGAGAATGATACCCCGCACCGTACCGTCGGCGGCAATCTCAGCCGCCTTCGTGGTGTGCGGCAGAATCTCCGAATAGACCCTGCATTCACGGACACGACGGGCAATCACCTGCGTGTATTGCGATCCAAAATCAAGGATCACAATCTTCGAGGGAGCTTTTGCAGCCTTCACTACAGGAAGCTTTTTGCTGGCACCGGATTTTTTGACGGTTTTTTTTGGAGATGTTTTCACGAAAACCTTTGGAGTGAATGAAAGATTTAACGGTATTCAGAGCCGAAGGCATCTTTTGTCGGCTTCTCCGTGGTGAGCGTTCCCTGCCCGGAAAGACCCTTGATCGCCGTATCGGCAACGCTGTCCGTATCCTCTTCAGCCGTGGCACAACCAAAGAGGATGAGAGGCAGCAATACAACGGCGAGCAGTGAGAGAAATTGGATTGAACGCTTCATATTCATGGAAAGACCGTAAAAGATATTGGAGAGAAGGCAATCTGAGAAGCCGTCATGAATCACACAAATCTTCCACCCGAACTTCTACTGGAGGCGTACGCCGCAGGGATTTTTCCGATGGGAATGCCCGATGGGGAGATTCATTGGTATTCTCCAGACCCCAGAGGCATTCTGCCACTTGATGGATTTTACACTCCGCACGGACTTCGCCGGGCATTGAAACGATCAGGATGGGAGATCCGAGTGGACTACGATTTCGATGCCGTGCTCAGTGCCTGCGCTGCAAGGGAAGAAACATGGATCACCCCTCACATTGCCCGAAGTTATCGGCAACTCTTCCTCAGCGGGCATGCGCATAGCGTCGAAGTTTGGCGCGATGGCAGCCTTGCAGGAGGTCTTTACGGCGTGGCTTTGGGCGGAGCCTTTTTTGGCGAATCCATGTTTCACCATGTCACTGATGCCTCCAAGATCGCACTTTGGCATCTCGTGCAATTGCTTCAAAAACAAGGCTTCACACTGCTCGATACGCAGTGGAACACACCGCATCTCAAACAATTTGGAGCGATGGAAATCTCCCGTGATGAATATCTGTCACAGCTTCGCCTCGCCCTCGGGCGAGAGTCGCATTTTCCTAAATCAGCATTCCCCTAAATGATCTTCATCACCATCCCGATGACTCCCGAAAGTAGAATCACCGGAATAATCCCTATCCGTTTACACTGAAGTGCCAAAAATGCAGCAAAAGCCATCAGGATAGGCACGATGTCAATGCTCCCTGTCGTGCCATCAGGGAAAAAAAGATCCCCTGCAAACCAGATGGCAAGATGGGCGATCACCGCAGTGACAACCGCGCCAATAGCGGCAAGAGCCCCTGCAATATAAGGGTTTCGCCCGAGTCGATCCATGTGCGGAGCGAGAGAAAAAATCCAGAGAAAACTCGGCACAAAAAGTGCCCAGCAAGCGGTGATGCTGGCGAGCGTCGCAGCAAACAAAGGGGGGAGAATACCCGGGGCGTTGTAGGCGGCGAGGAAAGCCACGAACTGCAACGCAATAAGCAGTGGTCCCGGCGTCGTCTCGGCCAGACCGAGTCCGTCCATCATTTGTCCCGAGGTGAGCCATCCCCAGTCGCCTGCGGCATGAAGTGAAACATAGGAAAGGGCGGCATAGGCACCGCCAAAGCTCACAACGGCAACCTTGGCAAAAAACAGCGCCACTTTCACGGGGAGAGCCTGCGATCCCAGCCAGAGAACAAGGGCGATAATAGGAACCACCCAGAGAGCAAGGATGGAAAGGACGATCAGAAAAAACTCTTTCCAGCTCCCACCCGAAGGGAGCGGTGAAGCGGGGCTTGGCGAGGGCCGGGACACAAAAATCGAACCGATTATTCCGAACCCTAGAACAATCATCGGATACGGGACATGCGTGAAGCTGAAGAGCGCAAGAGCAGTCAAAGCCATCACGGAGAGCCTCACAGTAGTCACAGTGCGCGTCCCGATTCGCCAGCACGCCGCAGCCACAATGGCCACAACAGCAGGCTTGAGTCCGGCAAAGAAAGCCATCAGCAGCGGCACATCGTGCCCCTTGACATAGAGCAGGCTCAGCAGCCAGAGGAGAAATGCGGCAGGTAGAAAAAAGAGCCCGCCAGCAACGATGCCTCCCCGGATTCCATGTATTCTCCACCCAAGATAAGTCGCCAACTGCTGTGCCTCAGGTCCAGGAAGAAGCATGCAGAACTGCAAGGCTTGCATAAATTCTCCTTCGCTGACCCATCCCCTTTTCTCCACGATTTCAGAATGCAGGAGAGCTATCTGACCCGAGGGCCCTCCAAATCCGAGACAGCCGATTTTCAGCCAGACCCGCAGAGCCTCTGAAAAGGAAGGGACCTCTTTCATCGAAGTCTAAAGGAGCATTTCCCTAATCAAAAAGCGGGAGTTCCGCCGTGGGATCAGGGGCTCCGGGCGATTTTCTTCTCGTTCCGGCAAGGGCGGGCCGTCCTTCCGCGTTCAGCTCTGCCTTTTCCAGATTGGTCAGGATTTCCTTCGCACGCTCCACCACTGAGATTGGAAGGCCTGCCAATCGCGCCACCTGAATCCCATAACTCCGGTCTGCGGCACCCGGCACGATCTTGCGAAGGAAAACGATTCTGTCATTCTGCTCCCGCACGGCGACATTCAGATTCCGCACCCCATTGCGCGTCCTGGCCAGATCGGGCAGTTCATGATAATGGGTGGCAAAGAATGTCCGGGCTCCCGTGATGTCGTGCAGATACTCGGCAATGCTCCAGGCAAGCGAGAGTCCGTCAAAGGTGGCGGTACCTCGTCCGATCTCATCCAGCAGAACAAGGCTCCGCGCGGTGGCATTGTGCAGGATATTGGCCGTCTCGTTCATTTCGACCATGAATGTCGATTGCCCCCGGGAAAGATCGTCACTCGCACCGACTCTCGTGAAGATCCGATCCGTCACCCCGATGCGGGCGGAAGCTGCGGGGAGATAGCTTCCCATCTGGGCCATGACTGTCAGCAGTCCCACCTGGCGGAGGTAAGTCGATTTTCCAGCCATGTTCGGCCCCGTGATGATCCCCATGCGGTGAGCAGCGGCATCGAGATCCGTATCATTAGGAACGAAACTCTCACCCCCTATCCTCTGATCAAGAACGGGGTGGCGGCCCTCGCGGATCTCCAGAATGCTGGAATCATCGATCACAGGGCGCGCGTAGCCGTAAAGTCGTGCTGTCTCGGCCAGCGATGCCAGTGCATCAAGCGCACCAACGGAGGCAGCGGTTTCCTGCAACGCCACAACCTGTTCCAACACCGAGGCACGAAGTCCTTGAAATATTTCACCTTCCAGCACCCTGGCCTTTTCCTCGGATCCAAGGATCTTCCCCTCCACTTGCTTAAGCTCGGGAGTAATGAATCTCTCCCCTCCGGCGGTGGTCTGCTTGCGGGTGTAGTCCTCAGGAACGCTCCCGAGATTCGCCGTGGTGATCTCAATGAAATAGCCGAAGACGGCATTGAAACGAATCTTGAGCGACTTGATGCCCGTGCGCCGGATCTCCTTTTCCTGAAGTGCTGCGATCCACGCCTTGCCCTCGGTCGAGGCATTTCTGAGTTCATCCAGGGCGCTGTCAAATCCCGCACGGATCATTCCTCCCTCGCGGATGGTCGGAGGCGGTTCCTCGACAAGCGCAGACTCCAGACGGTCTCTCAACTCCGGCAGGGGATGCAGTCCCCCGTTCATCCGCACAAGCAATGCTGCTCCAAATCCAGAGAGTGCCTTGCGGATTGCGGGAAGTGCCGCGAGCGATGCTGCCAGTGCCGCAAGATCGCGTGCCGTGCCAGAATTCTGACTGAGCCGTGAGACAGACCTCTCGATGTCCCGTATGCCGCCGAGTTGCTCGCGCAGCCTCCCCAACTGGAGTGGATCAGCAAGAAAAGAGGCCAGGGCATCCTGACGGGCCATGATATCAGCAGGCGAGAGCAGCGGGTGAAGAACCCAATCGCGCAGTGTTCGCGACCCCATCGGCGTCACTGTGCGATCGAGCACCCCCAGCAGGGTCATTCCTCGACCGGCACGGGATTGAACCAGTTCCAGATGTCCCTGGGTCGAGGCATCGAGCAAGAGGTAATCGTGCTGGCGATACGGATTCAGCGTGCACAGATGCGAGGCGTCGCGCCGCAATGTGCGCGTGATGTAATGAAGGAGAGCCCCGGCGGAGGCCACGGCAAGCGGGAGATCGTCGACTCCAAAACCATCCAGAGAGTGAACCTTGAAATGGGACTGAAGCAGCTCAGCCGAGGCCATCTCGTCAAAAATATACGCCTCGACTTCCTCCACAGGAGGAAATCCCAAGGGGGCATTTTTCAACAGACCAGCATTTCCTTCCGGGATCAGAATCTCCGCCGGGGCCATGCGCATCACCTCGTCGATCAAGGCTTCCGTCGAGGCCAACTCCGTGATGCGAAACTCGCCCGTGCTCAGATCGGCAACGGCAAGGCCGTATCTTCCACCTTCCTTGAGGGAAGGAAGGACTGCTGCCGTAAAGTTATGACTCTTCTCCTCCAGTCCCGCATCTTCCAGTGTGCCGGGGCTTAAGATGCGGCTGATCTCACGGCGGACAAGCTTGCCCGTCTGCACCTCGCCAACCTGTTCGCAAAAAGCCACCTTTCTCCCCGCGGCAAGAAGCTTCTCCACATAGCCCCGTGCAGCATGATAAGGAACCCCGCACATGGGCACCTCCCCCCGTTTGGTGAGTGCCACACCAAGAATGGCCGAAGCCTCGCGGGCATCGTCGAAGAACATCTCGTAAAAATCCCCCAGACGGAAAAGCAGGAATGTCCCGGGAGGGAGATCACGCCTCATGGCGTGATATTGTTTCATCATCGGCGTCACCGCGTCGGACATTGGTAGAGAGAAAAGTGCTAGGGGTTTAGCCTACAGACTATTGGACTGTTAGGTCAGAGGGAGAAGGAGTTATGAAAAATGAGAAAAGAGATCAGAAGTCGGAGGTCACGATTTGGAGGGCAGATCTCTGGTTGGTTTTATTGATCTCTGATGTCTGTCCCCTGGTTTCGTTCGCTTTCTAGCTGATAGGCTTACAGCCTTCAGTCCAATGGCCTTTCATCCTCATACCTGAGTCAGAAACGCTGTCAGAGGGCTGGTCGGCACTGCCTGATCTGCTTGCATTGGTAACCCCGCAACAACGGATTCCGAGGCGGCATCCACGGCTAGACGAAAGGCACGGGCCATCCGAACAGGATCACCTGCGACAGCGATGGCCGTGTTGACTAGCACCGCATCGGCCCCCATTTCCAGTGCCTCGGCGGCGTGACTCGGTGCACCGATTCCGGCATCCACCACCACAGGAACCGTGGCCTGTTCGATAATGATGGAGATCTGGTGACGGGTCTCAATCCCGCGATTGCTTCCAATCGGCGAACCGAGAGGCATCACGGTCGCCGCCCCAGCCTCCTGCAGCCGCTTGGCCAGCACGGGATCGGCATTAATATACGGGAGCACGGTGAACCCCTCCCTCACCAGCATCTCCGTCGCCTTGAGCGTCTCGATCGGATCGGGAAGCAAGTATCGTGGATCGGGATGAATCTCCAGCTTGATCCACTTTGGCAGGCCGGCTGCAGCAGAGAGGCGGGCCAGACGCAGAGCCTCTTCGGCAGTGTTGGCCCCGCTGGTATTGGGAAGAAGCAGGTAGCGACTCGAATCGATGAATTCGAGAATGTTCGCGAACGGATCGTTTTTCCCGCTGAGATCAGCGCGGCGCAGGGCCACCGTCACGATCTGGGTACCACTGGCCTCCAAGGCCTGACTCATAACCTCCCCCGAAGAAAACTTTCCGGTGCCAAGCAAGAGTCTTGAAGAGAACTCGCGACCAGCGATGACAAGCGGCTTGACGGCAGACATATCCGTGAGCCTATCCCCGCACAACCAACCGCTGCAAGAATCGCTGAATAAATTCCCAAACCATCAGCACTTCCATTGAATCAGCGCTTCTCTACGCCACCGAGGAGCCTATGGCAACGAGCGCTTCGTCGCGGGTGGCGCAGACAGGATAAGCCGTCTGAAACTGGGCAATGTCAAAAATCTGCTGCACCGAAGGCTGGAGGGCGCAGACTGCCAACCCACCTCCGACGCGTTGGAGATGGCGGCCAAGCAGAAAAAACTCGCGAAACCCGGCGCTACTGATGTATTCGAGCCCGCTGAGATCAAAGACAACCCCCTTGGCATTCTCTGTCTCGATCCTCTTGCCGACGACTTCCCTGATGTCCTGATGATGGGTGGCATCCAGACGCCCCTGTAGAATGACGACGAGTAAAGTCCCTGCTTTTTCGAAATGGATATTCATGGAAAGTGACTCCATCAAGCGATTCTCTGGACATTTCGTCAAGGGAATCGCTGAATAAATGAATATGTTGCCTATCACGAGATTCCTGACTCCCCGCTCCATAGGCCAACGCTTTGCCCTGACAATCGGTACGGGTGCCTGCTCGATCCTTATCGCGCTTGCGCTGGCCAACTACTTCAGCAGTCGGGAACTCCTCCTTCAGCAGACTTCCAGCGAAGCCCAGGAGGCCGTTCATAACCAGATTCATACCATGGAGGATCTGATCGAACGGGTTGCGGTGATCCCGATGGCGATTGGATCGTGTCAGATTGCCAACGAAAAGACGGGCGGCGTCACCGTGCCATGGCTTGCATCCCTGCTTGAAAATTGCCGCATCCCCTCGGTGTACGGCCTCTACATGATTCTGGATAATCAGGATTGGCGACAGGGGGACAAATTCCTCTGGGTGAACCGCAAGAGCTGGCCCCACGCGGCGCGGCTGAATTACGATTTTCACGAGCCTTCCCATGACTGGTATGGCGGCGCAAAAAACAAACGAACCTATGTCACCCAGCCTTATTTTGCAGAGGGTGGTTCGGAAATCGAAATGATCAGCATCACGAGGGGGGTTTATCGGAGGGACGGTGCATTCGTCGGTGTGGCTGGAGCCGACCTTGCGCTCGATGAGATCCAGAAGCTCGTCTCCAAAATGCGCATCAGGGAGTTCGCAGGGGACACTCTGAACGGCGGAGGGATGACAGCCTTCCTCTTCAAACATCTTAATAACCTTCCCAAGGAACTCAATGAGTCAGCCTACCTGATCACCGAAAACGGCACACTGATCGCCGCACCGCAGACCAGGGAAAAAGCGCGTCCCGATCTCGAGATAGGCAAGCGGGTCGATCTGCCGGTCATGACGGAAATTCTCTCCAAGGATTCAGGATCGATCCGGTTCAATGACAACGGGGAGAAAGTGCTCTACTGGGCCAAGGGAAAACGAACGGGATGGAAACTCGTCCTCGAGGTTCCCTACAGTCTCATCGTGGCCCCCGCACGCAATCTCGCCATCGAGTCGGCTCTCATCGGCGGTATCGGCCTTGTTCTGCTGCTCTGCGTCGTGTTTGCCGTCGCACGCAAGGTCTCCGGGCCAATTAGGGAACTTCAGTCCGTCACCTCGGATTTTGAAAAAGGCTCCTATGGGAAAAGTGCCTCGGTTCTCGAAAGAATCGGTAAGCGACTCGATGAAGTGGGCCTCTTTGCAAAGAGCTTCTCAGCAATGGTCGGGGAGATCCGCCTCAGGGAAGAACGCCTTTCCCTCTGGAATTCTAACCTGGAGGCCACTGTCAACCTGCGCACAGCCGACCTGGCACGAGCCGTCGAAATCGTGGAAAAGACGAATGCCGCCATGGCCGCAGAACTTGCCGAGGCTGCGGCCTATGCCAGGGCCGTGCTTCCCGGAAAGCTCCATGGGCGGGTGTCAAGTGACTGGGTCTTTGAAGCCTCCTCGCAGCTAGGCGGCGATTCCTTCGGTTATCACTGGCTCGATGATGATCATCTGGCCATCTACCTTCTCGATGTCTGCGGTCATGGTGTGGGTGCCGCCTTGCTCTCGGTCAGCGTCGTCAACCTCCTTCGCACCACCTCACTCACGGACACTGATTTTCTTAATCCATCTTCCGTGCTTTCAAGCCTAAACGAAACCTTCCCGATGGAGCAGCACAACGACATGTATTTCACTGCATGGTATGGAATCTACACACACTCCTCCCGTCGGATCCGCTTTGCCTGCGGAGGACACCCTCCGGCTGTGCTTGTGACTCGGGAGGGAACGCCACTCAGACTCAGTGCCGAAGGGATCATCGTCGGGGCCTTCCCCGGTGCGCGCTACGAGACGGCCGAAGTCGATGTTTCCGAAGGTTCTCGAGTTTATCTTTTTAGCGATGGTGTCTATGAGATTGATCGTCCGGACACGTCCATGATGAGTTACGACGAGTTTGTCGAGTTACTGAGCAGCCCGGGCAGCGACTCCCGGCTCGATGCCGTGGTGGCGGAAGTGAAACGGCAGCAGGGGAGCGATTCTTTTCCCGATGACTTCTCACTTGTCGAATTTCTGTTTCACTACGAAGGATCAATCCCGTCATGAATCCCAGCAACGACATGGTGAGTCAGAGCAAATCCATCGCGCTACTGCGAGAGGAGTTGCAGGAATGCGTGGCAAAAATCATTGCCCAGACTGAGACATGCAAGCCTGACACAACCGGCATCAGCACTTCGATGGAGTCGATTCGCGCCGAGGCCTCCCATCTGGCGGAGCTGTTTGAAGAACATCTCACTGAGGAACGGATCCAGCTTCTCGATGTGGTTCAACCTCTGTGGGTTCCTGATGGCCACAACGAAGAGGAAGCAGAGCAGGAGCCTCCGCTCCCAACACACTTCAAGCCCGATCATGCAGCCGGATCGATCGTCGTTGTGGACGATGAACCCGCTTTCAGCACGCCCCTTGTCCAGCAACTCAGACGCGACGGCTATGCATGCGTGGAGTTTTCTGATGGCAAAGAGGCGCTGCAACACCTGTCAGAAAATCCATGCCAGATGGTACTGCTTGATGTCGTGATGCCCGAGATGAATGGGCGTGATGTTCTTGAACTCATTAAAAATTCCGAGATTCTGCGGGATACCCCCGTCATCATGACGGCCCAACGGCACGAACTCGATCACATCGCTGGATCGATCCACGAGGGGGCAGAGGACTTCCTCGCCAAGCCCTACAACCCGACCATTGTCAGAGCCCGTGTTGCCTCATCCATCCAGCGCAAGCAACTCCGCGAGTTGGAACGCAGAACCTTTCTGGCCCTCGTCAAAAGCCAGCAGCAACTTGCAGCCGAACTTTCCGAGGCCGCCGAGTATGTCACCTCCTTGCTCCCCGGAAAACTCTCCACGCCTGTCAAGAGCGACTGGCGTTACATACCCTCCTCACAACTAGGCGGCGATTCCTTCGGATATCACTGGATCGACAAGGATCATCTCGCCATCTATCTCCTCGACGTCTGCGGTCACGGCGTCGGTGCGGCCCTTCTCTCGGTCAGCGTCCTGAACTTCCTTCGGTCCGGCACCCTTCCAGCCTCTGAGGCACGAAATCCCTCCTCCGTGCTTGGCCGCCTGAATGCGACATTCCTGATGGAGCGCCATAACGACATGTATTTTTCGCTTTGGTATGGTGTCTATAATGCCAGAACCCTTGCGTTGGATTATTGCTCGGGTGGCCATCCCCCGGCAATTCTGATCACTCCTGATAATACTTCCCTCTCACTCTCCTCGCGGGGAACAGTCATCGGGGCAATTGAATCCCTCAAATACCACTCCGAGCGGATCACGATCCCCCCGGGTTCCCGCCTGTATGTCTTCAGCGATGGTGTCTATGAAATCGAGCGCCGGAATCAGGCAATGATGGGGTATGATGATTTCATTGAACTCCTCAAGAAAAACGACGCCGAAACGGGACTCGACGGCGTGGTGACGGCCGTGCGAAAAGAGCAGGAAACCGATATTTTCGAGGATGATTTCTCACTGATGGAGTTCCATTTTGTGGAGGCGACCCCCGTATCGCGGGAGTTTCTTGTCCTGCACAACAGCATGGACGAATGGGGGGAATTGCTTCGATTCACGGAAGAGTTTGCTTCCCATCACGGAATCTCCAAGGAAGACCTCATCAACATCGATGTGATCCTTGAGGAGATCGTCACCAATATTCTCAAGTATGGAGGAATGCCTTCCGATGCCGATGCCTGCACGATCGAACTCATCCTCAAAAGCTCACTCCTTGAAATAAAAGTTTCTGACGGTGGAGAGCCGTTCAATCCACTCCTGCTGCCGGAAGTTGATACGGATATGGGCATTGAAGACAGGCCCATAGGAGGCCTCGGCATCCATTTCGTCAAAAAACTCACCATCTCCCAACACTATGAATACAGGGATGGAAAGAATGTCCTCACTCTGGTCAAGGAGCTTCGCTCCTGACGAGCGAGTCCGTTAGCGGTTTAGGCTGTAGGCTGATAGTTCAGAAGGGATTTTTGACCATGACCCCTCTAGCACATCTTTAGGCATTCGTGAAAGCCTCTTTTCAGAAGTTCTCCTGGATTGCAGCCGATTACCTTGGCTAACAGAACCACCTCGACATCACTTACACAGCGGAGTCCTGCCTCAATTTTTGCAAGCGTCCCTCTGCTGACATCCCAGCCGGCTAGTTGACAGGCAGTTGCCAGTTCATTCTGCGACATATTACGGAGTAGACGCCTTCGTTGTACCTCTCTCCCTGCAATATTTTTTGTAGATGCCTGCATTGCTCCGTTTTCGGAGCTTGAATTACAGCAATCATTAATGTGCTATTGCTCTGTTTTCGGAACAATCTTCAATTCTCCCAGATGCCAACACCGATCCTCACAGTGAAAACTATTACCTTTGTATCTTTTATGGCTATAACGGTTTCACTGCTCATGCTTCCTCCAGTCCTTCAGGCTGAAGATTTCACGACTTTAGAAGGAGACCACTACTCCAATGCCACCATCAAAAAGGTTGATCCAGACGGGTTGCTCATTGCCTATCCCGATGGTGTTGTGAAGCTTAAATTCAAAAAACTACCTCCCGCTATTGGAGTTAAGTATGGATATAATCCCTCAGCAGAAGCCGAGTATTTAGCACGAGAACAATTGAATCAACTTGCCGCATATGACAAGGCAGTTTTAACGAAAGAACATGCACAGCATAACTGCATCAAAAAAGATGTGTTAACTCCTCCGTCACAAACAAATATTAGTCCTAAGTCGACAACTTTTTTCTCAAGCCTGACAGATCGAATAAAATCAGGTATTAATCGAAGTGTTGCATGGGCATTCCCTACACCTACTCCCGCC
>JBAXTN010000059.1:0-8228 GCA_037130175.1 bacterium | reverse complement strand
GAATGGGGAGTTCCTGAATCATAGCCTCGCCCAAATGGCGGGAACTTGGCCAGATGGAGCCGATCGAGCTAGGACGCGTTGCAAAACGGGAAAGAAAATGAAGGGCATCGCTCAGGCGATGGGGATGATGTGAATCTGAGGCGGGCATGAAGGAATCAGAATGAAGGAATAAAGCCGCTGGATGAAGGGATTTTTTTTGGATTTATCGTTGGGGGCTTGCCGATAATGCCTTTGCTTGGCTTGATAAGGAGATGCTCGTTTCCTCCCGGTCAATTTATTTGCCGATCATGACAGTCAGTCTGACTGTTTTATTCTCGTCGTGCAGTCATCTGCCCTCGCCTGCCGCGACACCCGCGATTTATGAATCCAAACCGCTTGCGGTGGAGGCAGGCAAGGCCTCCTTTTACGGAGGAAGGTGGATCGGCAGACTGACTGCAAACGGAGAACATTACCGCGCAGGGGACTGCACAGCCGCTCACAAAAAACTCCCCTTCAACACGATGGTAAAGGTCACCAATCTCAAAAATGGGAAAAGCGTCATCGTGAGGATCAACAACCGCGGCCCTTATGCAAAGGGACGGATATTGGATCTGAGTGTTGTGGCCGCCAGAAAAATCGAAATGACAGGGGACGGCATTATTCCGGTTCGCGCAGAGGTTCTGAAGAGGATCGAAGTCATCACCAAGCCAAACCGGAGCTTTCGGGGTATGGAATAAACCGGAGACTTAGAGGCTGTCCGAAAAGTCCGCGCATGGCGAGCAGAGAGGAGATGGGGGCGTGAGTGAGAAGAGAGCGAGGAGCATATCCAGGGCGATACGCGACGAGCGAACGACAAAGCTCACGGCTCCAAGACCCTCTGCCCTTGAAGGGTTGCGGCTCTTCCGGTCTGATGCGGTGTCGATGACTCGGTCGTGTATGATCTTCATACACTCCATCCTCTTCTCCTGGCCTCAGCTCCAGAATCTCGCCTCCCGGGGACTTTTCAGAAAGTCTCTTATGCCCGGTAGCTTACCTTATTGAGAGCGGGGCTTGGTTTTGGAAGTCGATTTTTTCAGGGATCCGGCATTGGCGGCAATAAAATCGCGCACGGCCCTCACAACCACATCACTCAAAGTGACATCAAGATGGTCTGCAATGGACTGGAGGTTGTTCTTTTCATCCGTGGGAATGCGGACTGTCATGATCCCGTCGCGACGCTTAGGCATGACTATATCGTAAGGCGATGGATTCCCTTTTCAATTAGAAAAGGTTCCTTAAGGAACCGCTTGATAGAGTTCGGTCAATTTTCATCTATCTGATGTTTTCGCTCCCACTCTCTGCACAATCTTCCGGCTTTCAAATTGACCTTTAAGTGCAAGTCCCTACCTTGAAACTCATGAAACATGCGACTGGGTGGAGCCAATTGGATTGCCGGAGGCAGCCCGCCACTCAAACAGGGAGGGGGGCTTAGCCTCGTAGAATGAGCGAGTTGAAGTGCTTCATTCAGGGAAGTGGTCTTGGTGTCAGAATCACCCAGGAGACCGCTATCCGTAGCGATCATTAAGGCCGGAGGTAATAGCTCGGTATTTATGGCAGACATCAAGTTCATAGGACTTACTGGAGCGACTGGAATGATCGGCAGTCGACTTCTTGTTCACCTAGCAGAACATTACCCGGAAATCCGGATTCGCTGCTTGGCAAGAAGCATTCCCAGTGAGCGAATCCATGATGCTGTGGAGTGGCTTCAAGGAGATCTCCTTTCGGAGGCTGATTGCGCGGAATTTGTGGATGGATTGGATGCAATCTATCATTTTGCCCAATCCAATTCCCCTGCTATATCCGACCGCCATTGGCCGAGTGACCTTGTGGGTAACATCGGCTCCTCGTTAAATCTTATCGAAGCCCTCCGAAGGCGAAAGGGGCAACCATGTCACTTTCTCTTTGCCAGTAGTGGAGGTGCCATTTACGGGCAGGGATGCCCGGGACAAGAGTATTTTTCCGAGGAAGATCCATGCATACCCCTGAGTCCTTACGGCATTCAAAAGTTGGCGCTGGAGCATTACCTGCACCTTGCCTCGCAGCAGGGATGGATCAAGGCAACCATCCTTCGATTTAGCAATGTCTATGGAGCCATCTTACCCGCAGAGAGCAGGCAGGGGTTGATAGGGGTTGCAATCGCGAGAATTTTGGCTGGCCAGAAAATACCGGTCTTCGGCTCCGAAGAAACAGTACGGGATTACTTGCATCTGGATGATGTTATGTCGGCGACAACATTGACTATGTCCCAGAATGAGTCGTTTAAGATTTACAACATTGGAGCTGGCGCGGGACACTCGCTAAGGGATGTCCTCAATATCCTAGAGGAGACAAGCGGGCGGGCTGTTGAAACTGAAATTTCGAATTTCGGAAAAACTTCATTTGCTCTTACACCCCGTGTGGTGCTTTCAATTCAAAAGGCAAGGAACGAACTAAAATGGGAGCCCAAAACTACCCTTCGTGACGGAATCTCAAATCTCTGGAAGTCTGCGCAGAGAGGTGATTTTGTCGTGCAGAAAAAAGACCATTGTTCCTCATCGCTGAAACAACGATAAACTAAGGAAACGCTGATTTAAGCCCATGAAGACCGCTGAAGAACATTTGCTGATTTTTGAAGGCGCGAGTGCTGGGCGGTACCCTCAGCGGTCTCGCCCGAGCGAGCAACGCATCAAAAATCGACAAATGGTTCCGGCCCTTCGGGTTGCGGCGATAATAAGTCGGCGACTGCGTAGGCTTCGCGCTTACAGCCCACTGCGGGGATGCTCGCGCAAAGCCGCCTTGTCGGCGACCCCTTCTTGCCGCAACGGTCTCGATGCGATTAAATCAGTGCTTCCCTAATCAATTAAATAAAATAAATCGCATGAAATGTGTTATTTTGGCAGGGGGGCTCGGAACCCGAATCAGCGAAGAAACCTCCTCACGACCCAAGCCGATGATCGAGATCGGAGGCAAGCCCATACTCTGGCATGTGATGAAGATCTATGCGGCCCATGGCATCTGCGATTTCATCATTTGCGCCGGGTACAAGGGTTATGTGATCAAGGAGTATTTTGCCAATTACTTCCTACACATGTCCGACATCTCTTTTGACATGCGCAACAATAGCATGGAGGTACACGAACGCCATGCAGAGCCTTGGCGGGTGACGGTGATCGATACGGGTGATGAGACACTCACGGGGGGGCGACTTAAGCGTGTGGCGCGTTACATCGGTGATGAGACCTTTTGCTTTACCTATGGAGATGGTGTGGGAAATGTCGATATCACCAAATCGATTGCTGCACACAAAGCCTCCGGAAAAAAAGCCACAATCACCGCAGTACAGCCTCCCGGTCGATTTGGTATGCTCGATATTGAAGGTAATCGAGTCGCTGGATTTCTGGAAAAGCCCGAGGGCGACGGAGGTTGGATCAACGGAGGATTTTTTGTTCTGGAACCCGGCGTTCTTGATTACATAGAAGGGGATTCCATTCTCTGGGAACGAGAGCCTCTGCAACGGCTCGCCGGGGAGGGAGATCTCAATGCCTACCATCACCGGGATTTCTGGCAACCAATGGATACGCTCCGGGAAAAACAGCTGCTTGAGGGGCTTTGGGACTCAGGCAAGGCTCCATGGAGAGTTTGGACGCCATAGGCGGCCAATTCTGTTGAGTTGTTGAGATGTTCAAAAAAGTTGAGCGATGTCATCCCTCCATATATTCCCTTTTGAAAAACTTCGTGTCTGGCAGGAGTCGAGAGTTTGGCTAAGAGGCATCTACGCAATCACGAAGAAGTTTCCTGAAGCTGAAAAATTCGGCCTGACATCTCAACTTAATCGAGCGGCAGTATCCATTCCCACCAACCTCGCAGAGGGATCAGGCAGAATTTCAAAGAAAGATCAGGCTCATTTCACGCATATCGCCTATTCTTCACTGATGGAGTGCATGAACCTCTTGATACTGGCTGAAGATCAGAAATTCCTGACCCAAGAAGCTCTGGAGAGTCAGCGTTCTAAGATCGCCGGGCTTTCCGCACAACTAAATGCCCTACACCATGCTCAAATCGGGAGGTCAAAAAAAGTTTCCCAACCCCGTAGAATTTTCTCATCTCAACTAATCCGGGCATGAATTTTCCTCAACCTCCCAACCTTTCAACTCTTCAACTCTCAAAAGCCTTTCTCGGCAAGCGTGTCTGGCTTTCCGGTCACACAGGATTCAAGGGCTCATGGCTCTCACAGTGGTTGCTGGAACTTGGTGCGGTGGTGCATGGCTATGCCTTGGCTCCCGAGACAAATCCGGCTCTTTTTGATCAACTCGGTCTGGCGCATCGCATGGAGCATGAAGTCGCTGATATCCGTGATGCGGCTGTGTTAAAAAAATCACTCCTCGACTTTCAGCCGGAGTTTGTCTTTCACATGGCGGCACAGCCGCTTGTGCGCCGTTCTTACGCCCTTCCTGTGGAGACCTATGAGACAAATGTCAATGGCACCATCCATGTCTTGGAAGCTCTTCGCAGCTACGCTGCGGCAGCGTTGAAAGGAGGAGAAGTTGAGTCGTTGAAAGGAAATCCAAACATATCTCACCCCCTCGACCCCTCAACATTTCAACGATCCGCCCCCTTAGATCTTCAACCTCTCAACTCTTCATCAGTTCAACCATCACAGCACCCCATCGTCGCTGTGATTGTCACCACCGACAAGTGCTACGAAAATCATGAGTCCGGGCGTGCCTATGAAGAGACTGATTCACTCGGCGGGCATGATCCTTACAGTTCGAGTAAGGCAATGGCTGAAATCGTCACTGCAGCCTACCGCAATTCCTATTTTCAGAATGACACTGTTCGTGTCGCCACGGCCCGTGCTGGAAATGTGATCGGAGGCGGTGATTGGGCCGAGGACAGGATCGTTCCGGATGCCATGCGTGCATTGAATGACGGAAATCCCATAGCAGTCCGCAACCCTTCAGCAGTTCGTCCCTGGCAGCATGTGCTGGAGCCACTCTCCGGATATCTGAGGCTTGCTGCTCTGCTGGCAAATACAGAGTTGAGTGGAGGGGAAGTTGAGATGTTGAAGCGATCTACAACCCAACCGCCTCACCCCCTAAACCTCTCACCCTCTAAACCTCTCAACCCTTCAATATCACCGCTCTGCTCCGCATTCAACTTTGGCCCTAGTCCCGATTCGAATCGCACAGTGGCTGATCTGGTTACAGAGATTCTCAAGCACCGTAGTGGTGAATGGACTGATAAGAGCGACCCCAAGGCGGTTCACGAGGCGACACTCTTGAACCTCTCCATCGACAAGGCTCGTCTCATGCTGGAGTGGGATCCACACTGGGGCTTTGAGGAGACGATCACAAAAACAGTTGAGTGGTATGATCGGGTGAATGCCGGCGTTGTCAGCCCGTTGGAAATCACCCGACAACAGATCGCGGAGTATCAGAAAATATTACCATGAAGAGCATGGAGATCATTAAGGGACTAGAGAGTGGGTTGGCTTCCAAAGTCATAGGTTGTGCCATTGAGGTACACAGGCATCTTGGTCCGGGTTTATTGGAGTCGGCCTATGAATCCTGTCTCTGCCGAGAATTGACCATCCAAGGTATTCCCTTTATGTGTCAGGTCCCTTTGGAACTCATATACAAGGGGGAGAGGATCAACTGTGTGTATCGCCTGGATATGGTGGTGGATCGGAAGCTGCTTTTGGAGCTAAAGAGTGTAGAATTACTCCAATCCATCCATCAGGCACAAATTATTAGCTATCTTAAACTTTCGGGGCTTAAACAGGGGCTTTTGATCAATTTTAATTCACGATTCCTCAAGGATGGTATCAAAAGTTTCCTGAATTAATCTTAAAGATCTTCATGTCCTTCATGGTTTTTCCATCAAATGAACAAATCCCTCTCTGAACTCAAAGCCGAGATCCTCCGCCTGACCCGCGAATACTCCGCTCGGGCCCATGTCGCCAATCGTCCCGGAGGTGATGCGAGGCGCTCCGTTTTTGTGCCTGGCGAAACCGTGATTCCCTATGCGGGGCGTATTTTTACTGAGGATGAGGTGGAAGCAGCAGTTGGGAGCACTCTCGACTTCTGGCTTACGCTCGGGCCCGAGGGCGAAGCTTTTGAGAAGGAATTGGCCGAATTCCTTGGTGTGAAATATTCCCTGCTGGTCAACTCGGGTTCCTCTGCCAACCTCATAGCCCTTGCAGCACTGACAACCCACAAACTCCCTCCTCACAAAAGGATCATGCCGGGCGATGAAGTGATCACGGTTGCGGCGGGTTTTCCGACAACCGTTGCGCCGATCCTTCAACACGGTGCAGTGCCTGTTTTTGTGGATAACGATCCCAACACGGGGAACATCCGGGCCGACCAACTGGAATCCGCCTATCGTCAGGAAAAGACTAAGGCCGTCATGATTGCCCATGCATTGGGCAATCCCTTTGACATTACCTCCGTATTGGAGTTCTGCCGCAAGCACGACCTTTGGCTCGTTGAGGACAACTGCGATGCCTTGGGATGCACCTATTCCATGCCAATCGAGAAAGCCAAGGCAATGGGAATCACGGAAAACTCCCCCGGACTTCCGGAGAACGGCATTCACATTACCCGATATACCGGAACATGGGGGGACATCTCCACGCAGTCCTTTTATCCCCCTCATCATCTGACCACAGGCGAGGGGGGGGCGGTAAATATCGTTTTCCGCCCTCCACTCAAAACCTACGCCGAGAGTTTCCGCGATTGGGGCCGTGATTGTTGGTGCCCCTCGGGCAAGGATGACACCTGCGGCAAACGCTTCGGGTGGAATCTCGGGGAATTGCCTCCACGCTACGACCACAAATACATTTACAGTCACCTTGGTTATAACCTGAAGCCACTTGATCCACAGGCGGCCATCGGCAGGCAACAACTCAAGAAACTTCCCTCATTCATTCATGCCAGAGGTCGCAACTGGGAATACCTCCGATCGGGACTTGCCGACCTTGCGGATGTCTTTGAATTCAGCCTTCCCACGCATGCGCTTCGCTGGGTTCCACCCAGCGAGTTGAAGCGAGTAATCAGCCAATCCGTTCAACCGATCAACCCCTCAACCCCTCAACAGATATCCAGCTTTCAATGGGACTCTTCCGGTTCCACGACGGACTGTTCCTGGTTTGGGTTTATGATGCGAGTCAAGTCCACCGCACCATTCACCCATACCGATCTCGCACAACATCTTAACACAAAGAAAATCGGAACTCGAATGCTCTTCGGCGGGAACCTCCTTCGGCAGCCGGTTTTTGTGCAACTTCGCACAGATCGTCCCAACTCCTTTCGAGTCGTGGGTGAAATGACAGGAGCCGACGAAATCATGAACCAGGCCCTTTTCCTTGGCACCTATCCCGGTCTTACCAATGAAATGATGGATTACGAGATAGAAACCATCCGGGGGTTTGTAAAGAATCGCTGACAGAGATTCACCATGAAGTGTATGAAGCACATCGAGATTGCAACTGCACTACAGGTATTTTCTTTTATGACCTACATGATTTTTTTTCATTGATATGGTATTTCCGCCACTCCCCAAAGAAGACCTTGATCATGTGCTTACGCATACCCGTCCGCTATGGGAGCAGTTACGCGGAAAGCGGATTTTTGTCACCGGAGCGACGGGATTTTTCGGTATCTGGCTCTTGGAAAGCTTTGCCTATGCCAATAAAGAGCTGGGACTTGGAGCGGAGTTAATGGGGCTCTCGCGCGATCCTGATGCTTTTTACTTAAAAGTTCCTCATTTAGCGGGAGTATCATCGATCGTTCTGCATCAAGGTGATGTGCGCACTTTTGAATTTCCCGACGGTTCCTTTTCCCATGTGATTCATGCTGGAACGACATCAAGTGTACCGGTACCACCTCTGGAAATGCTCGATACCATCACACAGGGAACCAGGAGGACGCTCGACTTTGCAGTTTCTGCAGGAGCGAAGAAATTTCTTTTTGTCAGCTCCGGTGCTGTCTATGGAAAGCAACCTCCCGACATAACCCATATCCCCGAGACCTACGCCGGGGCTCCCGATCCGATGGATCTGCGACCCGTTTCCATTTATGGAGAAGGAAAGCGGGTTGGAGAACTTCTTTGCTCCATCTATCATCAAGAACATGGGTTGGAGACGACTATTGCCCGCTGCTTCGCTTTTGTCGGACCTCATCTTCCACTCGACGCCCATTTTGCTATTGGGAATTTCATCCGGGATGCCA
>JBAXTN010000058.1:0-9450 GCA_037130175.1 bacterium | reverse complement strand
GCCCTCTATGTCCTCCCGAGTGAGAACGAATGGTATAAGGCTGCCTATTATAATCCTACTGGAACAAATTACTTCCTCTATCCAACGGGAAGTAATACAGCTCCGACGGCAGTGGCGAGCGGCACCAATGCCAATACTGCAGTCTATAACCAAAGCTATCCCCAAGAACCCGCCTCCGTGTTTCAAGCTGGTGGACTCAGCCCCTACGGTACCATGGGACAGGGAGGGAATGTTTCTCAGTTGGTAGAGAGTGCTTACTCTGGAGCTAATACAGATCCTTCTGCGAATCGCACGGTTCGCGGTACTGATTTGACCGCTGGGAACTTATTCTTGCAATCTTCGATTCGTTATAGCATCCCAGCTGGCAATTCGGGCACACAATTCGGGTTCCGTGTAGCAGAGCTCAGCGCAGTCCCCGAGCCCTCGACTTACGCCCTCTTTGGCCTCGGAGCGCTAGTGCTCGTGATAGCAGCAAAGCGTAGAGCTTTTTGAAATTAGTAAGGCCATAGAACAGCAACCCGGCACCGACTATGAAAACCAAAACACCTCTCCTGACAGCGCTTCGACTTAGCTTGTCACTTGTTCTGACTCTCATTTCCAGCAAGGCAATCCACGCGGCTGATCTCGTGGTGGGAAGCAATTCCGCCAATGTGACTACAGACATCACTTCGGGAACAAACAGCTATTCCAATACCACGGTCGGCTTTACTGCCATTGCTACCAACAATACCTTGAATGTCTCTGGCGGCACGACGCTGCTCAGCAACTCAGCCACCCTTTATGTGGGCAGTGCTGGTGCCGAAAATGTTCTGACTGTAACTGGTGGGGGCACAGTCAGGAATTCCAACGCAGTGATCGGTTTCGCCATCACGGCTTCCAACAATTCCGTTTCGGTGAGTGGAAGTGGCTCCACATGGAGCAATAGCGGCACCCTCACGATCGGCAATGGCGGCAGTGAAAATAATCTTTATATTTCCTCCGGTGGTACCGTCAGAAACACCACTTCGTTCATCGGATATACGACCAACTCCTCCAATAACGCAGTCACTGTCAGCGGTTCGGGTGCTTTCTGGGGCAATAACGGCATTTCAATCGGCAGTTCAGGCAGCTTTAACAGGCTGGATGTTAACACTGCTGCGGTGGTCACGAGTGTTGGAGCAGTAACTCTCGGAAGCCAGAGCAACTCCATTTACAACACGCTCGATATCAGTGACAGCGGTACTGTCTTTAATGCAGGTGCCATCACTGTTGGGAACGGCGGCTCACTGAACAGTCTTTCTGTTTCCAGCGGAGCCCTCGCCGTTCTCTCGGGATCTCTCCTAGTGGGGTCTGGCACTCTCTCCGCAAACAATACGGCCATTGTCACCGGCTCCGGTACCGTCCTGGATGCCGGTGGTGTCATTGTCGGACAGAGCGGCAGCTCCAATAGCCTCACAGTTTCCAGTGGCGGACACATCAATACCACCACCAGTGTGATAGGAAACCTCTCCACCGCCTCTAATAATCTCCTCTTGGTCATAGGCTCGGGCTCGCAGTTAAATAACAGCAGTTCCCTTACTGTCGGCTATCAGGGAGCAGGAACCCTCACTGTGGCCAACGGGGGTGCGGTAACAGCCAGTGCTATCTTTATTGCCTCCCAGTCGGGATCAACCGGCACTTTAAATCTCGGTGTCTTTGGAGGTAGCGATACGGCCGGGACACTCGGTTCATCCACGATCACCTTCGGTAGCGGATCGGGTGCGATCAACTTCAACCAGAGCGATACGGCCACGATCTCCAATAAGATCACCGGTACTGGTACCGTAAGTCAGCTTGGCTCCGGCACGACCGTCCTTACCTCATCAAATACCTATTCAGGAACAACGGCTGTCAGTGCAGGACGACTGGTCATTGCCTCCACGGGAGCACTGGGAATCGGATCTTCCAATGCCGTAAACACGAGCGGCACTCTTGAAAACCATGGTTTCATCGCCGGGGCGACGACATTGAATAGCGGAGGCACTCTTGCCGGTAACGGCGGTTCATTCGGAGCCCTCACGATCAAAGCAGGATCGTTTCTGAACTGGAATGTGAACAGCTTCACCAATACCGCAAGCGTTGGTTGGGATCAGCTCAGTGCCACCAATATCGACCTCACCAACCTGAGTTCCTCCGGAAAGCTCACCATCCAGATTGCGGGGACCTCCGGCATTGGTAACGGCGGCAGTCTCTACACCTTCAACTTTCTCTACGGAGGAACAGTGAGCGGGTTCGATACCAACAATATTATCATCGACACCTCTGCACTCACGCTTGATTCCTCTCTAACCGGTGGAACCTGGGCCATCACGGAAACAGGCACCAGCGGAGCAAACACACTCAACCTGACCTATACAACCGCAGTCCCCGAGCCCTCGACCTACGCACTCTTTGGACTCGGCGCGTTAGTGCTCATGATTGCTACTCGCAGGAAGGTCGTTTAAGCAACACTTTCGGACGCCTAAATTCTCTGTAAAGTTAACGAGGGGGAGCAGTGATCCGAGCCCCCTGATTTGGGGGGTATTCAGAAGTGCGCATGATGAGCATTCTCAAAGGCATTAAAATCTCAAAAAGCGTATGCGCATGTTACCTGTCACTCTGCTTGTTGGGGCACTTTTTTGGTGGGGTGTCTATTCCTTGGCCATCTATTCCTGGCACCACCTGAAGTAACCCCTATTCAAGGAATCTTCCTCAAGAAAAAGGGCATAAGCTCCGTAACCCCGATGCGGTGCTGTTGCATGGATAAGCAGCAGGTTCCGGGTTGCCTGTTCATTGACATCATGATGTTTTTTAAATATGACTTGATGCATGAGGACGACCATTTCCATTTCCGATGCGTTACTCGATTTGGCAAAACGGAAGTCAAGGGAGGAGAAGTTGACCTTGGGGCAGGTGATTGAGGAGGCCTTGCGTGCTTCTCTCTCGGTTCGAACAAAATCCCCTCCCAAAAGCAAGCGTCCGACGCTGATCACATTCGGAGGTTCCGGCCTGAGGGAGGGAGTGGATTTGAGTTCCTCGGCCAGTCTCTTGGATGTCATGGAGTCTTAGGGTATCGCTACAATGAGGCTTCTCGATGTCAATATTCTGGTTCAGGCCCATCGGTTGGAGAGCGAACGGCATCAGGAAATCAAGGAGTGGCTGGAGTCCTCACTTGATGAACCGGAAGGGGTTGCTGTTTCTGATCTGGTCTTAAGCGGGACTCTGCGTGTCATTACTCATCCCAAAGTATTCAAGCAACCAACCCCTCTGCCGATCGCGCTTGATTTCATCGGGTCTTTTCGGAGTCTGGCAAATGTCAGGATCGTGGCACCGGGTGACAGGCACTGGCAGCTCTTTGTCGGACTCTGTCGCAGGGTGGAGGCCCGAGGCAATCTGATACCCGATGCCTACCATGCAGCCCTGGCAATGGAAACGGGATGTGATTGGGTGACTCTGGATCGCGGTTTTGCGCGGTTCCCCGGCTTAAAGTTGCTTCACCCGCTGGATTGAACTTTCAGACAGGCTCTTAGAGTATTTTTCCAAGAAGGAAGGGCAGAAGCTCGGCAATCGGAATGCGGCGTTGCTGCATGGAGTCGCGTTCGCGCAGGGTGACTGTCTCTTTGAATTCCGGTTTCTCCTCCCCGAGGGTGTCGAAATCGATGGTGACTCCGAAAGGGGTTCCCGCTTCGTCCTGACGACGGTAGCGCCGACCGATGGCCCCTGTCTCGTCATAGAAGACGGCCATGTGCGGGCGCAGCAGGGCGACGATCTCACGGGCCTTGGCCACCAGCTCAGGCTTGTTCTTGAGTAGCGGAAAGATGCCGACCTTGACTGGAGCGATGCGGGGATGGAAGTGGAGGACGGTGCGCGTCTCGCTCTTGCCCTTTTCATCAGTGACCAATTCTTCCTCGAAAGCGGCGGAGAGAATGGCGAGTGTGAGGCGGTCGAGTCCGGCGGAGGGCTCGATGACGTGGGGGATGTAGAGACCCTTGAAGAGTTTTTCACAGAAGGCGGTGGTCTCCTCAATCGTCGTGTCGGGATTAAAGCGTTCCGAGTGTGCTTTCTGGATGAAGGCGACTTTCTGCTCCTGGGACAACACATCAGAGGCGGCTTTGAGTTCCTCGTCAAAATACTCAAGCTGCTTGCCCGAGTGGGTCTGGTGTTGGGTGAGGTCGAAGGAGCCACGGGCGGCGATACCCTCCAACTCCTCGGTGCCGAAGGGAAATTTGAAGAGGATGTCCACGCAGGCCCGCGCATAGTGGGCGAGATCCGTTTTGGTCTGCCAGATTTCTCCGAGGGACTCCTGACCCAGACCGATGCCGGCGTAGTAGGCGATGCGCTCGGCATACCAGTAGCGGTGCCACAGCTCCCAGCCCCAGTCGGGCCGAGGTTCGCTGAGATCGGCACCTTCACTCCAAGCAGCCACGGAACCGTGGATGAGTTGTACCGCCTCGTCGGGCTTGATAAAGAACTCCAGCTCCATCTGCTCGAATTCACGAGAGCGGAAGGTAAAGTTCTTGGGCGTCACTTCGTTGCGGAAGGCTTTGCCGATCTGGGCAATGCCGAAGGGAACCTTCACACGCGAAGAGTCGCAGACATTCTTGAACTGGGCAAAGATCGCCTGTGCCGTCTCAGGACGCAGATAGGCAATATCGTCCTCCGTGGCTGTCGGCCCGATGTAGGTCTTGAGCATCAAGTTGAACGGACGGGCCTCGTTGAGCAACCCGCCGGTCTCGGGATGAAAATCGACGGAATCAGTAACCACATCGATCCGTTCCTCATTAAGCAACTCGATCTCTTCGGGCTTGCCTGCGGCGGATCCGGCATTCTGGACCAGAAGTTGGCGGACCCGTTTACGGAAACTCTCGATATGTTCACCTTGTTTCATCAGTAAAGTGATCTTTCGATCGACTCTCCAGTTGTTAGGAGCTTTGGCTCCGCTGAAACGCATCACCGACCCGCTCTGTGGCTCCACATGATCGGCGCGGACTCGCTTGTTGGTGAGGGTGCACTCACGCATCAGGTCGGCGAAGGTGTCGACATGGCCGCTCGCCTTCCAGATGGAGGGATGCATGATGATGGTGGCATCCAGACCAACGACATCCTCGCGATCACGAGTCATGGTGCGCCACCAGGTGTCGCGCAGGTTCCGCTTCAACTCGGCTCCCAACGGACCGTAGTCCCAGAAGCCGCCGATCCCACCATAGATTTCAGAGGACTGGAAAATAAAGCCGCGCCGCTTGGCAAGGCTGACGATTTTCTCCATGCGTGATTCGGAATCTGGTGTCTTGGACATAGGGAAAGAGTTGGAAGGTTGGAAAGTGGAAAAGTATAGAAGTTAAAGGTCGAAGATGCTCAAGTGGTCGGGAATCATCAAAACGAATTTTTCCACATTCCCACCTATTACCCGCACACTATTTTAGAATGTCTCGCCCTTGATGGTGACGCCGCCGGTTTTGCTCCAAATGACACTTCCCGGCACATCCTTGATGGATGCCTTCTGTTCCTTGAGTTTGTTGAGTTGATCGAGTGTTGAATCCGACACCTTACTGGAATTCGTAGCGGCCTTGCTTGCGGCGGAAGCTTCCAAATCGAAGATCTGCTGCTCGATGAACTCGCTCTTTCTTGAGGCGACCACATCATAGGGCGCGAGCAGGGTGCCATCCTTAAGTGCCGAGCGGATGGCTGCACGGAGTTTTAGCGGATCGAGGGAATGGGTCGATGCGTCAAGTTGCAGCTCGCTCAGGCGGATGCGATTGGCACCGAGCCCACCCACCGGGGGTGGCCCTTGTGTCAGAAGTTCGTAATGGTAGAGGGCACATTTTCCGAAAGAGGCATCCTGATTCAACGATTTCAGCACCAGAATGGAGAAGTTATCGACTCGGCTGATCCAGCCGTCGAACTCCAGATTGCCTCCGCCGTGCCGCTGAAATTCCACTTTATAATGATCAGGAGGCTGGGGTGTAACGATCGCGGAGAACTGGTGCCCAGCCTTGTCCTGAGTGGACCACTGACCCAGAAGCCAAGTGTCTATGTTTTGAATCGGGCCAGAGGGGGCACTGTCGTATAGGCATCCTGAAAGGGAAAGGAGTGCCGAGAGCAGCGTGGGGAGGACAAAGGATCGTTTCAAGAAGGACATTATGAAATCAGGGAATATAAGGGAGAATCAGATCTTTGTGTCGGAAGGAATCACTCCGTTCTTGGGTACCACCACGATCCCGTCGCGGATGTAGTATCCGGGACCTTCGGAATTTTCCTCCTTGTCATGAGCAGAGATCACAACGCGGTCGCCGATCCTTGCGTTCTTGTCGATGATGGCATCCTCAATGAGGCAATCCCTTCCAATGCCTATCGGAAGCAAGTCGACAGGCGGGCCCCCTTTATCGCTTTCGTAGTAATCAGCTCCCATGACGATCGTGTTACGGAGCTTAGATCCGGCATTGATAATACTGCGGATTCCGATGACGCAGCGATCCAATTGTGCTGAACGGATCTGGCAACCGTCCGAGATCATCGCTCGGTTGACCACCGTCTCCTCCACGACACTCGCGGGCAGGAAACGCGATT
Organism: bacterium; assembly: GCA_037130175.1. Classification (GTDB taxonomy): domain Bacteria; phylum Verrucomicrobiota; class Verrucomicrobiia; order Chthoniobacterales; family UBA6821; genus UBA6821. The sequence continues at coordinate 2,886 of JBAXTN010000058.1, read as the reverse complement.
GCGTATAAATGGGGGCTCCTGGGGCGTAGAAGTTGTATTGCGGATGGGGGTCGCAGAGATTGAGATTGGCATCGAAGAAGGAACGGATTGTGCCGATGTCCTCCCAATAGCCACGATGAATGTAGGCCTGCACATTGCGGGTGCCGATGGTGGAGGGAATGATGTGCTTGCCAAAATCCGGTTGATTGTTGTCGAGGCATTCTTCGAGAACCCTGCGATTGAAGACATAAATGCCCATAGAGGCCAGAAACAGCTCCTGATGATCGGGTTCGTTGAGTGTGCGGAGGAGTTCGGGCTTCATGCGGAGTTCCTCGAGAATGATGGGATCCGAGGGCTTTTCCACAAAACGGGTGATCTGTCGCAGGGCATCGGTTTCCATGATTCCGAAGGATAGTGCTGCCTCGCGGTTGACGGGGATACAGGCGATGGTGAGTTCTGCGCCGCCGCTGATATGCTGCTGGATAATGTCCCGGTAATCCATGCGGTAGAGCTGATCACCAGAAAGGATGATGAAATATTCATGGTCCTCGTCGAGAAAGGTGCGGAGGTTCTGTCGGACCGCGTCCGCTGTCCCCTGATACCATGTTGAGCCCTCCGGGGTCTGCTGGGCGGCGAGAATCTCGACCATGCTCGGGCTGAAGTTGTCAAACTTGTAGCTGGCATTGATATGGCGGTGGAGCGAGGTGCTGTTGAACTGTGTTAGCACATAGATGCTGCGGATGCCGGAATTCAGACAGTTGCTGATGGGGATGTCCACCAGACGGTATTTTCCACCGATCGGCACAGCCGGCTTGGCCCGCCCCTTAGTGAGAGGAAAAAGACGGGTTCCTGCACCTCCGCCCATGATGATGGAAAGAGTGCGCGCCGTTGGGGGGATGACCTGTTTGTTGGGCATGGTTTGTAAAACAGTTGGTTTATGTATCTTGCGAAGAGTCGTGCAGTTTGTCAGGCTCTTAAATCATTATGTGTGGAATTGTAGGATATGTAGGTCGTTCCGAAGCAGTGCCCATCCTTCTGGAGGGACTCAAGCGCCTGGAATATCGGGGCTATGACTCAGCTGGCGTCGCAACGATCGAAGAGGGCTGCATCACGCTTCGCAAGGAAGTGGGGCGGATCGAGGATCTTCGCAAGGCAATTGGCCAGCATCCGGTCGGCGGCACCACGGGGATCAGTCATACCCGTTGGGCGACTCACGGGAAAGTGACGCAGGAAAATGCACACCCCCACTTCGACCGATCCGGTAAGATGGCGCTGGTGCACAACGGTGTCATTGAAAACTACGCCTCGCTGCGTGCCCAGCTTGAGGAGGAAGGACACATGTTCATTTCCCAGACCGATACCGAAGTGCTGGCGCACTTGGTGGGAAGATCCTTCGATCGTTCCGTGGAGCGTACCCAAGGGGCACTCATCAAGGCGCTTCGCGAGGCTCTCCAGCAGGTCACCGGCACCTACGGGATTGCAATCGTCCATGCGGAATTCCCCGGTCTCATCATCGGTGCACGCCGGGGGAGTCCTCTGGTGCTTGGGATTGGAAAAGGGGAACATTTTCTAGCCAGTGATGTCAGTGCCATAGTCGGCCACACCCGCGATGTGGTCTATCTCAACGACTATGAGATCGCGGTACTTACGGGAGACGGCTTCACCCTCTCAACAGTCGAGGGGAATGGGGCCGATTACAATGTCACCACGGTCGAAATGTGTGACGAGGATGTCAACAAGGGTGAATATCCCCATTTCATGCTCAAGGAAATCCATGAGCAGGTGCGCAGCGTCACCGATGCATTGCGTGGCCGCCTTGCTCCTGAAGAGGCAACTGCCAAGTTGGGAGGACTCAATATGTCCAATGCCGAATTGCGTGATGTCGAGCGCGTCATCCTTACAGGCTGCGGCACGGCATTTCATGCAGCCATGATCGGTGAGTATGCGATTGAGACACTCGCGCAGGTGCCGACTGAGTGTGAGTTTGCGAGCGAATTCCGATACCGCAACCTTCCGATGACCAAGGACACTCTTGTCTTTGTCCTTAGCCAGAGCGGGGAAACAGCCGATACCCTTGCCGCGCTCCGTGAGAGCAAGCGCAAGGGGCACCGCACCCTCGGCATCTGCAATAATGTGGCCAGCACCATTGCCAGGGAAAGTGACGGCGGAGTCTATATGCACGCGGGCCCGGAGATTGGGGTGGCAGCGACCAAATCATTCACCTCGCAGGTCACGGTGCTGATCCTGATCGCCTTGCTGTTGGGTCGAATTCGCAATCTTTCAAGCTCCGATGGAAGCCGTATCATTGAGGAGTTGGAGGCTCTTCCCGGCAAGATCGATCAGGTGCTGCAGTTGGAGCAGGAAATTGCTTCCATCGCACGACGATACGCCCAAGCCAAAGTTATGCTCTTCATGGGCCGCCAATACAACTATCCCGTGGCTTTGGAGGGGGCGCTCAAACTCAAGGAAATCAGCTACATTGCCGCAAGCGGCTATGCCAGTGCCGAACTCAAGCATGGTGTGATCGCCCTGGTCAATCCGGAGACTCCATCCATCTTCATCGCCCCCCACGACGCGCTGTTCCATAAAAATCTCAGCAACATCGAGGAAGTCAAAGCCCGTGGCGGTCCTGTCATCGGGGTCGGAACCCAAGGCAAGGGAGCCGAACTATCGCTCGTCTGCGACGATGTCATTCTCATTCCCGATGCACCCGAGTATCTGACTCCGATTCTGGCTTCGATCGCACTCCAGTTCTTTGCCTATCATATCGCGGTGGAACTCGACTGTGATGTCGATAAGCCGAGGAATTTGGCCAAAAGCGTCACAGTGGAGTGACGGGGCTTGTGAGGATTGGCGGATAGCTGTGTTGGCCTGCGGTCGCCGTAGGACTACTACGGCTTCCCTTGG
>JBAXTN010000057.1:0-10312 GCA_037130175.1 bacterium | reverse complement strand
CTCGACCTGCCACCCTTCAGACCGTTACTCACCCACTCGAAATAGCGAGGAACCATTAATAACTGGGCAGGTAATCAGAGGAAGCGTGACCACCTGCCAAATCCCAGATTTTCCTGAGATCATGATCCAGAATGGAATCGTGTCTTGGCTTGAGCGTAAAATATGACTCTTTAAGAACTCGCAGTGCGTCAGTCTGGCGTCCAGCCTTGATAAGCTGCGAGGAAAGGGGTGCTACCACTGTATAGAAAAAATCTCCTCCACCTCCCGATCCAAGCGGGCGGAGCTGACGCTCAAACTCCTCGACGGCACCGTTGTGGTCGCCTGACTGCAGATGCGCGGCGATCAATGTCCAGACGGCCCTCGCGCTCACATCGCTGTGGGCATCACGGCTCCACCCGCTTCGATTCTCATTGGCAATTCGCTCGGCAAGCTGCTGGGCATCCTTTTTTTCACCTGAACGAAGTGCTAGTTCAATGAGGGACTGCTGATGTTGCGCCTTGAGATCATTGAACCTCGAAAACTGACTAATCGCGGCCTGATGATGCGACTTAAGTTCATTGAGAGATGCTCCTGAACGAATTAACCATTCCTCGCGGGCGTCCCAAAAGATGGGATTTTCAGGGCATGCAACAAGGGCACTCTGCAACGCACGGCCTTCACTGACCATGTCCTCTTTTCTTCGGAAATCCGCAGCAATGACCTGATCCCTCCGCGCTGCATCCAGATAGAGGGAACTGCCGAGGTGAAGAGTCAATAGATCGAGATCATGATCCGTAATGGGCGTCCAACTCTGGGGATCAAGTGCCTGTCCCGTTGTGTAATTTTCCGACGCGTAACGGGCCACATTGAAATCCCATTGTCCCGGCCCCTTGAGGTAGCCGATCCATGCATGCCCCCCATCCTTTCCCTGGCCGGAGAAGAAAATGGTCGGTATCCCAAGCGCCTTTCCGGCAATGGCACCGTAATAGGCCTGATCGACACAGATGCCGCCACGTGCCTTGATCGATGAGAGCAAATATGGCCCCCAAGGCCAGTCATAGGTATTCCTGGCGACTCTCCCCTGATCATACTTGATGGATTCGAAGGCTTTGGGAGGAGTCAGGTAGGCAAGCGTGGGATTTCCGCGGATTGAGGCAAACTCCGTGTACTTCAAGGGAGCATCGATGACAAACTTCAGGTTAGCCGCCTCAAGCTGTCTCGGATCCATCCTCAGCTTTCCATTGCGGAAGGCATCCACCCACTGCGCAAAGAGCTCTTCCGGAGGATCCTCTCCTCTGGGAACATCCCAGGGCGACACCTGATGATGCGGCCAGTATTCAGGTGCAGGCTGATCCTTCACGACAGCCAGCGTAAGGGCAAGAGACTGAAAGTCATGCCAATCGACACGGCGGGATCGCCAGATTGACTGAAGAATCAGCAGAACCTTGGGAGCAACGTCATCCTGGCCGACACACTCAGACCAGCGCTTTAGAAAATCGGGATCGGAGAGCGTTGCTGCAATAAAATCGGGCGTCAGGCGATCTGACAACAAGCCCTTTCCCATCGAGAAAGGTGGAGTGACAAGCTTTCCCATAATCTGGGAAATCATCGGGCCATCCGCTAAAACCTTCTCAATAAGCTCCGGCGAAACAGGCGCGTGATTGAGAGGCATCCCGGATTGAAGCAGCGTGATCTGGAGATTGTTGCCCTGAAGGGTCTGTTGCTCTTCGAGACGCAGATGTCGCGAGAGCCAGCGTTTCATGACGGTATTCTCCTCTGACATCAGAAAATCAAGCCATTGGTAGAGATCGACCCAACGCGCAAATACCTCCTGAGAGCAGGAACCGGATCGTCCCGATTCCGAGGCCTTCCAGTTTAGCACCAGAGCATCGCCAAGGGAGTTGCGGAACGCCGAAAGCTTTTCATTCCCTTCAATTGTGGCGATCTGCCTGTAGTCCGGAGCCCGCGAGAGGTCTATTTCCACCGCCCTGCAGGATTGGCTCAAGAAGATGAGCGGAAGAATCGCCTTCCAGAAAAAATTGATTTTACAGGACACCCCTAAAAAGATGGCATTTTTTGGGGGGGTATTCGATCTAAAAATGGTAGCGCGTACGGGACTCGAACCCGTGCACCAGCCTTGAGAGGGCTTTGCTTAACTGTGTAGAAAGTTTTGACTTGCGCGATACTTGCGTTTATGCGTATCTTTTCATTTAGATACACGCCAACGCATGAAAAAAGCAAAGCTCTCCAAAAAGAAGGTCAAGATCCGCAACCGGGAGGGCAAACTAGAAGTATTCTGGAAGGTTATCTCTCCAAAGCTAGGGGGAGGTTCTAACCGCAGATTTTTCAAGGATGAGACGGAAGCTGACACACACCTAGAGTTGCAGAAGATCCAACTTGCCAACTTCGGGACTGCCGCTCTCAGTATCTCCGAAAAACTCCGCGTAGAGGCTACTTCATGCGAAGAAAGACTCAGAGCACATGGAGCCACCCTGACACAAGCAACGGACTTTTACCTTGCCCACCTAGAAGCAACGATAAAATCGGTATCCGTAGCCGATGCGGTTGCTGCCGTTCTCAAGGCGAAGGATGGAGCCGGGATGAGTGATCTTTATCTTCGGGATTTAAAATGGAGGCTTGGCCGTCTCTCTCAGGCTTTCCCGGACAAGAGGCTTGCGGAGATTTCAACCGATGACATCCAAGGGTTTCTTGATGGTCTGGGAGTGGGGGCCGTCACCCGCAACACCTTCCGCCGGGACATCCGCACCCTCTGGGGGTATGCAGCAAAGCGAAATTGGGCACGGATGGAGGTAGCCGCCAACACCGAGGCAGCAAAGGCCACCCAGAAGAAGCCTGACATCTTTACCCCTCATCAGGTAGCCGCCCTTCTATCCACCGATCAGGACGACGACTTGCTAGCCTTTCATGCCATCGGACTTTTTGCAGGGCTTCGGGTTTCGGAAATTAACCGCCTCTCATGGGATGATGTCGATTTGACGGGGGGATTCATCCATGTATCAGCGGCAAACTCCAAGACACGAACACGCCGCCTTGTGCCGATCCAAGCGAACTTGAAGGGATGGCTAGAGCCGATAGCCAAGACGAAGGGGCCGATCATCAACGAAACGGTGAATCCGAAGACCGTGCGCCCACGATCAGCAGGGGGAACCTTCGGGAAGACAGGGGAACCCGGAACATTCCGCCGCCGTCATGCCGCCGTCATAAAAGCCGCAGGACTCACCAAGTGGCCAGTCAATGTCATGCGTCACAGCTTTGTTTCCTATCGACTTGCAGAGACTCAGGACGCTGGCAAGACCGCTTTAGAATCTGGCCACGATCAAGCAATCCTCTTTGCCCACTACCGGGAGCTTGTGAAGCCACAGGCGGCAAAGCTGTATTGGAGTATAAGCCCGACTCAGGCGGAAAACATTGAATCCATCGGCAAAGGTAAGGCAGCTTGAAATCCCAATCATGCCAACCACTAAGCCCAAGAATAAAAAAGCCGTAGCGGTCAAATCTGGAGGCCGGGTTTCTGTTAAGCAGGGAAAAGCAAAGGAAAAGCCACAGAAGCAGGAGGCGGTTTTCACACTCGACGAGTTGGGAGCGTTAATTATCCAAGACAAGGAAGATTATGTGAAGTTGAGTAAGGGCAGACACCCAGAAACTCTAGGACTCACAATCTCAGAAGAGCTTTGTGATGATGAATGTGGTCTTCTTTACCGCATCTATACGGACGAGAATGGAAGAAAGATTGTCGGTTGCTCTGATCATCTTAGACAAATCAACATGAGGCACGCCTCAGGCAAAGACTATGACGGCAAAGAGGGGGCCGCTAAGTTGCAGTCCGACAAGTCTAGAAAGTGGGCATCTCTAATTGCGCTATGTGCAACTTTCAATGAGGATTCTGTAAGTCCCGAACAGAAAGAGAATCAGATTGGCAGAATTGCTCTACACATCATTGCCGAGGATATTTCTGCCACCTTCGGAAAGAAACCCGATGTTGCCACAGAGGCAGCAATAAAAGCAGGGGGAGCTTATACCGCTGCGTTCAATACTCTGCTACAGGCTACAGGGCAGAAGCCTAAGCCGGGCGTGAAGTCTAAAGATGGGCAGACACGGAAGCAGGAAGAGTCGGCATTCTATTGCGTCACGGGATTCGTCCGAAAGCACGGAAGGCTTCCAAATCAAAGATGGCTTCATTCACAGCTTGAAAATCTTGGATACAAGTTTGTCAGAGATAAGGGGAGAGGCCCGGCAGAATATCGTTCAATGTTGGGGCGTGCAGGCTTCTCAGGCCTCCCAGAATAAAAACTCAGCCACAGGGACAAGTCCCTTAAATGGCTTAAACACTCATTCCCCTGAATCATAACAAAGATTTATCGGGAGGTTTTTAGGTCTGTTCTTCTTTTCTTAATGAAAAGAAACGAAACACCGCATCAGGAAAAACCCGAAGCCGCACCAACGACTATCGGATTACTACTTAACAAGAACGACATTGCTAAACGCTGTAATGTCTCAGTTCGCACCGTGGATTCTTGGATCAGGACTAAGAAAATCCCATCGATAAAAATTTCCCGCGCAATTCGCTTCCGCTGGAATGCCGTAGAAGCCGCTCTTCTTCGCTATGAGCGCAAGGAGGTATGCTAATGTGCCCCCGGAATAAAGAGCGAAGCCCCGGAACCGTTGACAAGACGGGCGGGGCAATCGCAACCAGCGAACAGGGCTTTTTATATGCCATGAGAGAAGGCATTGCAAGCGCATGGGTTCGCTTGTCGTATGCCGCAACGCGATTCATTCAGATTCCTTTCGGGTTCGTCTTTTGGGCCTTGGAGCAACGATGTGACCGTCTGGAAATCGAGAGGCTCACAAGGGATCAAGCCGATGATTGAGACACGGAAACAGCTTCCGCAGTTCGTCCGTGATCTTCTGTCATCACCTCCTGCAATTGGTGAAGGCATGAATGCTTGGCTCTTCCGTGTGGCACGAGTCATGCACCCCTACCGGGAGCATGGAGAGATCGTTGCGACAATTGCCGCGTGTGTCATGGGTCAACCCGTTGCCATGCTCGACATCGAAAGAGCGGTTAAAAACTCCAAGGAAGCCGCATGGAGTCCTGATGCACCAATGACTGCATCACGCCAAAAAACATGGCCAGCAGTCAACCTAGAGCAACGGGAGGCCATCATAGCAGCGGGGGGAGATCTTGCAGACTTTTGGGAAGCATCACCGTTGAAGTGGGAGGACTCAAAGAATCATGCAGAGCAAATTATCGACGCACTCTTTCCCGGTAATCCTCTCCTTTGTGTAGGAAAATCCAGCAGTGAATTTGCCACACGCTCCCGCTCGAAATGGCATGGGAGACTTTCAGAGATGCAGTTGATAGTCCCCTCCCCGATGACTTCCAGAGCGGGAATTACCAAAGAGGGCAGAGAATCCGAACACACGCTTTCCAATACGGGGCCGCGTCAGTTCCTCGTGATCGAACAGGATCAGGGAACGCCCGATGAACAGGCCGCAATACTGCTTCACCTTTCAAAAGCGGGGCCGCTTGTGCTGGCAGTCCATAGCGGCAGCAAATCCTTGCATGGATGGTTTGCCTGCCTAGGTCGTCCTGATGAAGAGCTGCGGGTCTTTATGAATCATGCAGTCACCCTTGGGGCTGATCCTGCCACATGGACAAAGAGCCAGTTCGTCAGAATGCCAGACGGCACACGGGACAACGGCAATCGCCAGAGAGTTTTTTACTTCAACCCTTTCCTCCTGCCGACAACGGGAGGGCGTACCAACAAGAACGAACGAACGGAATTTCCTAGAGAATCTCGTTCGTTCGCACCCAACCAGAACAGCGAACATGAAACCACAAGCAGAGATTAAGAGAGACGACTACGGCAACGCGGCAGACTTCAATATGAAGTCCATTGAAACAAGCACGGCATACCCATCCCAGATGGCAAGGGAGCCGCGCATCAGATTCTTTAAGCCGAGTGAGCTTAGAGACTACGAGCCAGACAACGGGGCAGTTCTCTTTGGAGAGAATCATATCTGCCGGGGGGAAGTTTTTGTAATTGGTGGGGAGCCTGGAGTTGGCAAATCAACCGCTGCAACGGAATTGGCAATCTGTGGGGCAACTGGGCGCGACTGGCTAGGACTCAAGACACACGGTAAATTCAAGACGCTGATAATCCAGAATGAGAATGGACGCTATCGACTGCAACAGGAGTATGCAGCCCGTAATCTTGGGGTTGAGATAGAGGGCTCCATACTTGTATCAGAACCGCCACCCTACGGCATGACGCTGAATCACCCGGAGTTTCTGGAGGATGTCAAAGCCGCTCTTGATTCGTTCGTGCCTGATGTCGTGATCTTTGATCCGTGGAACGCGGCAGCACGGGATGACAAGGCAGCAGATTATCAAACTGCCTTTGATGCGTTGCGGAATATGCTTCCCAAGGGTAAGGAAAAGCCCGCCTTGGGGATTGTGGCGCACACCAAGAAGCCGCAGGCGAACGAGAAGCGAACGGGAGGAAGTGGACTGATGCACTTGCTCGCCGGGTCGTATGTCCTAACCAGCGTGCCGAGGGCTATCTTTATCATGGTGAGAGGGGGCAATGATGAAACCGACAATTCCGTTGTCTGGTTCAACCCCAAGAACTCCAACGGGCCAGCAGCACCACGCACGGCATGGGAAAGGGAGCCAAAGGGATTCACCCTTCTCTCTGACTTCGATTGGAAAGCCTTTGAAGGGGGAGACGGGGGCCGCAAGGTGATCCGTCTGGAACATATCCAAGCGGCACTTGGACGCGACTCTTGGGAGAGGGCGGCAGCGGTTGAGAAACTGGAGAATGAATCAGGCTGCGGCAAACGGGCTTGCCAGAAAGCCCTATCCGATAAATCACCCTTCGCCAGTCACCTAGAGTTTGATGGGAAATGGGTGAAGTTCAAAGCAGCCGAGGATCAAGAAGGAGCGAACGAATGAAAAAACCTAGGAAAACTCGTTCGTTCGTTCAGATGAACGGATCAGAGATGCACCAACTCGTTCGCAATTCGTTCGTTCGTGAAAGCCTCTCACCCGAAGAGATCAGGCAATGCCGTGAATATCTCGCATGGGTCGTTAACACACCAGCAAGTCAAGCGGGGAAGGTTCCCTTCATGGACAAGATAACCGCCATCGAACTGGATGCCATTCTAGCGGGGGAACTATGAAGAAAGCACTCAAGGCAAAAGGACAACCTACCAAGCGCACACCGGAGACTCTGAAACTCCTTCTCCAAGCGGCAGAAGTCGGGGCACCCCTCCGGGCTTGCTGTGCAGTCGCCGGGATCAGCACGGAGCTATTGAGGCAATGGTGCGATGACTCGCCAGATATTGCGGGGCAGATAGCCACGGCAAGGGAAAGAGGTCGGGTCAATGCCCTTCAAACCCTACAGAAAGCAGGGGAGGAGGATTGGAGAGCTTGTGCCGAGTGGTTGCGCCTCTCATTCCGAGAAGACTACAGCGCAAGGGCTGAGATCAAGGTTGAGCAGGAGGTGCAAGGCGGGCCGCTAATCGTCTCAGAAGAGGTATTAAAGGCCCTTCAAGAAGGTCACAAGGAACTGATAGCAGGGATTCAGACAGGAGGGTGATCTTGGGCGGCTTCTTCTAGCAGAGCTTGGTCTAGCAAAGTGGAAAGGGTTTTTGGTGTCTGGATAGCCCAAGATGTTCTTCCAATCACTTTAGAGCCTCTGGCAAAAACGCACTGAGGGAATGGAACCACGCCATATTGGGTTGCTATCTTCTCATTCTCACGAAATTTCAGGTCAACCTCTCGCAGTGTGATGCCACGCTCAGCACAAACCACACGGGCACTTTCATGAACGCTCTTATAAATGTTACAGAGGTCAAAAACGATGATTTCAAGGTTATCGCTCATGAGGCTAAATTGGTTTCTTTGGCGTGTCTATGCGAGGAAAACCCTTGTATGATGACACAGATGCAACACGAAGAGACGCAGAAGCCGACTCTCGACTTCCAAATTTATCGCGAGCCTTGTCCCAAGATCCGCGAACAGCGGGAACAGGAATACGCCTCGTATCGCAAGGGCCTACCTCAGCTAATGGTAGGAATGAACAAATCTAGGCGTTCACCCAAGGAATTGAAAACCTCTTAGGGAAAAAGATCGTTTGGGTTGCGTCTAAAAATGAGTCAGCCCCAAAACCATCTTTGGGGCTGCCACCGTCACCTTCAAAGCCGATTGGTAGCTCTGGTGAAACGGTTACAAGTGAAAATCTTCACCAAGGGCAGTAGAATGGCAATGCCAGATTTACTGAGGCAAAAAAAGTAGGGGTGGCGGTTCCTCATCCGCCTCATACCTCAATAAGGTCTTGGGCAGAACATCCGATAATGTTGATGAGCGCACCACCCCCAAAAGAAAGATACGGCATCACTTCCTAAAAAGGCAAGCCGCCCGGTGTTTTGCCCTGCGGACGGCTTGAAAGAATCACCCGGTCAAGTTCTCCCTGCTAGCTTTCAGGTCACAAAGTCATAAGGGCCTGCAAGTGATTCACGAGTCAAGATCAGCAAGACTCATAGGGAAGTCAATTGACATCCACATTGATGCCGGGAGGGATAAGCGGCCTATCATCAATTTGAAAAGGAGGGTGTATTTTGGTTCCCAGTGGTGGAGATGCAAAAATCCTCTCCTCTTCAAAGTCAGCCCCTTCTGCAAATGAGAATGGAGCACGAATCGGCAGTTCCCAATCTTCTTCAGGTTTCTCGTTCAATGGGGTGTTTTTCATTGGTTTGCGGGTATGGCTTTTCTTTCAGCTATGAAGTTGTGACCTTTGCCCGGTATCACCCCCATCAGGATATTTTGCTCAATATCGTAAAGGAAGATGGGACGCGACTGATCCAGATCAGTAATAAAGACAGATGATTTACCATCTTGGCAGAACCTTACCGTCGAAGCATTGGTTAAGTCTGCCACCCACTGCTCATGCTGAAACTTCTTTTGGGCTTCTGCATTCTGCTTTTCCCACTCTTGCATTTGGAAATATCGCTGAACAAACCCAATCCCAAGCAGCACGAGAAGGCAGATAGCTAGAATCTTGAATGCCATCTTCATATAATCACCCCTTTCTCATTTGGCAGGCTTGGCAAGGGATTCATGGGCTTCTAGACAGTATCTATAAAGCTCTATCTGTGATCTGATGACAGATATTGACCAAGCCCCTCCGCATCGTCAGAAAGAATTTTATGCGGTCACGGCATTTCATCGGCTTAAAAAATAGGTTCTATTTTACAAGGAAAGCAGCTGTATATTCACGCCCGGCAACATTGATTTTGAAATTTGTAGCAGCTGATTTTTTCACAATCACAATTCCTTGGTATAAAGCAGAGGGGGGAACTGTCGTTCGCGCAAGCATCTGACCCACAATTCCCAACGCCCCTTGCATCTGGTTTCCTATCATATTCATTTGGTTAGCCGTATTGGCTTGTATCGCTTGATTTGCAATTACCTGTTGCGCTGGATTGTAGGTTGTCGCCGATCCGTAACCGTAGCCTGACTGGTAGCCCTGAAGACTTCCGACAGGTTGACCATAACGGTTGTAGGCATTGTAATTTGAAGTTCCTGAATACGATCCTGAGTAGCTGGTGTAGCTTGGTTGCGCTGCTGCGAAAGCCTGACTTCCTGCATTCATGCCAACCGCAAAAGCCTGTATTGCCGCCTGCGTCTGTATCCCCCTTTGTATCTCCTGAGGTGTGTAAATCTTAATCAGTTTTCCATTCCCATCTACGGCAGAGATATTCTCTAACCCAAAATCAACAGGTCTGGATGCATGGTTGCGAAATCCTACTGTAAACATCGCCAAGTTCGCTTGGTAAGGCCCCTCGCCAGCAACACAAACAGCTGGTTTCTCACTCTTTTGGGATTGGCAAAGCACCATTGCCTTTCCCTGTGAATATACAAGATTTTGCCCCGGTGCCGGAGTGATCTGCATCGCAGCACAGCCCGTGAGTAAATAGACGCCACTCAAAAGGCATCCAGCCATCGCAAAACGAGATACTGACAAAAAAATTATTTTCACGCTGCTGATACTTTTCCTTTTCTTGTCGACAAGCAAGCGGTGAACGATCCGCATGGAAAAAGGGCTAGAGAGCAAAATCTGACTTGCGCGATACTTGCGCTTATGGCGGCATTTTGGCGCATATCATTGCACGGCTTTGCAAAAGTTTTTTCTCTCTGTGTAGACTTCAGAGCCTTTATTTAAGCCAATCCACAGGATTAACAGTTTAAAAAGCGGGATGGTAGCGCGTACGGGACTCGAACCCGTGCACCAGCCTTGAGAGGGCTGTG
>JBAXTN010000056.1:0-10746 GCA_037130175.1 bacterium | reverse complement strand
GGTCATTCCGGCTCCGACACTCCCCCGATCCAGCACGATATTCCACCAGCTGCCACCAGCAACACTGTTGCTGATCGTAAGATTGGAGTTCACCAGCGCCGTGTCCGAGGCAAAAGTCAGGATGGCCCCGGCTGTCGCCATTTGCACGGTGGAGACATTGGATGATGTTCCATTGCCCAAAGCGTAGCCATTGGCAAGGACAAGGGATCCATTGTTGGTGATATTGCCGGTAAAGGTATTGCTCCCCCCGAGCACAACGGATCCTGCCGAGATCACATTGGGCACTCCGCTGATAGGACTCTCGGCTGCTGCGATGGTCAATCCGAATGTGGCTCCCGTGATGGCTCCATTGAGGATGATATTCCCCCCGCCAACCGTCGGGGTGATCGTTTCACTGGCTCCCAAAATGATCGCATCATTGATGGTCTGAACATTCTTGCTGTTGTTGGCGATAGCGCCGTTCAGCGTGAAGGCATTGCCGGAAATGGTGAAAGCGTTGGCATTAGAATTAAATGTGATCCCTGTGACGGAAAATGCACTCGTAGTCAGGTCGTTGTTCAGTCCCGTGATGGTGCTGTTGGTGAAAGCCCAGGGATTGCCAGTAACGGGGACTGCGTTGTTGGTCCAGTCTGTGGCCGTATTGAAATTGCTCGAAGTGGGAGCGGTACTCCATGTGTAGGTCACCGCTTTGGCAGAGGGACTTAGCAGGCCCGTCACTCCGAGAAGCAAGAGTGCAAGGAATACCCTGACTGCTGCCGTGCAGCCGTGGCCAAGGTTCTTAGGAAATGGGGAGGAAATCATCATAGTTGGTGATGGGGGAGAGGTCAGGGGGTAACGGGCAAGAAGTCAGAGGTCAAAAGGCGCGTGGGAACAAGGCTTAGTCATTCGAGCCGCAGGGCGAGAAGTCCCCGAAGCAGTAGTTGAGGGGGTGACTTTGGGGAGCGGTAACGGCTGCGATGCAACGGCCGGGCAAGCCATCGGCAGACAAATGGCAAAGTTGGAACTCAGTTTTTTTTATCGAAAAATTTGTTGAAAAATATTTCTTTGGTCGCTCTGAGGAAATTTTTGAGGTAATTGTAGGGAATTTCGAAGCGGTGGAAAAGTTGGGAATTTTATTCCATTCAAAACGATCTGAATTTCGCTGGGCTCTGCGGAATGGCTTGAAATCAAGCTCCGCAAGGGGTGCCTGGCAATCTCCAACAGCAGGGGTTGAAATGGAGGTAAACATTTGAGGGGGGTTCTCTTGTGTGAAATATCCCAGAGAGTCGGGTCATACGCAAGGGGATAATTTAGGGGGGGTATTGGAAAGTTGAGAGGTTGAGAGGTTGAGAGGTTGAGGGGAATCGGAGGTCGGAAGTCAGCAAGCCATCGACAGATAAATGACATATGTCTCCTCTTCTTGTGTTCCCTTGTGTCTCTTGTGCCCCTTGTGCCCCTTGTGGCTAATTTCTCACTGTTCCAAGAGAATGTTGACAATTAAATAGGAATTCCTACAATAATAGTATGAATGCAATTCTTTCTGAAAAGGGGCAGGTGACGATTCCCAAGGCGATCCGGGATGATCTGGGGCTGACTACCGGCTCTGTGCTGGATTTCACCGAAGATCAGGGACGGATCATCGTAAAAAGAGTGATGGCGGAAAACCCCATCTCTGCTTGGCGCGGAAGGGGGCGCCTTCCCAAAGGCACTTCCGTCATGGATTATCTGAATCTGCTGCGCGGAGGAAAATGAGGACGGCTCTGGACGCGAGCGTGATTCTGGATGTGCTCACCAACGACCCGGTATGGGCCGATGCCTCGGAAGCAGCACTGAAGGAGGCTCTCCTGCTAGGATCTCTGGTGATCGGTGAATGCGTCATCGCGGAAATAGCCCCTGTCTTGGCCGAGGAGGATCTGGAGGGATTTCTCTCAGACTGGGGGATTGTGTTTGTGCCATCTTCCCTGGAGTCAGCGAAGGGTGCTGGAGAGATGTATCGCCTCTATCTCCAACGAGGCGTCACAAAAAAACGGGTGCTGCCGGATTTCCTCATCGGAGCCCATGCACTGCACCACACCGGCCGTCTACTGGCACGCGATAGGGGCTTCTACCGGGACTATTTTTCAGGTCTGACGCTGATCGAACCGGAAATACCGCTGTAAGGGAGAGAGGGGGGAAGCTAAAAGGCTGAAAAGGCGCGTTGGAACGCGGCTTAATCATTCAAGCCGTAGGGCGAGCGGTCGCCGAAGCAGTTGCGTAGGCGATGCCTGATCTGGGAAGATCGGCAGATAAAGCTGAATCAACCCGGTGGGAACCGGGGCGGTAGACTACGATGAAATCGTAGCCCAGAGGGCGGCACCGCTTTGCAGGAGCAAAGTGCCGTCAAACCTGAAATTTAAAGCCAGAAGAGGGAGGAGGTCGGAGGGGGGAATTTTTCCCCACGAAGACCGAAAAAGAGAAACAGCCAAGGTTTCTAAGAATCGAAGAGAGCAGTTAGATTGACCCGTAAAACGGTTTTCATGCCCGGCATTTCACCCTTTGTTCCCAGCTGTGCCCCTCCTTGGAGCCCCACCCTTTGTGGTAATAATTTAGCCTCTCAGCACTGTGGTGCAATATCATGCAGCAGCAACGGTAGGTTGATAAATCACAAAATCACACGAAAGGAGGGCAGATGGGAAGTTGTTGGTTGGGAGCAAACTGATGATTGACTGATAAATGGTTATGGTTATGGTTATGGTATGAAAAATGTGAGTATTCAGAAGATGAGATTTGAATTTGGCGAGGTTCGCGAAGCGCTTGAGAAAGGAGAGGAACTTGTCCTCACTTTCCGAAACCGTCCTCTGGCGCGCCTCCTGCCATTCGCTGTCAAGAAGCCGATCAAGGATGATCCAGCTCTTCATTTTGGCGATGTAGCATCCTCCCTCGATCCGATGACCAATACAGACATGGATCACTCCATCTATGACCTATGAAATCGGTGTTTGTGGATACAAGCGGGATTTTCGCCTGGATAAATTCCCGTGATCCGAATCACGAAACGATGAGGGAACTTCCCATGCTGCCGAACACTCAGTTAGTGATCACGGACTATATCGTGGATGAGGTCTGCACACTGTTTGTAGCAAGGGGCATCGCACACCAAAGAAGACGGCTGCTGGAGATGGTGGAGAATTCACAGATTGTGAGGATGGAGTGGGTAGGTCGGGATTTATTCCATAAGGCCCGCGACTGGATGTTCCGGTTTGAAGATCATCCGCTTTCGTTCACGGACTGCACCAGCTTTGCCTGTATGGAGAGCCTCGGTATCACGGACGCAGCAACGACGGATCACCATTTTCTCATCGCTGGCTTTCATCCGATCCTTCAAGCAAAGACATGACGGAGGAAGGCCAGAGGGTGGGATGGAGGTCAGAAATCAGAAATCAGGGGGAGCGGAGAGTTGAAAAGTTGAGATGAGGAGAGCGGAAGTCGGAGGTCGGAAATCAGCTGCTCAGATGTTAAAAGGCGCGTTGAACGCCGAGTGCTGAATCGAGGTCTTGGGAAAGATCGAGATAGACTGTACACAGCCTGAAAGGCGAAACGAGCGGGAGTGAGTGAGTCAAAAACACGGAACCAAAGTCACAGGGATGTGACGCGGAAGATTGCCGTAGGCAACCCCGTCAGGGGTGACACCGCTTTGCAGCAGCAAAGTGACATCAATAGCCTGCGAAGCAGTCCGTAGGACGAAGGCCTCGGGAGAGGCTGAGGCAAAGTAAAGTGCCCTCAAAGGTCGCCGAAGCAACAGCATAGGCGATACCTGCTCCGGGGAGACAGGCAGATAAATGTCAGGGTGAAGAGTGCCATAACAGCCTCTATGCGATTTAATCAGCGCTTCCCTAAGCTTCCTTCTTCGAGGTATTTTTAGGCTTTTTTATCTTCCGCCAAAAAGTGCCGACCCTACCCTGACTAGCGTGGCTCCTTCTTCCACGGCGATTTCATAATCTCCGCTCATTCCCATGGAAAGTGTCTCAAAGGGGATTCCCGAACGATCGGAAAGACGATCCCGGAGTTCCCTCAGCTTCGCAAAATAGGGCCGGGAATGTTCTTTCTCGGTGGCGAGTGGTGCCATCGTCATGAATCCCTCGACCTGAACTTGGGAGAGTGCCAGCAACTCATCCAGTTCCCGCTCCAACTGCTCCGGAGCAAATCCATGCTTGCTCCCCTCCCCCGAAACATTCACTTCGAGAAGCACGCGGGGGAACAGTCCCATCTCCCCGGCGATCCGATCCATTTCACGGGCGATCGCGGCGGTGTCGATCCCATGAAATAGTTCAAAGAGAGGCAATGCCTTACGGATTTTGTTGGACTGAAGATGACCGATGAAATGCCAGCGCAGTCTTCCCGGAAGCGCCGGTATCTTGACCACCGCCTCCTGCACGCGGCTCTCCCCAAAGAGTTCCTGCCCTGTCTCGTCGGCGGCCTCGCGAATGGTCGCGCCGGGATGCGTCTTGGAGACAGCCACCAGAGCGATCTCTTCCGGACTGCGCCCGGCTCGCCCTGCCGCAAGCGTGATTTTTTCCCGAACCAGTTTAAAGCGTTCCGCAAGTGTCGTCATCAGAAAATGCATGATACATGGAACAGCAGCGGGGGGGAAGAGGTCGGGAGGGGAGGATGTCAGAATTCGGAGATCGGAAGTCAGCTGGTCAGAGCTCCAATCTTACTCTCATGCGTCTTTTTCGTGAGTCCCCTTGTGCTTCTTGTGGCTAATTTCTCTCACTACCGGCAGATAAACCTGAAAGTAGAATGATTGCTGATTTGGCTTGGGATCATGCTGGTGCGTTGGCAAGCTCCAACTCATGAATATCGAGAGTTTCAAGGTTTTCTGCGATCTTTGCGATACCGGTAGCTTCTCGCGTGCCGCCGAGGCAAGCGGTATCACCCAGAGCGCCGTGAGTCAGCAGATCCGCGCCGTGGAGAAAAATTTTGGCATCCCGCTTGTAGACAGATCCTCAAGCACCTTCACGCTTACCCCCGAGGGATTGGTCTATCTCGATGCCTGCCGTGATATTCTGGCTCGGTTTGACAGCCTGGGAACCCGCTTCCGTATCGCCCGCGGTGCTCTCGAGGGGAAACTCCATCTTGCAAGCGTCATCAGCATCGCGCTGCACAATCTCCCTCCGATTCTGAAGCAGTTCCGCAAATCACATCCCGGTGTGGAGATCACTGTTGACTATCGCAAGGCGGAGGAGGTTTATCGAGCCGTCGAGGATGGACGCGCCGATCTTGGCCTTGTCGCCTACCCCAAAGCTCGTCCCGGTCTGAG
This sequence comes from bacterium, assembly GCA_037130175.1. Taxonomy (GTDB): domain Bacteria; phylum Verrucomicrobiota; class Verrucomicrobiia; order Chthoniobacterales; family UBA6821; genus UBA6821. The sequence continues at coordinate 5,468 of JBAXTN010000056.1, read as the reverse complement.
AGCCATCACCTGCTGGCAGGAACGACTAGTGCTTACCCTGCCGCCGGGTCATCCCCTCGCCGGCAAACGCCCTGTATCTCTAAGCCAGTTGCAGGGAGAGCGCTTTGTCGGACTGACGCCGGGCATCCCGACCCGTCAGCATCTTGACCGGGTGCTGCGCAAGGAAGGGCTGCGCTTCAATTACATCGCCGAGCTTGATAACTTCGAAACAGTCAAGGCCGCCGTGGCAGCAGAGCAGGCTCTCGCGATTGTTCCCGAAAGTTCGATCCATCAGGAAGTCCGTCAGGGGACTCTTCTCATGAGGCAGATCGGAGCTGAGAGGATGTGGCGTCCGACAGGCGCGGTCACCCGACGCCCCCTGCCGGAAAAGGCGTCATTGCTTGAGTTTCTCAGTCTTCTGACTCCACGAGCCAAGGCTCTCCTGCCACTACCAGCTGCGGAGTAATCGAGGGTTCACAGTAACACGAGACACAAGGCTTGCTTCATCTCAAGCGTGCATCTTTTTGATTTTGTGTCAGATTAGAGAAATCATGTCCCGTAGCATCCCTGCATTTTTCGTCACGCCCTATCTGGCTTTTGTTATGATCCCGAGTGCTTTTGCACAAAGCGCTTCCGCTGTTGTCTCCTCCAACACATCCCCGGTGATGGCAGGCGTGACGAGCAATTCTCCAGCCACCATGGGGATGCAGAAACCGCAGGAAGCTTCCTCGCAGAACGGCGAGCACTTCAGCTACTCCTCGATCCATGTGGATGGGCCCTACATCGCCATGACATTCGATGACGGCCCGAACGCGACGCTGACACCGAGGCTTCTCGACATCCTTAAGGAGCGCCATGTCAAGGTGACCTTCTTTGTCCTAGGACAGCTGGTCAAGGAGCATCCCGAAATCGTCCAACGAGCAGTCGCCGAGGGGCATGAAATCGGGAACCATAGCTGGGATCACAAGGCTCTCAACAAGCTTGGCCCCGATGGACTTCAGCATGAGCTGACCGATACTTCTGCGGCGATCAAGGAGGCCACCGGAAAACCCGTGACGCTGATGCGTCCTCCCTATGGCGCGACAAATCCCCGCCTGAGCCGCGCCATTGAAAAGGACTTCGGAATGAAGGTGATTCTATGGTCTGTCGATCCTCTGGATTGGAAGGATCCGGGTCCAAAAGTGGTCGAGTCACGGATTCTCTCGGGTTCCAAGGAAAGCGGTGGAGCAAAGCCCGGTGCCATCATTCTCTCCCACGATATCCACAAGGGAACTGTCGAGGCCATGCCCTCCACACTGGATGCCCTCCTCGCAAAGGGATACAAATTTGTGACGGTCTCGGAACTCCTGGCGATGGAAAGCAAGATGCCGGTGCAGTCTTCTGCCTCTCCTGCCGCGCCTGCTGCTCATTAGCAGCAGATGGCGGAAAGCTGAAACTTGAAACCTGCAGGAAGAAGATGTGGCTGTTGATGGTTGAGGGGAGTTTTAGCCACAGGATGCACAATAATTCACAATGGACTGAGGCCGAGGAGATCGGAAGTCAGAGGTCAAAATCTTACTCTCGCACATATCTTCTTGTGTCCCCTTGTGCTGCTTGTGGCTAATTTTTCAATTCAATAACAGGTGATCAGCGCTCACAATCAAGGCGCAGGGTGGGCAGCAGATTTTTTGCCAGCAAGCCCCGCGAAGACTAAAACACAGGAAACTACCCGTACGACCCAAATGTTGTGATGGAATCAGGGTTTATTTTTCAAGAGATTGCTCTCGGCATGCTCTTTGTTGATCGACCGATAGAGTTCGTCGGCCATTTTTTGGGTTTTGCCATCAAACTCCCTGGCACTCATGAGCAACGAATCGGTCACATAAATCAGGTGGACTCCTGGTGAGCTACCCGGCTTCATGGTGGAGAGCACATACTGAAGATGCGATGGAATGAGTTTGCCATCCTGAAGGAAGAATTCCCTTAACCAGTGAGTCCCGTCCGTGAAGACATTGGAATCATCCTCCGAAGGTTCCAACTCTACCCCACGGTATTTTAGGCAGATTTTCAGCGTATGATGACGGGAGGCGCCGCTGGCATTGTACCAGACCAAACTGACACCCTTCTCCTCCCCGGGCATGGTGAGCAGATACCCGTCTCCCGGCACAGACTTAATCTCCGCAATTTTCGGCGGCCTCAATGTCTCGATTTTTCCCACAAAGATGCTCGATGCAAGGAATGGCAGCAGGAAGAGTACGGAGACACCCGCAAGCAGGGAGCGCTCCTTCCATGTCCAATCAACATGGGGATCGACGGTCGGTGGATCGGGTTGATCAAGGATGTACCGCTTCCAAACCACATAACCGATCGCAATCCAGGTGATCACCTCCGCCCAAGGTAGCAGAGCAAAGAGGGGATGCGTGGCCAGCGTAAGAATTCCTCCCTCGATGCTGAATACCCATTTTGCATCACTCATCAGCGGACAGATGATCATCCAGGGCAACCAGAAGGAGTCCATTCTAGCAAAACAGAAGACCACCGCAGCCAGCAACCAGAGTCCCAGCGCAATCATGCGCGACTTGGAGATCCGCTCCGGCAGCCGGCAGTGTGAGAGTCCGAAGACGACAGCCATCGTCAAACCCAATCCTCCCACCGCATAGGTCTGCGGTGCAAGCAGCGCAATGACGGCAGCCACATGAATGAGCTCAAACAGCCTTGCCGTGAGATGGCGGGGACTTCGCGGCATCGCCAGAAAGGCAAAGGGAACCAGCCAGAAGAGGCCGAAAAAATAATGCAGCTGGGGCGTCTCGACCGCAGGATAGAACAGCTCCCTGTAACCGATCAGCGTAAAGACTCTCAGGACATTGGCCACGATCGCGGCAGGCACCATGCCCAAGATTCTCAACCAATGGAACCAGTTGAACGGCTCGTGACGGTTGAGCCAGATCGCCACGGCGAGAAGCAAGACCAGCAGATTCAACCCGGCACAATCCCCCGTCCACGGGATCACCAGGCGACCCACCGTGATGGAATCACCTAAATCAGCCACGGGCACATGAAAGAGCCCGATGATTCCTGTGACTATGGGGCGGCTAATTCGTGAGAAAAGATCCTGGGCAACCGAAAAGCGGGCCAACCCGGCAACGAGCGCGATCGGAAGAAGTCCACGAACAACATCCCAGATTTGTCCCATGGAGCGATCTGCCGATTTTTTCATCTGCGTAAATACTAGTCTGACCGTGGCATTGTGCAAAAAGAAAGGCGTCCGCTTTTCAGCGAACGCCCCACTTGAAATGAAGGGAAAAAATACTGGGTATTTATCAGGCAACTGATTTTGTCCGACGAAATGCCTGAAGCAGCAGGACCCCGGCAAAGGCGAGACAGGCTGTGATCGGAGGGGCAGGAGCTCCGGGAGCTGCAACCGCAAAGCCTTCGTTATAACTTCTCTCTTTGTCACTCTTGGATGACTCGGACTCCTTAACGACAGGCTTTTCGGATTTTTCACCATCGACCTTTGCATCACTCTGCCGAATGTCGGCACCTTCGCCCTTGGACAGGGAATCAATCTGAGCGGAATAATCAGCGTTCTCGCGATCGATTTTTGAATTTAAGCTGCCATTGCTTTTACCATCGGCGACTAGAGTGTTGATCTCTGCCTGTTTCAGGACGGCGCTTTTAAGTTCAGCATCAATCTTTGTCTTCTCGTCCATGAGCGCACGCGTTGCATCGTCTGCCTTGCTGTACTGTATTTCTGTAAGTTTTGCTGCAACCTCCTCGGACTTGGCATGTGAATCTGCTGAAACTTTGTTAAGATCTTCGATCTTACTTTTGATATCAGCCTTAGCGTTTTCGATATTTCGTATTTCTTCTTCGGATTTTGCGGATTGGGAGGCCTGGGAGAGTTCGTCTACTTTCTTCGTGAGCTCCTCCTTCTGTGATTCAGCAATCTTTGTTGCCTCGTCGATGGTAGCCTTCTCAGCAAGAATCGATTTGGTGGTTTCGTCCAGATTGTTGTTCTGGATTTCAGTCAACTTTGCACCTAGCTCGTTGGATCGAGACTGTAAGTCCTCAACGATTCTAGAAGCTTCTATCGACTTGCCCTCAAGCTCAGATTGGTCTGCAAATTGTTGAGCCAATTGCTTCTCATTGGAAAAGCTGTCTGGCGACACTGCTGTTTGGTCTTCGGCGTGAAGAGCAAGTGCTCCCATGATGACTGTAGCGACAATAGCTTTGATTGATTGTGTTTTCATTTCGAATGAAAGTGAAACATGAATCTTGTGGGCGCGCAAGATATATTTTCATTTTTTTTTGATATGAATTTACAGCCTTGATGCCTCGACAGGAAAACAACCTCAATTAAAGAAACAACAGCCACCTCGCCTTAGCAAAACTACCACACTGAGGAACCAGCAGAAAGGCCTCCTTAAACAAAAAAAGAGAGAGGGCATCCACCTGAAGCGGATGCCCTCTCTCAAAAACTATCTGGTCGAAACAAACTTCGAATTACGCAACCGTCTTTGCCCGACGAAGCGCCTGAAGCAGCAGCACTCCGGCGAAAGCCAGACATGCAGTCAAAGAGGGAGCAGGTGCGCCTGGAGCCGCAGCGAAATCAACAGGAACCGCGTTGATCGAGGTAAGAGTTCCATTCTTCAACTCAAGCAAGGGAGTACCTGGAAGAGCCCCGTCCGTGATTGGATTCCATCCATTGACGCGGGAGGTGTAGTTATCTGCCTCAAATCCAGAACCAGCGTTATTGCCAAAGACAATCCTGTCCCAACTGGTATTTGCGTCACCCACAAAGTTAATGAATCCGTAAGGCTCGCCTGAATTCTTTCCTGCATTGCTGCCAGCAGTTATAGGATTGCCATAGTAGGAGCCGGGAAGCTTGTTCATGAGGTTGGCCGTCGTGAAATCCGCAACCAGTGTATTCCCATTGTAAAACTTAAGGTCGTTGGCAGCATCTCCGGCTGACCAGTAGAGACCAAAATAGGAACTAGCTGTGTTGAGTCTAAGAGTGGTTGTATTGACCACATTAAGCCCCTCCACCGCATACTGACTGCCTTTTGGGTTTGCAGCCGTGGGTGCGCCTCCATACTGATCCGCACTTTTGACATTAAGAGAATCAAAAGTTCCCACACCATTCCACGAGACATTATTATTCACACCAGTCGAAAGACCGTCAAAGGTTTCGACATTCACATTACCCAGCGTTGTATTGAATGCACCCACACCTTGAGATGTAGATATGATCATATCTGATGCGTTAAGGCTCGCCATGCTCGCGATGGCCGTGGCAGCGATGATCAATAGTGAAGTTGTGAGGCAAGTCTTCATTTCGTTTCTTAGTGAACCATGCTTGATCGCGTTATTCAAGTATTCATTTCATATTTTTTTGAACATAAAATAATTTTCCTTCTTTAATTTAGCATTTTCCTCAGCACACGACTCAAAATCGGGTTCCTCGCTATTTCGAGTGGGTGAGTAACGGTCTGAAGGGTGGCAGGTCGAGC
>JBAXTN010000055.1:0-10872 GCA_037130175.1 bacterium | reverse complement strand
ATTTTGGTCTCGTCGGCGATTGTCCAGATCGCGGGGAACGGGCACAAAATGTCCACGTGGGCATTTTTATGGAAGCAAAAGGTGACTCGGTTTGACTGGGGAACACCCAGCTCCAAAGCGGCGGTGATCACTCCCCGGACAGCCATGTCTGGAAAGACGATCACGGCATCGGGTTGCTTTGCCTGCTGCCAAAGCTTGAGGAATTCCCGATAGCCGAACCGGGCCTTCTCCAAGACTTCGTCTTTGGGGACCGGGGTCCATTCGCTCCGGGTTTCCATCCGGAACTGCTTTGCCTGCTTCAGAAATTCCTCGGTAATCTGGGACGAGGGCAACGAGCCATGGGTCTCCGGTTTGGCCTTCAGCGTGCTGATCAGCCCAACCGAGCGGCACCCCTTTTTATCGAGACGGGCCAAAATCCCCCGGAAGAAATTCCTGTCATCAAAGCAAACCTTGTTCTGGATGTGAAACGTCTCGTCCCCGAACATTTGGACGGACGAGGCCACCGGCAGCTTCAGGAGGCGGGGCAAATTATAGTAGTTGACCAATGGGAGGATGAGGCCTTGAATTGCCCGCGTCTCCACCGCCCTGAGGAGTTCCGGAAGAACCGTCCCCTGTCTCTTTTTCGGTCGGCGGTCCACAAAGACGGTAACTTTGATTCCCAGACGTTTCAGCTTCTTTTCCAGGCTACCCTGGAGGCTGCGGACGTAGCATCTCTCCTCGTCGATCCAAACATCCGAGGAATCGTAGTAGATTCCCACGCGGTCGAACGCCAGCCGACGCTCCCGCACATATGTCGCCGAACCGTGAAACCGGTCCAAAAGCCCCTCCTTCACGAGTTTGTTCAAGGCCGCATGGACCGTGGATTTACTGGTCTTCCAAAGCTCGGCAAGTTTGATCGTCGAGGGCAGCTCGGTCTTCGGGGCGATCTTGCCCGTGAGGATTTGCTCCCGGAGATTGTCGGAAACCGCCCTGTGGGCAACCTCCGATTGACCAACCTCAAAATCACTGAATTGTTCTTCCATAACGCAGAAACGGCTGGATCGAGCCGCAACAACATTGTATATACCAACTGTCTCCAAGGTTTTCAAGTATCAATTGAACGCGGCTTTGGTACTCCGAAAGTCGGGCCAAGGGAGGAGACTCAACGAAGTGGTTGATTGTGGTGGATCCGACCATTGGGAGAACACCTGCCGAAGGCAGCCCACAATGCGAGGCGAAGCCGAGGTAATCCAGAGCATAAACCGTGTTCTCCAGTTCCAATCCGAGATCCTCTCCGGCGTAGAGAACGCGAGCCTTGGGCATGAGTCCTTTAGACGAGATCTTCCCAGAGTCGGTAGTCCCGCTGCTCGTTGGCATCGGCCAAGGTGGACTTGGCAACCTTCTCCCTAAATCCGAGATGGTAGAGAGCTTCGCCCCGTGCGTTGAGACAGATGGCGATATCGCGCAGTCCTTCCCTCCAGGTCAGTTGCGCAAAGGCCATGCAGATCAACAAGCCGGACTCTAGTGATAACCCTCGCAAGAATCAAAAACCACCAGAGATGCACCCTCCGAAAAACCTCTTGACAAAAAATGAGTTTCGGCAGTTTATATACAGATTATCCTCATGCATCGGTATTTTTTAATTGGCACGGTCTTTTTCCGATGCGGTCTGCATTCTGTTCGCAGGCCTGAATCCTCTCCTTGCGCAGAAGAACCTCCCCCGAATCGAGTTTTATTCACTTGGGTTCAATACCTCGAAGCTTGCTTCGGCTTTTTCGGTTCGGTGGAAATGAAAAATCAGTAAATACCTCGGGGCTTGCCCCGGGGTTCTTTATTAACCTTTTCGAACTATTCAAAAATCAAGTGATTCCAAGGGACGCCCATATTGGTGACATCGAAATCGGAACAAGCGAAGTTGCCCACAAGGTGATTTTGCAAAAACTCCGTGAGCGGATCCTGTTAGGAAAGCTCGCTCCCGGCACGAAACTTCCCTCGACCACGGCATTGGCCTCGCGCTGGAAGACCAGCAGATCTACCATGCATACCGCGCTCAGCAACCTCGTCAAGGAGGGATTGCTGGAACGGAATCATGGCTCGGCAACGTATGTGAGCATGCGCCCCCGCACGCTTGACCGGGTCGGAATCTATTATGACTCTCCCCGGGTCTGGACGGACGAAGAAAGGGTGTTTGTCCGCAGTCTCCAGCGCCAACTCGAAGCGAAGCTCGCGAAGATGGGGATCAAAATCTCCGTCTTCGTGGATCGGCGTCCCAAAGCAAAGCAGCGGTTGGTTCTTCAGGAACTCAGCAGGGCGGTCGCCTACGGGGAAATCCAGGGCCTCATCATCGCGACTACCAATGACTTCAATTTGTCGGCTCTTCTGAACCTGCATCTGCCCCTATCTGTCATGACCGGAGACACCGAGATCGGCTGCAGGATAATGAGCTCCGAAAAGCAGATTTTTGGTAGCATTTTTCAGCGTCTTGCCAAAAAAAAGTGCCGCTCGGTCGGGCTAATCAGCTCGCTTCAGACGATCCCGGATCTGCCCAATTTGTCGGATGAGTTGTATTTTACGGCTCACTTCCTGAAGGAAGCGGAACGACACCGGATGCTGACCCGAAAGGAGTGGACCCGGGTTCCTCGCGAATATGTCGTCGAGAAAGCCCTCTACGGCTACAACGAATTCCACAGCTTGTGGGGCCAACCGGAACATCCCGAAGCGGTTCTCGTTTATCCCGACATGGTCGTCCGGGGCGTGATCACGGCGGCCCTTGAACTTGGGGCACACCTGTCGGAGAAGCTCACCTTTTGCTTCCACCGCAATGCCCACGTTGACATCCTGTGCCCGTTTCCAGCGCTCTGGACCATCACCGACGAGGCAAAAATCGCCGATGCTTTGATCGATCTCGTACGCCGCCAGCATGAGGGAAAACCGATTACTCCGGTGATCGTGCCTTCCATCTTCGAGGAGAGTCTCCGGACGGTGTAGTTTCTGTCTTCTCGTCAGGAATGATATGGCCATAACGAAAAATACATGAACCCAACGCTAACCTTTGATCTTTCCGCACCCATCGCCCCGCAAGGGCTTGGGGGCCTCGGGGCCGATCACTTCGGAAACGGGAGGCTCTTTGCGAAAATCTGCGCGCATGGCGGACTCATTGACATCGGCTACTGGGGTCGCCAGAACCTAGGGGCATACCACTTCTTCCACGGCGATCCGCAAAGTGCCTGGGTCAAGCTCCTCCGCGTCTATGCGGGCGTGGGCGAGGACCGGCAATACCTCACGCTGAACAACACCAGCCTCTATCCCTTTGGCTACTCCAGTCATGCCGACGTTGCTGGTGCGGAGTTCCAGCACGAGATGCTCCTGCTCCCGGACGCTCTGGTGCAGCGTTTTCGTGTCCTCGACAATCCCGAACGGACTCCGGTGCGGATCGAAATGCTTCATCAGGAAGCCTGCACGGCCACGAATCAAAACGATCGCACCTGGAGTGACATGGCATTTGATCCTTCCCTCAACGCTCTGATTGCATCCTGCACGGATCTGAATCCGGTGGTCCGCAAGGAGAGGGGCGGTGGCTCGCTGGCCCAGAAAGGAATGCCGCTCGCAGTCAAGGATTCCCCGAAGGCCACGACATGGGTCGGGATCGGCTGCGACTCGAAGCTGCATCACCATTGCGGCTACCACGCCCGCAGCAAGCACTACCTGGCTGGCTCGAAGATCAAGCGGACCGGCGCGGCGATCTTCCTGGTCTTCGCCAATTCGCGCAAGGAACTGGAGGCCCGGCTCAAAGTCCTCTCCAAATCCGTGCATTCTGAGTGTGACGCTTTGCTGGATGGCTATGCCGGGCGGCTGCGGGCAAGGCCGCAGGTCGAGACCGGCAATAAGGTTCTGAACTCCGCTTTCTCCCAGTATCCAGAGGTCATCCAGCAGATGAAACTTCCGGATCGCCCGGGAGCTGTACGCGCCACGTTGGCCGGCAACTTCGTCTGGGGTTGGGACGCATTGAACGTTCCGATGTCCAGTTGTCTCGCCAACGAGCCTGATGGTTCCGCAGAGGTTCTGCGGTTCTTTCAGCAGACGCGAACCAATAGCCTCGGCTTCCCCCACACGTTCACCACATCGTTTCAGCTATTTAACAAAGCATCCTTCGCCTCCCAGTGCCAGTTCATCGCCGCGCTTTATCATTATGTCTCGACCACGGGCGACCTCGCGCTGGCGAAGGAGCTGATGCCCACTTGCCGGTTCCTCCTGGATCGCTGCCGGGAGCGAATTGTCAAAGGGACTGGCCTTGTGGAAGGCGTTGCCCTGTGGCCCGACTTCCCGGAAGCCATGGAGGAAACCGGCTGCGACATTAGCTCGATGAACAACTCCCTAGTATATCAGGGGCTGCGTGCGATGGAGTTTCTGGCCGCCGCCCTCGGCGACAGCAAGCTCACCGCCGAGTGCCGGGACTGGGCGAAAGCCCTGCGTGCCAGCTTCGTCAAATACCTCTACGACGAGGAAAAGGGGTTCTTCATCTCAAGCTGCGATTCCCGCACCTTCCGGCCTCGCAAGCACTACTGCCCGCAGTCGATCTTCTGGCTCACACCGTTTGCGCGCGAACTGGTCTCGCACGCCCCACAACGCATCGCGGACTTCCTCAACAAGGAACTCCGCTCCGACAAATGCCTCCTGACATTGCCGCGCTGGGATTCCGCCTGGATGGCCGACGGCAACCAACTGGGATCTTCATTTCCGGCGGCAGACCATTTCTACCTCAACGCCCAAAAGCTCGTCGCCAACGCGGCGGGCCTGCGGCGATGGCTCGGTGATGTGGAGTGGTTCTGGCAGCGCCACACCGCGCCGGAGGCGTTCACGCCGGAGGCCGGGAACGATGCGGACTTCGGAGTGGATAACCCGGGCTGCAAACAGCTCCAGGCCTGCGCGACATGGTATGTCGGCCTCTATGCCGGACTCGCCGGACTGGACTTCGACCACGAAGGCCTGACGGTCACACCTTGGGGGGATCAACCTCTCCGCATCAATAACCTTCGTTTTCGGGGCTGCTCCGTGAACCTGGAAATCAAGGGGGCAGGCAGCCACGTGGGATCCCTGAAGCTTAATGGCAGGGTCCTCCCCGCAGGCTCCCGAAAAATCTCGTGGTCACAACTCAAAGGGAAATCCGCCCGGATCGAGTTAGTCCGCTCCCCGCGGGCTCCCGGCTGCCCGGTGGTCGTCCGTGCCGACGGTCTCCGCGTGGAGGTGATGGCAATCGCGAAGGGAGCGCTCCACGCACGTGTGGAGGGGGTGGTCTCCGGTGAAATCCTCGTTCAAGCGCCTGCTTCAGCCGACATCCAATTGGATGGCCGGCGCATCCAACCGGTGCACGATCCCGCCACCAACACGCATTCAATTCCGTTTTCGCCTCGGACAGCGGCTAACTTCGAAGTCTCATTTTAAGAAAAGGCTCCAATCAAATGATCCAGTTTGTGCCCTCGGGAGCCAATGTGATCGACTGTTACCTGCCAGTCAAGTCACGAAGCCGGTCGCCGTCCGCTTTGCCTGGAAAAATGTGGCCGCGCCAAACCTCTCGAGCACCGAGGGGCTTCCTGCCTACCAGTTCCGTGCGGCTGAACCAAACGCCTGGCGGATATTTCGCACGCTGGGAGGGGAGTCAATTCCTGAACAAAAAGCGAAAGATTCTGCGCGATAGAAATCACCATGACAATAAACCTGCGAAACAAAAACAGCAATTCAACCTGCCTTGAGATGGAACTACTTAACCGGGAGGATTGGAAGGGGGAGTTTCTTTCCGTCCCTTGCACCGGCGGCGGCGGACGCGGATATTTCAGCAAGGCATTTCCGGCGGGCTCCCCGTATGAGCTTTGGGTGCAAATTGATCTGGGGCAGAGGGAATCTTTCGACCGGCTCGTCCTGTGGGCGGTGTGTTGTCCTGAAGTCGGGGAGGGCTCGGGCACCGGCCTCGGATTTCCTGTGAGGTTCCGAATTGAAGGGGCGAACGAAGCCGGATTTGCGGCGCCGGAGCTGCTCTATGAAACGAAGGACGATGTCCCGAATCCGGGCCGCGATTCCTGGGAAACCCGCTTGTCGGCCCCCGTCAGCTTTCGTTTCGTGCGGCTGACTGTGATCCATCCGTATGGTGCCGGATCGGCTTCGCCGGACAAAGCCCTCAGCCAATCGCAGTTTCTTGCCCTGGATGAATTCCAGATTTTCAGTGGTACCGAGAACCTGGCCTTGGGGAAACCCGTTCAGGCCCCAAATATGAATAGCTCCAGCATCGAGATCGGCGCCTATGACTGGCACCCGGATTGCCTCACCGACGGGATCATCCACCCGGTTGAAGTCCGTCGGGACGCCGGAGGCGGCAACCTCTTGCGCCGTGTGTTCTCACTGGAGAAACCGATCCTCCGTGCCCATGCGTATGTCGCGTCCAAAGGGTTCTACGAGCTTTGCATCAATGGGAAAAAAGTGGGCGATGCGGTGCTGGACTCGTCGTGGACAAACTATGAGCGGCGCCTGCTCTACTCGACCTGGGATTGCGGAGAGCTTCTCCAGGCGGGCGGCAATGTGGTCACCCTGCTGGTCGGCAACGGTTGGACGCTCGCACCCGCTGTCATCCTTCAACTTCGCGTCGAGCATCCCGATGGGAGCACGACCGAGCTTTGCTCGGATACCACGTGGCGGCACTTGCCGAGCCCCATCCGCGAAAACCACATCTTCCACGGTGAGATCTATGACGCGAACCTGGAAAATCCCGCTATTTACTCGCCGGATTTCGAGGATCGTGGCTACCCTTTTGTAAAAGTCTTGGAGGGGTATTCCCCTCTCCTTTCGCCTCAACTTCAGCCGCCGATCCGGGTCGTAGAGACGATTGTCCCAATCTCGCTCAGCCAGCCGCAGCCGGGCGTATGGGTTTTTGACTTGGGCAGAAATATCGCAGGCTGGGCCCAGATTCGGGTGCCCGGCGGAGATCGGAGGGAGGTGAAATTGCGATTTGCGGAAACCATTTTTGACGATGGATCGGCCTGGACAGATCCGGTGCAAACGGAGTCCCGAAAGAACGGGGTTTGGGAGGACTTCCGGAAACGACATATCCTTTTCCGCAGTCCGGAGGAGGCCACGGAGGACGCAAAGTTCGCCACGGCGGACGGAATGATCAACAATGCCAACTACCGGGTGGCGCGGGCGACCGACCGCTACCTGACCAGCGGCTCCCCTGACGAGACAACTTGGGAACCCCGCTTCGTTTACCATGGGTTCCGGTTTGTGGAGCTGACGAATTACCCGGGAATCCCGACTCTGGAAACGATCAACGGGCGCGTCGTCCACACCGATCTCCGCAGCATCGGCGGCTTCGAGTGCTCGGATCCCGTGCTCAACTGGGCATTTGAAGCCTCGCGCCGGACGCTCTTGAACAACCTGCACAGCGTGCCGACGGATTGTTGTCAGCGCGACGAACGGCAGGGCTGGGGTTGCGATGCGCGGGTGGCCACCGAAGCCATGTTTTTTAATTATGACGCGGCCGCCACCTATGTCAAATGGCTGCAGGACTGGCGCGATTGCCAGCGCGCAGACGGCGCCTTCCCGGATACTGCGCCCTATTCGCTCGGACGAATGGGTGGCGACATCGCGTGGGGATCCGCCTCGATCTTTGTTTCCTGGCAGGTGTATCTTCACACAGGTGCCGTGCGCGTGTTGCAGGAACATTTCCCGGCGGCCCTCGCTTACCTCGCATTTCTTGAACGCACCTACCCCGGCTATTTTGCCGACGATGCCACCTATGGCGAATGGCTTTCTCTGGAGCCAACCCCTTCCGCCATCGTGGAAAACACCGCGTGGCATGGCGCGGTCCTGGTGTCCGCCCTGGCCGCCGCCGCACTTGGTCATGAAGCCGAACGCAAGCGCCTCGAAACGGTTGCCCGGAAGATCGCCGAAGTCTTCCAGCGCCGACTTTTCGATTCCGGCAGAGCTCTCTATGGAACCCAACTCCAAACCGCGTCGCCAGAGCCTCGCTCACATGGATGGGAACCCGGCTTTGACAGGCAGGCAGAAGGCGGCAGCCAGGCCTCGCAGGTGCTCCCCTTGAGGTTCGGCCTTGTTCCGCCGGAATGGAGGGAACGCGTTTTCGCGGGATTGGTCGAAAATGTGGAGACGCGGAAGCGTCACTTGAGCGCCGGTGTCTCAAGCAACCAATATCTGTTGGAAGTGCTGACCGAGTGCGGACGGCCGGATCTGGCATATGCCATCGCCTCAACGGATGAATATCCGGGCTGGGGATTTATGCGAAAGCACGGGGCGACCACGATCTGGGAGCACTGGGAACACCTCACCGGAAACGGCATGAATTCCCACAACCACATCGCCTTTACCGGCATCGCCGCGTGGATGATGAAGTATCTCGCCGGAATCCAGCCGTCGCCGGAAGCGCCAGGATTTCAAAAGGTGATTCTAGCGCCGGTGTTTCCCGAGGGCCTCGACCATGCCAGCGGCGAACTGCTCACGCCTCTGGGACTCATCCGGACATCCTGGAAACGTGATGCTTCCGGAGTTCTCTTCGAGGCTCAGCTTCCCGTCGGATGCACCGGAATCCTGCGCCTGCCAAAGGCTGCCGATGGACACTGGGTTGCCGAAGGATATGAAACGAAGGATCTCCCGGGCGAAGTGACAGACCGGTTCCGGGCGAAGTGGAAAAAGTGAAAGTCGCTGAACCCCACAGAACGCGCCGATGTCCAGTTGTCTCGCCAACGAGTCGCGATGAATATTTTTATGAAAAAAGTAAGCAAATTGAATTGGTTTAATGTTGAAAACTGGGGGATTGAAGGCAAGGGGTGGGTGAATACGGCCAACTACTATGATCGGCTTCCGCCCAAGGCTGAATCGCTGCTCCCCGATCTCTGGCCAATGAGTACGAACCCTACCGGACATTGTGTCTTTTTTGAAACCGATGCTTCTGAAATTCACGCACAATGGATACTTCGCTCTCCAGAATTGGATGAGCCAAACATGTCTCGTGTCAATTTCAGTGGTTTGGATTTATATGCTCACGATGGGCAACGGTGGTGCTGGGCGGGCGCGACATCAGCCTTTAATAATCAACTGGCAAAAACGTGTTTAGTGGATGAGATCATCCCAGAAAAACGCCTGTATCGAATTTATCTATCGGCTCGCAATTCAGTTCAGCATCTGGAGATCGGAGTTCCAAGCGATTCTTTTTTTAAGCCGGTTAAGCCACGCTTGATCAAGTCGATTGTTTATTACGGTTCCTCTATTATTCATGGTGCTTATGCTTCAAGACCGGGGATGAACCATCCGGCAGTTCTCGGACGTTGGCTCGATCGCCCAGTCGTTAACCTGGGTTTTTCTGGAGAAGCAAAAATGCATGAACCGATGGCGTATCTTCTGGCCGAGCTGGATCCTGCCGTCTATGTGCTCGATGCTTTGCCCAATATGGATATACAATTGCTGAATGAACGAGCTGAAAATTTTCTGACCATACTAGCCTCAGCAAAAAAGCAAACCCCTATCGTAATTGTAGAGGATTTCCCTCTCACAAACGGATGGATTCGCAAAAATGCCCTGAAATTGCATCAGGAGAAGTGGAAGTCATTTCACCAGGTTTATCGTAAACTCCAGAAGCATGGTTTTAATCATATCCATTATGTAAAAGGAGTTCATTCGATTGGCGATGACCATGAGGGAACGCTCGATGGGATTCACCCGAATGATCTAGGCTATAGGCGATTAGCTGAGAATCTATTTCCGGTTCTTAAAGAAATCCTATCTATCAGATCCTGATTCCATGGTCTGAGCTTTTCCCTTACCAGATCCATCGGACCCGGACTTCACGAGGAAGTTCAAAGCAGGATAGGAAAAAATCCCTCCTGAAAAAGTGGATCCGAACACAAAGTTTTCTTTAACCCGAACTCCGAAATTGACTGGAGCGATTTGATGCAATCTCTTGACCGCGAAGGAGCCTTGTCTATTCTCGTCTGTATCAATCGATACACCCTAGAATTTCCGCAACTCCTATCGGCCAACATCTTGCACCAACTCATCACTTTCAATTTCGGAGTTCGGGGTAATTGGCCGCCACATCGATCCCACACAAAATCACCCGCGTATTGCGCGAGAGCGGCTTGAGCCAAAGCTTTTTTGGCCGTTTGTGTTCCCGATAAAAATCCGCCCGGTGTTCGCTCCCAAATCCTTTGCTCATCCCGCAGGGCTCCCATCCGGCCGCTTTGTAAGTAGAGTAGGGAAGAAGATTACGGGATGAGAGGCGCAAGGCCAATGACCGTTAATATCCTTCCCCCTCATCGAACCGGACGTGCGGATTTCCCGCATCCGGCTCTCGGAGTGCCGTTCATCGGTTTGCTTCATGAGGCTTACCATTTGTTATGCATGGGGAAGTTGAGCAGGCCGTAGTGATTGTGGAGGAGTTCATCGCTGTAGGCTCTCCCATAACGCGAAGATTTCGATAAGCTTCATCGCCGCTGGCTCACACACCAGAATTGCTACCCATCTTTCCCCGTGATGTACGATTTGCACCAGCGTGCGCCTGCGCGACCGGCCCCAAGATAATGCTCGTCCACAAGTGTCTCGCGCACCCGTCCCATTTCTTCGGGCTTGGCTGCTCGAACTTCCAACTCCCGGAGAACCACGGCTCAGCTTCATCGTCGCTCCATTGGGCTGCTGTTGCGTTTTTTTGTCCCTTCATCGTTCCATGACCCTACTGCCTGAAGCGCTCTTGTTTAGCGTTTTCTGCTTCCTACTCGCTGTGTCTTAATTATTGGCTGTAAATGAAAATGCCGTTCCGGCAACACATCGATCTGGATTTTCAGGGTTGACATAAACTTCGCTATTGCGCGGCCCCAAACACCGTGAACTCCAGGA
>JBAXTN010000054.1:0-11622 GCA_037130175.1 bacterium | reverse complement strand
GGTCATTCTTGACGCTGATGGGGCTCTTTCCCTAGCGTTCTAGTTTCCTGATGAGACACGATTTTACCATTCGCTCCCTGCTCGGGGCGATCTTTGCGGGGATGCTGGCCTGTATGCTGCTGATCCCGTCCACCCTTCTTGCCCAGTCAGAAGGGTTGGTGAAGCGGGAACTTCCCTCTTCTGATCTCTCGGCCTTTGGTTCACCCGCCGATCAGCTTGCAGCAGCCGATGGATTTGGGGATTCGGGTGAGTATGAAAAAGCGATCGCCGGATATAGAAATATCGTTCGCAATGCTCCCAAGAGTTCCGAGGCTCCCAAGGCGCTTTTTGCGCTGGCCCAGATTTTACAGAAAAAGGGTGATCTGTCAGAAGCCTTCAAGTCGTATCAAATCCTTCTGCAGAAATACCCTCAGACTCCTAAGTTTGAGGAGTCTGTTGCAGAGGAAATCAACATAGCCAACTCTTTTCTCAAGGGGGCGAGGGTCAGGGTCTTCGGAATCCCTACCTTTTCCTCCATGGAGAAGGCCGAGGAGATGTACACCTCGATTCTCAGGGTTTCGCCCTACAGCAAGCATGCGCCGATCACCCAGTTCAATCTGGGGTTGGCGATGGAGAAGCAGGGCAAGGCTCAGGAAGCCGTGGCTGCCTATCAGAAGCTTCTGGACAAGTATCCCAACAGTTCCGCCTGCGACGATGCGCAATATCAGATTGCGTATGTCTATCAGAGGCTCGGCATGACGGGAAAATCACAGGATCTCTCGGCACTCAAGGAATCCCAGAACAACTATCAGGATTTTCTCATCCAGTATCCGAATAGTGAAAAAACCCAAAAGGCAGGAGAGAACATGAAGAAGATGGTCTCCAAGGAATCCGCGGACACTCTGAGGATCGGTCGTTTCTATGATTTTTCAAAGGACTACAAGGCCGCCACGATTTATTACAATGATGTGATCCGGCGATTCCCTCAGAGTGAGGAAGCCTCAGCCGCCAAGACTCGCATCGATGAGTTGAAAGCGCTTTATGGAGAGGACACACTCCGTGTGGGGCAGGAACGACCCGAGACCGGCGAACGACTTGCCGAGCGCCGCCGTCTTCAGGCCCAAGTCGAGAGCTCGGCACTGGCAAATTATAACGGGCCCTCGCGCAAGGAGATTATCGGTGAGGAACTGCCCGCACCCCGACCCGAAATGAAAGGGGATATGAGGGATACAAAACCGATTCCTCTTCAGGAACCTCCCGCCGAATCTCCCGTTCAAAAGACACCGACCACCCCATGAAGAAAAATTCAGCCTCCTGTTTGTTGCTGGCACTTGTGCTGACCCTGGGTGGGTGCGGCTATCATGTGGGTGAAATCAAGCCGACTCCGATGCGCCGTGTCAGCACGATCGCGGTGAATACTTTTAAAAATGAAACCCTGCTTCCCCGGGTAGAGGTTCAGACAGCCGATGCTGTCGTGAAGCAGTTTCAGCAGGATGGTACCTATCGGATCGAATCAGCAGATCGTGCCGATGCCATTGTTCAGGGAACCATCACATCAGTGACTCGTCAGCCCATGCGGGTCTTTGCAAACAATGTGCTTCAGACCTCTGAATTCCAGCTGGTGCTGGTGGTCAATTACCGGGTTATTGACCGCGTGACGGGTGCCGTGCTGCAGCAGGGAAGTGCCACGGGAACGACTCCCTTCTTCACCGAATCCGACCGGGTGAATTCCGATCTTGTGACCAATCAGAACATGAATTATCCCATTGCAGCTCAACGGATGGCCGAGAGTCTTGTCAGTAAGGTTGCCGAGGGATGGTGATGTGAAAAAGCTGAAATGCTGATGCAACGGATGCGAAGCAACGGCCAAGCAAGCAAACTTGAAACCTGAAAATTTAGCGTTAGGGAAAGAAACGGAGTTACCTCCTCTGACACTCATTGCCACACCGATTGGGAATCTTGGTGATCTGACACTGAGGGGGATCAAGGCCTTGAAGGAATGTGATCTGGTGATTGCCGAGGATACCCGTCGGGCTGGGCAGTTGCTCTCCCATTTGGGAATTCATAAGCCGCTGGTTAGTTTTCATGAGCATAATGAGGAGCGAAGGCTCGCCGAGCTGATCCGAAGACTTCACGCAGGCGAAAAAATGGCCCTTGTCACCGATGCCGGGACTCCATCGGTGAGTGATCCCGGTTTCCGACTTGTTCGAGCCTGTCTCAGTGAGGGGATCGACTATACGGTGTTGCCGGGACCGAGTGCCTTGCTCACAGCCCTTGTCGGGAGCGGATTTCCTCCCGTCCCGTTTGGCTTTGGAGGATTTCTTCCCTCCTCGGGATCAGGTAGAAGGTCGGAACTGAGAAGAGCTGTTGCCTTCGCCGTAACCTCCATCTACTTCGAGTCACCGCACCGGTTGTGCGACTGTCTGGAGGATATGGTTCTTATCGCCCCGAAGAGTCGTGTGTGCGTGGCGCGTGAAATGACAAAAATCCATGAGGAATACCGGATCGGAAGTCCGTGCGAACTTCTCGTGCACTACCGTGAAAATCCTCCCCGTGGAGAGGTGACGCTCTTGATCGACCCTGTTTCCTCAGTGCTTGAGGAGAGGAAAACTCATTCTGAAAACACACCCATTCCCCGGAATTTGGCGTAACGCTCATCCAGGAGTTTCTTGAGGGGAATCTTTTTGAGATTCTCGATTGAGGAGGAGATGGAGTCGGTAAGAGTTGCAAAAATGGCATCGGGATCGCGATGGGCTCCCCCCATCGGTTCGGGGACCACTCCGTCGATCAGTCCGAATTCCTGCAGATCGTCAGCTGTCAATTTCAACGCCTCGGCGGCTTCCGGTGCATGCTTGCGATGTTTCCAAAGGATGGCGGCGCACCCTTCCGGGGAGATGACGGAGTAGTAGGCGTTTTCCAGCATCAGGACACGGTCGGCAACCCCGATGCCAAGCGCACCTCCACTCCCACCCTCACCGATGACGACGGCGATGATGCGGGTTTTGAGGATCATCATTTCACGCAGATTGACGGCGATCGCTTCCGCGATATGGCGTTCCTCCGCTCCGACTCCCGGATAGGCACCCGGGGTATCGATGAAGCAGATAACGGGGAGGTCAAATTTTTCAGCCATTCTCATCAGGCGCAGTGCTTTGCGGTAGCCTTCGGGGTGGGGGCTTCCAAAATTACGGAGTACATTCTCCTTCACATCCCGTCCTTTCTGCTGACCGATGATCACGCAACGGTGACCACCGATGCGGCCTATGCCCGCAGGCATGGCCTTGTCATCGCCGAAGAGTCGGTCGCCGTGCAATTCGACAAAATCAGTCACGCAGGATGCCACATAATCCAGAAAATAGGGGCGTGTGGGGTGTCTTGCGATCTGGACACGCTGCCAGGGAGTGAGATTGCCGTATAGGGTAATCCTTTCCTTCTCCAGGTCCTGTCTGGCTGCCATCAGAAGGGGATCCTCCGAGGGGCGCTTGGAGGCAAGTTCGGCAACCTTGCCTTCCAGATCGGTGATGTGCAGTTCGAAATCGAGAGGATGAAGATTCATGAAAGCAGGGAGGTTTTTTTAGAAAAAATTATTAGTGGATTGTTACCGGGGTGTTGCGCGAGATGAGGGGAAATATTTCCAGAAGATCTGTTGCCGAAAGCACATATCCACCGGGCAGAGGTGGAGGGACAACGGGTGTCGGAGCATTGGTTCCTTGCGGCTTTTGAGGAACTGCAACAGTGGGAGCCTGCACGGGCGCAACAATGGCTGGGGACTGGACAAGCAGGATGCTACGATCGCTCTGTGGGTAGGCCTTGTCACCAAAGGCAAGGCGCTTGTTGCCGAAGTTGGCAACCTTATCGAGAACCTTTGAGTTGAGCGTCGAGCTTTTTGAGGCAGATGGAGCGGAGAGCAAGGGGTATTCTTTGACGAAAACACCATTGTTTATCAGCGTGAGCGTCTTGGCTGCTCGGTCTATCTCAAGTGAGACTTTCAATGTTGGAATCACAAGTTGCTCCCCGATCTGGAGATTGATAGTGGGAAGGGAGTTGGCTTTCTGGATCAGTTCGGCATTTGATTGATGCTTTGTGGCGATGCGGGCCAGCGAATCTCCCTTGACGACGCTATAGGTCACGACATTGGTGCTTCCCGGATCAAAGAGAAGTACCATATTGACGGTGCCAAGCCGTTGACGGGCTTCGGCCAGCAGGGGAGATTTTGGATTATTATTTACCCAGGCAGCCAAACCGGCCTGAACCTCGGCGATTTTTCCTGAATTCTGGAGGGCCTTGAGGCGCTGAAACTCCGGCAAGCCGGGATCGGGAGTTGCCGTTGGGGCCGGAGCAGAAGCTTGGATATCTCTTTCTCTCTTTTCCGCACGGCCGGGTTTTATGAAGAGTTCGTATCCAAAGAAGGCTGCCGATCCGAAGATCAGAAGACCTATGATGAGCAGAGTGAGCAGTTTGAAAGTTTTCAAGAGTTTATTAAATCAGCGATTTCTCAGATTAAACCACGGCGTTTCCATTCAGCCACATTTTCACCCGAGGAGCGTTGAATCAGATCCATGGTGAATTTCATAAGGCATACCTCCCAAGCGTCATCGATCCCCTCGATCAGGACACTGAGAGGATTATTCTCACTGCGGAGATCACTCTCAAGTTTCAAGAGAAAATCCTCCTTGGGTTCCCTGACGAGTTGTTCGGAGAGATCGGTTTTTCTCAGGGAGAATCCATACCGTAGAATATGAAAATCTTTCTGCTCCTCCATCCATCCGGCGAATCCCTGCGCTCTTTCCCCAAATCCCTCGAGGAGCAATCTGCTGACATACTGGGGTGCGAGAAGACGGGGTCTTTCTGCATGGATCATTCCCTGACGAAGGCGCACATACCCGATCTCGTCCATGGGTTCCGTCACCAGTCTGAAATGAAAGCTTGTTTGCCCAAAGGTCTCGATCGCTTGACTCGGTGCCACGACGATACGGGTATTCTCCATTGCATATGTAAAGTCGTCTCCTTTGATCATTTTTCGATTTAAGAGAATAGGGTGCCTTCTTCCAAAGGTCAAAGCTGGAAGGAAACGCACTTCCTAAGGACGATTGAGAGTCGGATGATTTCTCCTGTTTGACAACAGGCTGATTTTACGGTTTGTAGCAGGGATGAAAAAACTTCTTCCATTGCTTTTGCTGCCTCTTTTCCTTCTCGGTGGTTGTGCGGAGCTGACCCAACGACCTGTCTATGATCAGCCGGCATATAAGCCAAAAGATCCCTCCAAGGTAGTCGTCAAGGTTTCCCTTGGCAAACAGATGGCCTATGTCATGGAAGGAAACCGCCCCCTGCTTGTCACCGCCTGCTGCGTGGGCGATGCAGCCCATCCGACTCCCAAGGGAAATTTTACGGCACTCTCCAAGCAACGGAACAAGCGTTCCGGTGAGTATGGATTTTCCGTGCTGAGAGAGGCCATTCTGCCAAGCTCCGCAGGGAGTGCCAGGGGACACTATGTCGGCTATCCTATGCCCTACTGGGTGGAGTTCACGCCCGGATACGGATTTCATCTCGGTTGGGTCTGGCCTGTTCCCAAGAGCCACGGATGCATTCGTCTCCACGCCAATGATGCCGGCAAGTTTTTTGAACTCGTTAAAGTCGGTACCCCGATCCGCATAGCTACTACGCAGCCTGAAGATGCCACGCTCGGTGCAAACTTCAAACGTCCGCAAGACTACGGCGATCCCGAACTCCCACTCCCGCTGTTAACCTCCCAGCGATATTTCGATCAGCTCAAGGCAGTCATTCTTCAGTAGTGCTGTCAGCGTGAGCATCCCTCCGGCACCTGCCTCCAAGGTCAACCTTCGCACTCCGGAGGTGATGGCGCGGGTGCAGGAGCAGGTGGAGCGTCATTATCACAGCAGTCTTGTTGAACATCTCAAAGCAAGTGGATCAGTGCTCAAATGCGGTCGCACGACGATCCGTTTGGCGAAGCAGTTCGGTTTCTGCTATGGAGTCGAACGGGCCATTGATCTGGCCTATGCCGCTAGAAAGGTTTTTCCATCGGCCCGTCTCTTTCTGATTGGGGAGATTATTCACAACCCCGAGGTGAATGCCCAGATCGCCTCGCTTGGAATCCGTAATGTGTTGGATTCTAAGGGAAAGCCTCATGTGGAGGATCTGGGACCCGATGATGTTGTCATTGTTCCGGCCTTTGGCGCCGAAGTTTCCCTGCTTGAGGAGATCAAACAGCACGGTTGCCATCTCGTCGATACCACATGCGGCGATGTCATGAGCGTCTGGAAACGTGTCCGGCAAAATGCGGGAGAGCGGGTAACTTCCATCATTCATGGAAAGGCAGCCCATGAAGAAACCCGTGCCACTGCTTCCCGAGCCCTTGGATCTGGTGAGGGTCATTATCTTATCGTGCTCGATCTTGCGGAGACAGATCGCGTCTGCGATTACATTCTTGGAAAAGGTAACAGGGAGGAGTTTTTAAAGGAATTTTCCGGGAAATGTTCACCGGGATTTGATCCTGATCTTCATCTCCATCGACTCGGTGTGGCCAATCAGACCACCATGCTTCGCGCGGAGACCGAAGAGGTGCAGCGGCGACTGCGTGAGGCCGTCATCAAAAGGGATGGTGACGCTGGTAATTTTCGCCTCTTTGACACAATCTGCGGAGCGACTCAGGAACGGCAGGATGCTCTTGATGACCTGCTCCGGCGACCGCTGGATCTGCTACTGGTTGTCGGCGGTTACAACAGCTCCAACACCACCCACCTTGCCGAGATGGGTGTGGAGAAAATGCCTACCTGGTTTATCCGCAATCAGGAGTGCCTCGAATCCCCCAAATGCATCCGACATTTCAACCTCGCCCAGAAAAGGGAGATCACTACACAGGAATGGTGGCTACCGGATCGGGAACTGCAGATTGCCATCACTGCTGGAGCCTCCTGTCCCAATAATCTGATCGAGGAAGTCATTCTCAGGGTATTGGCCCTTCGTGGTGAGGCCTTGCCTAGCATCAACTAAATCATGATCCTGACTCCCTCCCAGATGAAGGCTGTTGAGGAAGCTGCGTTTTTGGAGGGAGCTACGCCCGAGGGACTCATGGAAAGCGCGGGGGAGGGGATTGCTCGTGTTGTAGGAGAGTTTTTTCCCCGTGGAGGCACCATTGTTGTCTATTGTGGCAAGGGCCATAATGGCGGTGATGCATTGCTGGCTGCACATCGTCTCGTTTCAGCAGGATGGCAAGTATTCATCCGTCTGGTATCGCCTGTTGAGGAGCTGGCAGCACTTACCTGCGCTCATCTTGAGAAACTTCCGCCCACTGCACTTCTCCGATCCTTGCCGGGAAATATCACCGGCCCGCTGATCCTGCTTGATGGTTTGCTTGGTATTGGGAGCGAAGGCCATCCCCGTGGCACGACTGCCGAGCTGATAAGGGAGATGAACAGTTTTCGGAATCAAAAGGGTGGTTTCAGCATCGCAGTCGATCTCCCTTCGGGACTTGATGGTACAACGGGTGAAGTCTTTGATCCCTGTGTGCAGGCCGATCTGACGGTTACTCTGGGGATGGTAAAAAGCGGCCTTATGGCAGATCGTGCCACTTCAGTTGTGGGTAGGCTTGCCCTTGTTCCACTGCCCGGTCTTTCCCTTCCTGAAGAGAGTGGAGATCGGGCGAAAGTCATCACGGCGGATTTTCTAAGATCGTCGCTCCCCATCCGTGATTTTGATTCCTATAAGGGAACATACGGTCGCATCGGAATCATCGCCGGATCACGGGGGTATCTTGGAGCGGCAAGACTGGCATCATCATCCGCTGTCCATGCCGGAGGAGGACTGGTGACTCTTTATGCACTGGCCGAGAATTATGAACTGCTTGCGTCGTGCTGCGTTCCGGAAGTCATGGTTCATCCTGTTGATTCCTATTTGGATATACTCTCTGATGCGCACGATGTGCTTGCTATCGGCCCCGGATTGGGGGACTCCCACGACGATGATCTGCGAAAAATCGTCTCAGAAGCTACTATTCCCTGCGTGGTCGATGCCGAGGCCCTGAACGCAATTTCAAAAGAACCCGCTCTTCTCAATAGTTGCGCCGCCCCCAGATTGCTCACTCCTCATCCGGGTGAGATGGAACGACTCAATCCCCGAGATGGTCGCACAAGATGGGAGTGGGCGGAGGGGTTTACCGCAGAATATCCGGTGACCCTTTTACTCAAAGGAGCCCGTACCATTATTGCTGAGAAAGGCAGGGAAACCGTCTTTAATACGACAGGCAACCCAGGGATGGGAAGCGGTGGAATGGGGGATGTGCTGACCGGTGTCTGCGCCGCCCTGATCGGTTCTGGGCATCACTTGCGTGATGCAGCTATGCTCGGTGCTTGGCTCTGTGGACGAGCGGCCGAGATAGCGATCTTCAATGGAAATGACTCACAGGAATCACTCTCTGCAAGTTCAGTCATCAGCCACCTGGGAGCCGCCTGCGACGCACTGCGGCGTGACGATTACTAATTGCAAAGTTCCTTTAGTGTCTGGATTACAAGATCCGCGTGTTCACCCGGTTTCACCTTTGGGAAAATGGCAACGATGATCCCTTTTCCATCAATGACAAAAGTCGTTCGTTCGGTTCCCATATATTTCTTTCCATACATCGATTTTTCCACCCAGACACCATAAGCAGAGACGATCGATTTTTCAGGGTCACTGAGAAGCGGAAAGGGTAGGTCGAACTTGGCGATAAATTTTTCATGGGATTTCACGGGATCAATGCTCACGCCAAAGAGTGTCGTACCAGTCTTGTTAATATCCCCCCAGGCATCCCTAATCCCACACGCCTGAGTCGTACATCCTGGGGTGTCATCCTTTGGATAAAAATAGAGCACGACGGGCTTTCCTTTCAGCTCAGCAAGAGAAACAGGGGTGCCTGAACCATAGATGCCGCCGATACCGATTGCAGTAAAGGAAGGTGCTTTGTCGCCAACTTGGAGTGTGCTCATAAATATCGTAATTGCAGCGGTAAAATAGTGCTTTCAACGGAGTAATCAAGACCGCTCACCCACAACGGCCCTTTTACTGCTTGAAAACCAGTTTGCAGACGATCAGGGCGGCGGCGACCCCTGCTGCATCAGCAAGCAATCCGGCCGAGAGGGCATGGCGACCACGGCGGATGGCCACGGAGCCGAAATAGACAGCCAGCACATAGAGAGTGGTTTCGGTCCCACCAAGGATCGTGCCTGCAAGCTGAGCGGCGTAGCTGTTGGGGCCGCAGCTATGGACAATCTCGGCAAAGAGACCTGTGGCAGCACTTCCGCTCATCGGACGCACCAGGATCAGGGGGAGCAGTTGTGCCGGAAGCCCGATGAGGTCAAGAACAGGTGCAAGCAGTCGGCTGAGAAGATCAATGCCCCCGGCGGCACGGAAGATGCCGACGGCCACAAGGATCGCAACGAGATAGGGGAAGATGCGAAACGCCACCTGAAGCCCCTCTTTTGCTCCCTCGATAAACTCATCATAGACAGCGATGCCACGCAGGGAGGCATAGAGAGGGAAGAAGCCGATCAGGAAGGGAACAGCGACGACTGATACGGATTGGATAAAAGCGATGATCAGATTCCCCCCTTGATGAATCGTCGTGTGCTGAATGATCGCCCAGAAAAAGAGGAGAACATAGGCCGAGAGAAGGGCTTGTTTCCAGAGTGCGAGTGGAGTGAAGGAGCTTGATGAGGGAGCATTCTCAAGGGGTTCCGAGACCGGGTTCTGATTGATTCGTATGCGTTCACTTTCGGTCAGGGGAGGGATTGCAAACATCGGAAGTCGTTGTAACAGCTTCACCGAAGTGATGCCGGTAAGGAAAGAACATGAGGTGGCAACAAAAGCGGTGCCGATGATCGCCGTCGGATGGGTGGCTCCCCCAGCAGCCAGTATGGCGACGGCGGTGGAGGGGATGAGCTGGACGGAGCTGGTATTGATGGCAAGAAAGGTGCACATCGCATTGGTTGCGGTGCCGGGTCGGGGGTTGAGCGATTCGAGATTCTGCATTGCCCGAAGGCCCAGGGGGGTGGCGGCGTTGCCGAGACCGAGCATATTCGCCGCAATGTTCATGACGATGGAGCCCATGGCGGGGTGATCGGCAGGGACTTCGGGAAAGAGGCGGGTGAGTAGCGGTCGGAGGAAAGCGGCAAGTTTTTCAACGGCCCCTGATTTCTCTGCAAGACGCATGATGCCAAGCCAGAGAGCCATGACAGACCCCAACGGCAGGGCGATGTTCAGAAGCGAAGATTTGCAGGCATCAAAGGTCGCCGTCGTGACCGCCTCGGCGCGCCCGGTGATCACTGAGAGAAGTACTCCCGAAAGAATGAGGAGAAGCCATAGGTAATTCAGCACGCGACCTATTTAGAGCATGATTGGAAAAGGGCCAAGACAATGAGAAATTTTCTGTAATTTTACCGTGGCAGTAAAATCCCGATCCGCTATTTTTCCCGATATGTCTGTTCGCCCTGATCACTGGATTCGTAAAATGTCGCTGGAACATGGGATGATTGAGCCCTTTGTGGAACGCCAAGTGCGTAATGACGAGGGGCGTCACCTGATCAGCTATGGTCTCTCAAGCTATGGTTATGATCTGCGTGTCGCCGATGAGTTCAAGGTTTTCACCAATGTCTACAGTGCACTCGTTGATCCGAAGCAGTTCGATGAAAAATCCTTCGTCGATATCAAGACTGATGTCTGCATCGTTCCTCCCAATTCCTTTGCCCTTGCCCGTAGTGTGGAATACTTCCGCATCCCACGCGATGTCCTGACCATCTGTGTCGGAAAGTCGACCTACGCCCGCTGCGGCATCATCGTGAATGTCACCCCTTTTGAGCCCGAGTGGGAAGGGCATGTTACCTTGGAAATTTCCAACACCACCCCTCTCCCAGCCAAGATCTATGCTAACGAAGGGTTGGCTCAGGTGGTCTTTTTTGGTGCCGATGAGCCGTGTGAGATTAGCTATGCCGATCGCGGGGGCAAGTACATGAAGCAGCGCGGAATCACCGTCCCTAGAATCTAGAAAATTTTTAAACTCTCTTGAGGAGAGTTTTTCTGCTTCCGAGGATCCCCCATGCGATGATGTTTCCCCACCAAGCCATCGTGACACTGATCCTGTTGGTTGTGCCTTCCTTCCTCAGAGCTGATACTAACGGGAATACGGTCTATGACTCCTATGGTGGATGGAAAGGAATACAGGGTGTCAAAACAGGGTTCTTCCACACTCAAAGGATCAACGGGAAATGGTGGATAGTTTCCCCCGATGGGAATGCATTTTTCAGCAAGGGTATCAATTCCGTGCATCCTCCCCATGCCCAGTCATTTCAGGGAACTGGGGCCAGGGAAGCTGCCGGGCTATTGAAGTCATGGGGTATGAATACGGCCGGTTGTTGGTCGGATCCCAAACTAATCGGTGAAGGAATCCCCCTTGCCTACCGATGTAAGATAGACAGAACTCCGGAAAGGGAATTTCCAGATGTGTTCGATCCCGCTTGGAAAAAAGAAGTGGAGCAGCAGGCGGAGGTGCTGTGCACTCCTTTTCGCGATAATCCGTGGCTTCTTGGGTATTTTATTGAGGTTCCTCGCTATTTCGAGTGGGTGAGTAACGGTCTGAAGGGTGGCAGGTCGAGC
>JBAXTN010000053.1:0-12379 GCA_037130175.1 bacterium | reverse complement strand
CGGTTTCAAGACAGCCATCGTCTCCGCCAGCCGCAATGCCGGAGTCATCCTGAAACGAATCGGGCTGGAAGGACGCTTTAATGAGGTCGTGACCGGCGAGCATACGAAGATGTCCAAACCCGACCCGGAAGGCCTGCTACTCGCCTCGCGACTCCTCGGCATTCCCGCTGAATCCTGCGTTGTCATCGAGGATGCTGCCGCCGGCGTAAAAGCCGCCGTCTCTGCTGCCATGAAGAGCATCGGTATCGGTGACAAGATGCTCCTCCACCAAGCTGACTACACCCTCCCCTCCACCCGCTACCTCAGCCTCGAAAAAGTGCAGGCACTTTACTGATCCAAGCCCGTAACCTCGTCCTCCGGGGAGAAGAATGGCGGCGGAGCGGGCTAGCCGAACTAACTTTCTAAAAACTTTGGTGTGGTCCCTCGCTTTATGGGGGTGAAGTGATATGCGGATACTTTTCTTTGGGGAGGAATGTGTGCTGGTGGGTGCCCCCCGTTTTTCGTGCCTAGAGACAGGAGAACAGCTCCAAATTGAGGAACTCGTCCCGGAAGAGTGAGTTGAAGCTCGCACTGTAAGGGTTTTGCCACAGCGCGCCGGGTTCGATGTAGAGAGCTGCGCCGGGTGGTAGTTTGGGATCCGATGGGTCAGCGCGAGATCGTCCTGCTGACAAACAACATGAAACTGATCGCCGACACGATTACCTCCATCTACAAGCAGCGCTGGCAGATCGAACTCTTCTTCAAAGCCATCAAACAGAACCTGAAAATCAAAACCTTCGTGGGAACCAGCGCCAATGCGGTACATATCCAGATTTGGACAGCATTCATCGCTATCCTGCTCCTGAAGTATCTCCAGATGCGCAGCCGTCTGGGGTGGACCTTTCGAATCTGGTAGCCCTCCTGTGCCTGAACCTCTTTGTCCACAGAGACCTCTGGGCTTGGATCCATGAACCCTTCGCCCCACCACCGGATACCCCAGATGTGGCGCATCAACCCGAACTGGCACTCGCATAATTTGGACAGCATGCAGCTCTTCCTTGATCTGACGATGGTGGCGCCTCGCCTGAAACCAAAATTCCAGGCACCGCCACCTGCCTTTTAATACCAAACACCATTAGAAATGACACTACCCGGCTGGTTCTTTTGGCGCGTGTCAGCGTTGTCATCCCTCTGGTTATCAGAACAACGAGCGGCGGGAGGCGCGTTGTAGCCTGCGTAGCAGCCTTAAAGGCGAACCCATCGGGAGATGGTGAGGCAAATAGCCATCTGTCTTTTGACTCGCTCGCACCTGCTCGGCTCGCCCATCGTTACACTCAGGGCTGCACAGAGTGCAGTCTATCCAGGGCGTTCCCACGCCCATGTATTGCCTTGCCACACACCAAAACTCCTTCGCCGCTAAAGTATCATTTCTTCCTGTGATTGGTATAATATTAATAGGCTCTAGCCTTACCGTTGAGACTGGCGGCGGAAGGCACTTGGTCCGACTCCGGTGAACTGCTTGAAGCGGGTTGACAGATAGCGTTCCGTTTTGAAGCCGGACATGGAGGTGATCGCCTTGATCGGAAGTCTTGAATGGACCAGGAGTTCCTTGACCCGCTCGACCCTTGTCTGGTTCAGCAGCCGGTTGAGCCCGGGGCCACCGTGCTCGATAAAGAGGTGCCGCAGATAGTCCTCGCTCACACCGACATGCCTGGCGACCTCCCCTGCCCCCGTGATTCTCGCATAGTTTTCGCAGATAAACTGCCGGGCGCGATCCACATGAGTTTCGGGGATGGCCGGCGGATTTTCATGCGCGGCCAGCGGCGCAAGTTGCAGAAGTCGGGCGAGCAGGGCGGTGATGCGGAGGTCGAGTTCCACCCGACGGCCCGTATCGGGGCGGACCTGCGCCAGATGCAGAAATTCGGTTCGCACAAAGCGGTCGGCCCGCTTCGTCCCGGAGCTGTCAGGCGGTATGTAGAGCGGTTCGGATAACCATTCTCCGGGGGCTTTGACGTGGAGGCAGATATCAACTCCGGGCGTGGTCATCCTTTCGTCATGCCGGCAGCGGGCCGGATAGATCACCGTTCCATGAGGCTGGAATCCGATCTTCCGCCCATCTTCAAACGCCGTCACCCCGGAGCCGCGCGGATGATGGACCAGCTCCACTACGGGATGCGAGTGCATCGGAAAGTATCCGCTCGTGCTTCCCCTCCACCCGCACACAAAACGCAGGGGTACTTGGCTGGGCAGGGAGATAGTTTGCTGCGTTCGGCCGGAAAATGGGGCGGAGATCCCGGATTTCATATCCGCCAACGTAGTGGTGACATTTTCTTTCAACAACCGGAAAGTGGAATAAATAGCCGATTTCTGGCCGTTGTCAAAATGCAAAAAACCTCCATGCTGCTGGAGTTATGAATACTTCTGCAAATGTCGTCCTCTTCGAGGGAATCAACAAAGTCGGGCTTGGAACCGCGCAATTGAAAGAGTGCGGCCCTACTGAAATCGTGACGGAAACCGTCTATACCACCGTTTCCCCAGGCACCGAATTGCGAACATTGGCGGGCCACTACGGAGCCGCAGACAAATTTCCGTTTATTCCAGGTTATAGTTCCGTGGGGAGGGTTACCGCTGTCGGCGAAAACGCCCCGGGATGGCGGGTTGGCGATCTTGTCAGTTCCCGCAACCCCTCCCCTTTTGAGGGCACCAACTCCATGTGGGGCGGACAGGCCAGCCATCAGGTGATCTCGACCCTCGGGGAGGATCGTCCGGTGCTTCTTCCAGCCGACGCCAATCCTCTCGATTATGTGATGGCCGAAGTTGCCAGCATCAGCCTTCGCGGTGCGGAAGCCGCCGCTCCGAAGGCGGGAGAGACAGCTGTGGTGATTGGACAGGGAGTCATTGGGGCGCTTTCCGCCGCATGGCTGGGAGCTCACGGCTGCCGCGTGATCGTGGTGGATCTTGAGGCCAGCCGCCTTGAACGCGCGCTTCGCAACGGAGCCGCCTATGCCGTTTCTCCCAAGGAACCGGATGCTCTCAACCGCATCCTCACCATCTGCAACGGAGGTGCGGACATCGTTGTGGAAGCGTCCGGCTCCCACCCCGGCGTGGAGATGGCATTGAAGCTCCTACGCAAAAAGCCCCAAAATTACTCGAAGGAATATAAAGTGGAGCCGATCCGCTTTTATGGCGGCGACTGGCCCCGTTTGGTCTTCCAGGCCAACTATCTGGAACCGCTCTCCTGGAAGCCCGACAGTTGCATGCCCGGCGAAGCCGCCCTCTTTATCACCCCGCGGGACCGCGGCGTGGAGGAACGTCAGCGCGTCGTGGAGCACATCCGCGCCGGGCGCTTGAAATCCCAGGATTTCGTGGACCAGATCTTCCCATGGAAGGACGCACCTGCGGCGTACGCCGGGTTGCTCGAACGGAGCATTTTCTCGGCCGTCATCGACTGGAAAGGAGGGAAATAACATGCGCGCTGCCATTATTGGATGCGGTCCCACGGGACCCAGTCGGGGCGGTGGCCATTCGATTTCCTACGCCCATGCCCGGGCAATGCGCGCGGCACAGGTCGAACTGGTGGCCGCCGCAAGCCGCAGCGAAAAAAACATCGCCGACTTTCTCGCCGAGTTCCCCGGCGTTCGCGGCTACCAGGATTACCGCAAGATGCTGGCCGAAGAGCGTCCGGAATTTGTCAGCATCTGCGCGTTTCCTCCCGACCGGGAAGCGATGGTTGCGGCCGCTCTGGAAGCAGGAGCAAAAGTTCTATGGATCGAAAAGCCGTTCGCCACTTCCATGGGGGCCGCGCATCGAATGATCCAGGCCGCCGAGGCCCACGGAGCGCGCCTCTTTGTGAATTTTCAACGCCGCTTCGGCCAGCCATTTGAATGGGTCAAAGCAGCGGTCGGTGAGGGACGCATCGGTAACCTTATCGGTGTCCAGATCAACCAGCCAGGAAATGAAATTATCAACTTTGGCCCGCACCTCATTGATGCCGCCCTAAACGTGATGAATGTCCCGTTCGAGCGCCAGCCGGTCCGGGTCTTTGGAGCGGTGGAATGGTCTGACTCCCTCTACCAAGGCGTTCCCACCGAAACTCAACTCATTGGAACTGTTCACTTCTCCGATGGCGTACAGATGGTGATTGAAGCCGGGAAACTCCAGGCCGGACGCGTTCCGGTCATTCGATTCGACGGGGAATACGGTTTCCTCGAACTCCGTCTCTCCCCTCTGGAAGGTGAATCCGGAATAGCTCGCGGTCTCTTCCGGGGAATCTCTGAAGTCACCGTCTGCGACACCGAGGAGAACTTCCATCACGGAACCACGGACAAAAACCTCTACGTGGACCGCGCTTTGAAGGACATCCTGAACGCTGTCAAAACCGGCGAGCCTTCCCGTCTGGATGCTGCCACCGTGCTGCCCGGGCTGGAAATCCTGCTGGCGCTCTTCGAGTCGGCCAATCAGAGGGAAATGCTCTCACTACCGCTCAAGCAACAGGAAACTCCCTTCGTGAGGTAGCGCAACAGTTCTCACGGCGAAAAGGTCTCCAACAGCGATTGCTGGGCGGTTTGCTTAAGCTCAACGGAAGCCGGACGCCCTCCTCCAAAAGAGCCGGCCCGCTCTTGAAGTCCCTCAAGGGGACAGAGGTGTCATTGCAGGAGTCGAGTTTCTCCAGAAGTGCATGATCCGAGGCGGTGTGGTGAGCCTTGAATTGTTCCCGGCCCGTGCCGACGTCCTCCAACGGGGCTTTCACCGGAGGGCCTCGTCGGCTTCTGCCGACTTGATCACGGCTTCCTGCGTTGCCCCTTGCCACACGGGAAACCCGTGCGGGATACCGGAGTGTCTTCCGCTATCTGCGGAGAGAGGGATGGATCGTGAACGAGAAGCGTGTTCATCGGCTCTGGAAGAAGGAAGGGCTGAAGGTACCTCCACGCACCCGCAAGCGCAGAAGGCTTGGGGAGAGTGCCAATGGGGCGCAGAGGAAGAGAGCCGAGAGGATCAATCATGTCTGGAGCTACGACTTCGTCTTCGATCAGACCGAGAGAGGGAGTCGCCTCAAGTGGCTCCCCGTTCTGGATGAATACACCCGCGAGTGCCTCTCCTTGGAGGTGGATCGCTCGATCACGGCAAGGGATGTCTTGGAAACATTGGAGAAGCTGGTGGAGGAGCGAGGGGTACCGGAGTTCATCCGTAGTGACAACGGCCCCGAGTTCATCGCCGATGCAGTGAAAGAGTGGATCGCAGCAAATGGTATGAAGACGCTCTACATCGAACCGGGTGCTCCATGGCAGAACCCCTATAGCGAAAGCTTCAACGCACGCTTCCGGGACGAGTTCCTCAATGTGGAACTTTTTTCCAGTCTTCTAGAGGCAAAAGTCCTTGGCAGGGAGCACCAGGAAAAATACAACCATCTAAGACCGCACTCCTCACTGGGTATACTCAGCCCGGCGGAGTTCGGCGCACGCTGTCTTGCTACGCTTCGGCCTACGGCCTCAGCTCCGCAAGACAGCGATCAAACCCCAAAAACACAACCAAGTCTCTCATAGCACATGGTACGAAAAACGGGGGCACTCCAGACGGGGAGAACCGTATCGAACTCTTCTTTGCCCCACGGGTGGGCAAGGATGTGAGCAATCTTTTTTTAGATCAAATCGGACAGAGCGATCCCGAAGCCCTCCATCTGGTTGTCTGGGATCAGGCTGGGTTCCATCCCAAGGATGGGGAGATGGGAGTGCCCTCCAATGTAAGACTCCTGCCTCTTCCTGCCTACAGCCCAGAACTCAATCCAGTGGAAGCTCTGGGGGACTTGGTCAAGGATGCCATGGCCAATAAGCTCTTTGGCTGCCTCGACTCTTTACAGGAGGCCATCCTCAAGGAACTTCAACCTCTCAGGGTAGAAGCACAGAGAGTACGATCCCTTCTTGGTAACCACTCCATCGTTGCTTCAGCAAACAACTCCGTTCCAATCTAAAGTATCTTTCCTATTAGGGTTTGGTATAAACACCGAAGTTACACCGCTTGGAATCTTACAGTGAGAATTTGATATGGCTCATAGGAAAAACAATTCCCACCCTCCTTCCCCTTCTCTGAACCATCAAAATAGGATTCCGCAACAGACCAATCCTTTGTCGCCTGAATGTTGACTGAACCGCGTTGTCCGGCAACCTCATGGAACCGTAATAGCCATGATGTTTTTCCTGCCGGAACAGCCCAGCAGGGAATGAGCGTTTCTCCTCCGGAGATCTTCCCGATGGGAGAGATCATCTCCTTTCCCTGATAGGCAAGCGGAGGGGTAAAGAAGGTTTCGGCAAGGGCTGCTGGCTGGCGTTCGCGTGGCAAGGTCAGGTCATACCGTCCGATCGCCAGTTGAATCGTCTGCTTGCCGATGTCGCTGTAAAGCGAAGGAATTCTCAGCCTGCTCAAATGTGCGGGCCATGCGTGTCTGTGTGCGTCCAGACCCGTCACCTTCGGACTGCGGATCAGACTAACTCCCACCTCACCATCCCGCACACAGGCTCCGTATTTGGCCTCGGTTAGGAGGAACAATCCCTCTCTCTCCCCTTCATCGAAAACCTCCAGATGGCGGCTAAAAGGCACCTCCCACATCGCTTCTGCCACCAACCCGTTTGGCACCTGTGGACGCAATACGCTGCCATAGGGAATCCCAAAACGTGCATTTGTCGCCGCATATTTTGTGGGAAACACCATCTTCAGCAAGGTTTCCGGCTCCTGCCAGTCGAGATCCACGGTGATGTGGACGAGATGACTTCCTGATTCCAGAGCAAAGGTCACGATGGACTCGCTCTGCTTGCCGATCTTCCGCTTCACCTTGAAACCGCCACGATGTGGCCCCTCCTGAAATGCGCTCACCGATGCCTTGGCCGTGCAAATCTGTGCCAGCGAAAGCGTCTGACGGTCGATGTCCCAAGTATCAAAGTTCGCAGGTTTGTCGGGAAAGAGCACCAGTTGCCCCAAGGAGGATCGCAACGGAACCTGCACCTTTTCCCATTCTAGCCGATCGATCCAGCCTGCGGCATTGATGCGAAATCCAACCAAGCCGTTGTTGATTGTTTTCCCTTTGAGAAGCACCGCTTCGGGAAACTCCGACGAGTCGTCTTCCAGCGCGGTTCCGCTCAAGGGAGGGAGTGCCACATAGAGCGGCTTTTTTGTTTGAGGATGTCGGACCCAGCGACGGACTTCCATCGCATGGGGATTGAAGAGGCAATGACTTTTCCCTGAGGGCAGCGCTTCCACGGCTTTGTCGGTTTGTTCGGAAGCAATCTTCTTCAACTCTGGCAAACCTTCCAAATAGACATCCCAGACCGAGCTTCCGGGGATGTAGTCGTGGAATTGGGCAAATACCAAGCGCTTCCAGGCGGATTCCCTCTCCCATGATTTTCCGGTCACCGAGGCCACGGCTTCAGCAACCTGCATCGCCCGCTCAAGCTCCCTGAATGTTTTCTTGAGGTTTCCATGCGTCGTCAGTGTGCCCCTGTGATATTCCAGATAACATTCCCCATGGTGTACGGGGAGTTGGCCACGTGCCTTTGCCAGTCGCTCGAAAAACGCCTCCGGCTGGCCCCAGACGATTTCGGGCATGCCGGGTAGCGAGCCAAGCCGCCGCGCCCGTTCGCACATTTCGCGGGTAGGGCCTCCTCCTCCGTCCCCATAGCCGGTCGGCAGAAGGTATTCCCCATGCACGGCGGCCTGCTGGTTCGCAAGCATCGGAGCCTTGATGTTATCAATCTCCATGTGCGTGACATAGCCCGATTCCTGCGTCACATGGGCCAGTACTTCGGAGCCGTCGTTTCCTTTCCAGATAAAACTGCTGTAAGGAAAACGGTTGATCGCATTCCAGGTCATCTTCGTGGTGAAGAAATACTCTACCCCTGTCAGCTTCATGATTTGGGGGAGACAAGCAGAATAGCCGAACACATCCGGCAGCCACGTCAACTTTGAGGGTTTTCCAATGAGCTCGGTAAATCCTTTCTGTCCCAGCACAAAACTTCGCGCCAAGGCTTCGCCGCAGGCCAGGATTGTGTCCGATTCGACATACATCGCTCCCGTCGCTTCCCATTGTCCGGAGTTAATCCGTCCTCGCACTTGATCATAGAGCACCGGTTCGCGACGCTTGACCGCCTCGTAGCTTGCGGGCTGGCTGTAGGCAAAGCGAAATTCGGGATACTCGTCCATCAGACGGTTCGCTGTGGCGAAGATATTGACCGCCTTCAGCTCGCCCATCCGCTCCGGCCACATCCAGACCAAATCAAGATGGGCGTGTCCGCTCAGGACACAACGCATGAAGGTCTTGTCCATGTGCAGTTCACGATAGGCATCCGCCAACTTGCGATGCATCGCAGGAATTCCCTGAACATCGGCGGCATCCACCGCCTCGTCCATGAATCGGAGCATGAGGCGGTAGACCGGGGTGAATTTGTCTACTGGTGTCTGCAATCCGAATCCGTTCAGTGTCGTGGGGAGGGCGGGGTTTTCCCGATGCCTCTGGTCCATGGCCAGATCGAAGAGGCACTTCAAATCATGATAGGCGTTCCATACCTCGTCGTTGCGGCGGCAAAGGAAGGCACCTTCAAAATAGCTTCCCTTGTGATCCATCCCATTCGCTTCGGAATGCCAGATCGCACTCTGGATGCAGCTTGACTGGATCCAGACTTCCTGTGTCCCGGCTGGCAGGCGGCAAAAGCGGTGCGCCACATTGAAGCCAAAATAGGGCTTGTCCCCGACATAAAGGGTCGCCTCGCCCTGGTCTTTCCAGTTCAGCCAGGTATTGGCGTCCGCAGCAGCAGGCAATACGACCCGGCACCACCGCTGGTCAAAAAGTTTTCCCCAAAATGAGCAGTTCCCAATCGGTCGCAGCTTCAGCTTCTTGCCTGCCAGCAAGGGCACTTGTTCTGGACTCGGCTCAGACGCCTCCACCCGGAGAGGCTTAGATCCTGTCCAAAGGCTCTCTTGGAGCCTGTTGATGGCGGCTTGGATGCGATTTGGGATCAACTGGGGAAGGTGGTGCGAGGGCAACATAGTAAAAATACTGGGTCTTATGTAGTTGAGAGAGGGTGCCGGCGGAGATGTTTGAGTAGGATTAAACTACTCTCGATCTCTGAGCCACTGCTAGTTTTATTAAGTGGCTATTGAGGGTACTCGTATTTTGTATGGTGTTCTGTGTTGAAAAGCTCATTAGTAAACGCAGACGGAAGCAAGTTTGCCAATGAGCTATGCGACCGATGGTGATTGTAGTCCATCCTCCACTTTTCGAGCTTATCACGGGCGTCTTCGAGCGACCAGAACAACTCGATGTTCAAGCATCCATTTCCGAGTCG
Source organism: bacterium (assembly GCA_037130175.1). Lineage (GTDB taxonomy): Bacteria > Verrucomicrobiota > Verrucomicrobiia > Chthoniobacterales > UBA6821 > UBA6821. Next base: position 3,068 of record JBAXTN010000053.1, on the reverse strand, counting down.
CTCGGTAATCCGCCCGAGATGCTGGAGGAGAACAAAAGCCTCTCCCTCAAACTCCACAAACTCATCGTCATCCTTGGAAAGAACCTCCGGGCAGAGATGGGCTACCCAGCAGCCTTGCAGAGTGTGTCCTCTAACTCCAAAAACGAATGCTGGCCTCTGGTCAAGGGGTAGCTTCATGAAAGGAAAAGAAACCGGCTTGATGGGGGCTGTGCGCCCCAAATCCCCGCACCGCTCGCCGCGGCAGGCGCTCGGGTGGAACTTCAAGCCCGTCTTGCCTGCGGCAAGCTCAAAAAAACTCTCCAACCAAAAAGAAAAAACTTGTATGACTACATGCTTGGCCTCTTGTGGCTAATTTTCCCGACCTTCCACACTATTCGATAAATTGAGGGCCAGAACAGAGGTGCCAATATAGCCCCCCAGAAACTCGGGTACTCGCTGCCCCCATACGTGCCGTCATGGCGTTCAATAGATCCGCCCCGCAACCAGTCAATGCAGACCCATTTGGAATTTCTATAATCCGATGTCGTGCTTTTCTTCCAGTTATTATCTTTCATACATTTTAGAACGATTGAGGCGACCGGATTCCTCAATTCTTTTGAAGATTAGAAAAAACGCTTTTATGCGGCTAAAACTGCCGATTCGAGTGACCCATCGACGAATTGAAGATAGCGAATCGTGCTCGAGAAATGAGCATGTCCGAGGAGTCTCGACATCTTTGCCATGTCCCGATTCACGAATGGCGACAACCACATTGTCGTGGCAAATTGCTTCCGAAAGGAATGTGTTCCGAGCCTTTCCGTGGAAATTCCTGCCCAATTTGCTGCCTGATGCAAGATCCTCCATGCTGATATTGCGGTCATTGAAGCAGCCCCTTTTCGCGATGGAAAAAGCGGTTTTCTTTCGCAATCCGGAGCTGTCATTTCTGCTTCTTTGATCCAAAAATAGATAGTTTCTGTGGCACTTCGATGCAGTGGCATGGAGCGGGAAAATCGTTTCCCCTTCATGTTTTCACGAGAAACTGTGACTGAAGTTCTCATCATTTTTCCGTCCCAGACATCGCCAATGCGCATGGCAAGGAGCTCTGAAATTCGGTAACCTGTGTACCTCGCGAGCGTAAAAAGAGCCTTGTTCCTCGTTCTAAATCGTCCATTCAGAGCTGCGATAATCGCGTCAAACTCCATTGAGGTGAGTGGTCGACAGCCAGTGTTTTGCATCCAAAAAGATACTGTCCGCTTTGGTTTTCCCCTCTGTTTGCCACAACGAATGTAAAGAATGCGCAGAAGTTTACATTCGCAATTCTGCTCAGGAGAGTGTCTTTTTGATGCCAAAATCCATTCGGAGAGCTCGTAGAGAAAACCCAAAGCACAACGGAAAGATGAGGTGAAAAATTCGCTCTGATTCATTGAAAAGTTGTTGAAACAGCTTCATTTTCTATCTCGATTCAGGTGGCGCTGAGTAGTTTTTTAGAAATTTTTTACTGTGATTTTGAGAAACCAGAAGACGAATTGAGGAATCCATTTCAGAAAAAAGCCCCCTCTCCTGTCTTCTCAACTCTAATAAACCCGAACTCCGAAGTTGAGGTAAGAGAAAGGGGTTAAGAAGGGCACAAGGGAGGGTTGAAAAGAGATTGGGATCTGAACTTCGGCGAAGTTGGGATTTTCCAGTGTAAGATGGCCTCCAGCAGAGGTTTATGTTTTTCCATACCGCCCCAGGCAGAAGAGATATGGAGTACAGCCTTGTGGCCTGCACGGCCGAGGATAGCTCCGCCTAAAAAGACTGTCTGACGGAGAGTGGCGGGCTGCCGATAAGGAGCCTGTGGTTGGAGAGCCTGCCCATAGAGACTCAGGAGATTGAAGGTGAAGAGCACGGCGAGGAAAGCCGACTCACTGGCGTAGAAGTTCTTCATGCAAAAGCCATCGGCATTGAGCTCGGCCTTGAGTTCCTCGATGCGAGATTCGATCAAGGCACGCTTGTTGTAGTCGCGCCAGAGAATGAGGGGATCATCGCTGCAATTGGTAACGAAGATGCGGAAGGTATAGCCCGGCACATGGAGGAGCTTGCGTCCGATGGCGGCCTTGCTTTCCCTGATGCGCTCTCGGATGACAAAGAAACGCCGTTCATTTTTCCATCCGTAGAGCTGCATCCAAAACTCTGCCACCTCATAGTCCTCGTCGATGAGAGTCCACTTGGAGAGAGCTGCGGCCTTGGTTTTGATGTTTTTGGTCAGACGAGCGACGATTACATAAGGCAGAGAGCGATCCTCAAGAAACTCCAGGAGTCCTTCGGCGAAGAAGCCGCTGTCAGCACGCACGCGGCGCAGCCTCCAGCCCGGAGGCATGAGGGCAAGAGCCTCCTTTAGAAACTCAGAGACTCCACGGCTGGCGCTGGTATTGCCGCTGCGCAGCCATGCGTGAAGGACGCATGGGGCCTCGGCCAGCATGGCCAGGAGCGGATGGTGGCTCAGACGACCGGGACGATGAGGGTTGTATCCCTTGGCGGCTCCCTGCTGATGACCGCTGCGCTGGAAGATCGTTGAATCCAGATCAAGACTGTAGCCCTCTTCCGGCATGAGGAAGAGTGGCAGGATCGATCTCCAGAGAGGTCGCCAAAAGGCTTCGATGGAGCCTTGGGTGAATCGAGCAAAGAAGTTGCGGATGGTATCAGTGCCAGGGAAACGAGAGAGGCCCAGCATGGCGTGAAGGGCCTTGTCGCTGCGCAACCAATCGCTGTGGGCAAAGCGGCTGGCTCCTACAACTACCGAGCAGATGAACGCCGTCAATGTATGGGCAGGAGGGATGGAGTTGGGACTCCGATGCACAAAGGGCATGCTCTCTTGGAGCTTGGCCGGAAGTTCTATGCGCTCCAGAAAGGCGAAGAAGCTCGCCAGTCCTCCAAAGGGGGTCACTGCCTTCTCCGTGCTGCGTAATTGAACTTGGCGAATGCCAAAAAGTGGGCGAAATGTTGTCTGCATCGTTTTGTGCGGAAGTTGAGGTTGTCTTTGGTGTTGCAACCCCTTTCAACCAAACCTCTTCCCGCAAAACGATGCTTTTTTAACTTCGGAGTTCGGG
>JBAXTN010000052.1:0-14758 GCA_037130175.1 bacterium | reverse complement strand
TGGTGTTACCTATGTCCTGAACCTAATGCGTTACCCATGTCTTGAACCTGTACCTCTGCCAAAAAAGCAGGAATCGTCCATATTGGATGCTATTCCACATTTTATGATATGGTTAATGGTGCCTGTCAAACTGCCAAGAAATTGAGTGGGAAAGATATCATGCCTCGTGATCTTTTAGAAAAGCTCTCTACCCTTAATAATTTTTTTACTGATTTAGCTACTGAAACTGTACGTGAAAAAGGATGGATTCTTGATATTCATTTTATGGAATTAACTACAGGCGCTGCGCGTTCATTAAGATATGACGGACCATCTAGCAGAAAAAAACAGGCTAAGGCTAAAATGAAAGCCTCAGCAATTAATACAAAAAATGATGAACTTGATTTAACATAATGAAAACCAATCCAACCATCACAGCCTTACTCATGGATGTAGTTCGACGAGAATTCGATGTTCCCTCTGAAATAAATCTTACAGCAGGTTCTGGAGAGATTTGCATTATCGCATCTTCCGCACTAATCGCACCACATTTATGCATCCAAATGCAACAGTTACTGGATGGAGCAAAAGAGGAAGCTCAAGCTTTTTCAAGAAAACCACAGTGTGGGATATCATTGATTGGATCGATTATTGCGGAGCGCGCACTCCTTGACCGCGTCTCTTTTATGAGCAATTGGGAGGCAAATGGGATTTTCAAAGCCGTTGCAGATGGAACCATTAATCCTATTTTTTCAGTACACATTCACCAAATAGTCCGCGTTGCTATCGACTATTGCCAATTCTATGGACTGACGTGCAATAAACCTGCGGATATTCGCTCTTCCATCTCTGATAGGTCGCCAGGCTGATCGATTGGCCTCGGACTGCTTCCTCGACCCTTTTGCCTGCCGCAAGCTCTTCGCCGATGGCACGCAGCTTCTTGATGATTTCTTCTCCGCTATGTCTCTTTCGTTTCATATGAGGTTAACGGCGTCTCCGCGCCGTAAACTCTCATAACACCTGGATCAACTTTCGGGGAGCACTCCAATGGGATGCTAATCAAGTATTAGAAAGCCCAGCGGCAATCTTTTTTGCCTCGGGCGCCTGGGTGGATACGGGGTAGAGTTCTGAAATATCGCGCAGGGTCTGGACGGCTCGCTTTTCATCCTTGAGGCCCAGATAGGCGTTGATCGGAGTCCGTCCCCGCCCCTCTGATAGGAAAGTAATTGGGGATCATCAAAAGGTACTGTTACTCGTTTTCCGTGGCCCGAGGAGACTTCTCATTTTTGCAATGGTCATTGGGGAAGCTGGCCCGGGAATTTCTAGATGCGTAAGATCAAATTGATCTTATGAAATCTGCACACGAACAGTTAAGTGTTCTTCTAAATCGCTTTTCAAGCATCTCAGTTGAGACGTTTAATTCCCTTGCAACATTATTGATATCACAACGCGCGCTATCTGTTATGCGAAAGAGTCTAATAGCCTTGACCACGAGTGAGTCACTCACGGCACCAATATCGGTTGATGGTCTGATGATAATCCCTCTGGGTGGAATGACGATGCGTTTAACAGAACTTGCTGAACCCGACATCATCTGATCCAGCAATTCGGCCGCTTGAAACCCAATCCTCTCGCAATCTGGCCTGATACTCGACAAACGGGGTGATACGAGTTCACAGAACATTTCTTCATCATCTACGCCTATCACGGCGACCTGTTCTGGAATAACTATTCCTATCTGGTTGCATGCTTGAATTAGATGAAGAGCCCTCGTATCATTTGCTGCCATGATACCGATTGGCTTTGGAAGATTTTTAATCCAATGACGAATTTGTATTATATCGTTTGTCCAGTAGTCAGCAGATCTATCTGTCCATGGTGATTCCCAGAGGTGGATAAGACTGCCGCTTTCAGCTAACGTTTTCTCAAAACCTTCCTTTCTGGTTCGCGACCAGAGTTCATCGGAAAATCCACAGTATGCGAAGTGTCTAAAGCCTTTATTTTTCAAATATTGGGCGCCCATCATGCCAATTGCATTATGATCGGAGCCAACACGCGACAGTGCTGGTATTTGATGTTGGTCATTAAGATCAACTAGTGGTATTCCGCTAGATATTAGAATGTTAGCAATGACAGGGTCGGTTTGACGACAAAGGATTCCATCCCATTGATTAGAGAGTATCCAATCATGAGGACGGGCATTCAGGTCGTTCTGCTCCAAAAAAACAGTCCAGTTCAGGTTAGTGCGGAGGTATTCCGCGACACCGGCTAAAATGCGTCGTCCGTAATCGCACGATGTTTCGACAAAAACGGCTACTTTCTTGTTCTGATCCATTACAATGAAACTGTATTTGAGCCTAAGTTAATTTGATTGCAAGCTTCTGTGGGAATCATGCGTCTTCTTGAGAGATTAACCCTACAAAGGCCGCATATCCAGAAGTAAAGTCCATCATTTTGGATGTCGCCCGCAGTAGATTTGCATGGCTCTTGCACAGATGACCTGGAGGGACTGCGCGACATCGCCACCTGTCTCAACCCCGGAAGCAAAGCCCTCTACCATCTTGGATTTCGGGAGAAGGTTGCCAAGCCCATGCCAACTTTCCGTGGCCTCTGCGCAGGTTGCATTTCCAACAAAGCATGCAATCTCGAAGCGTTCGTTCAACTGTTCAGTACGGAGTTCGGTGCAGTTGTGCCTTCCAATGAGCCCATCGATGACGATGCTGAGTTGGGATTCTCCTCCTCCAGCGGTTCCGGTTAATAGCTGAACTTTTTGTGAAAGGTTCCGTCCCATCAGAGCCAAGCCGGCATAGAGTTGGATGGAACTGATATCCTCCTCATTGAGGGCAGTCTACTTTTTTTGGGCGTCATGTGCCAGCACCATCCAGGGAATCCCATCCCCTTGAAGTTTTTTTCCTTCCAGAAGCAGTCCTTCAACAAATGCGTGGTAGGACATCTTGATGCCATTGCTCAGGACATATCCTTCCGTCACGGGCCAGGGAACCGTGGTGATGGCAACGCGCAATCCGTTTTTCTCATGGACACCTGTTTGTCCGTCGGAAATGTTCCCACACTTTGTCATCCACTCGGGTGAAGCGATCAGGATCGGAGTCATCTCATCATCATGGAAATCATGGTTGCCGCTCGACCAAACGAGCTGTTTTTCCCGGACAAGAAGCTCCTGATACCATCGGCGGACCCTGCTTTTCTGGAATCGGTAGAATCGACTCGAAAATAGGTCAATCAAATCGCCCGCAACAAGAACTGCATCGACATCACTACTGAGGATGAATTGCAGTTTGCTCTCGTCACAATGGAGGTCGGCCGTCAGGAGAAGTTTCATGGAACAAGATACGCTGATAGATATCAGCGGTCCTGTAGTCATCCGTTATAAAGCAAGCCGCTGGTGAACCCTTGAGACGCAGAATTTGAGCGCTAAGGACTTCATAACGGGAGTCGGAAAAAGGTCTGAATAGCCGTCCGAAGCAGATCCGGACGGATGCCGTCTCCAATGGTTGTCTTGAGGGATGAGAGTATAGCCGGCCATTCAGGCGAATCCTCAGGAAAGGCTGAAAGGAACTGCGAAAGATCAGCGATGATGGCCTCTGGCAGCACAGGCCCAGGTTCTCCAGGCAGGGTTGCTGCAAGTCGGAACACATCGTTTCTGTGCTTCGCAATATCTCTGGAGTCGACTACCTCACCAGCCCGCTTGCTCCTATTCAGATCAATCCATGCACGGGCCTTCAAAGGAATAAGAGCCGTTGCCGATGCAACTGGGATCCCATCACGCACATCCCTATGGAGCTGAATCAGAGTATAGTAATCATCATCGAGAAGAATAGCGGACAGGCTGCGATAGGTTGCGTCCGTCGGGAAGGGAACGATCTTCTGCCCTTCGGCAAGATCAAGTCCCGATGGTTTCCGACTGAAGAACTCGAGCATGAAAGGGAACTCTTCGCGTTTTGGTTTAGCAAATCGATAGAGGACAGGTGTTCCCTCCGTGCACTGGCGAACTTCATACTCCCCTTCTTCAATGAAAGCCCGAAGTGTTGCCACAAACTCAGGATCAATCGCTTCGATGATCAGAACGATATCGAGATCTTTGGTTGCGCGGAACTCGAGTCCTACGGAGGAAAACCATTCATCACACGCTGCCCCACCGATCAGTATGAAAGATCCTTCAAATTTTCTGAATCGTTCCCGGAAGAGATCAAGTCCTCTTACCATGGGAACTCCCGGATGAGGGTTTCGAGCTGTTGCTGGATCCGTTCGTCAGGGGAGTCACGCAGGCTCAGATAAAGCGAGAGTGTGTCCACTCTCTCATTATCTCCGAGGATTTTCGGCTCGTAAGACCAGACTTCGATCTGCGCCGTAGCCTGTTCTGCATCGGGACAACCAATCAGGGTGCCGTTCTCCAGCCAGGATTCGAGCATCTTTGGTCCTAGCGCGTAGATTGGAAGCCTCTCGTCGGCGATCATTGTCGATCGACTTAAAGCGCTTATTCCAGCCAGCAGCGCAGGATACCCCGGCTCTTTCCAATGAACCCATCGGGTCTTCGTGACAGGAGATTTAAGTTTGTTCTGGGCCAACTCCCAAAGGGCACGTTTCTCGGCGGAAAACTTCAATGATATCGAGCGTCCGGTGCGTACTACTCCACAGATACCGGTTTCTTCCAATTCGTCTTTTACATTGCTCATCATCATCGCGGAGCAACGAAGCTTTTGGGCAATGTCACGAAGAGGCAATCCACTCAAAGGCTGTCGTTCCAAATGATAGAGCAAGGAGAGTTGAGCTGTAGGACTGAGCAAATTACGCCCCTTCCCTCTTGGTTTTGGAAAGTGCTCCCGGAGATCCACAATGGAACTCGGAAGGAATGCCTGATTCCCAGGGACGATGAAGGGAATACCCTTTTGGACCATACGGTTTCTGGTATTCGAGGGGAGCGTTGAAATGATGAACACGAGAGGTTCCTTCAAATGCACCCCAAGTATTTCGGACTGCTTTTCATACTCACCCGGCGAACCTGTCTCACACGACGCATTCTCGATCGCCAGAGTCCAGCGTCGGCCAAATAACTCCATGGAGTAGAAGGAGAACCGATTCCGAAGAAAAAGCGGAAGATTTGCGACCTCAAGCGGTTGCAGGTGAGGGCTGACACCGGTGATCCCCTCCAGATAACTCCTCAGAGCCTGGACATTTGAATGATTCATTTTTATAAAGATGTCATGGACGATAAAGTTGTAAAGTTTATTGTCCATTGCAAGTTGATGGTTTTCTTTACAGGAGGTACTTGGTGAATATTCCCTAGAAAAATGAAGGTTTGATAAAGCCATCCACAAACAAAAAGAACTGCTCCGTCGGCCGACGGAGCAGTTCAAACTGTCACTTCCAAGAAGTTGGAATTACTCCATCTCTGGATTCCAAGAGTTCTTTTAGAAGGGTTTTTGATATCGATAAAGATATCAGTTTGATTGTCATCTAGCCTCTGAGCAAGTCAGAGGTCGAACTAAAAGAGCGTCATGACTCGCTCTACTCATATACATATACCAGAGTTAATGGAACATTGCAAGTGGTTTTATAAAGTTTTTTATAAAAATAGCTATTTTGGTGAAAATATCTTCTAGATACATACCAAAAATAGCACTTACAAACTGCTGAATGGAGAGAATTGTCCGTCTCTCTGAATGATCGAAAGAAAGCTCTCCATCATTGGATTAAAGTAGATAAACGGACATCATAGTCACGAGCCAAAAGACACCACTACCCTCTGTAGATTTTGGAAACCAAAGCAATGAAAGTTGTAGTTGTGAAAATCGGAAAAATGCCATTTAGGGACAATCCATCCTATATAAACTGATCTTATCAGAGGAAGCATACGGTTCTTAGAACATCAAAAACACTTTCCAAATTCAGTTCGATATCTGTAAAACAGTTAAGCGACTGATGCGGAGGATGGGCAGGTATTACAAAACAGGCGAAACGAGGGGGATGGCGGGGGAGTGGTGGCGGAGCGCTATGCCTCCGTCGATACGCCCGTCAAATACCCCTCCTTAAAAGAGGCCGATTTGGCTGCCTTGATCCTCGAATTGTGAATGGGGTTCGGAGAAGTTACCGCAGGAATCTTAAGAGCATCAGGAGAAACCCCAGGAGAATGAGACAAAGAATCATCAACTTCGTACGCGCAAGGCGCTTCTCTCCCTTTGACATCCGAGAGGATACGGCGGCAATTGAATGAAGCTGCTTTTGAGGTGCCCCATCCGCATAGGTTGTGGCGGTATTCCGTGCCCGCTCCTTTATGAATTCCAGGCGCTTGCGGTTTCGCTCTTCCTGTTGCCTTGGAAAATCTTCGAGCCGCTGAAGGATTTTCTCGCGATTGAACTCAATTTCTAACTGCTGCAGCCGGATCTCTTCGAGTTTGCGGTGAGCCTGCGATTTTTTGAGATCAACAGGCTTGGGCTGTCGCTTAGTGGGGGAAGCTGATCCGCGTTTGCCTGAAAAAAAAGGGAATGCCATGTGTTTTGGTGGGAGTTTACCCCCTCAGTCAAAAAGAGTCATTCCCCAACCCCTGACTTTTTTTAGCAGGGATGATATTCTCATTTCATGCCCACCGAACCCGAAGTGATCTCCAGAAAAGAAGACGATCTTCCAGAAAAGTCCCCTGCAGTTTTGTACGACGGGAAGTTTCTGACCTTCAAGCGCAAGGGGTCCTGGGAATATGTCGAGCGGCGGAATGTAACGGGAACCGTGGCCATTTTGGCCATCACTGAAAACCAGGAGATTCTTTTGGTAGAACAGTTCCGACCACCGGTGGGTTGCCAGGTCATAGAACTTCCAGCGGGTTTGGCCGGTGATATCACAGACGAGGCGCATGAGTCCCTAGAGCATGCAGCCAGGAGGGAATTGCTGGAAGAAACGGGTTATGAGGCCAAGCATTTGGAATTCCTGATGGAAGGCCCCTCCTCGGCTGGTCTTTCGACCGAGCAGATTGCTTTCTTTCGCGCCCACGGGGTTATGAAAGTGGCAGAGGGCGGTGGGGACCGCCCCCACGATTCGATAAATGAGCTCAGCTTCGCGTCGCAGGGAAGATCTCCCCGTTGACCAGGAGAAAATCGCAGCATGAAAAAGATCGTGAAAATCCGCTACCACCACTCAGCACACGCCCCTTCCAATTGAGCCTTGATGCCTCCTCCTTCCTCCCCTATCTTCCTATCCAAGACCCTTCTCTCCATAGCTTATTTTATGCTGCTTCTGGTTTAAGAACGGGGTCCACCTCACAATCCTCGTGGATGAAAAGTAGAAGGGTTCTCGCAATAAAATGAAATCCCACCACCACGACAAGTTCACGGTCGGCACCCTCACCTACGACAAGAGGGGCCTCTGGCTGGTCTTCTTCTGGCTCATGTGGAATGACTTTTCGATCACCTTGCTGGAGCAGGTGACCGGTCTCACTGGCATCCTGATGAAGGATCGCGGGGCGTCCTACACCCTTATCGCGACATTCGGATCGGTAGGCGGATTGCTCGGGATGTGGATCAACCCGGTTTTCAGCACCTGGTCCGACCGCCTCCGCACCCGGTTCGGAAGGCGACGACCCATTCTGCTCATCGCCACGCCGTTCTTTGCAGTCAGCCTCTGCGCAATCGCCTTCATGCCCGACCTTTATCATTTCTTGATGAGGTTCGATGGAGTAGCCGCGATCCTGAACCGCATTCCGGTCAATGGGGAGGTTCTGTTCATCGGACTGGCCAGCATCCTTAGCGGGCTTTTTAACGCGGTGGTGCTGGCGATCTTTAGCTACTACTACTGGGATGTCGTTCCAGAGATCGTGCTCGGCAGGTTCAATTCCCTCGCAAAAATCATCACGGTTCTGGCTGGCATGGTCTGGAGCTTCTTTGTGGTCGGCTATGCCGAGCACCACACAAAGACGGTTTATATCGGGGTTTCCGTCTTCTGCCTGTCCGTGTATCTGCTCTCGGTATGGAGAGTGAAGGAGGGCGAATACCCGCCCCCGGAACCCAGGAAAACCACCAATCCCCTGGAGCCGTTCTTTGACTATTTCAGGGATTGTTTCAGCAAGCCCTTCTATCTTTGGATCTTTGTCGGAACCTTGTTCTTCCAAATGGGTAACGCGGGGAATAATTTTCAGCTTTTTTATCTCAGGTATGATTTGGGAATGGATCTGAGCACCACCGGGTGGATCAGCGGGGTCGGGCTCACGGCGACAACCATTTTTGGCCTCGTTCTGGGCTATTCGACGGGGTCGATGATCGACCGGGTGAAACCGATCCGGGTGATTCCGGTCACCTACTTTATTTGGGCGTTGCTGTCGTTGATTTCCTTTTTCATCGTCCGCGATAAAATGACCGCCGCCATCATGGCTTGTCTGATTCAGATCAACTTGTTCGTCTGGGGAGTCGCGCTGGGAGCCGTGACCGTCGAGCTCTTCCCGCGCGAAAAAATAGGCCAATTCTGTTCGGCCCAAGCATTTTTCTATCAGACGATCACCATGGTTCTGAACCCGCTCGCCATCTCCCCGTTTTTCGATTGGCTGAAATTCAACCGCGCCGGATATCTCTGGTCGGCATTTTTTTACCTCCTGGCCGGGCTGGTTACCGTGAAGGTCTATCACAACTGGAAACATAAACAGGCCTCAGAGAATAATCCGACCGCTACCGGAGGATCCGCTCTGGAACTCCAGTGAAACGCACATTTCTCGATTTTCAACACAACTTCCCTATGAAACGCCCCCACATCACACTCAACGTGCCTCGATCCCTCCTCTCCTCCCTATTTTTGCTGCTGTTTATTCCGTTTGCCTATTCTGGTGGGGGGAGGAACAGGGTCTCAGGCGGCGAGGCGACGATTGCGCCGGTGAAGGCTCCCATTGCATCTGCTCTTCCCCACAAAAATACTGGGCATAGGGACTCAGGCTCCAAAACTCTACCACCCGCTCTTCACTGAGATTGTGCAGATGCTTGAGTAACAGTAATCCCAACATCCTCCGTATCGGCAGCGGGGATGTTCCCGTGAGCGTTAGAAGTGACGGATGGTTGTTGGATGGTTAGGAGAAGAAGGGGTGATGTCAAGGTGGAGGTGGAGCTCTACGCCGCCAGTGGAGTGGAGGCCGTCTCCTGCAAAGCAGGAGCGGAGCCGTAGCGACGAGGCAGGAACGGAACTGGCGGCGTGCGCCCAGTGGGATGCTGGTCTTGCGAGGGCCGATAGCAGATAGGGTAAATCCTCAAAACCCTTGATCTTTCGGAAGCCCCTTTCTACCCAGAGCAGAGCCGTCGCGCTCCAGCGTTCCACCTGATTGCTCCTGGGATCCCAGCGGGTCAAGCATTAGCTCCTGTCTCCATCTCGGCGTTCTCACCCGCCCCAAGCTATCCTGTACCAAAATCTGATCCGGTAGTGTCGTATGCGTCATAGACCAAATCTACGACACCTATGCCTAGATCGAATAGTGGTGCTACACGTGACGCTTACGGTGCTAGGCGTGACGCTTACGGAACTCTGCACAGCCACCGTGATGGGTAATCACGAAGAGATGGCAGTGAGTGGGGTCATTATCGCACCCGAACGGGTTGCGGCTCAGCTGATTTCTATATGGTCAGCTCCACGTTTCACCATGCTCCCGGCATTCCGATCTGCCAATCAAAGGACTTGGTTAACTGGACGGTGATCGGTCACGCCTTCTACCGTCACTCGGAATCCAATCCCGCGTACTCGATGAAGGAGGGGTGTCCTCCCGTGATCGAAAAAGTATCGTTGCTTCGGATTATTTCGTTCCTGGAAAGATCAGCGGCTCGGGCGTCGTCTCAGGAACATCGTCAAACGGTCTGTCCAAAATCTTATAATCAGCAGCCTTCTCAATATCAGCCTTCTTTTTCTCGATGGCCTTCTTGTCATAAGGGGGAATCGGAATCCCCTTCATCATGGCAAAGACCGGATAGCAAAAGGCGGGCGGATCCTGAGGGTAGAGTTCGCTCATGAACCGTTTCGGATAAGTCTCTCCTCTCTGCTCTATCATCAGGCAGGAATAACATCCACTAGAGCCCACATCCATAAGAACCTCCATGGGGTATTTCTTGCCTGCCTCGACATGGAACCACTTGCCGGGAAGGTAGTCGTAGGGAGGAGGATGTATCTTGGCAGGCGGGTCTGTCAGATGAAAGTCAAAATACTTCCGATTGAATGCTATATCATTGCTCGGCTTATCTTCCCCAACGACATTCTGACCATCGAATCGCACCCAAGCACTTCCCTTCACGCGGAAACGATAGTCCCCGTCCTTCGGCGCCCTCACGAATCCTTTGTAATGAATCAGGAAGTGGGTCGGTTTGATCTCCTTGTCGGCGCCGAACGCCTTCAACGCCGCTAAGGACGAGGTGGCCGGGATGAAGAACTGGAACGAGATGACGGGATCCTTCGACTGGAAGTAGCGCTTCAGGATCTTGTCATCCCAGTTGTTGCTGAAGAACTCTTCCAAGACCGCCGTGTGGCTCAGAACGCTCTGGGTCACCAGGTCGGCCCTTTTTCCCAGCGTGCTTTTGTCATTCAGGATTTTCCAGCGTTCACTAGTGCGCGCGACTTGGTTCGTGATGTTGTCCACAAGATGGGGGTTCTTTAATTCGCCGTCATCCTTGATATCGGTCGGCTTGCCGTCGGCGGTCTGCTTGAGATCGTAAATGTGTCCCACCAACCCCGCGTTGGCGGTCACCCCCTTGAATCCGAAGGCCGTGAGACCCGCGCCCGGCATCGAGGCCATCCCGGCACCCCCTCCACCAGCACCCGAGCCCAGACCGCTTGCCCCCATACCGCTCATCATCGAGGCCATCACATCAGGACCGGTTGATGCATTCATTTCCATTGCCGGGAGCGCGACACTCACATTGACGGCAGAGGAGGTAATTCGCTTGGAAAGCGCCGGTGCGGCGGCAGCGGTTTTTTTTGAAGGCTTTACCTTGTACTCCGCAGGCCCTGCGGTACTCGGAGGAGGTGCCGTAAATTTCAGTTTCTCCTTGCGCTGCACCACCTGTACGACCAGCAGCGTCGCGCCACCGATCAGGATCACATGCACCAAAATGCTCAGGACCAGGAAGCTCCCACTCCATGCCATCCAGCGCTGCCAGAGATTTCTTGCGATTGGCTTATGCGTATTACCACTTGGAAGATAAGCTTGGGGAATAATTTCACTTCTCTGGCAATTTGGACACTTAAGATCAGGCTTCAGAAGGCTTATATCCGCCAATATGCTTTGAGAACAATGTCGGCAGCGAATTTTAACATTCGTGACATTGCCCTTCGGAGCGCGGTTATGTAACAACGTCTCAGGCATGGACGAATGATCCTCTTCCACTTAGATGGGATTCATAAGACTTTTTAACTCTATGTACTCTCGGTAAGATCACTTCGGATCTTTTTGGCTGGTCTCTACAAGATGTATGAAATCCCCATTCCACGTGATTCTGGCGATAGGTACCCGGACTGAAACCCATGTTTGCCTTAAAAAGAGCTTTCATATTTTCAGAGTTGATGAATCCCGTGGCTTTGGCAATTTCTGTCAGCGTGTAATCAGTATCCAAGAGAAGTTGCTGGATGCGGGCAATCAAAACCCATCTCAGGACATGGGATGAGGAACGGTTAAGCGCTTTTCCAAAACGCCTATCCAGCATGTTACGAGAGATTTTTAATTCTTTTGCGACATCTTTAATATCACGATGTCCGCTATCTTTTCTGTGAAGTTTTTTAATGGCCTTGGCGACAAGAGAGTCACTTACAGCCCGAATATCCGTTGAGGGTCTGACGATGACCTCCTTTGGCTGAATGACGATACGTTTCACATAAGGTTCGGAACTGGACATCATCCCATCCAGCAGTTCTGCAGCTTGAAATCCAATCTTCTCGCAGTCGGGCCGGATACTCGTCAAATGCGGTATGGAGAGAGTGCAAAATGTTTCATCATCATCGACACCCATCACCGAGACTTGCTCGGGAATGACGAGATTGAGTTGTTTGCATGCTTCAATGACATGAAGAGCCCTCACATCATTGGCTGCCATGATCGCGATTGGTTTGGGGAGATTCTCAATCCAGTAACGAATTTTATTTATATCCTTTGCCCAGTATTGAGGGGATCTGTCTGTCCATGGTGATTCCCAGAGGTGGATGCGATTGCCATAGCCGGAAAATGTCTTTCCAAAACTCTCTTTTCTGCTTTGTGACCAGAGTTCATTGGAAAATCCGCAGTACGCGAAGTGTCTCATACCCCTTTTTTTCAGATATTCGGCACCCATCACTCCAATTGCATGATGGTCGGAGCCAACCCACGAGAGTTCTGGTATCTGATACTGATCGTTAAGATCCACGAGCGGGATTCCTCGATCAAGGATAGAGCTGGCAAGAGCAGGATCAGTGTGACGGCAAAGGATGCCATCCCACTGATTAGAGGAAATCAAATCATATGGTCGGGCATTCAGATCGTTCTGCTCCAAAAATACCGACCAGTTCTGGTTGGTCTTCAGGTATTGCGAGATACCTGACAGAATGCGCCGCCCGTAATCATTCGATGTTTCGACAAAAATGCCTACTCTCAGGATCTTACTCATACATCATTCTAAATTGGGTACTTCCGTGGTGATTACACCCCCCCCGGAGCATAAAATCCACGGAAGCCCCAAATTCAGACTTGCGTTTAAAGTGCTTGAACAGGTTGCGCTGGGAGAACAGGAGCCATCCGAGAAGAAGGGCGGCTGCGATGAGTACGCTTGGTTCCGGCACAGGGACAATCTCATTGCCCGCAAATTGGCCATTCCCGAGGAATCCGCTGCTCGTGCTGTTGCCGCTGTAGAAGCTGATGTTGGCAAGATTCAGGCCCGCATCACCCGATCCGGCGAGGTCAATGAGGTGGGTATATTGTCCGACTCCTCCGGTGGTCGAAGTGGTTCCCCAGAGGTTGGTTCCATTCCAGTCAAAGACGTTGAGCGACTTGCCATTCATCGTGATGGAGCTGAAGGTGAGCGAGGAGGTGCCACTGAGGGAGGCAAAGTCGATCGTGCTGTTCCCGGTGAGGGTGAGTGAGCTGAAGGTTTGCGAGGCTGTTCTGGCAGTGGCTCCATTGGCCACAATACCACCCATCGAGAGAGTGCTGGGGCTATTGGCAGCCGTACCGAGAGTCACCGTGGCACTCGTATTGATGGGGCTCACCTTTCCATTGCCACCGAGCAGGAGTGTGCCGCCACTGACATTGACTTGAGTGGTTCCGCCGAGATAGCCGGCGGCTCCGAGATCGAGCGTGCCGCCGTTCGTGATCGTCGTGGTGCCGGTGTAGCTGTGTCTGCCAAGCAGGGTGGTCGTGCCCGCTCCGCTCTGGGTGAAGGAGGCGGCCCCCGTTCCTGCCAGCTTCGCATAGATGGCGGCTGCACCGGTGTTGGTCGCTGTGAAACTGGAGCCCGTGAGGGTGCCCGTGGTATTGGTGATGGTACCATTGCCGAATGAAACGGCACCCACGGTGGCATTATAACTGGATAGGTTCAACGTACCTGCAGCCACGTTCAGTGCTCCGCTGGTGGAACCGAGACCATAGGCATTGCCGAGAAGCAGGGAACCTCCATTGATCGTGGTTCCTCCCGAGTAGTTGTTGGAGCCGGAGAGGGTTTGTGTGCCACTTCCCACGAGAGTCACTGAACCGCCCGTACCGGTTATCGATCCAGCGAAGGTGCTGTTTCCGGAGGTATTGCTGAGGGTGAGTGAGTTGTTGCTCAAGGCCACGACCGAGGTGCTGGCTCCGGAGAGGGAGGCAATGCTCTGGCTGGCACCCAGGGAGAGGGTTGAGCTGCCGGTTCCATTGGCGGAGCCATTGGTTGTAGTATCGAGATAGACTGCGCTGAGCCCATTGGAGGTAGGAAGAGCATTTGCGACATTCGCCTTCAGGATCGCCCCGTTGATGATGTAGGTGGGACCGTTGTAGCTGTTGGATGAGGCAAGGGTGGTCGTGCCGCCATCCACGATCAGATCAGAATTGGCACTGCTGCCGGTGATCGTTCCGGTGATGATGAGTCCGCCTGTTCCTCCCTGGAGGTCGAGGATGGTGCCGTTCTTGACCAAGGTACCGCTCAGTGTCAGGGCGCTGACGCCGCTGTTCTGGATGGTACCCGTACCGCTACCGACGGAGAAGCCATTGGTGATCGTTCCCGCCGAACCGGTGTATTGGAACTTCGTATTGGAGGCGAGGGAAACCGAGCCGGTGCCAAGACCGTTGGTCAGGGCTACCGAGAGGGTGCCTCCGCTGATGACAGTGCCACCCGTGTAGCTATTGGAGGCCGAGAGGGTCAGGACACCGTTGTCGTTCTTGGTGATTCCATAGCCTCCACTGATCGCTCCCAAGGTCAGGGTGCCGATGCCGGTTCCGTTGTTGGTCACATCAAAGGTGGCATTGCCTCCCAGAGTCACGGCTCCGAAGTTGAGTCCGTAGGCCGTATTGTTGGATGCAAACTCGTGATCCGCGGAGAGAAAGAGTGTCTGGGCCCCGATCGAGAGGGTTCCCAAGGTATCGATCACCCCGGCTCCGGCAGTGGCCCGGTCAACCAGAATAGTCGAGTTGTTGCTTACCGCCACATTGTAGGCAGTGATCGTGGTGTCGAGGTGAATGTCCAGCGTGCCGCCATTCATGGTCAGCAGACTGCTACTTCCACCCAAGGCGTTTGTATTGCCAGCGACAATCGTGCCGCCGGTGATGACCGTGCCGCCCGAGTAGGTGTTGACTGCTGTCAGTGTCGTGGTGCCG
>JBAXTN010000051.1:0-16295 GCA_037130175.1 bacterium | reverse complement strand
CGAAGCGCAAACTCTGTTCTCTGGCTCATTAGGTCTAGGTGTTGCCACGGCATAGCCTTCTACTCTGCCAGTAGAAGGCCCATGGTGTTACCTATGTCCTGAACCTAATGCGTTACCCATGTCTTGAACCTGTACCGAGGGAAATGAAGAATGGAAAATAAATGGATAGGTGGGTGTGGGAGTGGGGGAGATGTGCCGGTGATTTTTCTCCCGCATAGGCGCAGGGGCGCAGAGGGTAATGAAGGTAGAACAAGGCTTCTGGTCAGAGGGGCCTTCGAAGGGAAAATAAAAAAGCCCCGCGTCCTTTCGGAGGCGGGGCTTTTAAAAGGGTTTTGCTTCTGACCTAAGTCTTCAGCCTAACAGCCTGTTCACTTATGCCCTACTA
The DNA here is from genome assembly GCA_037130175.1 of bacterium. GTDB lineage: Bacteria > Verrucomicrobiota > Verrucomicrobiia > Chthoniobacterales > UBA6821 > UBA6821. Next base: position 15,910 of record JBAXTN010000051.1, on the reverse strand, counting down.
GGCGCGCTTGCGGCGGTAGGCGATCACAAGGGCCAGGGCGCCGAGTCCCATGAGGGCGTAGGTGGAGGGCTCGGGGATGGCCTCGCCAGGAGGGGCGGCGTTGTAGTTGAGGACAACATTCTGCCCATTCTGGCTGATGCTGAAGGATGCTCCAGCGAGAGTGGTGCCGAAGTCATTGCCATTAGCATCCAGTAGGTTGGAATAGCTGGCGATGCTCAGATTTTCCAATCCGGAGGTCAGTCCCGAGACCTGATAGATGGTCCAGGACTGATCGGTGCTCCAGAGGGCATCGGTCCAGTTGACGAGGCTTCCCACATCGTTGAAGGAAAGCTGAAGGGTGGTCCCTCCATTGAAGGTCAGGTTCTCTCCCGCGATCACCTGATCATAGGCCAAGGGGCTGTTGGTGGTTGTGTTATCGGCAAGCTGCCAGACCATGCTCGCGCCAGGCTGGTAGCTCAGGTTACCGGAGAAGGTCTGGATACCGGGGCTGTTGCCCGGAGTATGGGTGCCCGTGACGACCGTATCGGCAGCAACCGTGCCGCTACCGCTGAGAGTGCCTGTCACGGTCATTGTTCCGGATCCAGCGATCGTTGTATTGGCCCACACATCTGCGAACGTTTGGTTGTGAGAGCCGAGGTCAAGGGTGCCTTCATAACCTACCTGGGCCGAGCTATTGGTGGCCAAGGACCCATTGGCACCTAGCTTAAGGGTGCCCTCGTGGACCTGGGTAGCGCCGGTGTAGGTATTCGCCGCTCCGAGGGTGGTGGTGCCAGTGCCAAGCTTGAGCAATCCACTGTTGTAGCCGGTGACGTCACCAAGGACGCCGTCGATCGCACCCGAGCGGGTGATGGTGGAGACTGCCGTAATGACTCCGCTGCCGTCGATGGTGCCGCCGTTCTGGGAAATGCTACCGAGGACGAGGTTCTGATTGGCGGTGAAAGTCGATCCGGCACTCATATAGATATAGTTGTTGGCATTCAGAGCAGTGGTGCTATTTGCAACCAAGGTGCCATTCATAAGGGAGAGAGAACCAGTTAAGGCAGAGGTGCCCGATAGGGTGAAGGTACCTGCACCGATCTTGTAGAGGTCACCGCTACCATTAAGCGCCCCTGAGAAATCTCCAGAGGAGAGTCTCAAGTACCTGACTGCAGCGATAGACACGGTACCTGCTCCATTGAGGGAGGCTATGGTCTCGTTTTGACTGACCTTGAAGGTGCCGCCTGAGTTCACGGTGACAGATCCACTATCTGCAAGCATCTCATGATCTGCGTTCTCGAGGGTGCCGGAATTGATCACCGTACCGCCTGTGTAGGTCTTAGCATTCCTGGAGAGAGTAAGAGTGCCGGTACCATTTTGAACCAGTGAGCCGGAACCAGAGATTGCATTGGAAAGAGTGATTCCATTGGAGCGGTTGAAGGCAAGGGCACCATTGTTGACCACAGTTCCTGATCCAAGTTTTCCATTGGTGCCACCATTTCCGACCTGGAGAGTGCCGGCAGAGATGGTGGTGGTGCCGGTGTAGGAGTTGGATCCCGTCAGAACCGAGGTGCCGGTACCGAGTTGATTGAAGGAGAGTGAACCATTAAAATTCTGCCCGAGGTTGGCGGTCCCTGTGGAATTCACGTTTACAGTCGCCGTACCCCCGTAGCCTAGGACCTGAGTGGCGAGCAGCGTCCCTACGGATGATCCACCGTTGCCGAAGTTCAGAGTGCCTGAGCTTCCATTGTACAAGGCGATGTAAGCGGTTCCATTTGAAACGGATACGGAGCCTCCGTTGAGCGATAGGGTACCGTTACCCATAGCGGAATAACCGACATAGAGGTTGCCGCTGTTACTCCAAGATCCAGAGTTTACATTGACCGATCCAGAACCCCATCGGCCTATTATACCATCGGTGTTATTCACGTTGCCGCCGTTGATCGTTAGGGAGCCGTTGCCGGCGTAACCGACACTTAAATCTCCACTATTGTTCCAAGAACCGGAACTGACATTGACAGAACTGGTAGTGTTGGCGCCCCCAGCGATAACGCCCGATGCATTGTTAACGTTGCCGCCGTTGATCGTTAGGGAGCCGTTACCGCCATAACCGACATATAAATCTCCACTATTGTTCCAAGAACCAGAACTGACATTGACAGAACCGGTAGAGCCGGAGTTGTTACCGATGAAGGCGTATTTAGATGTCACGATGCCTCCGCTGATCGAGAGGGAGCCGTTACCGTATTCACCAACGCTTAATTTATAATTATTACTCCAAGAGCCCGAGCTGACGGTCACTGAACCATTTTTGCTTCCACCAGCACCAATCTCGGCCGAAAAATTGTTCAGAGTGCCTCCATTAACTAGCAGGCTGGAGGTGTGTCCCGTTCCATTGTCAATCGAAAGGATTCCATTAACAGTATAGTAGTCAGCAGCAAGGCCGATATTCAGCGTGCCCGCCGAAACGGTCGTTGTCCCTGAGTATTGGTTCGGGTTTGAGAGTGTCGTTGTGCCGGTGCCGAGATGGATGAGGCTGCCGGTGCCGGTGATCTTGTTTGTAACGGTGATCGAACCGCTGTGGTTGAAAGCCAGGGTTCCGCTGCTGGTGATGGTGCCGGAGCCGAGGCTTCCCGTGGTGTCGCCATTGCCGACCTGGAGGGTACCGGCACTAATCGTGGTCCCGCCCGAGTAGGTGTTGGAGCCGGAGAGGATGACTGTACCTTCAGTGGACTTGGTTATGCCCGCATTACCAGCCAACACTGCGCTGATGGATCCACTCCTCAGGTCGTAGGAGGAGCCGGTCAGTGTGCCGTTGGTGATGGTGCCTCCCGCCAGGGTAACAGCGCCAACCGTCTCACTGAAGCCACCAAGATTGAACGTTCCTACGTTGACTGTCACCGCTCCACTGTTGGCCAGCCGGTTGGCTGATCCTAGGGCGAGTGTGCCGGCATTGATGACGGTACCGCCGGTGAAGGAGTTATTCCCGGAGAGTGTCTGGGTGCCGCTACCGGCCTTCACAAATCCTCCCGTGCCGCTGAGGACGCCGCTGTAGATGTTGTTCTGGTTATTGGCGCCGACGGAGAGTGTGTTGGCGCCGAGTCCCAGTCCTTGGCTGCCGGAGAGACCGCCGAAATTGTAGGTGTTTGTTCCGGCGACTGAAAAGTTCAGTGCTTGGAATCCGGAGAGGACCACCGTGGATCCGCTGAGGGCATTCACATTCCCGAGATTCACGGAGGCGCCGCCGCCTACCCCGTTGAAGGTCGTGTTGCCGGTGTAGGAGTTGGATGCATTTAAAGTCATGATGCCGCCATCTTGAAAGTCTAGCGATCCGACTCCGCTGATCGATCCGTTGATTACGAGGACGGCATCGTTATGGTGAACCGAATTGAATAAACCGTCATCCCAAGCACCACGAGCGTTGAAGAAGCCACCATTGGTTCCCAGCACGATATTGTTGGAGACGGTCAAGGTTGAGGAATCGTAGGGCTTGATACCGCCGTTGTTCAGCGTAATGGTTCCGGAGCCCACTGACTGGATGTAGTTGCCACCGGTAACGGTGGTCTGGGCCTGCGCTGAGACAGAGGCAAGAAACGCGAGTGCGGGGATTAGGAGCAGGGCGGCTTTTTTCATTATAGTTTGGGTAGCTGTGGAGGAAGGAACTCTAAAAACCTTTAACGATTATTTAAAGATATTTGCAAAAAAGTAAAAAAGTTTTTAACAAATTCAAGGCTTTTTACCCCCCCAAAAATCATTTTATAAACCGCTAATCACCAGGATCTTGCATATCTATTAAGACGGGTTTCTAGAACATTTTGGAGGGAATTAGAAAGCCGATCGGCGCTTGTGCCACTCGGTGCCTCAGGGTGAGTGGGGCAGCTTTCCTGCGATGCAATCCCTGGGCTTTGTGGAGATCGATCGGGGAGAGGATGATCACCGGCTACTAGTTTCCCAACTGCTTGCCCCCCTGATCGACGTTGTTACGGATGAGGAATTCCAAGTCGGTTTCATGACGTACGGAGAGCCGATATGCGTGGAAGAGCTACTCTTTCGCCTAGATTGGTGTGTCACAAGTAATCCCGAAGCTGCCAAAAGGTTCCCCGAGTGGTCACAGCTGGATGAGCTGCAACGCCTCGAAGCCGTCTGTCGCTTCCTTGGCGAAACACTCCAGGATTACCGACTGCGACTACTGGAGGTAGCAGATACCGAGGATCCTGTTCTGGAGGAAATACCCATGCCTCCGACTAATCGCCTACCGGAGACACTCACTTTCTTTAAGCCGTTCCTGACCGTGGATGATCACGAGTATGAAGTGACCAAAGAGAATGCTGTGGATATCCGTGATTGGCTGCTCGATGCAGTTTACGCCATGGGAACCAAGCTGCCAGATCAACAGATTGAGCACATGATAGACGCCCTGCACTTTTCGGACGGCCTATGCCTCGTGTCCAAGGCGCAGTGGATACCCTAGCGGTACGGTAGAAGCAACGTGTGATCGCTTGGGCAATAAACGAATCCCTTAGGGGCATCGAAGGTTTCAATAAGGCCGCAGCGTGGGCATTGATAGCTATAGGCCTGGGCAGCGTAGAGGCCATGCCGAAAGTAATGAGAACGAGTGAGAGTAGGGTGAGGAGCAAGGGCTTCATTTGGAGGGGAGTTTGGAGATCTGGCTGGCGATACTCGAAAAGATAGGTGCCGCAACGAGTCCGCCATAGTTCTTCTCTGGCGGCAGATCAGCTTGATCTACCACGACGACCACCACATATCGAGGTTTCTCGACGGGGAAGAAACCGGCAAAGCTCGTGATGTATTTGTCCGCGTAGTAACCGCCACTAGGAGCAATCGCTTGGGCCGTTCCAGTCTTACCACCCACTGTCACGCCATCTACTCGAGCCAAGGGTGCTGTGCCTTGATCCGTTACAGTGTTCTTTAGGGCGTTCTTTACCAAGTTGGCAGAGCGTGAGGAACATACCTGGCGCACAACAACCGGCTTTTCATTGCCAATGACAGGTTTCATGAGACGTCCACCATTGGCTAGAGTGCCGTATGCCATGGCGAGTTGAATTGGAGTAACGGCAACGGACTGACCGAAAGCATTGCGAACTTTGGTCAGGGCATCCCATTTTGAGGGAGGATTCACGAGACCAGGGATTTCTCCCGGGATGGCAATACCTGTCTTCTCACCGAATCCGAATTTGCGGATGAAGTCGAAATAGTCCTGATCCTTGACGAGCAACGCGATCTTTGAGGCCCCGATATTGCTACTCTTCATCAGGATCTCGTCGTAGGTCAGATCTCCGGAGGGGTAGTGATCCTTGATGGCTTTGCCGGCAACCGTGAAGGATCCATTCTCACAGTTGATCTTGGTCTTCGGGGTGATTACTCCCTTCTCTAGGCCGGCAACAACGACAAAAGGCTTGAAGGTCGATCCGGACTCATACATTACACCCGATGCGATGCCACTCAACGCCAGGATCTTTCCGCTCTTGGGTTCAGCTACCACTATGCAGAGACCCTTGGGGTGAAGGGTCTCCTTGGCCGACTTAGCCTGGTCATCAACGATCTTCTGGATCGACTGATTCTGCGGATAGGCCTTGGTGTCGGACTGCGTCCAGGGACAGGAGCAGCCGGCTAGGAGTAAGGGGAGGGCTAGGAGGTGGAGGGGTTTCATATTTGTTGCAATCCTCTGTTGTCATCACAAAAATCGGACTGCCTTATCTTTTCAATTTCGCTCAAAACGTAGCCGTATATTTCTTTTTCTAAAAACCAATCGACGGGAAAATCTTTTTTAGTCATCAAAAGATAATGTTTATAAGCAGAGTTAAATGCGGCGTCATATATAACGTATCTTTTATTATTACTAATTATTACTACCCTCTTGTGGATGTTGAAAAGACTACAGCATACTAACAAGATGCCGAATAGTGGGATGACTCCAGATAAAAGGGAGAAAATCATCGCTATTACAATAAAGAACTTTACCCAACTAAACCAACTTTCGGATGTATCTTCGCGTTCCACCGATGATATAGATTGAACATCAAAAGCTCCGATTGGAGTTGTAAGCATTTTCCCTGAGATTTTATAAGAATCCTTAATTTCAGCACATCCATCGTATGTAAAGTTGTGACCCATATAATTGTGTAATTATTTACTCATCGCGTTATCTACAGCTTTCTTTCCCCACTCCTGCAGTAATGCAATAATTCCGAGTGCCGCAGCCCCACCAATCAACCAGTATTTCTCTTTAGCCGTATCCGTTGAATACCATGGAGTCCCTGAAGAAGTTGGAGCTGGCGGAGGAGTCTCACTTGCAACCGATTTATTAGTCTGAATTAGGTCAGCCTTATGAGACTCAGCATCCTTTGATCGTTTCTTTAGTTCATAATCCATGTTGGCAAAACAAAGCTCATGGGTTTTCAAAGTTTCCGATAATCTGCTGCGGTATTCTTTCAGTATCGTCTTGTACTTATCCTGAATTGAGGGACTTCCTGGCTGCCTCTGCTCCATTAGGGCATCAATTCTCTTAATGAGTTCACCACGAGTAGAAATTTCCATTTTAAGAAAATTCAGATTTTCTGAAAGAACTCCTGAGGTAGAGCTATAGTCCGCTTTTGGAATTTTCTCCCTTTCACGATCTAACGAAGACATTGCGACATCAATATCCGCGATTAGCTTTTCGGGCGTTTCCCCATCCACAGCACTTGTGGTCGTGATCGGTTGGATAGGCTCCGAAGGCTTCACCTCAGTTATGCCGCTGTTGGAATCTGTTAGCGATACTCCAGTTGGAATACTCTGGGTGATAGTTGTCTGAGCATATCCTTGGGCTGAGAGAGGAAGCATCAGCACGACGAGAGCAAGGGATATAGACCTGATGGAGAACGAAGATTCGTAGCGGGTTGTCTGGGTCATGGGTTTGTGGGTTAGATAGCCGTGGTCAGATTTCTTCCATTACCATTTCTGTTGTTCACAGAAACTGGGGACGTAGAATTTTCGTTTCGACCCGTCGGACCGTTGCATCGTCGGGCTTCACGCTGAATCAACTGAGATACAAGTTGACCGACTGAAAGTCCTTTTTTGGCGGCCAATAGCACAGCGCTGGCCTTCACTGATTCGTCAATGATCAGATTCAGTCTGGCGGGATCGCGATGAATTTTTGGTCTGGCCATGCGTTATATGTGCGCTTTATGCGCCATCTGTACACAAAGGGCAACTTGAAAGAGGAAGGACATTGCAGCGGGCTATAAATGGTGTATTTGCGGTGTATGGAACGACCTCGTTCAGGCAGACCTCAGCTCTCGAAAACCAGAGTCAACCTGGCCCTTGGAGAGAAGCTGGTCGTCGCCGCAAAAGCCCATGCTGACCGAGCAGAGATGACCCTCTCCGAGTTGGTGGCCTATCTCCTGCGTCGGGCTTCCCCTTCACCTGTCTCGGCATCGCTGGAACCGTGTTTCTCTGGACTCAAAAAAGGCGATTTCACAACGAGGATGTTTTTGCCCTACTGATGCTTCTCACTTTTGGATTCATAGGCTTCAACCACGATTATGATTTTGTAGCCCTCATCCCCGCACTCACTTCGCTCTGGTTTTACGCCTCCCGTCGTCGCGTTTACTGGGGGGTAGTGTTGCCTCTGGTACTCCTGTTTTTCTGCCCGCAACGATTGGTGCATCGACTCGGCCTACCGATCTTTGATCACTGGCGTACCGTCATTGTCCTTCTGATGCTCTGGGCCATCCTAGACTTCAGCATGCGCAGCCGCAGCAACTCCCTCCGGGAGGAAGGTTAGCGCACGCATCCAAAAGGGTCATCATGAGTTCTCCCGACAAACCCCTGCGCGTTCTCCTGATTGCGGAAGCCTGTAACCCCGAGTGGACGAGCGTCCCGCTAGTCGGTTACAATTTGGTGCGCGCTCTGGCAGATCGGGCTGATCTGAAAATCACCCTTGCCACACACCCGAGAAATCGCGCTGCCCTGGAAAGGGATTCGCTGGCATCGAGGGTGGAATTTCTCTATCCCGACAACGAATATGTCGCTGCAAGGCTCTATCGGTTGGCCCAGCTTTTCCGAGGAGGCACGGGGAAGGGATGGACGACCAACACAGCCTTCGAGAGCATCTCCTATCTCTTTTTTGAAAAAGAGCTGTATCGGCTTGTTTCCAAAAGACTCCAGGCTGGGGAATTTGATCTCATCCACCGGGTGACTCCTGTCACGCCCACCGTCGGCAGTCCGATTGCCTCCTGGACACGGGTTCCGGTGGTCCTGGGGCCTCTCAACGGTGGATTGCCTTGGCCTCCTGAATACCCGCAACTGCGCAAACAGGAGAATGAATTTCTTGTCCCCCTGCGGAAACTCTACAAGCTCATGCCGTATTACGGAGCCACCTACCGGCATTTGAAGGCATGCATTTCCGGAAGTCAGCATACAGCTTCCGAGATACCTCCTTCGTTCCACGGAAAACGCTTTCTCCTTCCCGAAAACGGCGTTGATCCCGCGACCTTCCCACTGGCCGGAGGCTGGCAGCCACCATCGGGAAAGTTTAGGTTTGTCACGGTGGGGCGTTTGGTTCCGTACAAAGGGCTGTGGCTTACCCTGCTGGCCATGCAGGAATCCGAATTACTGAGAGCGTTCAAGCTGCTAAGTGACTTCGGCTGTGAAACCCAACTGGTTGAGATCGTTGGTGACTACCTAGACAGGCTCCGGGAACGAAATGCCAGCAAGCCCTTGCGTCATACCTTCGCCTCCAACTTGGCGCCCATTGATGGCCTTGATGTTGTGGAGAGTGAACTTGGCCACCAAGGAGGCAGGGAGATTCTTAATCGGCATTATCGTACCGATGTTCGCAAACCAGTGGCCAAGAAGTTCTGGGCACTCAGGGCCCCTATTTGCTGAATACAAGCGGCACCCAACGAGTATACATCTACTTCTAAGATCTAGCTGATGATTATTGAAATACACGGGGAACTCCAACAGCGATAAGAGTAAATACGTTGAACATCCTCGATATGTCGCCTCTGGCCGACAATACAGAATGTCGCCTCTGGCCGACAATTTGATTTGTCGGCGACCGCCGACATGCTAGATTATAGATCAATGAAAGTTCAAAATATCGCTGATATCGCAGCCATCGCTCGGGAGAGGAGAAAAGCCATTGGCTTGTCACAGTCCCAGTTGGCAGAAGCATCGGGAGTAGGGAGGGACTGGATCGTCCAGTTCGAGAAGGGCAAGGCCACCGTAAAGTGGGTGCTGGTGATCCGGGTTCTACGAGAACTAGGATTTGCTTTGGATTTAAGTCTTCCAACCCAAAAACAAGTGACTTCTGGGCATGATCTGGATGCCATTCTTAAATCCAAGACAAAGGAAATTCAGTCATGAGTAACAGTACGCTTATCGCTTTAGCTGATGGACAACTGATGGGGGAGGTCTATTACCGTAACGATCGACTAGGGTTCCGATATGAAGAGGCATGGCAATCCGACACATTAGCGTTTCCCTTATCTCTCTCAATGCCTTTGGTCAGAAGAGATCATGAGCATAGAGTCGTGGAGGCTTTTCTGTGGGGACTTCTCCCTGATAACGAAAGCGTCTTGCAACAATGGGGAAAGCGATTCCAAGTCTCGTCACGCAATCCATTCCGCCTGCTTGAAAATGTAGGCGAAGATTGTGCGGGTGCCGTTCAGTTTGTCCGCCCAGAAAGGCTAGAACACCTTCTTTCGAAAGAAAATGAACCGAGTGTCCATTGGCTGACTGAAGACGAGTTTTCTAGGCGTATCGCCACTGTAGTGGAAGATGCCTCGGTCACCAGACTCGGAGGAGATGGGGGGCAATTTAGCCTAGCAGGGGCACAGCCTAAGCTGGCCTTGTATCGGGAGGCCAGTACCAACCAGTGGGGAATTCCAGAAGGGCGGACCCCGACTACCCATATCCTGAAGCCTGCCAACCGTGAATTCGACGGACAAACCGAAAACGAGCATTTCTGCCTTGGTCTTGCCAAGGCATTGGGTTTTCCGACAGCGGATTCGTGGGTGATTAACTGCGGGGAAATACCTGTTATAGTGGTGGAGCGATACGACAGGATATTGAAAGAGGGGAAAGTCCGGCGCATCCATCAGGAAGATCTTTGTCAAGCGAACGGAATCCGCCCTCAATCAAAGTACCAGAGTGACGGAGGTCCATCCCCTAAACAAGTCGGTGAGATCCTAAGCACCTTTTCTTCATCGCCGATCGAGGACATGGAACGCTTCGCAGGAGCCCTAATCTTCAATTGGCTGATGAACGGTACCGATGCCCACGCCAAGAACTACTCAATGCTTCTCTCCTCTGGATCCCAGGCTCGATTGGCACCCCTCTACGATCTTGCAAGCACACTCCCTTATCCCCATCAGATTCCTCCCCGCAAAGCTCGCGTAGCTATGAAAATCGGACTTCACTACCACATTAAGGATATAAACAAAAAGGATTGGGAGACGTTGGCTAGGCAGCTGAATCTTGCCCCAAAGGAAGTTCTGGATCAGATCAATAGGATGGCGACGATACTGCCTGGTGTGGCGGAGACAATTGCTTCATCAATGGAGAAAAAATGCCTTCAGCATACAGTGATCCACCAAACGATAGAAAAACTCCCCTTGCACATCAATGAGTGTCTGAAGGCACTCTCTTAAGAAAAGTCACCGTGTATCTAGCAATGATCAGATAACCATTAGAATCAGGACTTGCTATACTTGGCGTTGGCTGACTTTGGCTTGGAGGGTTTCTTAGTTCGGGAACTGGTCTTTGCTGAAGCCTTTCTTTTTTTGAGCTTGTTGGCAGCAACATTTCGAGACCCACTTTCTGGTGCCTCCCCAGTTCGAACCTTGTTCGGGTAGGGGGAGGCGTAACCGCAGGAGTTACAATAGCGGCTTGAGTCGGTGGCACGGGTGCCGTTGCCGGTACAGGTGTAAGTGAAAGCCCTTCCGGCAAGGGAACCGCCTGCGGTTCCCTCGCAGTCATGGAAACAACAACTCGGTCGGCCAGCGTTCTGGATATGGCCCTGCGTGCCTCCTCCAGCTTCTTTGTGCCCAAGGAAGTTCGGATCAAATGTCCGTTTCTACGGGACACGAAATACAAAGTCCCATTCGCATGACGCGAAATATTTTTCTCAACTGCCTTAATCTTAAGCTTTCTCCTGTTTTTTCAACTGGAGACAAGGAAAAGTTTCTAGAAAGTATCCAATTGGATACTTTTAGATACTCGGCAGCCTTTCGAGGCCTGGAAACATCTACACCCTAGTGGGCGTAACCCATTGATTGACAATGGAGCCGGCTGTCGGATTCGAACCGACGACCGCCTGATTACAAATCAGGGTAACTACTGTATAGAAAATCTTTTTACAGAGTAAATTGGGGACAGGAAGGGAAGATTGGGGACTGGTTTTCCTTGTTTTAAGGGCACTATATGGCACAAGGAAGGCATGCCACGCACTGCCGACCTCATCCCTTGGAAGGATCCATCGCGCAAGACCAGTCCATGGCGTGTTTCCATCCCTCCCAAGCTTTCGGAGACAGGTAAGCGCCAACGTAGATACTACAAGTCGAAAACCGAGGCGGCCGGGGCGATAAAAAAGATCAAAATTAGACAGGAGAACCACGGCACAGCAGCAAAGCTTCTCTCTCCAGCGGATGAGCTCCAGGCAGTCAGTGCATTCCAACTGATCAGGGATTTTGGCGCAGATCTTCAACTGTCTGAAATTGTAGGGGCATACTTGGAAGGCCTGAGGGAGAGGCAGATAAGCAAGCCGCTTTCAGATGCGTGGGATGCCTACCTCACTCGGACCGACAAAAAGATCAGTCCCGTACATCAGAAAAACCTGAAGGCCACCAAGAAGCGGCTTTCAGCAATTCACGATAAGGTGGTCTGCGACCTTAATGGCAAGGAGATCGATAAATGTCTGGAAGGGGCATCGCCCGCGTATCGCAACGCCATGCTCCGAGAAATCCGAGCCGTTCTGAATTGGTGCATGGCAGGCACCCGAAAATGGCTGGCTCGGAATCCCGCCGAGGACTGCGAGTTTTCTAAAACGAAGAAAATAGGCGAGGTCCAAATCTATACCGTGGATCAGGCCAAAGAGATCATGGCTGCCGGTGTTCGGAAGCACCCAGAGATCGTCCCGGCCTTAGCGATGATGCTCTTCGCAGGCGTCCGCCCTGATCAAGAGGATGGAGAAATCACCAAGCTAGATTGGGGTCATGTCCTCCACACCGACCGACATCACAAGCGCCTCGAGCTACCTGGCAGCATCACAAAAACTGGGAAGCAGAGATCCATCAAGATTCGCCCGGCCCTTCTTTCGTGGATCCAGTGGCATCACAGAAGGACCAGCCTAGCTGCTTCCAAAGGGTCCAAGAAGGTAGAACTCTCTGGGTTGGTATGTCCCGAGAAGGGAACTGTCCTCCGGGGGAAGATCAGGGACGTATTCCAGGAGGCTGGGGTGGAGCGCATTCAAGACGGATTGCGCCACAGCTTTGCCTCCTATCTTGCTCCTATCGAAGGCCTAGACACCGTGGAGACAGAGCTTGGGCACCAAGGGGGTAGGGAAGTACTCAATCGGCATTACCGAACCGATGTCCGGAAGCCGATCGCCAAGAAATTCTGGGCTATCAGAGCTCCGAGTAAGTAGACGCACTGTAAGGGTTACTTTTTGACTTTCGTCCGAGTCAGCTTGGGGGAACCTCTTTCGTCCTGAGGTTTCGCGGAAGACTTTCTACGAGAAATTCTCGGGATGCTTTTAGGCACAGGTTTGCGCGCTTTATTCTTGGGGCGAGGGGGAAATTCCCCGGTGCCGACTTTATCAGGCCACTTCAATCGGAATTGTTCGGCGATCTGCTCGGGGGTCTTCCTCTTCTGGGTCAACAACCCAGACTTTGGGTGTACGGTCACTTCGTCAAAGTCAACGACCCCGAACTCTTGAAGTTTTTCGCGGCACTCCCGGAAAGCTAGAGACTCATTCCTGTCGGCATTTGACCCCTTGCGGAGTGCTTTAGGATCGGGAGTCTGATTCTCCATTACCCACTCTTTTATAGAGAACACCTTCCCTCGCATCGTGCATTTTATCTGGCCTGCATGCTCTGTTTGCTCTCGGAGGAGCTGAACCATTCCTTTTAGGAACCTGTTCAGTTCGTCCGGAATGACGGGGTTCAGTGTAAGGTTATTGTGAAAATCGAGTAAGTACTTCTGAGCGATATGGTGCATGGCGAGATCAAGCTCATTAGTGGGGTCAGATACAGGAAACCCACGTTCAAGAAGGTCTACAGACTGTTGGAACGCTACCATGAAGGAGACCACTCGATTTGCGTCTATGGCGTGGGTGATCATGCGGCGAACCCTGACCATCAAGGCGAAGCACAGAACGTCGGCAAGATCGTGTCTGTGCCCGGCACTGACTTCGCTGAAACCGTCTTTGATCAGTCTCCATATTTCAAAGAATCCCCTGTCATAAATACCGCCGTCCACTGCGCGTATCGGCTTGGTCGGTCCCTCGTTGGAAAGCCACTTTTCGCTGACCCCCAGATACTCCGAAATCTTGGCTATTGATTGGGGAGAAAGTTGTCTTCTCTCCCCCTTGCCAGCTCGGGATGCCTGAGACCTCAGGGTTGAGGATGAGAGCCCTATCTTCTCCTCTACATCTATGTACATAAGGCCTGCAACGGATACTGCCATTCCAAGGCGAGTGTCGGGACGGCGTGACATAGAGGAACCGTAATGTTGCACCGCTGACATCATCAAGTTTTTTGCCAGCGGAGCATTTCCGCAGTATCTCGCTCTCATGAACTTCAACAACCACCACAGCAATCAAGGGACAACCATGAGCCCGTCAGCTGGCGTGGCGCAAAGTTCTAGAATTTCCGGCGCTCCTTCATGGGGTCCGGATAATCCGGGAAAGCAAATGATTTCCCGGGCAACAGCGCGGTTCAGTCCGCAACTCCAGAAAATGGAACGTAAAAACACCATAGCGAGCATCAGCTCGAACAACAAGATACCTGAAAAACTGGTCAACGGTAACAGGATGGCAGACGCCATCTCCGTATCGACCAGGACCCTCAAACGTCTGCGCAGAGACGGCATCATTAGTTTCTACCGCGTCGGCCGCTCGATCCGCTACGACCTCGGAGACGTGATGCAATCGCTCACCGATTACCAGGTCAAGTCGCGGGCCCAAATGTCCGCCGACAAAGCGACGCGCACAAGATGACGACGGTCAACCACACTAATAAATCAGATCAACACCAACCCTTCCCCGACAACCCAAAAAATGCGTGGAAGCTCAAATCACAAAACACATGAACACAACGAAAACAGAAAATATCTCGGAACTCTCGAACCGCATTCAGGATCACCTTTTCCTTGTGGATTCAGAACTGGCCGGCGTGGCAGAAGCTTCCGATCTCATCAGAAACTACACCCGGGCTAAGCTGATAGAAGTCAGTCAAATCCTAGAGTCCTCGCACTATCAGGAAGACAGTTCCTTTGAGAAAATTGAAGAGTCACTGATGCTGATTCAAGCGAACGCAAATTCGGAAAGCTACCATGCCGGTTATGTCTGGGCTCAGACAACTGCCGACATTGGGTTTCTAACGACCCTCTTAGATATCTGGGCGGATGATGATGAAGGTGGTGAAGCCGAATACCTGCTCGAGAGTCGTTGGCCGTGGCTCAGCGTTAAGTGGGATTCCTTCATGGATGGTGCATGCCGTGCCCACAACGAGGCTACGGACCATCTTCTCGAGCAAGACCAATTATTAGAGCGTCTCGATGACTATATGGGTTCCGCGCAGGAGCCGGAGACTGAAGCTACTGCCGTAACCGCATAAACAACCTGGCTGCCCCACCCATCCGGTGCAACCGGGTGGGTCTTGCGGCCGAACAACAACTATTTTATGAAAAAGTCATACTCAAGGCGCCAAGAGCGCACGCCCATTCCGAGCGAGATCAATTTCGATTGGCCTAGGGTTAAATACTGCCAGAGCTACCCTGGCCGAAAATCATACTCCGAATTACTTGACGGCATTTCTAGCAAGAAGCCGCAAGAGCTCGAAAGCGCTCTATTTCAAATCACAAGGGCTGGTTTAATAGAAGGAAAGTCGCCGCAAGACTTAAGGGCCGAGATCACCCCTCTAGTTGCCGGTTACAGCCTCACTGAAAGTGAAGCCTACGTAGGAAATAAAACTAGGGATGCCCTTTGTTGGTTATCGAAAGGGGAGGCACCACAGTACGTACCACAGATTACAAGGCACAAAAGGGGTCGGTTGGAGTCTTCTGCGGCTAGGTTCAAAACATCTACTCTCTCTGCACTGCAGGCAAAAACTAAAAGCCCACTTATCAAGCAACTTCAGGAACGGCATGGATTGACCAAGATTCAGAACCCGTTGGTCGGAGATGCAGGTGTGTGGACGACTCATGGTGCCATAAGAAAAGAGTCGGAGGGTTTTGCCATATGAATACGGAGCTGCTGCCTCAATTCCTCCGAGATATGCTGTCATCTCCACCTGAAAGGGGCGGAGGACTACACCAATGGCTTTTCAGGGTCGCCCGCCAATTGCATAAATACCGCAGTCCAGAGGATATCGTAAAACTTCTCTGTGCCCTTACATCTGACCTGCCCGTAAAACATAATGAAATCCAGGAAGCTGTCAGAAACTCAAAGGGATGGTTAGACGAGCCTGGCCAGAGACCCCCCGGGGTATCGATTCAAGCATGGCCATCAATAAATCGGGGGCTCCTCGACACGGTGGTCTTCGGAATGGGTGACTTTGACAGCTTGCGACAAAGTTCACCAGTTGGGTTGGATCCAGCGCGGTCGTATACGGAGGATTTAATCGACATCCTATACCCCGGAAATCCGTTGATCTGTGTCGGTGACGATAACTATAGCTTCAAGACTGAAGAGCGGGAATTCTTCAGG
>JBAXTN010000050.1:0-16418 GCA_037130175.1 bacterium | reverse complement strand
TACCTTCCCTGCCTCAATCCTTCCTACCCACTCAAAATAGCGAGGAGCCTTTATTGATAACGAGCGTCCATGGAAACATGACGATCAGGCGGCTGAATTTGTCTCACTTTTTTTAGGGATGCCACCCTCGTCTCCAGGGTATCTTCAGGCGGTCAAGGCAAGAGAGGGAGGGCCTGCAGCTATGAACGCATTCAGGGAGAAGGTCGCAGAACTTTATTTTAAAACGATAGTGGGAGCGATTCGCCATGCGGATCCAAATCACATGATTCTTGGCTGCCGATTTGCGGGCAGACCCCCACTCGGAGTTGTTGCAAAAATGAACGGATGTGCCGATATCATCAGCATCAACAATTATCAGGAGCGACCGCCTTTGTCCTTTCTTGAGGCTATCAGCCGGGCAGCAGATCTTCCTGTGATTGTTTCCGAGTTTTCATTCAAGGGCCCCGCCGAGGGACTGGAACACAACGGATCCGGTCCTGAAAAATCAACTCAGGCTGAGAGGGCTTTGGGATTCAAAAAATATGCTGAAGAGCTGGTTCATCAGGATTACTGTGTCGGCTATCACTGGTTTAAATATGCCGATAACTGGCAGGGGGTCCTTCAGTCTGACGGAAAGCCATTCTTGGAACTAACCCAGGCATTCACTACATCCAATGCTTCGGCAGAAGCCTCGCATTAATCATTGCCGGCTATGTGCTCTGCCGTTGTCAGTCTCATAGGTGATGCCAGCCTCGGCAAGCCAGGCATCCAGGGCAGTGGCATTGCCGAGGGAATCGGCCCAGCTCATATCAGGTGATTCGTGTTCGCCAGTCGTTACTGCCCACGCCACTTCGTCGATTTCATAGCCGTAGAGATCCTCATCGGCTTTTGTTGTATCGATCCGGCGTGTCTCGCCACTTTTGTAATGCTGGACTTTGAGGAAGGCTTCCCCGTGACGCAGAGCCCAAGGACAGCCAACAGTGATACTACCTGTTTCTCCCTCGATCAGTACGCAGTTCTCACCCTGCAATCGAAGCCCACTCTGAATCATGGCGATGAGACCATCCTCAAATTGCAGCAAGGCGGCAGCGGTAAGATCGGTCTCCACGATGGGTTCAATCCTTGCAAAACCTTTGATTTGCAACGGTTCAGCAAAGCATTTCCCCGCGATCTCGCCAGCCACGAGTCGTGCCATCGAAACTCCATAACAGCCGACATCGAGGATGGAGCCGCCACCGAGAGTGCGTGCAAAGAGTCGATCTGTCGGATCGAACTGCTCACGGTAATAGCTGAAGGATGCATGGATCATACGGATTGTACCGATTTCGCCCGAACGGATGAGCTTGCGCAGAAGTTGGGTTTGCGGGTGGCAACGATACATGAATGCCTCCATGAAGAAAATTCCGTTCGTCTTTGCTGCTGCGATCATCGCTTCGACTTCGGCACGATTCATTCCAGCTGGTTTCTCACAGAGGATGTGTTTTCCTGCCGCGGCACACTTAAGTACCCATTCGAGGTGCATCGGATGAGGTGTGGCGATATAAATGGCGTCCACCTCGGGATTGGCAAGAAGGGAGGTGTAGTCGCCATGCGCATGAGGCGCTCCATGCTGATTGGCAAAAGCACGCGCCATTTCTTCCGATCGACTGGCGACAGCAACGAGTTTGCCTGTGAGAGAAGTGTTCAGGGCGCGGGCAAATCGGTGAGCGATTTTCCCCGTGCTAAGAATGCCCCAGCGGAGGGGTGTGGAATTCATGGGAGGATGGTTTTTGAAGTTTTCTATTGGGCTAAGAACATTTAGATTCATCTTTTCACCCCTCAAAAGCACCATGAAAATTCGCCCCCCGCTCCTGATTCTCGGCCTAGCCGTTGCCCTGCGTACGCTTTGCGCCGATGTCGTCCCTAACCCACTCTTTACTGACAACGCAGTTCTACAGCAGCAGCTCTCACTTCCTGTTTGGGGAACGGCGGGCGATGGCGAAAAAGTCACTGTCGAGTTTGCCGGGCAAAAAGTAGAGACAGTTGCCACGAATGGGAATTGGGCTGTGAAACTCCAACCGCTAGCAGCCACGGCGACTCCTCAGACCATGACGATCAGAGGCTCCAATACGGTCACTCTGACCAATCTGCTGATCGGTGAGGTCTGGATCTGTAGCGGTCAGTCCAATATGGAACGCCAGCTTGGGCCCCGCAGTGGGCAAAAACCAATTGTAAACTGGGAGCAGGAGGCTGCCTCGGCCAACTATCCTGAAATTCGACATTTTTTAGTAAAGAACACTATCGCGACAAATCCGCTGACGACACTCACAGGCAACTGGGCTGTCTGTTCCCCGGCAACCGTCACCAATTTCACCGCGGTTGGCTATTATTTTGGCAGGGATCTCTACAAAAACCTCAAGGTTCCCATCGGTCTCATTCATTCCTCGTGGGGAGGAACTCCGGCTGAGGCGTGGACTCGCAGCGAGGCTCTGGCATCCAATCCCGTACTTGCTCCGATTCTGGATAAGCAGGTCAAGGATGCTGCTTCTTATCCCGAACGCCTTGCCAAGTATCAGGCGGATGAGCCGAAGTTGAAAGCTGACTACACCAATGCCTGCGCCGCTGCTTTTGCCGCCGCCAAGCCGACACCGCGACCACCTGCTCCACCTCGCGATCCGCTTAAAGATTCACACGCACCCTCCGTTCTTTACAACGGTATGATTAACCCCCTGCTACCCTATGCAATCCGCGGTGTGATATGGTATCAGGGCGAATCCAACGGTAACCGCGCCAAGGAATACCAGACGCTTTTTCCGGTGATGATTGCCGACTGGCGTGCCCAGTGGAAGCAGGGTGATTTCCCGTTCCTCTTCGTGCAGATTGCACCGTTTTTCAAGATGGGCCCCGAGATTCGTGAAGCCCAGTTCCTCACGCTGCAAAAGACCACCAACACAGCCATGACCGTCATCACGGATCATGGTGATGCCAATGATATCCATTCCCCGGAAAAGGAGCCTGTGGGAGCGCGACTGTCTCTTGCGGCGCGTGCCCTCGCCTATGGGCAGCAGTTGGAATATTCGGGGCCACTTTACAAGGAGTCCAAGGTTGATGGGAATGCACTGACCATTTCCTTCACGCATACGGGCAAGGGGCTGGTTGCCAAGGAGGGGCCGCTGAAAGGATTCACCATAGCGGGTACTGACAAAGTCTTCGTTCCGGCTGATGCCACGATCAAGGGAAACTCGGTCATTGTCTCCAGTCCGCAAGTTGCTTCACCGGTGGCTGTACGCTACGGCTGGACCAATGTCCCGGATGTGAATCTCTTCAATGCCGAGGGGCTCCCTGCCTCACCGTTCCGCACCGACACCGAGTAATCATGAGCCATCCCTTTGCCTATCCTTGCCATGCCGATCTTGGCAATGGTCGTTATCGCAATCCGATCCTCCACGCCGACTACTCCGATCCTGATGTGATCAGGGTTGGAGAGGACTACTGGATGACGGCTTCGAGCTTCAACTGCACGCCGGGACTTCCGATTCTCCACTCCAGGGATCTCGTGAACTGGACGCTGGTTAATCATGCCATCGCGAACCTGCCGGGAGAGCGTTTTCAGGAGGTGCAGCTCGGATCTGGTATCTGGGCCCCGGCCATCCGTTATCATGCCGGTAAATACTGGATTTTTTTTCCAATGGTCGAGGAGGGGATCTTTGTGACTACTGCCGATGATCCTTGTGGCGAGTGGTCTGAGCCGTGGTGTCTCGTTGAGGCAAGGGGGTGGATCGATCCCTGCCCGTTCTGGGATGATGACGATAATGCCTACCTCATCCATGCCTACGCATTCTCCCGTTCGGGAAAAAAGGAAATCCTGCATCTGCGTCCCATGACTCCCGATGCCAAGTCACTACTTCCCGGAGATATGGAGATCATTCACGCGCCGCACCACCCCTATCTTGAAGGACCGAAGTTCCATAAGTTCAACGGCTGGTATTACATTCTGGCTCCGGGCGGCAGCGTTCAGATCGGATGGCAGGTTGTCTATCGTTCACGCAATATTTTCGGCCCCTACGAGGAGAAAGTTGTGCTTGAGCAAGGCTCGACCATGATCAACGGCCCGCATCAAGGGGCTCTCGTCGACATTCCTTCCAATAACGAGCAGGTTCCAGGAGAGGAAGGAGCGTGGTGGTTTCTTCATTTTCAGGATGACAAGGCCTATGGCCGCATCACCCACATGAATCCCGTGAAATGGGTCGATGGCTGGCCCCTCATGGGTGTCGATTACGATGGCAACGGGGTTGGGGAACCGGTTTCCGAATGGGTGAAGCCTGCGACTGGCACTGCACAACCTGTCACTGTTCCGGCAACCAGTGACGAATTCGACTCGGAAAAACTTGGTCTCCAATGGCAGTGGCATGCCAATAATTCTGGCGACGCACATTCACTGAAGCAACGCCCCGGTTGGCTCACACTGCTGGCGCGTCCGATCGCTAACGATGAGAACAGGAAAATGCTTCCTCCGTTCAAGGCTCCCCGTTTGCTCGCCCAGAAATTCCCAGCCAAGGAATTCACTGTCGAAACCCTGCTGGATGCTTCCTCTCTTGGCGAAGGATCCATGGCTGGTTTAACGGTTGTAGGAGGTGGACATTCAGCTTGGCTGGCACTCCGTCATGATGCCGGTGTGTGGAAACTGCTCTATTTGCTCGATACCGGCGAAGAACAGCAGATTGGGGTTCTGGAAAGTCCTCAAATCACCCTCTCCATCCATGTTGGATCGGATGCCTCATGCTCGTTCTCTTATGCTCTTCCGGGCGCTGAACCCATCACGATCACTCCAGCTTTCGTGGCGGGAGAGGGGGGATGGATCGGTGCCAAGGTGGGGTTGCTTGTTGCGGGTGAAGAGGGATCAGCTTCCTTCGACTACTTCCGCTTTCAATAGATTCCATGAGTTTTTGTCCCACCCTTCGAAATGGTGTTGCTTCAATCGGCATCATGCTCCTCACGGTTATTAGTCTCTCGGCTGCTCCGATCCAGGCCTCCTATTATGCGGCACCAAATGGCTCGGGAACTCTTGGAACCAAGGAAGCCCCCTGCTCACTGACAGGAGTTAGGGATCTTGTACGGAGCGCGAATAAAAACATGACCGGTGACATTGTCGTCTATCTCCGTGGGGGAATCTATCAACTCGATGCTCCTTTCCAGTTGATCGAAAACGATCAGATCCACGATTCGGGCAGCAACGGCTTCAAGATTGTCTATAAGGCCTTTCCAGGAGAGACGCCGGTGATCAGCGGGAGCATTCCCATCACGGGATGGACCCTTTTTGACAAGGAGAAGAATATCTACCGGGGCAAGGTTCCACCCGGCACGCAATCACGGCAATTCTTCGTGAACGGACGCAGGGCCGAGCGGGCGCGAGGCGAGCTCCGGCCAACAAATTGGTTCAAAACCGAAACTGGATGGGGTTGTCTCGATCAGTCGATAGCCAAGTGGAAAAATCCCTCCGACATCGAAATTGTATCGCGCAGTTCCTGGAAACACCTGCGCTGCGGCGTTGCCTCGATCAAAATCGACACTATCACTCCGCTTGCAAAACCCAAACCACGAGTCAAGCCGGGCCAACCTTCACCCACGCCTATTCCAGTACCCACTCCTGTCCAATGTGCTAGGGTTGATATGAAGACGCCGGGTTGGTTCAACGCCTCGAAGTCACCTCATCCCGGCCCCCCTGCCAACGGCGGAGGCACCCAGCAAATGAACGAAGTTGAGTGGGTCGAGAACGCCTTTGAACTCCTCACCAAGCCCGGCCAGTGGTATCTCGACCGCAAGGAGGAAACTCTTTATTACATTCCCAGACCGGGCGAGGATCCCTCGGTCATGGATGCCGAGCTTGCCGTGCTGGAGAAGGTTCTCGATGTCCGTGGCTCCGATTTCTCCCATAGGATACACGACATCAATTTTGAGGGATTGACCTTCCAGAATGCAACCTGGCTGCAACCAAATGGTGATCAAGGCTATGCGGACAATCAGGCGGGCGTGACTTGGGTGAACATCCCCCCTGTCTCATGCAAAACTCCGGGAGGCGTCTCGGTTCAATACGGAGAGAGAGTCGGATTCCTCAGGAATGTCGTCACCCACATGGGTGGCGCGGGCATTGATTTTGGTCATGGGCCGCAGCACTGCGACATCATTGGGAACTGCCTCTACGACATTTCCGGAAACGGAATCTTCCTTGGAGAGGTGGATGATTTTGCCTCCACCAATCCTGTCGAATGGTGTGAAGGAAACAAAATTGAGAACAATTATATCAGGGATGTCGGGGTCGAGTTCGAGGATCAGGTCGGGATTTGTACCGGCTACACGCGTCACCTTTCCCTAGCTCACAACGAGCTGACCCACCTGCCTTATTCCGGCATATCGGTCGGTTGGGGTTGGGGCAAGAGCGGATACAGTCATCAGAATGCAATCTCAAGCAACAAGGTGAGTGATTTCATGAATATTCTGGGTGATGGTGGAGGCATCTACACCCTGGGCAACCAGGGAACGCCGGAGGAAAAAACTCTCTGGATCGGAAACTACATCACCGGAGGCAAACATGCCCAAGGGATGTATTCCGATGAGGGAAGCGGCTATATGGAGATCAGTAGCAATGTGGTCACCCATGTTGGGGCCAACTGGATGAATATCTGGTGCGGCTGGATTCATGACATCTCCGTACACGACAACTTTGCCGACAAATCCAATGCCAATAATCACGGCACGAATTGTCTCATCACCAACAATGTGATGACTGAGAAAGCCGATCATCTCTCCGAGGCAGCTCAGTCTATCGCCAATCACGCGGGGCTGGAACCTGTTTTTGCAGACATCACCAATGCCATTCCATTGCCTGTGACAATTATCGTGAATGATCAAGAGAGCTCAATCCGTTATACGGGAAAATGGATGGCATCGGGTGGTCGCAAGATGGGTGATTATGACGACGATATTCACGCGACTGCGGAGAACGGTGCAACAGCCTCTCTCTCTTTCAAGGGGATAGGAGTGGATTACCTGACCGAGTTCAACACCGATGAAGGGGAAGTGAATATTTATGTGGACGGGGCTTTGGTGAAGTCAGTTGATTGTAAATCTCCCACCCGCGAAGTGCAGCAAATCGGTTATCATCAAGAGTGGGATAAGGAAGGAAATCATGAGATCAAGATCGAGAAGAAATCCGGCTCCTACATGGGGCTGGATGGCTTCAAGGTTTATCATCCCCAGCCGAAACCCTGAACTGCTTCGCTTGCCTTAAATTCTCTTTGCCAAGGCCTGTGCACGGAGGGCCAGCTCGGCAGCTAGGAAGGCATGTTCCTGAGCCATTGCCGTTTCGGTGCGGTGGAGGCTATCGTTGATCACTGCACTGAAATAAGTTAGCGGCATGGCCGGATTCGGGCGTAGATGATGTTCCCCATCTTCATCCACAAGGTAGAGGTGATCAGGAGTGCCTTCCCTAGCGACATCGGTATATTTTCGAATTTCGAGCGTTCCCTTGGTTCCAAGGATGACCGTGCGGACATCGCCCCAGACACCGAGACCGTCCGGAGTCAGCCAATCGATGCGGATATACCCACTCACCCCGTTATTTCCAGTGATCGAAGCCTCACCGAAGTCCTCAAAGCCTGGATGCTCCGGCACACTCCGGTTAGCAGTCATTGCATAGTTGAGAGTAGCCGATTCAATGCCTCCATAGCTCAGGATTTGTTCAAACTGATGACTTCCAATGTCACAGAGAATACCGCCGCTCTGCTCAGGATCAAAGAACCATTCAGGGCGTGCAGCGCGGCTGAGGCGGTGTGGTGCCAGACAGAGAACCTGAACCACCTTGCCCAGTCTTCCTGAGTTGATCATCTCGCCGGCCATGAGTGCTGACCGCACATGAAGGCGTTCGCTGTAAAAGACAAAGAACTTCCGCCCCGTCTCTTCGGTGACCCGCCGCGCTTCGTTCAGTTGATCCAGCGTGGTGAAGGGGGGTTTGGCCGAAAGGAAATCTTTTCCTGATCGCAGGACTCTGGTGGAGAGAGGGCCGCGCAGATTGGGAATCGAGGCTGATACAATCAGATGCAGGGAGTTGTCATCGAGAAGCTGTTGTTCTGATAAAGCTGTTTCTGCCTGGGGAAACTTCCTGCAAAATGCAGCGACTTTTATCGGGTCATCATCGAAGACATGGGAGAGGAGCGCCCCCGCATCCAGCAATCCCTGGGTCATGATCTCGCCATGAATATGTTCCAACCCGATGACTGAAAAACGGAGTTGTTGAGAGGGGTGTTGATTGGTTGGCATGAAAACCAAGAAAACGCCTGAGATCGGGATTGGCAATGTTTCCCTTTGTGTCTTGCCTCCCATGGCAGGCAGGAAGATAATTAAAAACTATTCTTTAATACAATAATACAACAATGCCCATCACTCTCGATCCCTCCACTCTTGCCATGAAGCCCGTTCGTATTGCTGTTGTCGGACTCCGCTTCGGTGATGCAATGGCGAGACTGATCCACGACGAGCTTCCCTGCTATGAGATCGCAATGGTCTGCGACACGCTTCAGGATCGGGCACAAACACTCGCAGCCTATGTGGGGGGGAAGGCCGTGTATTCACTGGATGAAGTTCTTGCCGATCCGACGATCGAAGCGGTGGCTCTTTTTACCGGCCCTCAAGGCCGGGCAGTCCTAGCGCAGAAGATCCTCGATTCAGGCAAACATCTGCTCACGACCAAACCTTTTGAACTCAATGCCGCCGCCGGGGAGCGGGTGCTCAAACGCGCCCAGGAACTTGATCTGGTCGTCCATCTCAACTCTCCTTCGCCACTTCCGGCAGGTGATGTGATGCAGATTCGGAAATGGCAGAGCGCGCTGGAACTGGGACGGATCGTGGCCCTGAGGGCTGAGACTTGGGCCAATTACCGCGAACAGGCCGATGGTGGATGGTATGACGACGATGCATCCTGCCCGGCCGCGCCAATCACCCGTCTGGGGATTTATTTCCTGAATGATTTCTTTCCGCTGCTTGGATTGGTCAAGCGGGTGATGGTGATGCAGTCCCGCCTCTTCACGGGCCGTCCCACCGCGGACAATGCCCAGATCTCGGCAGAGTTTGAGAACGGCTGCCTCGCAAATGTCTACGCCTCTTTCTGTATCCATGATGGAGAACCTTACAGGGATGATGTGACGCTCAATTTTGAGAAGGGAACAGTGCGCCGTCGCATTTATCGCACCGCTGATCGCCGGATGCATGTCGATCATGCCGAACTTATTCTCACGCGTCCCGATCATGCGGAGGAGACACTCATCCTTCCCGGCGGCGAGTATGCCGGATGGTATCAGTGGGAGGCCTTTGTCAGAGCGGTGAGGGGAGATGCCTCCATTCCCCGTGTCTCGCTCGATGAAATCAATTACGGCACCCGCCTCCTTGCTGCCGTTGCCAGATCCGTTGCCTCGGGATTGCCTGAAACTCCATAAGAACTCACATTTTCGATTGCGCAAAATGAACCTCCCAGTACTGATCTTCCCTCTCCTTATCGCCTCCCTAGCTGTCGCTGGAGAGACCAATGCCACGGATGCCGCCATCCCCGCTCATCTCCCCGGTGAACTCTCTGCTGATGAGGTGCTCAACGGGAAATATCCATATCCTCCCTCTCCAGCCTCGCCGGTGGGGGTACGGGGCGAAGGATTCGACGCCGCAAAGCTGGGTAAGGTTCCTCCCCCAAGCATCCATCCCCGCATCCTGATCAGTCCTGACCAGTTGCCCGATCTTCGGATACGCTTAAAGGAGACGGCAACAGGCCGCGCTCTCTACGAGAATCTTCAGGAACGGCTCAAAGAGGCGTTGCACAATCCGTCCAACTGGAGTGGTGATTTCTATGCCAAGCTGGCTGCCGGGGATCTTGAGGGCGCAAAAAATTTGATTAAGGAGCACAAGGGACTTCCTTCTGGAGTCGGGCATTACCAGCCGTTTTTTGAGGCGATCGTCTGGGAGGCTTTTGATGCGATGCTCACCGGCGATCAGGATCGTGGAAAAAAGGTTGCGACGGCGATTGCGACCTATGCCGAGTTGATCAAGCCGATCGTCGATGCATCGCTCAAGGCACCCATGAACGACGATGTCTGGAGGGCCAAGATTACTGGACCCCAGACAGGTTCCTCAGGATCCGGCCAAGGAATGAGGGATGCCATGGCCTACCATGACCTCGGGTATGCCTATGATTTTGCCTATAACTTCATGGATGAGAAACAGCGTGATACGGTAAGATCTGTCATTGCCGATGCCACTGCAGGAAAGCTCTGGATGGGAGCTAGGCTTCCCCATCATTTCAGGAATTGGAACTGGTGTGCTGTAGGATTGGGACAGCCTCTTCTCTCACTGGCGATCGAGGGGGAGAAAGGATACGACCCCCGCGTTTACAAAATGGGGACAGAGATCGCCCGCGACTACCTAACCTACGGCATCTCGCCCAAAGGAGTTTCGACAGAGGCGGTCGGCTATACCCAGTTTGGTCTGGTCTGGGCCAATCCCTTTTTCGTTGCAGCTAGCCGACGAGGGGAAAACTTCCTGACGCAGGATCACCATCGTTCGATGCCCGATTGGTATCTGGCTGCGATGGAGCCCAACGGAGCAGAATGGACAAGTCATGGTGATGGAGGTGTAACGGGCCCTTCGCTTCCTACGCTTTTGATGTGGAAGACTTTCTATCCGAACGACCCGACAGTCGATTTCCTTCTTGGCAAAGCACGTCACCCAGGCGGTGTGGATGCATTAAAAGACAAGTTGCACATGATAGAACCGATGCTCTGGGCTGCTGATTCATCATCAACAAATGATGCAGCCTCGCTCCAGGCCCCTCTCACATTCTTTGATCCCACACGCAGTTCACTCTATTCCCGTTCGTCGTGGGATACCAATGCAACCTTTATCGAGATGGAGTGCCGCACCGATTCGGTAGGTTCCAGTCATGAGCACGCCGACCGCGGCGGATTCACCCTCTCCTCGATGGGACGACGTTGGGCCAAGGAGAATTTCCGCTCCCCCGAGACCCGTCACCACAACGGCATCCTGATCGATGGTAGGGGGCAGGGATTCTGGCCCGGTCCCGGCAACTGGCTCGGACTTGCCGATTCTCCTGACTTCCTCATTGCCGCCTGCGATACAAAAGATGCCTACGACTGGTGGTGGCCTAAGCAAGCGATCACGGGTGATCCCAAGATGAAGATCCGCTATCAGTTTCCACGATGGGAGTCCTACAAGGCGGCTAATGAGAAATTTGCCAAAAACTATGGTCCGGGACCTTTTGAACGCGACACCCGCCCTTCCGTGGTGGCTCATTGGAAGGGATTCGACAAGGGTGATCCACGCATGTGGGATGAGGATAGCTGGCCAGTTAGACTCCCCTTCAATCCCGTCAAGAAAGCCTTCCGAACCCTTGTTTTTGCCCGGGGAGAGCATCCTTACAGCATGGTGATTGATGACATCCAGAAGGATGGAGGCAAGACAGCAGCGGAGCATCTCTACGAGTGGGTCATGCAGACGGGTGAGAATACCGACATCGTCTCGATCAAGGACAATGACATCCTTCTCTGCGATGCCACGGTCAACCGCGATGCCAATGGTCAACCAAAACCGAAGAAAGGTGATCGACTCCTGCTGGTCAGGGTTCTCAATGCGAATGTCCCCGCCAAGGTGAAGGACTACACGAGCAAGCCTTCGTTCCGTCTCGAGACATTTGAGAGAAAGGATACCATCGTCCCAGATGGCAAAGGAGGACTCTCTGGATCGCGCAGCTTCGGACTTGATAAAAGGCTCGTTATTGCCAGCCGAGCCGTGGCCCCCGACTTTAAGATTCTACTTTACCCCACGCGACAGGGTGATCCCATCCCCGAAACAATCTGGAACGAAGCCGGTAATATCATGACACTGAAGGCCGGATCCAACACCGATCAGGTTACCTTCAAGCCAAGGGATGATGGCCGCACCGCGGTCTCACTTTCGCGCAATGGGGGAGAAGTGGTCTCTCTAAAGAAGTAATGTGATTTTATGTAAAGTTAGTTGGTAAGAAAAAATCTCTTAAAAACGGCTTTCACTTCTTGAGAAAGCCATCAAACCGATATAGATTGGCTCAGGTAAGTCATATTGAATTATTTCTTACATCCCCCACTATGACACGACAATCAGATAGCCCCTCTTTCTCAATGTTCAAGAGGGGCCCAGACTTGCAACTTCGAGAGGTGGACGGATTCAGTCTCATTGAAGTTGTGATGGCTGTGGGGGTTGCTGCCTTTGCGCTCGTGACAATCATGGGACTTCTGCCCGTGGGACTTTCGACCTTTAATAAATCGATGAACACCGCAGTGGGAACGCAAATTGCCCAGCGGGTTTTCAGTGATATGCAGGTTGCCGACTTCAGCTCATTGCAAACGACAAACCGTTACTTTGACGAGCAGGGGGCTGAACTTATAAATTCAAATGATTCCCATTGTATTTATTGGGTTCAGGTCTCCTTGGCCACCAATGCTGTCACAAGTTATACTTCTACCAATTTAGTTACTGTGACCATCATGGTTGCCAATAATCCGGGGGGCAGTTTGCCCACGAACAAGATCTTCGCTTCCACGAATCGATCAACACTGACCTTCAGCTCGCTGATAGGCCGCAATAAATGAAAACGAAAAGATCGCGGCTTATTGTTGAGGTGGGAGCAGCCTTGGGTTGCAAGCGCTCCACTGCGACATTTCCGGATGGATTTACGATTATTGAGCTGCTCCTCGCTGCCGCGATTCTCTCAATTATCGTGATCCTGATGATTAACATGGTTTCACAGACTTCCAAAACATGGAAGAGCACCACGGCTAAAATCGAGCAGTTCAGAGAGGCGCGTGATGCCTTTGATTCGATTACGCGCCGTCTTGGGCAGGCGACGCTCAAGACCTATCTGGACTACGACAACCCCGCAAAACCGACCGCCTACATGCGCCAGTCGGAGCTCCGGTTTCTCTCCGGTCCCACCGCCACCATTTTGGGTGGACTGTCGCTTCCGAGCACAAATCCCACCATGTCAGTCTTTTTTCAGGCACCTAATGGATTTACCACCAATACTGGAAATGCACTCCTTCAAAATGCCCTCAATACATGGGGATACTTCATCGAGTATGCAAGCGATGCGAATAACAGACCCTCCTTTCTATCTCCAAATCCAAGAAACCGTTACCGACTCATGGAGTTGATGGAACCCACAGAAAGCCTCTCCATCTACAACTATACCTCGGCAAATCGTGCCTATACCAACATCGACTGGATAGGCAACTCCATGATGCAGTCGTATGCGAGTCGTCCTGCGCATGTACTTGCCGAAAATGTCATCGCCCTGATTCTTCTGCCGAAACTCTCTCCGGCTGATATCAACAAGTGGAATGCTTTGGGATCAAATTATACCACGGCATCACTGGCTCCTACCTATGTTTACAATTCTGCCACGAATCTGAATGCAACTGTTCCTATTGACCCAAACCTGAACTCGCATAACCAGCTTCCTCCGGTGGTTCAGGTGACACTCATCGCTGTCGACGAACAGTCCGTCATCCGATTTCCAACCGCTGTACAGAACATCACCAACACTTATGCGGGACTTTTTACTGATGCGACCCAATTCACCAATGATCTTGGTACTGTCACCTCGGCCCTGAATAACGCCAAAATCAACTATCGCGTCTTCACGACAGATGTTATGATTAAGGGCGCCAAGTGGAGCGGTTCCCAAACCAACTAGACATTACCCCCATGTCACCACTTTCTAAATCAGTAGCTGCCTCTTCTGAGCCTATACCTGAGAGAGGCCTGCCGGACGTGCATCGGCGAAACAATCGGAATGTTCAGGGGGCGGCTCTCATCATTGTCCTTGCCTTTCTGATTATCCTTACAGGGATCACGGTGGCCTTCCTCTCCAGTGTCTCCTCGGAATCAGCCAGTACATCCGCTTCGGCTTCTGCAGTGACGACCCGTGGTCTTGCTGATGCTGCCGTGCAGTTCACGATTTCCCAGATCCGTGATGCCACGGCTGGTTTCGCCCGTAACGCCGATGGATCTATCAATACGGCATCTCCTGTCTGCTGGGCCTCCCAGCCAGGGGCTATCCGCACCTATGATACAAATGCCGCCAGCGTTGCTACATACAAGCTCTACAGTTCCACGACCATGGTGGACACGGTCGGTAATAATCCGACCAATGATATTCCCCCCGCAGGATGGTACACGCAGACCGGATACTATACCGACCTCAATGCCCCCGTGAGGGTGAGCAACAGTTCCAGTGCACAGATCGTCACGAACTACCCCATCCTCGACCCCTCGATGACCAACACTTCCGGCGGTTCTCCGCTGGTGGATGGATTCCAGATCAATACCGGCATTCCCATGCTCAGTGGCTACTCGTCGAACGATGCAGCCATGCCCGTGAGATGGCTCTACATGCTTAAGGATGGCACTCTGACCACACCCAGCTCCGTCAATGGGAATGTCTATTCATTCTCGACTAAAATCCCCACGGCTGCCAATCCCATTGTCGGTCGCATCGCCTTCTGGACCGACGATGAGACCTGCAAGCTCAATATCAATACCGCCAGCGAGGGCTCCTTCTGGGCGACCCCCAGTTTTTCGACTTCGGCTGATCATGCATTTTCGCTCTATCCCCCCGCCGGCGGGGAATACAACCGGTATCCCGGCCATCCGGCCACCACCAGCTTGAGTCCGGCCCTTTGGAGCTACATGGGTCTCAGCAGCCCCTACCTCTTTCTTTCACCGTTGCCCAACAACAATAGTGTTTACGATCTTGGTGGCGTTAACAATACCCCCGCCTATGCGGGAGGTGCTCCGGTTACGACTTACCTGACCAATCTCTTCACTAATGTCACTCCCCGCTACAGCTGGGGTGGATCGAAGGGTGGCATTACGAGCCTGGTGGTGAATCCCGCGCTAGCAACAGCACTACTTCTCCAGACAAACCGACTCTATGCAAATGTCGATGAGTTCTTTTTTTCACCGACCAATCCGATCCTGAGCACAAGGGCCACAAATCAGGGTGGATTCAGTGCAGATACCGTTGCCAGACTGAAATTCTTCCTCACGGCAGAGAGCCGTGCGCCAGAGGTCAATCCTCTCAATCTCCCTAAGATTTGCATGTGGCCTGTACCAGATACCAGAAAAATGACCGTCAATCCCGCCTCCGTTGCAGGCAGTACGCGAACCATCAAAGATCAGCTCATTGCCTTCTGCTCCACCCTTGGGGGGAATGCCTACTACTTCACACGCTTCGATGCCTCTTCGGGTGACAATGATTTCTCCAATACGCCGCGCAATCAGATCGTCTATAACTATCTGAGACTGCTGATGAATCAGCCGGTTCCAGGATTCAAAGGGGGGGCTTTTGCTGCTGTAAAATGGACGGCCATCCAGACGGACCAGATCTGCACACTGCTCTTTGATTACATCCGCAGCTGTATCAATCTATGCGATTCCTTCACGGCTACCTATCCCCTCACGGGATATACCTTCCCATTTTCCTATACAGTACCTCCGACCGCTAGCGGAACGGGAATAACACTTTCTCCGGGAAGTGGTCAGGTGGTTCCCATCAATATAATGAACCCGGATGGAGTAGCAACACGAGGGATGGGACGGTTTCCGACCATCAGGGCGGGGACTCTGTGGTTTGTTGCTAGGGCTGCAAACCAGCCACCCTTCATGTGCACTACCAATGGATATCCTATAGTCTACGATACGCTGGGAAATATCATCAGTACAAATAACGGAGCCAGTAGTTCCATCGTTACCAACGTTCCGTATACTACGGGTATCGGTACAAGTCTCATAACTTATGCAAACGGCCCCCTCATCGATGTCGTGCTTGCCGGAAAGGCAGTTGCCCATGCCAATCCCTTGCACCCTTGGACCTGTCCCCCCTCTTCCACCAATATTCCTCAGATCACCAATGCTGCTGGATGGGCGATTCTTGCCGATAACAATCCTGCCGGTTCTCTTACCGGCAATCGCAAGGCGATAACTAATGCTTCTGATATAACCTCCATCTACCCGATTTTTGAGCTTTCTTCAGTGAATGGAAATAACAGCATGACAAATTCCGGAGGGGCGCAGACCAGGGCCTATCCCAGCTATAACGGAAACGCTGCGACTAATGCGATGATCGTAAATACGCCTGGCGCTGCAGTTACATGGTACACGAAATCCCCCCCCACACCTCCGAATTTTTATAAAAATGCTGGTGGCGTACAGATTCAGCATTTTGTCGTGTCGATGAATACGAATGCTGCCAATAATTACACACATCCCGGTCTCTACTTTCTGCCCATCCAAGGAACCAATGGTGCGTGCACCATGCCCAATGCGAGTCGTGCTGCAGGACTCCCCATACTCGCTGCCCATGACAC
>JBAXTN010000005.1:0-99228 GCA_037130175.1 bacterium | reverse complement strand
CATTTTCATCACCGAAGTGCTCGGTCAATGTTCTTAGGGCATCCGGGCAGGCAGGATTTTCAACTCGCACTTCCTCCGCGAAAGCCGCTATCGCGGCGTCAGTGCCACCATCGTAGTGCAGGATGGTATAAAGAATGTCGAAAGCATCTTTGGGTTGCTGGCGATCTGCGAAGGCTCGCAGCTTGAGCGCAAGGAAGGGGCCTACTTCACAAACACGGGCGGTGAGATTTTGCTGGGCACCATGCAAATCAATGCCTGAGATGGTGACCGTACGCGCAGTGGCAAGGGCACGATCGACACCAGGCATGATGCATGCGGTGATGTCGGCAACTTGGGCGGTGCCGGATGCGAGGGTGGATTTCTCCACCAGAAAATCCACGAAGACCGTGAAGCCTTCTATCTCTTTCTCGAAGCGAGCGGCGTGCTTATCACTCGCCTTAAATCCCTGTGCCTGAAGATCCCAGCAAAGATTACTGTATTGTCCCCTATCGGCAGCGAGGGCAATTCCTAGATCGACATCCAGCGAAGCAGGACGCGGCAGGGTGCGCTGAATGGTGTGATCGCCGCAGAGATACTTCGGCACCAGTCCCCCGATGAGCACCAGATCATCATACCAAGAACCCAATCCAGCCCATACTGTCAGGAATGCGCTTTCCGCCAGCCCGGTGTGCCGCGGGTCATAGGCACTGTAGGTGTCGTATTTCATAGCCGGCAAAATCCGCCCCACTCCCGAAGGGCTGCTGCTGCGTCTGGTCCGCGAAGACCTGTGGATTGGAGATCGATGTAGATTTGCGCGTCTGTGGCCAGGGTTAACTCATCGCGTGACTGTGTTTCGGTAAATAGCCCCTCGTCATCGGGCAGATGCAGCCAGAGTTTTCCTCCCTCTGATACTGGACGCAGGCCCAGCGCTTCCAAGGTGCTACTCTCCGGAAGTCGGGAGACATAGGCGGATGTGATCACTGGCTCAGTGTAGGGATGGCGTATCCAGGCAGCAATCCACTGAGTGAAGGAGATGGAAACGGATTCTCGCTGCGCCCACTCCTGGAGTAACTGGGCAAGAGCGACCGGTGAGCCGAAATAGCCGGCATACTGCTGGGTGCAGGTCCGTTTTACAAAATGATCCGCTTTCGCCCAATCGTCCAAGAGTGCCAGATGGTCACGCAAACGAAACTCACGGGGACTGGTTTTTTCCAAGTATCCCTGACTGATGAGGTATTGAACGATGCGGGAAACAAGTCCGGAACTGGCATTGGTGCGATGGACCAACTCGGTTTGATTCCAGTTACGGTCGAAGTCGGTAAGGAGTCCACGGATGATTCGGGCGCTCTTTCCCACATAAACATTGCGTGGTTCTAGCTCATACCGAAAATTCCTGCCTGGCAGTGACCGTCTGTCCACAAGTAAGCTGGGTGCCCGGAGCCAGGTACGCCCATTGAGGTCGATGGCCGAGATTCCACGAGTCTTGCAACATTCCAATATGCGACGGGTCAACTCAGGAGTGACGAGTAAGAGCGGGGAGTCTTGTTTGGGATGCAGTCCCTCCAGCCATGCCAAGCTGGGTTTCAATTCATAAATGGGAGTGCATCGAAACTGAATGCCATCCAATGTAAGTTCAAGAGTTTGCGGGCGGCCATCATTCCCTTCGGAAACAATCCTCCAGTGCAAATCGGGATCCTCCGGCAGCAGCTCACGAAAGTGCCGGATTAATTCATTCTCATAGCGAATGGACTGATTCTTACTGACATTCAACTCTTTCATTCTGCGATAAGAATACATCATCTCGATAAAAATACAATAGATATTTACTGAATATGAGTTTTCTTACTGGATGATAAGATAAGCCTCTATCAGTAAATCTGCTGAATTTCCATCGGCCTCGACACTGGCTTAATGGTTGATTAAACGGTAAATTTCGTCCAGATGCCAAAACAAGATTCACTGCCTCAGGCCAACGTAAGCGTAAATCGCTTCCGTGCCAAGGAGCGAAGAATACACACTTCTGTTCGAGTAAGAAATCTGAGATTGTTCGCCGCAATGCTGAGAAAAAAGGCGTCACGGAGAAATCTAAACAGTTTGCAGACCTCAGTGCCGAACTTTACTCTAAGGCATGAGGTTGAGAAGTTCCACGATAAGCTTTGGCCGCGGTAAACTCATCGATATCATGTCTTCAAAATGATGATCCTTAATGACGCCTCTATTCGCGAGGCTCTATTGCGTAAGCTGGCAAGGCAAAAGAGCCGTCCAAGAGCAGTGCTCCAAGAACTCCATGTGAACAACGGTAGAGCGATCGCCGATGTCGTCACTTTGCATTTGGAGGCTCATTGCTACGAGATCAAGGGTGCAACTGACAGGATCGAACGGATTTTGGTGCAGGGTCCCTACTATAATACAGCATTTCGGCGTATCACACTAGTCACGACCGAGTGCAATATCCGGCGAGCTTGGGAGCTAGCCCCGCAGTACTGGGGAATCTTGGTGGCGGTCGGCGATGGCGAGTGCGTGCGATTCCGTCATGTCCGAGCGGCAAGGTTAAATCCCAATTTCGAGAAACAGTCAGCGGCAATGACACTCTGGAAGAGCGAGATGCTGGAGCTGGTGTCTGAGCCGGGCGCGGAGCGCAAGCCGCGCAGGCTGTTAGCACAGTTGATTGCAGATACGCGACATGAACTCGATCTCAGCATGAGCATCTGTGATTTACTACTCAGTCGCCGCCAGGGGACTCAGAACTTTGATTCGAGCGCCATGTAAGTGATGTGGGCGACGACGGAGGGCCTCACCACTGAGCCATTGTTGGCGTTTTTCCCAATACGTTGGCTTTTCTCGTAGAAATATTCCTCGCCGGTTGAATACCCTGTACGAAAGAATTCTTTCTCACAAAGTTCCGATGTCAGGCCAGCATATTGCTCGTGTCCACCTAGTGCCAACGAGATCCCTCTAGCAATGTAATGGGAGTGATCGAAAGAATAAATCAGCCGTGGAGCAGTAATTTTCTGGAAAAGCATTGGGTCAATGTTCTTCTCAGAGAAAAAAGGGCTGACTATGGCATAATCGCCTACGACCAAATCCCTGTTAACAAGACCACGAGCCTTGGCAATAATTTCAAATTCCCGGCGTGGCAATATGACATGATCGTCTGTACCCAAGATATCACGGATTGTAGGTGGGATACTTGATCCAGAAACAATTATGCGGCGGACAGGATAAACACTGCAGAACTTCTGTGAGAAAACTGCAATTTGCTGCGCGGCCATAGAAATATCCAGTCCAACGCAAACACGACAGTCAAGGACTAGGTCAATCGCCTCAAACTGTTTGAATACATTTACCATTTCGTAGTCAATTTGGTCGGCATCGAAATCCTCAAAATCACTTTGTTCTGCACGGAACACCACAATGGTAGAGTCGATTTCGCCGTTGCGCTTGAGGCTGGATACTGCGGCGTTATGTGGTATTCGGTCGAGGCCCACAACGGGTATAACCTTAAGTTCGTTTAATGCTTTGAGCACATAGGCGTATTGGTGCTCTCCATCCACTTCCAATGTTTGGGGGGCAACATCATAATCGTCGAAGTAAAACTCCGCGTCTGTACCCCAATGTTTTTTAAGGCTTTTAGCGATTTCGCGACAGATCGTAGCATAACTTGCAGCAGTGTGGTCTGGGATTTTTCGTGGAAAATCAAAGAACGGACAAATTGCCTCCTTAACTTCTGGAGACAAATCCCCTATAGCATTGCGTTCGCCGCGTTTGGCCTTCAGAAATGGAACGTAACGGATCATGGTTGGAAAATTAGTTCGCGGACATCGTGTTCATTGATTATCGAGCTATAGCGCTTGTAGTTTCCGGACTCTTTCCGGAGAAGACCTGCGATAAGACTTGGATGAACCCCCTGCTCGGCAGCGTATGCGTACACGGCATTATCGCTAGTATCATATTTTGGCGCACAATTGCGCCAAGACTCACGATGCACAATCGAATCTTTGGCGAGGCGGTTGGCAGCTTTTTCGTATTTATCGCTCTCATCAGCCTCGATGTCAAAAAACACCGGCTCTTTGAGCTTTTCGTTGTGCAAGACGAGATGTGAGAGTTCGTGGAGAAGCGTGAACCAGAAGTAATCAAGTCTAGGAAAGCGCAAGCTCATAGCGATGACTGGGTGACCTGTACTCAAATGGAACACCGCACCATCTGCCTTCATGCCAGGCAGAGCGCGGACATAGACGAGGATGATCCCGAGCTTCGCGATAATGGTTGGGAGCAGTCGGGCAGCCTGTGGATCAACGCTTCTCAGGGCCACCTCTCTCAGTTCGCCCTGTGTTAGCTTCGTGAAGGCGGGCAAATCCTGAGTAATAGCTATATACTCCGCTTCGGAACGGGCGCGCGACAACCAAACCCCTAAGATTTTCTCATCGGACTTGGCAGATTTCCGGAAAAGCGTCGGCTGGCTCGCGTGCGGTAAGTCGAAGAAGATAGTGGCAAGTGGGGATAGATCATCCGTAGTCGCTAGCCAGCGGCGCTCGACAAGTTCCTTGCGCGGAAGCTCGGCTATGAACCGCTTGAACTCGCTGTAACGTTCGAGCAGTTCCTGTGCGCCGACCGGGTTGCTTTGGGTGGTATGCTCAAAGTCCGCCCAGCCTTGGTCTTGTGACTCTGGTTTCATCAGCAGCATGCCTCCATCAATTTAACGGCGAGAACCTGCGGAAGCTCGAAGTAGTTCATCGAGTCCTTTGCCATATCGTTAATTTTAACCATCTTAAGCTTCTCATAGAAGGGTTCAGCCTTAGGGAGGGAATGCAGGCCGAAGCCCGGGCGCAGCTTGAGCTCTACAACTGCAAATCGTTGCGCCGCACGCAGGATAATCTCCCCCAAGCCCACGAACTCGCGTGGGTGGATCTTGCAAGTCCTATTCCACGGAGCGACCGCTACAAACTCTACATAAAATATATCACCCGTTTCTAGTGCGCTCGATCTCGGGTGGTAGATCAAACAGGCGGCTTGCGGTTTTCCATCAGCGTGGAGATGGAACCACTCATACTCGTCGGAGCTGAATGCGATCGCCTTGTCGAACCATCGCCAGTGCATGTCTTCCGTAGAGATACTTTCGAGGATTTCAATTTGTTTTGTCTCATCAGGCTCCTCCCTTTGAATCTGCTCGAACAGCTTAAGCCAGGCAGATTTCCATACCGCATCGCACTGTACCGATGTCAGCGCATCCCACCCATGGACGATGCTGTAGAGAACTTTTGTCTTATTAGCATGTGTGAGTTCACCCTGCTCAACCTCCTTTAAGGAGCCTTTGTTTTTACCAGATATGCTCATCGCTGTAGAAGAAGGTATCCGCGAAGCCATTTACTTGCTTTTGCTGACTCGGCGGAGTTTGGCGGCGAGCTCGTTAATAGTGATATTGCCGGACTCGACTTGATCTACCAAGGAACGCAATGCGGCACCTAGGATGGGGCTACCTTCGGCCATGCGCTTCATGTCAGCCAGAGCCGCACGGTGGTCGTGTTTCTTCAAATCATCGGCTGAGGCGCGCAGCTTTTGCGCGATCAGGGCTAAGGTGTCATTTGTCGGGAAACGACGACCGAGCTCAACGTCCGAGAGGAAAGGTGCTGAAATCTTGGCAGCCCTCGCGACCTCGCGAAGAGATAATCCGGCGCTTTCGCGCAGTTCGCGCAGTCGTTGTCCCATTGTGGCTGCAAAATCTTCCTTCATGTAAGCTACCATAAGCTTACAATTAAGCCCGCGTCAAGTTAATTCAGCAGGCATGCTATTCTTGTCTTCTTGATACAATGCGGAGACGGACTGTCGTGTTCCTCGAACGTAGATCAGTTTGGCAACCTACGAGAGATGGAAGAACTAGTATTCTTATAGAATCGCGGCCTTGACTGTGCCCGTAGAAATGGCAAAATGTGCCTGTCGAGTGCTCAGGATGCACAACATACTCAAGATGCACAGTGTAAGAGATTTAGGTCTTTGACCGATCAAATTCTCATAACCTGAAGGTCGTAGGTTCAAATCCTACCCCCGCCACCACTTTAAAAACCCGTAGAGGCTGACAATAAGGGCCTCAGCGGATTGTTTATAAGTTTATCTTTCCGAGACATTGATCTCGCAATTGGATGAAAGGTTAAAGTTTTTCGAAACTTTTTTATTGCGAGGGTGTTGATACAGCTGATGAAAACACGATCAACTCCCCACAAATACTTCACATTCCTCCTGCTCGGGCTCTTTACGATGCTGCTCCCATCTATCGCCTCTGCAAATCCTTACAGAGGTCCAGCTATCCTAAATCACGGCAGTACATCCGCTTTCCTTCTGCAGCAAGCTTATGCAAAGCTTGAGTCTGCAGATCATGACTACCAAGGCCACCGTGCCCGTGCCATGAATTTGATAAAAGAAGCGATTTATAGAGTTGGGGGCAGTATCAATCCCTCTACTCCCACTAGTGGCGGAGGACATGAAGCCCAAACAGTTTCCGACCAGCAATTAAAAGATGCCAGAGTGACCCTCACACAAGTCAGGGTTCAATTAGCACGCAAGCCACTCGAAATGGTCGACAATGCTATCACTGAGATCGACACAGCTCTGAGCATTAAATAAATCATATTTTAGATGCCCTCTTAGGTAACGATTCACCGTGCATTCCATAAAATCAATGGGATCACGGTGAAGGCTTTCGGGGACCTCCTAGATTAACATGTCAAAGGTCAGTGGCTTAAAAACCTAAGTACGAGGGTCAATTTTTGGACAACGAGGATGGAACTCATTGGGATTAGGATTGCCGGTTAGGATATTCAGTTTTTTGCACATCGTATCTTCTGGCAGCTCTCCTTGCTCCTCAAACTTGCAAGAGGCAATCCCCTCTCTATCAATAGCCAATCCTGGACACTCGGTTTCTTCAAAGAATAATGGATCACCTGATTGCATCATATTTTTTTAGAATGCAGAGAAGAATAAATCAAGAGTGATTAATCGTGTTTTAAATCCAGTTGCCGTTTTCTTTGTCTCGTCTACTCTACCCGTCTGCGCTTCTCAAACGCCTTCTTTGTGGCCCGGTAAGCTTTATCATCATAGTACTCCGAGATTTGCTGAAGCGTGAACTGACCGTAAAGCAACCCTACCATCGATTTCAAATCGATCTCCTCAACAGACCCCCTGATGGGCTTCATCTTTTTTTTATGAGTCAGACGATTTTTCATAATCTTACCTCTCTCGTGATAAAAGCAAAAATCGCGAATCTTGTCACAACTTTCTTGTGAAGGCGAAAATAACGCCTATTTCAAAAATCCACACTATTTATACGTCAAGTCTGACTTTGCGTTTCCAACTAGCGCCTCCCTTCTTTTCGCCTTCTTAAACATGGCGGCGAGTTTAATGAAGTTCAGGCCCTGCATTGCCAGTATGCGAATTGATCTTGCCACGACACTCTTCACAGACTGCTACCAAATCAAAAAGCATCTCATCGCCAAACCTTCTATAGGTCAAATGGTGAACCTGCACAGCAGGTTTTGATCCGCACCCTTCACAGGTCATTTTGGCACGAGCCATTACCTTGTCGCAGATGCCCTTCCACTTGTCGGATAGCAGATAATCCTCGCTGTCTTTTGGCAGAGAGGCTCCATCGTTTGCTTTTTTTTGTTCGTACCATGCAATCCCCGCAAGTGCGTAGAATTTTTTCTGAAGTTGGGCATCCCATCTGGGCATGGCATCCAACTGGGCGGGGGTGAAATTTTCCGTGGAGATGTCCTTGGACATTCTCTTTCCGCAAGTAATGCATTGAAGTACAATGCGGGGATTCCCCATGGAATCAAGTTTGATACGGCTCTCAGACTCGTAGTGATGGCACGGCGTGATGGACTCGGTATCCTCTAAATTGAATTCAGTGATCATCTCGGATATTGATGAGTAAAAAGATGTTCCTGATAGGCATCAATGGAAAGCAAAACTCTTGCCATCACCAATGAAACAAGTTCATTGGGGGGGCTCGATCTTCATCGCTTCCTGCACAGGCCGAGGTTGCGCCGCAGTCGGGGGTTTTGGAGATTCAACAATACGGAGTTTATCTGAAGCGGTTTTATTCGTTGCGACACTCTCCTCCTGGATTCTCTTGAGGTATTTGGCGAGTAACTGCTGCTGGAGCTGGTCTTTTTCCTCGAGTTTTTCCAACTCGGCCTTCTTTCTCTCAAGTGCCAGCTCCTCCGCCTGAAGACTCTCTAGTTTGCCCTGAGCCTCGCGGGCCTTGCGCTCTTTTTTGGGGGCCTCCATGTATTTTTTGATCTTTTCGTTGATGATCCGGTCAGTCTGATCCTTCTCTATGTTGCGGAGTTGCTGGTAGTAGGAAGGAGGTGTCGTAAGATCCTTGAGGGTTCCGGCAGCTGTCACGACATTGGTGGATCTGGAACTCTGGGCCATGCCCACGGGAACGAGGGTAAGAATCAGACAGGTGGCGGGAATCATTTTCATGGTGTCTCTTTTCTAGTTAAACTTGGCTATCAAAGCCCGGATCGATACCAAAAGTATGTTGTCTTTGGTGGCATCAAAAGCATGTCGGGCCGGATAGAGTGGATAAAAAATCGGATAGGAAAACCGGTAGCCCCAGGATGACTGATTCTCTGCAAGCTCGGTAATGAGAGTGACGCGGTCTTTCGTATCCATCTCCCCGACATAGGAGACAACCTCCGGGTAATCTTTTGTTCCAAAGGTGGTAGGAAGTTCGACAATCAGGGGGATGCGCTGTTTCGCACGAAGCAGATCGAGCTGCTGCCGGTTAATCCTAAAATCCCATGCACGAAGTATGATAAAATCAACGCCTTCCGGAATGAGTGACAGGGGGCCGTCATACCCGACCATCTGACCCTCGGCATGAGCCTGGGCAATACCATGTTCAAAGATTTCCGGAGAAATCGACCTTGTTTCCGGCGGCACATAGAAAGTCCAGGAATCGGGATGGAGCCGCGCGGAAAACTCCTTCATCCGTGCCACAAAAACCTCAGATGAATGATCAATCCCCGCATTGATCAAAACATCAAAGCGACAGTTTTTGCTGGTGGCGAGAACAGCCTTGCGGACGACACTGAACCCCTCCACTTCGGCCTCGGAGATCTCGCCGTGATCGGGCAGACGGAGTATCCCTGCAAGAAATGTAGGTTGAAGCGAAGCCAGCGTGCGGGCCACGGTGACAGGAGTCTGTGAAGTACCCGTAAGGGTCCATATTCCGGAGTGAAAAAGTCGCGCCTGGATAACCCGTTGAAAGATGGACTTGGGCGTCCCCTTAAGAGCGGCTTGAGAAAGCGGCTTGTTGATCATCTCCTGATCAGGTTCAGGAGAAGGAGTCGTCACATTACCCTTACCTCCACCTGCAGCCTGAAGCAGACCGGATGTCAGAAGAGGAATAAGGAGAAGGGATAATATTCTCACCAGTCGTTTCTGACAGATGAGGAGGTTCCTGCCAATACCGGAGAATTCCACCCCCAGAAGGAATTTCCCAACTTCGCTTTTATCGACCCTATGGCTGGACTGTGTCTGTCCTAAACGGTGCCGCAGGTAACCCATCCTTGTTATAAAGATTTCCTCTAGGATATCCGCTCCAGTTGTATCTTGCCTCCATGGGATGTTGCACGGCATCAGAAGAGAGAAGGATACTGCTGCCATCAATCAGTGCTGTCGCCGCATACCACTTCCCGTCCTTACCGGCAACGGCAAAGCCCGTTGGTTTTGTTTGAGGCATCGCCCTGCTATCATCACCCTGAAAGGGTGTGGCCCCAAGAATCAGGCCTCCACCGACATCCTGAAACCTCATCCTGATTTTGGCTCCTTCGCGCGACATACAGCAATACCGTGGCCCCGAATCGACAACAGGCTCACCATAGACCCTTTTTCTTGCGAGCAGAGCCAGTCGTCGTCCGACATCAAGCTTGTCGGGAGGTTGGTGCTCATCGGGCATCCCAAGATCGGTGGCATCTGCCATTCCGGTATTTGGGAGAATCAATGCGCAGGACTGCCCTTCACGAAGCCAAGGCAGCGCCCGACGCGGTTGATGGCCATCACCATTGAAGGATTCCACTACAGGACCATCCTGATCACCAAATCCTGCTGCCAGCACAAAGAAAAACGGGAAGGGGCCTTGTTTCCAATGTTCCCGCCAATCCCTGATTAGACGTGGAAACAGACGACGGTATTCCAGAGACGCAAAACCTTCATTGGACTCGCCCTGATACCAGATCACACCGGTGATGGCATAAGGAATTAAGGGAAACACCAATCGGTTGAAAAGTGACGAGGGAGTCTTCTGATCTGCTGTTTGCGACACCCTTTCCGTCAAATACTCCGAGAAAGATGGTTTCTTGGAAAGCCCTCCATGACTCACCCACACCTGGGCTGGAGATTCGTCCTCAGTGCATTGGATGATCCCAATCGGAAGGCGTTGTGAACTCCTGAGATCCCTGGCAAAGAAATATCCCACAGCGGAGAAGCTTGGTGAATTCTGAGTGGAAGATGTCATCCATCGTCCACGGGTGGAACGACTGGGATCTTCGGAGAGGCTTTTCGGAGTATAAAAAAATCTCAGGTTATGGTCGGAAGGCTCACCCTGCGTATCCCTTCCCCCGGTTGATTCGGAAAGGGGATATTCCATATTAGAATCGCCTGCACAGATCCAGACATCACCGATCAACACATCCTGGATTTCAATGCGATTATTCCCCTGGACGATAAAATGTTGGGGAATCGGAGAAGCGACGAGAGGAGGAAGTGTGACTTGCCAATTACCGTCGGGTGCCGCAATGGTCCTGGCACTATGACCCAGGATGGAAACGGTGAGCACCTCTCCGGGCGAGGCTTTTCCCCAGACGGGAAGCGTCGCTCCATGCTGCAGAACCA
This sequence comes from bacterium, assembly GCA_037130175.1. Taxonomy (GTDB): domain Bacteria; phylum Verrucomicrobiota; class Verrucomicrobiia; order Chthoniobacterales; family UBA6821; genus UBA6821. Next base: position 88,353 of record JBAXTN010000005.1, on the reverse strand, counting down.
TGTGATCACAGAAAATTGAAGGAAGTATCACCTCTGCTCGAAGAGATCCGCAGGGGAGCAAAGCAACCGCACTGAATGCGATGACAATTATTTTACCGAGACTGGTGCTTGAGATGGACATTACGGAAACCTCCAGAACATCCGCCCGCTTTTTTTCGCTATCGGGGCCCTTTGAAGTTTTTCTTAACGCCTTTTTTGAAGGCAGGCTTCACCGCACCGGCAGGCCCCTTATCAAGAAAGGATTTCTTATTGGCAAAACGGGGCCGATCAAATCCTGCATCACGCTCCCGCTCATAGTTGCGATCTTCATCCCTGGGCAATTGCTTGACCGTCTGAGGCAACTGCTGCTGGTCTCCACCTGTGGCATCCTGTCCGAGCAGGATCGAAAAAAGGGCCGAGCAGACTTCGGTCGCCTGGAATCCCTCCTCCATCAGGCGGTCGGTGAACTGCATCTGGTCGCTGAATTTTCCAGAGGTGAGAAGATCGCGCACTTTCTCCAGCATTAATTCGGAGCGTCGCCCCTCGACCTCACCAGGCGTGGGAATTGTTCCCTTGCGGATACGGGAATGGGTGAATTTTTCCAGATACTGGATCTTGTAAATATCGCGACCGCTCACGAAGGTAGCGGACATGCCCTTACGACCGGCTCGTCCGGTGCGTCCGATGCGGTGGACATAATCCTCGGGATCGTGTGGGAGATCGTAATTGATCACGATCTCGAGATCTTCGACATCAATGCCGCGCGCGGCGACATCGGTGGCGACGAGAAATTCGAATTCCGAGTTTTTGAATTTGTTCATCACCCGCGTGCGCTGGGCCTGCGTAATACCACCGTGCAGACGATCCGCGGAGAATCCCTGCGCAAGCAGAGCATCGGCAAGTTCATCAACCATCCGCTGCGTGTTGCAGAAGATAATACCGAGCTTGAAGCCATGATAATCGACGAGGCGGATCAGTGACTGAGTCTTGCCACGGGGGGGAATCTCGTAAAACCACTGGTCGATCGCGGGGGCCGCGACATCCTTGCGTTCGATGGCGACTGTCTGCGGATTATTCGAATAGCGGTTGATGAGCTGACGGATCGGACCGGAAAGTGTGGCAGAGAAAAAGACGGTCTGTCGTTCCTGCGGCGTGGCATCCAGAATTTTCTGGATGTCATCGCGGAAACCCATATCGAGCATCCGGTCTGCCTCGTCGAGGATGGCCACCTTCAGTTGGTCAAGCTTCAGAGTGCCACGCTCCAGATGGTCGATGATGCGTCCCGGTGTGCCGATGACGATCTGCACCCCTTTTTTGAGCTCAAAAAGCTGGCGGTCGTAGGAGGCCCCACCATAGATCGGAACGGAATGAATCGAACGCTTGAAGGCGGTGAGTTGATGCACCTCGTTGGCGACCTGTTCAGCCAGTTCACGGGTTGGACACATGATGAGCACTTGGACGGCCTTGCTATGCGGATCGACCTTTTCAATCGCAGGAATGGCAAAGGCGGCCGTCTTTCCCGAACCGGTCTGAGACTGACCGACGAGATCGCCACCGGCAAGCAGCACGGGGATGGCCGCCGACTGGATTGGAGTGGCTTCCTCAAAGCCGAGTTGTGCAACCGCTTTGAGAATTTCGGGTGAGAGGCCTAGACCGTCGAATCGTTGTTTTTCCATGGAATTTCATGAGAGTACCTTGGGAAGGGCCTGCCGTCACCCTTTAAGGGGGGAAAAGAATTCTCTGATTGGATTGTCACTTAGCGGCTGACAATGCGATTCATAGGTATGGTTCATGAACCGGAACAGTATGATGTCGTGATAATCGGTGGCGGTGCCGCCGGGATGTTCTGCGCCATGATGGCGGGACGAAGGGGCAAACGCGTCCTGCTTCTGGAGCAGAATGAGCGCGTCGGAAAGAAGATTGAGATCTCCGGTGGAGGCCGTTGCAATTTCACCAATATCCATGCCGGTGCCGGCAACTACATCTCAGACAACCACGACTTTTGCAAATCGGCCCTCGCACGCTTCACCCCTTGGGATTTTATCGACTTTGTCGAGAAGCATGGAATTGGCTACCACGAGAAGAAACTTGGGCAGCAATTCTGTGACGGGAGTTCGCGACATATCATCACAATGCTTTTGGAAGAATGCGCCGAGGCGGGAGTCAGCATTCTCTGCGACTGCCGCGTCAATCGGATCGGAAAAAATGACCGTTTTGAAATTGAAACGACCCGTGGCAATTTTACAGGCTTGGCCCTCGTCATCGCAACAGGAGGCCTTTCCTTTGCAAAGCTTGGCGCGACGGGCTTCGGCTACGGAATTGCCGAGCAGTTCGGCATGAGGGTAACGCCTCTCCGTCCCGGACTCGTTCCCCTCACCTACCAAGCCCTTGAACGCACTTTCTACGAATCCCTGGCCGGAGTAGCACTTCCCGTCCGGGTCACGCACGCTGGGGCATCGTTTGAGGAGGCGATGCTCTTCACCCATCGTGGAGTAAGTGGTCCGGCGATTCTTCAGATTTCCTCATTCTGGGATGATCGGGAAACTTTGTGCTTTGATCTCCTCCCAACCAAAGAACAGATCGCCACCTTCTCTGCTGCCCAGCGCACTGGTTCCACCCCCTTGCAGGTTCTCTCTCGCTTCTGGCCTCGCCGTTTTGCCGAGGCCTGGTGCGCACGGCACGCCCTCGAAAAACCACTGGCTCAGCACTCCAAACCCGAGATTACCAATCTCCTTTTCTCCCTTCACTCCTGGCCTCAATCTTTTTCGGGCACTGAGGGCTATCCCAAGGCTGAAGTCACGCTCGGTGGAGTCGATACCAGCGAACTCTCCTCCAAAACGATGGAATCCCGCAGAGTCCCCGGTCTTTACTTCATCGGCGAAGTGGTGGATGTCACCGGTTGGCTCGGCGGTTATAACTTTCAATGGGCCTGGGCCAGCGCTCATGCTGCTGGGATCTCCTTCTGATCGTACTTCTCCAATTTGCCACCATTCAATTTCCATGCGCCGACGAAATCCTCTCTCCAGCAGCAAAGACCCCCACGTGGAAATGATCGAGACGGCCCGCATTGTGAAGAAAGTCTATGAGGATCTCTCCGCCAATCCTCCCGAGCGAAACTGCACACTCCAGACCGAATGCTGTCGCTTCCAGATCACGGGCAAGACACCGATGCTGACGAAGGGGGAGGCAGTTGTTGCCGCAAAGGCTCTCCGCGCTGCCGGTCGAACGAAACTTCCTGAGAGAGCCGACGGAGCCTGTCCTCTTCTCCATCCCTACACTTCCAGATGTGTGATCTATGCGGGAAGGCCCTTTGGCTGCCGCACCCATTTCTGCGAAGCGGCAGGAGGCCCCTACGAACGCAAGGAAGTCATCGCCCACATCAGAATTCTGGAGGAAGTCGACGAACGCCTCGGCGGTGAAGGCCCCAGGGCACTCCAACCCGCCATCCGGGATGCGCTGGCGGAACTGTTTTAATACATCAACAATGAATCGGCTTTCCGGCACAACTCTCATTCTGATCGGCCACGGCTCCACCACTAATCCTGACTCCAGCGCACCGACGAGGCGACTGGCCGAGGTGATCCACACGAAAGGAGTCTTCAACGAGGTGCGCTGCTGTTTCTGGAAGGAAGAACCTCATCTCCACGATGCGCTAAAGGAACTTGAATCGCGGGAGATTTTCATTGTGCCGAATTTCATCAGCGAGGGTTACTTCACCCAGACAGTCATTCCTCGCGAATTGGCCTTGGATGGTCCCATCACGCGACACGAGGAGAAACTGATTTACTACTGCAAACCGGTCGGGAGTCACCCCTCGATGACTTCCGTGCTACTCAAGAGAGCGGCGGAAACAGCTCAGGACATCCTTCCCTCTGAAACAAGCCTTCTCCTTGTCGGGCACGGCACAAATCTCCATCGTCAATCCTCCGATGCGGTCAAACTCCAGTCCTCTCTGATTGCCGTCCTCGGCATCTATGCCGAGGTGCTCCCCTGTACGATGGAACCAATGGAGGATGTACCGCTCGTGAGCAACTGGGCAGACATCACCTCGCAACAGAATGTTGTCGTCCTCCCCTTCTTTATCAGTGATGGATTGCACAGCTATCAGGATATTCCCGTCCTACTCGGCATGCGCGAAGAACTCGGTCCGGCCGCTAGTGAATCTGAGGTTTTTAAGCACAATCCCCATCACCTGCACGGTAAAAATCTCTACTACGGCAGCGCTATCGGCACTGATCCGATGATCGCCGAAGTGATTCTGGATCAGGTAAAATCGTTCGACGGACTCCAGTACTGAGGTTTAGATAGAACGGAATTCCTCAACCTGATGATCGCTTTCAGGAGTTTACTCCCCTTACTTTTCGTCACCCTGACGGTTCCACTGCATGCAGCATCCCCCTACCCCTCCATGCAACCATCCTCAGTTGTGGAGAACCGCGTGGAGAGACTTCTCTCAAAGCTCACACTCGAAGAGAAGATAAGACTACTGGCGGGTGACAGTTTTGACGGAATGTCCACAATTGGCATCCCCAGACTTGGAATCCCCAAGCTGATCATGGCCGACGGACCACAGGGCATTCGCGCCCATGGTCCGGCCTGCTCTTTCCCAAGTGGCATCGCCCTTGCCGCCACTTGGGATACGCATCTGGCGTACCTTTACGGGGAGGCCCTTGGCCGTGAAGCACGCGCACGCGGCATTCACATTCAACTTGGGCCGGGAGTGAATATCGCGCGCATTCCGCTCAATGGCCGGAACTTTGAATACTATGGGGAAGACCCCTTTCTCACAGGCATCATCGCCGCCAATTGGATCAGGGGGCTCCAAAGTCAGGGGGTGGCCGCCACGGTGAAGCATTTCGTCGGAAATGACGAGGAATGGAGGCGTATGGAGATCGAGGCCGTGATGGATGAGCAGACTCTTCGTGAGATCTATCTTCAGCCTTTTCAATGGGCCGTTAAGGAAGGGGGCGTCTGGTCTGTAATGTCGGCCTACAATCGTCTGAATGGCTTTCCAAGCACCGCCAATGACAGGCTACAGAACGGTGTACTCAAAGGGGAATGGGGGTTTCCCGGGATGGTGATGTCGGACTGGTGGGCAACTCAGTCGGTGGAGGCCGTCGCCAAGGGGCTCGATCTTGAGATGCCCATGGATTTTCATGTGAACAAGGAAAGCGTGACAGAGGCACTTCGCAATCGATCGCTCTCGATCGAGAGAATCGACGATGCCGTTCGCAGACAACTCAGGATGATCGTCTCGATGGGATTTCTCGACCGCCCCCAGCAGCGCAAAGATCTGCCCCTTGACTCTCCTGAAAACGACTCACTGGCACTCGATGTGGCGACGAAATCCATCGTTCTCCTAAAAAATGATAGCAAGCTACTGCCCCTTGATCCAAGCCACTTGAAGCGCATCGTTGTGTATGGTCCCAATGCACAGGATACACCCGCAGTAGGTGGCGGGAGTGGCGGCGTCACGCCATTCCGAAAAGTCAGTTTTCTGGAGGGGATACGTCACGCCCTCCCCAAGAGCACTCAGGTGATTTATGCTCCGATGCCATTGACGCCGCATTTTTCAGTCTCTGATTTCCTAGATTTTACAAAGCCGGTTCCCCTTCCCCCTAGGATCGTCAATATACGCCAGTTAGTAACCTTCACTGAAAAGAACATGACGAGGGTCACCAGTTCAAAACCCTCCCGGATTGACATTTCATGGACTCCGCACGCTCCACCAAGGGGAATACCCAAGGAGAGGGAGGGCAGGGTGAACTGGGATGCCGAAATTGAGATTCCAGAAAATGGCAATTATGAACTGATCTCCGAGGGACATCCAGAAATCCGACTTGCTGACAAGGAACTCGGCAATCCTGAGAGTTATGTGATCAGCGCCCTCAAGGGGGAGCGTCTGCCGCTTCGGGTAACGGCCAACGAGGTGGGACGATTCACAAGAAGAGTGGCCGTTCATGTCAACTCGGTGCCAGAGGAAGCCACCGGAGTTCTTCCGGCCAAGGGAGCCGATGCCGCTATTGTCTGCGTCGGACTCACCCCCGAGACAGAAGCGGAAGGTTATGACCGGGGCTTTGCCCTGCCGCTCAACCAGCAAAAACTGATCAGGGAAGTAGCTTCCGTAAATCCGCACACCATCGTTGTACTAAGCGGCGGGGGGGCCGTCGATATCAGTTCATGGATGAAACAGGTACCGGTCATCCTGCAGACTTGGTATCTCGGCCAAAGTGCGGGAACAGCCCTTGCATCGATACTCTTTGGCAGCGCAAACCCTTCCGGCCACCTTCCCTGCACTTTCGACCGTGCTATTGAGGGCAATCCATCCTTCCACGATTATCCCGGTTTTTTTCCACCGGGACAGGATTCCCCGGTTGTCACCTATAATGAGGGGATTTTCTACGGATACCGCGGTTATGACCGATTGGGAAGAGATCCCCTGTTCCCATTTGGTTTTGGGCTAAGTTACACAGAATTTTCCATGAGCGACATGAAGGTCACTCCAAGTGAGGATGGGTATCGGATCAACCTGACTGTCAGCAACACCGGACACCGTGGGGGAGCAACGGTGGTGCAGTTGTATCTCTCCCTGACAGGGGAATCCACGCCCCGGCCTCTAAGGGAGCTGAAGGGTTTTCAACGCGTGGAACTCAATCCTGGAGAAACAAAAACCATGATGATTCCAGTTCCATCATCAACCCTTCTTTACTGGCATCCCCAGAAAAATTGTTGGGTTCCACCACTAGGCCCCATGATGCTGGAGACTGGGTTCTCCGAAAGAGAAATCAAAATGAGTGCTGTTATCCCACCTACCCCACAAAATCAAGATCCCAATTGTGACAATAAAGTTACAAATCAAACGGTAAAATAGACTCCACGATTGCAGTGAATGGGAGTAGTTAATCAGACCATGCATTTTCTGCTTGCCGATAGTGTGACGATTGCCTCCGGAACTTGGTTTTTGTTGGGATTTGCACTCCTGCTCGCCTTGGGGTTTGAATTTGTCAATGGATTCCATGACACGGCCAATGCGGTGGCGACCGTGATCTACACCAACACCCTGCCGGCTGTACCAGCAGTCATCTGGTCAGGATTCTTCAACTTCCTGGGTGTTCTGACATCAAGCGGTGCCGTTGCCTTTGGAATTGTGAATCTACTCCCGGTCGAACTTGTGATTCACGTCGGCTCCGGGCCCGGTTTTGCCATGGTTTTTTCCCTGCTTGTCTCGGCCATTCTGTGGAATGTCGGCACCTGGTTTTTTGGACTTCCCGCCTCCAGCTCCCACACACTGATCGGATCGATCATTGGGGTTGGTGTCGCCAACGCGCTCATGAGTGACACTCATTTTTGGGGTGATGGAGTGAACTGGGCCAAGGCCAAAGAAGTCGGTTTGGCACTTCTGATTTCCCCTGTCATCGGCTTCTGCGTTTCTGCTCTTCTGCTCATCGTGATGAAAATTCTGGTTAAGAACCCAAAACTCTTCACGAGTCCTGAAGGACATCATCCTCCCCCTGGATGGATCCGGGCACTGCTTATGTTCACCTGCACCGGTGTCAGCTTTGCCCATGGCTCCAATGACGGTCAAAAGGGAATGGGACTGATCATGCTGATTCTGGTCGGCATCGTCCCCACCATGTATGCAATCAAGGGTGACTCATCATCCATGGAGATTGCAGCGCTTCGCAACTCCATCAAACAGGCCGCCCTCTATTGCGAAGGCCGTGCTTCCGGGGCCAATGACGCCACGATTAATCATGATCCCGCAAAGGTCATTTCCAATTTCACCCGTCACCCTGACACCACGAGTCCGGAACTGTTTAAATCCCTTCAAATTGTGGGGGCTGAGTGCACCAAGGTTCTCGGTTCCGTTGATTCGATCAGCGAGATACCAAAGGAACAACTCGGCACTCTGCGTTCGAACCTCTACCTGATCTCTTCGGCAGCCACAAAGCTTTCCAAGAATCACCTCCTCGGCTCACCCGGTGCTGAAAAGGATGCCAAGACATTGACGAACTCAATCAATTCAGTGACCAACTATATTCCCACCTGGGTCAAGGTAGCTGTCGCAATCTCACTTGGCCTGGGCACAATGATCGGTTGGAAGAGAATCGTGGTGACCGTCGGCGAGAAAATCGGCAAATCGCACCTGACTTATGGTCAGGGAGCCTGCGCCGAATTGGTCGCTATGCTCACCATCAGTATGGCTGACATGCTTGGCCTCCCGGTCAGTACGACCCATGTTCTTTCCTCCGGTGTTGCCGGAACCATGGCGGCCAACGGCTCTGGTCTCCAGATGGAGACCGTCCGCAACATACTCCTCGCCTGGGTGCTTACGCTTCCGGTCTGCGTCTTCCTTGGAGCTTCGCTCTTCGCCCTCGGTCTCAATCTGCTCGCCGGGCTGGGTTTTAATTAAACGGGGCACCCCGTGAATCGGGCATGGCGTTCACTTGCTCGTGACAGATGAGAGCGAACACCCTACTTAGAGACTCATGAACGAGCTTCTAGTCCAATCGGGCGCAGTCATTGCATTGCGGCTTTTTGATATCGCCTATTCGATAGATTTAACAATGGCGGAAGATCTCTGGGGGGGGAAGAACGGCGGAGCAACCACCCGCAGCAAGCTTAACACGACTCCTGCCAAGGCCGTGGCCTTCGATGTTCCACCCGTGCTGCTTTCCCTCGGAACATTACCAATCAGCGTGGATGGTAATCTCATGACGGCCACAGCGACAGCTAGACTTTATGATTTCGGTGTCGTTGCCTTTTCATTGAAATTTCCCGTCGCCTCCCTGAGTTGGAAGGAATTTTCGGACTTTGCCAACACTGTGGACTGGGTTATCGGCCCCAATGTCGAAACAGACCTCTGGATCGACATGCTTTCCAAAATCAAGGATTCACTCGCCCCTGCCATCACCCGCCCCAACCAATCAAACCTTCAGGAGGATCATCTCATCGCCGTGGTGCATCAATGGAACAGGCCGCTCAAGGGCGTGGAAATATTCGACAAGGTGGATCTCGTCCCCCTTCTCTCAGGGGAAAAACGCACTCTTTCGGAAGGGGCTACACGGGATCTGCTCCGGCAACGTTTTTCCTACTACGAGGATGATCTCGTCGTGCTGACATGGGATCGTGCCTTCATCTACGAACCGCGAAGCGACAGTGATGTGGCCGACATTCTTGAGGTGGCCAATGCCCAGCTTCTGGAATTGCGTTACTACGATGAACTCCTCGATGACGAGTTGCCCAGAATGTATGATCTCGTGGAGCAAACGCACAGGGCAGCCAATCTCCTCGCACCTCGTCGTTTTGCCAATCTGGCGCGAAAACTCTACACCCTTGTCGCCGAGGTCACGGAACTGACGGAAAGAGCCGACAATGTTTTGCAGGTGACTGAGGATGTTTATCTGGCAAGGGTCTATTCGGCTGCGCTGGAACTCTTTCGAGTGCGCATGGTCGGTGCCGCCGTAGACAGAAAACTTTCCATCGTCAGGGATACTTATGCCGCACTTTATGCCGAGGCATCAGATGCCAGAGGTGAGCTGCTTGAAATCGCCATCGTGATCCTCATTATTCTGGAACTTGCTGTAGCATTAATGCGTCATGTCTGAGGTGGTGTCGGAGTATTACTGTAAATCCACTCCGTGGAACGAGTCCTCCCGTTTGAACCTGTGTCCGGTAATATCTCAATTACTCCGAGCCCCGGATAAGTCCCCATATTCGGCCCATGCCACCAGTTACCGCAGACAGCTCCTCCGGTGATGCAGGGGATTCCACCAAGCTCAATGCGTTCATTGATGTGAACATGCCCCTGAAGAATCAGGATAACCGGCCTATCCTTCAGCTTTTCCATAACAAGATCCGAATTCAGAACATGAAATCGCCCTTGAGATGAGGCAAGGAGGGTTCCGAAACCGATATTCAGCGAGGTTTTAAAGGGAATATGAGTACAAAGAATAATCGGCTGATCGGGGGGTATACCTTTCAACTCCTGATCAAGCCAAAGTAGCTGTGCATCATCAATCAGGCCACGATAGGGCGTGAATCCACCCACCACATTCACGCTATCCAGAATGATAAATCGGTAGCCTCCATACTCAAACGAACGATAGCTTCTTTCCAGAGAGAATTGTTTTTTAAAGCGCCAACGGGGATCCTTTCCGCAGGGCGATCCATCAGCCCTTAGTGGTTCATAGAAATCATGGTTACCGATCACGGGTTCGACACGGGCCTCAATTTTTTTTAGAAAGCTGCCAGACAGCTTCCAGTGCTCCTCCATGATGCTTCCGGGATAATGAAAACCGCCATCAACAAAATCCCCTCCCCCGATGACGAGATCGGGTCTTAAGGAATTCATCAGTGGAGCCGTCTGTTCAAGCCAGGCGGGGGCGTTTCTTTCTGAAGTCGCATGACAGTCCGTCATGAATCCGAGCCTTAATGGCTTGAGTTGAGAATCGATGGTTGCTCCGCGCATAACCGATGGGAGAAGTATCTGCGAAGTAAATATCGCTCCCATTCCGACCAAGAAGTCCCGTCGGGTTAATCCCATCCGCTTCCCGGCTGTTGAAAACTCTACGGACCGTTTGAAATTAAGCCCCAAGTCCAAGCCAGAAGGAGGGTTTTTGCTCGGATGTTCGCTTATCGGTGGAAAGTCGTGATTCAAGCCATCCTGCTAATCGCACAAAAGGCAGTCCGATCAAGAGGTAAATCGCAGCGATGAGAAGTCCCGTCCCAAAATAATCAAATGTCTGTGTGGCAATCCTGGTGTAGGCACCCGTGAGATCGATCAATGTTACGGCTGAAACAAGGGAAGAATCCTTCAGCAGTGAAATAAAATCATTCGTCACCGGAGGGAGTACCAGTCTGAAGGCCTGGGGAATGACAACAAATCTCAACCCCTGGCGATGGGTCATCCCGAGCGCGCGGGCTGCTTCCATCTGGCCCTTCGGAATTGCCAGTAATCCCGCCCGATAATTCTCCGCCTCATAGGCAGCGTAGTTAAGGCCTAGCCCCAGAAAACCGGCGATGAAGGGATCCAACCTAATTCCAATATTGGGCAATCCATAAAAAATGAACAGGAGCTGGATTAGCAGCGGTGTGCCTCTCACAAGTTCAATATAGATAGTGGCGACTTGGCTGATCGGAAATGGTCCGTAAACCCGCATGAGAGCCAGCAAAAATCCCAGAGCAATGGCAAGCAACATGCTGAGAACGGAAATTTGAAGGGTCAGAATCGCTCCCCTAAGAATCACAGGCCAATAGACAAGATAGCGTTTCAAGTGGGCAACGATCCCTCCCTGTAGCTCCATCTGTGTCGCAAAAGCCCTGTATTCGGTATCTGGAAGCGACGGCTCTTGCGTCTGTTTGCATGCCTCGGCCATGCTGGGTGTCCAGAGCCCCCAACGGGAGAGAATGTCACGCAGTTCACCACTGGCTACCATCTGCGCCAGCGCGGCATTGATCTGCTGAATCAGCTCGGGATGACTGCGGGAAACAGCAATGCCATAGGAAATCTTCCCAAACGGAGGTCCGGTAAATTCAAGTTCCGGCATTGGGCCTGCATAATATTTGGCAATCGGGTAATCCAGCAGAACACCATACAGACGGCTCCCTATGTCTTTGTAGGCATTGACTTCCTCCGTGTAACTTTTTGGAATGACATTGGGTGTTTGTTCCAACATTTTGAGGGCTGCTGTCTGTTCAAGCGTCCCTACCGTTCTGCCCGAAAGTTCGGCTAGGGAGTTGATCGGTGGAGTTCCCTTAGCCACCACAAGCTGTTCAAAGGTGATATAGTAAGGATCGCTAAAGAGTACCTCCTGCGCTTTTTCCGAGGTGATTTCGATGCCGCAGATGACACAGTCGTACAGGTCGCGTCCGAGTCCCGGGATCAGTCCCTCCCAGCTGTTCTGAATAAACTTCGGCTCGCGTCCCATGTGTCGGGCGATACCGGCAATAATTTCATATTCAAATCCGGTAAGCCTGTTGTTTTTATCGTAGAACGCAAACGGGGCATTACTGTCCACTGCGGCAGCCCATCTGAGTGGAGATTTGGCATTTGTATCCTTAGCCTCAGCAGCCACGCTTGCACGGGGAATAAGCAGGGAAAGAATTACGGCCAGACATGAAAGCAAAAAAGTTTGAGACTTCATCTTAAAGGGACTTTTAAGGGGAATTTTAAAGGAACTTGTGAAGGAACCTGCGGGTTCTTTCATCCTTGGGATTGGTAAAGATCTCATCCTCATCGGAGATCTCCACAATCTCCCCCTGCTCCATGTAAATGATCCGGTCGGAGGCATCCCGTGCAAACCGGATCTCATGGGTTACCACGATCTGGGTCATCCCATCGTTATCAAGGGCCTTCATGACGCTCAATACTTCATCGACAAGCATCGGATCGAGAGCGGAGGTTGGCTCGTCATAAAGCATGACTTTCGGACTCATGGCAAGGGCCCTGGCAATGGCTGCACGCTGCTGCTGCCCACCTGACAGTTGTGCAGGAAAACGGTTTGCAAAACCACCAAGCCCAACCTTCTCCAAAAGTCGGAGAGCATTCTCTTCCGCCACTTCCCTCGGCTCCTCCTTCACCACCAAGGGTGCCAGGGTGATATTCTCCAGAATCGTTTTGTTAGGAAAGAGATTGAATTGCTGAAATACCATGCCGACACGCTGACGGAGTTCATGAGCAAGTTCATGAAAATGCGAGTCCAGTTTTCTCTCTCCCTCACTCTTCTTGAGCGTCACCCCGGCAATGCGAATCTCTCCGGAGTCCAGTGTTTCCAAGGCGTTCAGACATCGGAGCAGTGTTGATTTACCGCATCCACTCGGTCCGATAATGGAAATCAGATCACCCTGATCTACATCGAATCCAACCCCTTTGAGGACAGGAGTGTCACCGAAGTCCTTTCGCAGATCCCTGACATGGACAATCGAATTTTCAGCTCCGGACATTTCAAGAAAAATTAGGGGATGATGCCAGCATCATAGCGGTAAAAGATGCCTGAATTACAGTCATTGCAATCATTTTCCACCGATGATAATCACGGTCAAACCTGTCAGCACAAGCAGACCTCCACACAGTGTCACGGCATTGAGTTGCATCTCGCCGAAGAAAAGCCAGGCGAACAACACCACAAAAATCGGATAGGAAATCTCGACAAGGGAAACCAGTGTTGGGTTTTTGGCCCCCATCGCTGCATAGGTCAGGTAAGCGCCAAGTGCTGAACCGGCCACCGAAATGAGAAACCAGCACAATTCCGTGCGGCTAAGGGCATTGAGATGTGTGCCGCCACGAAATATGCTGGAACTGAAAAAGAGAATCAGCGACCCCAACAAGCCGAAGAAGGAATATCCCATCAGAAAGACGACGGGATTGACTCCTCTTTGCAGAAGGGGGCCGGAGGCTGCATAACTCATCCCCCAGCAGAGAGAGGCAAAGAGTGCGTAAAAAATCCACATTGCGGTATTGAAAGTTGCGTTGCGCTTGCAGTGCAACGCAACATCGTTCATGGGTTGGTATCGTAATGGGTACGGAAATCGAGCGAAAGTTTCTGACGGCGCAGGATTCATGGCGTCATGAAGCCTGCGGGACGCCGTATTCTCAGGGATATATTTCGCGGAGGAACGGTCACACGGTCAGAATCCGCATCGCCGGAGAGGAAGCCTTTCTTACCATCAAAGGCCCGGTCATCGGGATTTCAAGGGCTGAATTTGAATATGCCATTCCGACCGCTGATGCCCGACAGCTGATGACTTTCTGCGAGGGACCATTCATCGAAAAAACCCGGTTCAAAATTTTTGACAGCGGTCATCTTTGGGAAATCGATGAGTTCCACGGGGCAAACGCAGGGCTTGTTCTAGCAGAAGTGGAACTCTCCCATCCTGATGAGAAAGTCCTGATGCCTCGATGGATTGGAAAGGAGGTCACGGGGGATCCCCGTTACTATAACTCAAACCTGACCCTGCATCCTTATCAGGAGTGGGATGAGAATCGCGTCTGTACCAAACACTGATTGGAATCAAAGATCCTATGGCCTCCAGAAAAACTCCAAAAAAGCCGCGGCTTTATCTGCGGCATGGCGAGAAAATTAGCAAGGGACTAAAGACGATCGCGATGCTGCAATGCGAGGCGGCCATCGCTGAACTTCATAGCAACAATGTTTCCCCGGGACCGGTGCACAACGCCCGTCTCTCGATAAAAAAAATCCGTGCGATCATCCAGCTTGCCGCGCCCGCGCTGGGTCGTAGTCATCGTGAATCACTCTTTGAACTGCTGCATGAGGCAGGCTCCCGACTGGCTCCTCTCCGTGATTCGGAAGTGCAGGTGAGAAGTCTCGATCTCGCCGTTGAGACGGCCCAACTTCCTTGCGAACCTTTCTCGTCACTCCGCAACGGACTTGCGGATATTGCAAAGCAACGCCGCGCCAATGATTGGAGGCAAATTCCAAGAGTGGTGGGATTTTTGGAAAAAATCCGAAAGGATATTCCTGACTGGCCCCTTGATCATCTTGGAGCCAAAGATATCAGGCGACGCATACGACGCACCTACCGTCGTGGTCGCACGACTCTCGATGCATGCAGTGTCGGGGGAGATCTGGAGCTTTTTCATGCCTGGCGCAAATTGCTCAAACAACTGGGATACCAGCTCTGCATCACTTCGAGATACTGGCCGGATCAGGCAGCAACCCTCATCGACAGGATCGCAAAAATCGAGAATTTGGCCGGGAGGGAGAGGGACTATTCCATGCTTCTTCAGACCATGAAAAACGGACCGAAAAACCGTCCGTGCGAAGAGGCAACCGCCATCATTACGAATCTGCTACCCCCTCTACGCCAACAAGCCATTGATGAAGGGGTGATCTTTTACGAGGCAAAACCGAAGCTCTTTGTGGAAATGCTGGATCTATAAGAACTTTGATTGAAATTCATTGCACAGGGGCATGGCAAATCACTCTAAGCCGACCCGATCAAAATCCCGGTGAGAAAAACCAGTACCCCGCCGACAACCACCTGAAAGGTGGCGGAGAGCAACGGGGTATCCATATACTTGTGGCGGATCCATGAAATAATCGCCAACTCCACAGCCACAACGGCCACGGCCACCGCCATAGCCAGTCCGAATCCGGGAATGAGGAACGGTAGAGTATGACCTACTCCGCCCAGGGTCGTCATCAATCCGCAAACACTCCCCCGGATGTAGGGATGCCCACGCCCGCTGATCTTCCCATCATCAGAGAGGGCCTCTGCAAATCCCATACTTATGCCGGCTCCGATGGATGCCGCCATACCGACAAGAAAGGCATCATGACTGCTTCTGGTGGCAAATGCTGCAGCAAATACGGGAGCCAGAGTGGAAACAGAACCGTCCATCAATCCGGCAAGACCGGGTTGGATAAACTGCAGGACAAACATTCTCCTAGCAGTTTCTTTTTCCGCTCCGAGATGCCCGGAAGAGGTCAGTTCATTCTCAAATCCCGCAGCCATCTCCTCATGGGTTGCCTCGACAAGGGCAAGCTCATTGAGAAGCTTTCTTATGGAGATGTTGGAGGTGCGTTTGCCAGCAGCTTCGTAGAAGTGCTGTGCCTCATACTCCATTGTCTCCACCTCCTTGCGCACTTGGTCCACTGTGAGTAGACGCGCAAGCCATAGTGGCTTGCGTGTGATAAAACCCGTGACATCCTGACGGCGGATAAACAGGAGATGATCACCAAAATTGGCCCTGTAGATTTCCATCAGACGATGGGCATGCCCGAGTTCCTCATCACGCATTGCTCTCAGTGTGCGGGCCGTCTCGGGATAAGACTCCTGCAGGCGCTCCGCAAACTCGTTGTAGATGCGCGAATCGTCCTCTTCGGAATCTATGGCGAGAGCCAGGATTTCCTGCTCACTCAGAGCATCGAAAGAACGAGCCATGAGGAGAGAAAAGCCGAACGACGAATTTGTGCAATCAGTTTTATAAAAAAATATCCCTAAGATTACCTGGCATGCGCCCCTCATAAAGGGCACGGCCTATAATCACTCCATGAAGTCCGGGAATCGTGGCGAGTTGGCGGACATCCTCTGGTCCGGAGACTCCTCCGCTGGCAATAAGGTCGCATGGCACGGCATGAGCCATCTCGCGCATGGCAGTAAGATTTGGCCCCTGAAGCATCCCGTCGGTGGCTATGTCGGTGTAGATGATGGTTCTTATGCCCGTGTTTACAGCTTCTCTTGCAAGATCCAGCGCAGTGAGTTCCATGGTCTCCACCCATCCCTTGACGGCAACTTTCCCATCTTTGGCATCGATGCCAACAGCCAGTCGATCTGGGCCGAACGTTGCCGCCATCGTCGCTAGAAAGCCCGCCTCAGCAGCCTTTGTTCCGATGATCACGCGACGGGCACCTGTTGCCAACCCCGCTGCAATCGAAGAGGCATCCCTCATTCCTCCTCCCAATTCACAAGGCACGGAAACCGAGGAAGCAATGGCACGGATCACTTCCAAATTGCGACTTTTACCCTCAAAGGCCGCGTCCAGATCGACCAGATGAATCCAATCGGCACCACCCGTCTCCCACTTCAGGGCGATCGCAACGGGATCAGTGCTGTAGATGGTTTTTTTTGCAGCGTCACCCCGTTCGAGGCGGACAACCTGCCCATCCATGAGGTCAATGGCGGGATAGAGAAGCATGGAATTATTGGGAGAAGTAGAAGCGTTTAGAGATGAAGTCCTTGAGAGAGGCAGTCACGACAGCGAATTGATGAAGTTGCGAAGCATGGTGAGCCCCAGCAACTGGCTTTTCTCAGGATGAAATTGGACGGCGTGGAGATTTCCCCGGGTCACACTGGCTGCAAATTCGACCCCATAGTGGCAGGTCGCCGTAATTTTTTCTGGCTCTTCCGGTGCGGGATAATAGGAGTGGACAAAATAAAATTCGGGACTCTCTCCCAATCCCTGCATGAGGGGGTCGGAAGCGCTGCGTATTTGAAGCTGATTCCATCCCATATGGGGGATTTTCAACTCCCCTCCCCTTTCAAAATGAACCACCCTTCCTCCCAGTGCGGCAAGCCCTTCAACTCCCGGAGATTCCTCACTCGATTCGAAGAGCAGCTGATAGCCGAGGCAGATCCCCAGATAAGGACGATCGGCGGCGAGCCATTCACGGAGAAATTCCCAAAGTCCCGCCTCACGAAGCTGACGAGCGCAATCCCCAAAGGATCCGACACCGGGCACAACCAGCGCGGTACACGACTTTGCATCGGCAGGAGTACGGACAGAGACGCAGGATCCGCCGGACTCTTCGATGGCACGATGCACACTTCTGAGATTGCCACTTCCATAATCAACCAACCCCAGCAAGGGAAAAGGCGAATCAGTCTGCCGACTCACAGCAATCCCTTGGTGCTTGGGATCCCCTTGACGCGGGTATCGCGTGAAACGGCCACATCAAGTGCCCTTCCAAGAGCCTTGAAGATGCCCTCTGCCATATGGTGTGCGTCACGACCTGCAAGGATGGAGACATGCAGGGTTAATCCAGCATGGACACTCAGAGCCCGAAGAAACTCCTCCACAAGCTGGAAAGGGAAAAGACCTACCGGCTCGACTCCCCTTGGGGCATCATACGCAAGAAAAGGTCGACCGCTGCAATCAACGACAACACGGGCAAGGGTCTCATCCATCGGAACATAGGCACTTCCATAGCGGCGGATACCCGCCTTGTCACCCAGAGCCTTTCCAAAGGCCATGCCGAGAGCAATTCCCACATCTTCAACAGTGTGATGATAATCAATGTCGATGTCGCCCTTGGCATCAATGGCAAGATCAAAAAGCCCATGACGGGTAAAAAGGACTAGCATGTGGTCGAAGAAAGGTACTCCCGTGCTGATTTCGGCCTTTCCCTCACCATCGAAGGTCAGTGAGATTCTTATATCCGTCTCGCTGGTTTTTCGATCAATGGATGCGGATCGTAATGGTGTTGTCATCGAGTACTTGTTGGCTTGGGTGAGATGGAAGGGGATGGAGAAGTACCTGTTTTAGCGAGCTTCTCCGCACTTTCCAGCTTGAGTTTGAGGACTGGAATTTCCGCATTGACGGGCCAGAGTTTGGCCGCGTTATCGAGTTGAATCTGCGCCTCCTTGAGTTTTCCTATGTCGATCAACTTGGAGGCATCATGACTTGCATTGATGCTATCACGCATCGGTATGGCCCTCAGGGAGGCCAGCCTCGTTTTTTCAGCGATCAGAAGGGCCTGCAGCTGGTCGAGGGAATCCTTGCTATTGGGAAATACCGGAAAAAACTTACTCCCGTCTTTTGTGGCTCCGGCAATTGTGGACTTGGCATTGAGATCATCCTTTTCGAGCGCAGCCTTGATCTCTTTGGCCTGATCTGACGGAGCAGCATCAATCCATGTCTGTCTTTTTTTTGCAAGGATGGGCAGGTTTTGATTGGCCGAATTGATCTTACCCTGAAGTAAATCCATTTGATTGGGTATCAAATCTAGGGCGTCCGGCATGACTGAAGAACCGGGATAGTTCTTTTCGAGCAGCTCATAAGCCTTGAGAGAGGCAACAGGATCATCTCCCTGAGTCATCAGCTTGACTTCACTGAAACTGATCCTGGCACCGGCTTGGTACGGATCCGCGGTTATCTGGGCGGAAGTGATCCAACTCCCATCGATGCGTCGATCCCCGGCATTGACGCGGTCCCGTTCAGCAGTCAGTGAGCGCATATCCTCGCGGAGTTCGGTAATGTGGCGGGAATAGGGGAAGCGTTTGAAAAAATCGGGGAGTTTTTTCTCGATCAGCGTATCATAAAATGATGTGTCGAGAACGGTCGGAGGGGTGGCACGACTGCCAAGCAGGTTAAACGCCTTATCATCCGCTGGTGTCGCAACGATCCGATCAATCTCCTCCTTGGAAAATATTTTCTGATCCTTGATCGTTGGAGTGACAAAATATTCGATCAAAATGCCGGATGAATCGTTCTGAATGATGTCTCCTTTGATTTCACGGCCATTTTTCAGAAACAGAGAGTCTGAAAATCCTGATTCCGTGAGAACCAGCAAGGTGAAAAATACGAGGCCTAGTTTTTTGGAGCTTGGAGAGGGCACGAACCGATGTATGTGAAGGACTGCTTGGCGAGTGCAAGCTGAATGAACTTTCTATGAATACCCACTCGTTGCACAAGAAAATCCTCAGAGGGCGTTTCAAAAGTGAAAGTCCTTCTGGAGTGATGGAGGTGTAGTAGGAAGGCCTCAGGGTGTCCTGCCATCTGCTTAAGGAGTGTAGGTTTGATACCACGCCTAATCAGGCCCTTCCGTGCATTGCGTCCATCAATGAGGCGTCGGGAATCAGGAGGCATCGCCACGCTGATTTCATTACGAAGCTCCTCACCCCAGTGAGGTCTTGGGCCAGCAACCTCATAGAGATAGAATCCCCGTGCGTCATAATCCTCGTGCAGGGTCAAGGCGATGTCATAATGCCGTCCCTTCATCGCACTCATCTGTGCGCTTATCTGGGGCACCCTGTGGGCATTATAGCACCTATTAAGATCCCTTCCTTTTTCATCACAACGGACATTGCGTTCCAGCCCCCAGGGGTTGAGGCACGGGAAGATCTGCATATTGTCCTTTGAAAATCGACGCAGAGAATCCTCAGCCCACTGAATCAATCCCTCCACAGGTGCGGGTTCATCACCATGAATGCCTGCGGAAATATAGAAAGAAGGGGCCTTATTGACCGGCTTCTTGGATTCCACGAGCATCAGGGGATAGCCGCCGGCTTCGGCAAAAAAGCGAAGCTGCAAGCCCGGCACTTTTTTCACCAGACGCATCCATCGACGCGTGAGTAGGGAGTAGTCACGTGCCCTGTCTGGGAGAAACCCGGTATGGTGGATCAGCGAACTCAATCAATGAAACGCTTGTCCATTCCGTCGTAGGCATCAACACGCCGATCCCTGAGGAATGGCCAGTGAGTCCGCTGGGTATCCATGAAGTTCATGTCAAGATCAACAACAAGGACCGTTTCCTCATCGGCAGGTGCCTCTGCGATAATCATCCCATTGGGAGCTGCAACGAAAGTGCCTCCCCAGAAATCCAATCCCGGCCCCCCGGCGGGAGCCTCATGACCAATGCGGTTCACACCGCAAACAAAACAGCCGTTCGCCAGGGCATGTGCACGCTGGGTGAGTTGCCAGGCGGCTTTTTGGTTGTCTCCATACTGCTTTTTTTCGGAAGGATGCCAGCCGATGGCTGTGGGATAAAATAGTACCTCAGATCCCCGCAATGCTGTGAGACGAGCGGCCTCCGGATACCATTGATCCCAGCAAATCAACACTCCGAGATCTCCTGCACTGGTCTTCCAGTTGCGGAAACCAAGATCGCCAGGAGTGAAATAAAATTTCTCATAGAAGAGAGGATCATCGGGAATATGCATTTTGCGGTATTTACCAAGGTATTTCCCATCAGCCTCGATGACCGCAGCCGTGTTGTGGTACAGACCCGGCGCCCGGCGCTCAAAGAGTGAGGCAATCAGGACAACCCCCAATTCCTTGGCCAGTTTTTCAAGAACAATTGTGGTCGGTCCGGGAATCGGCTCTGCAAGCTTGAAATACTCATGATCCTCGCTCTGGCAAAAATACTCGCTAAGAAAAAGTTCTGGCAGACAGACCACCTTGGCTCCTCTGGCGGCAGCCTGACGAATCCAGCGTTCAGCCGTCTTCATATTGACTGCCGGATCGGAAACACAGCGCATTTGGACAAGACCGACACATATCTGCGCAGCTGAGGCGGGAATTTTGGATGTCCCTGCGGTCTTATTCTTGTGGGTGAGTGATTTCTCTTTCTTTGGCACCACTCTCTGCTAACCAATAATCACCTCATGAAAAAGACACTTTTCGCCCTTTCTGCAACTCTCTCCATGGCCCCCGGTATTGCCGGTGCCGCGACACCTGCTGCTCCGCTCACCGATATTCGCATCGTGATGCATACTTCTAAGGGGGATATTCATGCCACACTCTATGCCACGAAGGCACCGATGACGGTGGCCAGCTTCCTCAATCTCTGTAGTAGAGGCTTTTACAACGGGCTTTCGTTTCACAGGGTCATCCCGGACTTCATGATTCAGGGGGGCGACCCCACCGGTACAGGAAGCGGTGGACCGGGATACCGATTTGCCGATGAATTCGCACCGGGACTCAAGCATGACAGGTCGGGGCTTTTTTCCATGGCCAATGCCGGACCGGGAACTAATGGGAGTCAGTTCTTCATCACCCATGTCCCCACACCGTGGCTTGATGGCAAGCATGCCATCTTCGGTGCTGTTGACGGCGCAAAGGATCAGGATGTCGTGAATGCCATCCGCAAGGGGGACACCATCAGCAGCGTGGAAATTGTTGATTCTCCAGAAATCCTCTTTGCATCACAAGCTACCCAAATTACGGCTTGGAACAAGGCCCTGGGAAAGTAGAAAGAGGACTCAGGATTCTGGAGTAAGGATTCCCGATCAAAACACTGCAGACTCACCTTCTTTTAGAATCCTGATTTTCTCGTCGAGTCCAAGCGAACGGGCATGTCCCAGAAGTCGGTCTGGTGGTTCGTCCATTGGTTCAAATCCAAGTCTGAATGTGCCGTAGTGCATCGGTATCATCAGCCCCGCTCCAAGGGCTTGAAACGCCCTCAGGGCTTCCTCCGGGTTCATGTGGACATCACGACCACTCGGTGCGTCGTAGGCACCGATAGGAAGCAGGGCGATATCGATCCGACTGCGTTCACCTATCTCACTGAATCCTTCAAACCACGCACTGTCTCCGCAATGAAACACCGTGCGACCGGCATATTCGATCAGGAATCCGCCAAAGCCACGATGTTGATCATGGAGCATTCTTGCCCCCCAGTGATAAGCAGGCGTGAGGGTGATCTTGAGGGAGCCTATCTCCATGGACTCCCATCGCCTAAGTTCCTGCACCCGGTTAAATCCCAACCCCTGAACAAGGGTGCCGACATGTTCAGGGACGACGATCGGCTGATTAGCGGCCACTGCTTTGAGTGTTTTTTTATCGAGATGGTCGAAATGGGCATGCGTCACCAGCACAAGATCCGTGACCGGAAGATCACGGAGTGCCAGACCTGGCTCGCGAAGCCGCTTGATCACCTTGAGCCATCGGGCCCAATTTGGGTCGATGAGAACGGAGTGCTCCGGTGTTTGGATCAAAAAGGAGGCATGACCGATCCATGTGATTCCTAACTGACCGGCTTCGAGTTCGGGAAGTTCAGGAGAGATCTTCCTTTTCTCACGGGGAGAAAACAGGGAGGGAATGAGAACCTCTGTGAGAAAGTTGCGCCGATGCCAACCTTCTCCTGGCACCATCGTCACATGATTTTCGGGAAGAGAGCGTTTGACTCTTCGTTTTTTTATTTCTTCCGCAAGAAGTTTTTTGACCATGGGTGTCTATTGACTGAATGATAAGCGTGAATGATTCAGTATAAAAAGCAACGGTTGCGTGCTCGAATGAGGGAACTGCTTCGACAGCATCGAGGAGGGGATTCCGGGTCGCACTGGAAATCCATCCTTACTCTTCCCGAATGGGAAAAGAGCGCGACCGTGCTGATCTACTCCCCACTCCCAGAGGAAGTCGATCCGATGCCTCTGCTGACTCTTCATTCCTCGCCCACCTTTTTCTTCCCCCGAGTAGAAGGAAAATCACTTGGGCTCTATCGTTATTCCAATACTTGTAAATGGAAGCAGGGGCCCTTTGGCTTGAAGGAGCCTGATAGCGAGACTTGGGATCAAGCTTATCCTGGGCAAATCGATCTGGCCATCATTCCTGGAGTCGCGTTTGATTCACATGGTTTCCGCTTGGGACGCGGAGGAGGATATTACGACCGACTGCTAGCCCATCCTGAGTTCAGGGGGAGAAAAATAGGCCTCTGCTGGGACTTTCAACTTCTACCCTCAATCCCACGGGAACCCCATGACATTGTGATGGATCAGGTCATTTCGGGGTAATCGCCTACTCCAAGACATCCAACGCCGACAAGGTGGGTATTGGACATCGGACTCAAAACACGATATCTCCATTCTGAACAAACAGCATTCATGGAAATTCCCACACCCTTTCAGAAAAAAATCTGCTGGGCAGGAGTCACGGCTCTAGCCGCTCTTACGAGTGTCCTTGTGATCCTGCTGGCCGGATGGAGTGTGGTGGCTGCCTGCGGTTATCTCAAGCCCGTCCTAACTCCCATCGCGATTGCGGCAGTGCTTGCCTACCTGCTTACTCCGGTTGTCTCTGTTCTCTGCCGTTGGAAACTACCCAGAACCTGGGCCGTGATTGTCGTCTTCATCCTATTCTCCGGCGCAGTGACCATCATCGCCCTGACAGTGGCTCCTTCCGTTGAACATCAGGGCAGTAACTTTGCTAGCAGGATTCCTGATTACAGCAGAAGAATCTCATTACTCGCCAAGGAATCGGCTGCCGAAATTCAGAAATTGGCGGCGCTGCGAGCCTCTTCTCCCCACCATAATTCGCCCCTGGAAGATCTCTCTCCCGAGAACATCAAAATGTATGGATTCGAAATCCTGAATCAGGCATTGGCATGGGTGCAGGCCAAACTTCCCACCATTGCCTCGGCAACCGGAGAGTTCCTTCAAAAAAGCATTGGCAGTGTCTTCGGAATCCTCGGTTTTTTACTCAGTCTGATTCTGGTTCCGGTCTTCCTGTTCTTCTTTTTGTTGGAAGCTCCCGCCATGTCTGCAAGCTGGAGCCGCTATCTGCCGATGCGCGCCTCACCGCTCAAAGTGGAAATCGTCTCCCTCTTCAATGAGATCAACGATTACCTCATCCATTTTTTCAGGGGGCAGTTGTTGGTCAGCATGATCGATGGAGCCATTGTCGGGGTTGCCCTGTTCGTTTTTATCCGACTTGATTTTGCCTTTCTGATTGGCCTGATGGTTGGCATTCTCTGCCTCATTCCCTACTTGGGATTTGTCGTTTGCCTCATCCCCGCCATGCTCATCGCCCTAGCGCAATTCGGCGATCTCTGGCATCCCTTGTATGTTCTGCTGATCTTCACTTTGGCTAACTGGCTGGAGGGGATTTTCATTTCGCCGAAGATCATCGGAAATTCCGTGGGACTTCATCCCATGACGGTGATCGTCTCCGTGCTGGCCTGGAGCATTCTTCTCGGAGGTCTTTTGGGAGCCCTTCTTGCCGTGCCACTCACTGCGGCAATGAAAGTATTGCTTCGTCGTTATTTCTGGGATCGTCCCGCGGATGAACCAGTTCAGCAGGTCATGAAAATAACAGAAACAACCGACGGAAAAACAGCATCCCTCACAGTCGAGTTACCGCTGACATAATCGGTGGCTTCCTATCCCGATTTTGAGAGAGCCTCCCAATGCGTTCTCTCTTCGGGAGTGATGGATTCGGGAATTGCAATCTCCACGATGGCGTAGAAATCCCCCCGGCTCCCACCCTTTTCCGGCAATCCACGATCTGGAATGCGGAATTTTCTGCCGCTCTGCGTTCCGGGTGGAAGCTTGAGTTTGGCCCGACCGTCGGGAGTTGGAATCGTCACTTCGCCACCCAAGACGGCTTTCCATGGCGGCACTTCGAGTTCATGATGAATGTCCGATCCCTCGAAGCGGAAATCAGGGTGCTGCTGAATTTTCACTCGGAGGTAAAGATCCCCGGATTCCCCATGCGCACCACCTCCGCCACCCTGCCCTGCAAGCCTGATGCGCTGTCCTTCCCTCACCCCCTTTGGAATTTTTACTGTGTAAGTCTGTATTTGTGGCGAATCGCCTTTTCGGAATGATATCTGGCGGGTGGCTCCATGGATCATCTCATCAAGGGTG
Source organism: bacterium (assembly GCA_037130175.1). Classification (GTDB taxonomy): domain Bacteria; phylum Verrucomicrobiota; class Verrucomicrobiia; order Chthoniobacterales; family UBA6821; genus UBA6821. The sequence continues at coordinate 63,552 of JBAXTN010000005.1, read as the reverse complement.
ACAAGAATATCCGCCTCCACGTCCCGTCCTCGTTGGGGAGTTTCTTCAAAATCCACCCCACCGCCATATCCACGACCGCGACGAGTGCCGAAAAACTGCTCAAAGAAATCGCTGTATCCAGTCCCTCCAAAGTGAAAATCATTGGCGTCAGCTTGACCATTACCTCCTCCGGGAAAGCCTCCAAAACCTCCACCTGCACCTCTACCTCCCGCACCGCCGGGATGCCCTCCCCCGAATCCATTTCCAGCGTGCTGCCAGTTGGCACCATATTCGTCATATTTTTTCCTTTTTTCAGGATCACTCAATACTTCGTAAGCCTCATTGATCTCCTTAAATTTTTCTTCGGCAGCCTTCTTATCCTTTGCCAGATCGGGATGATGCTTCCGCGCCAGTTTACGGAACGAACTCTTGATATCATCGGCAGTGGAACCCTTGGTCACGCCAAGGGTCTCGTAGTAGTCTCGGAACTGTGCAGCCATAGATGTAAACGACATCCTAACTAAGTCCTTCATTCTGACAACACGGCAGAGAGGAATTAAGCCTGAAATCTGAGCCTCAAATCCAGGAAGTTGAATTTTTCAGGTTTCAGGTTTCAAATTTCAGTTCTAAGCTTCCTCCCATGCTCGACATCCGACTGCTCCGTGAAGACCCCAATTCAATCAAGAAACGCCTTGCCACGCGTTCGTCCCAGTTCTCCGATCTGGTGGATCAGATTCTTGCCATTGATGCCCGCCGTCGCGATAGCGAAACCCGGGTCCAGCACCTTCGTGCGGAGCGGAATCGCCTCAGCAAAGAAATCGGGGGAATCAAGAGGAACGGAGGAGATTCCAGCGAACTTGAAGTTCAGGTAAAAACTTTTGCCAACGAGATGGAGGAGCTTGGCCGCCTTGCTGCTGAACTGGATGCGGAACAACGCCATCTCCTTCTGCGTGTACCTAATCTCCCTGCACCGGGACTGCCGGAAGGGAGCGATGCAGAAGCAAATGTTGCCATCAGGCACTGGGGCGAACCCGCCCCCATGAATAAGGAGGATCATGTGACTATCGGTGCCCGGCTGGGGCTCTTTGATATGGAACGGGCAGCCAAGATCAGCGGTAGTGGCTATGTTCTCTTTACCGGAGCAGGGGCCAGGCTGGAACGAGCCCTAATTAACTTCCTCCTTGATCTCCAAACCCATTCCCACGGATACACCGAGATTGCTCCTCCCGTACTGGTCCGGCGCGACTGCATGGAAGGTACCGGACAGCTTCCGAAATTTGAGGATGACATGTATGGGTTCGACGATGGCGTCGCGTTTCTGACACCGACAGCGGAAGTTTCCCTGACCAACATTCATCGCGACGAGATCCTCTCCGAATCCCAGCTTCCTGTAAAACTTACAGCCTGCACTCCATGTTTCCGTCGTGAGGCGGGATCGGCAGGACGCGAGACCCGTGGCATGATCCGAATGCACCAATTCGACAAGGTGGAACTCGTCAAAATCACCACACCGGAGCAGGCGGCAGAAGAACTAGAGTCCCTGACGGCCGACGCGGAGAAAGTCCTCCAACTTCTCAAACTCCCATATCGCGTTCTGGAACTCTGCACCGGGGATATCGGATTCTCCGCCGCGCGCACCTATGACCTCGAAGTCTGGGCTCCCGGCCAAGGAGCCTATCTGGAGGTTTCCAGCTGCTCACACTTCGGCGATTATCAAGCTCGCCGCATGAATCTGCGCTACAAGAACTCTGATGGGAAAAACCAGTTCTGCCATACACTCAATGGTTCCGGAACCGCCCTGCCCCGCCTCTATGTCGCCCTTCTTGAGACTCATACCCTCCCGGGTGGATCTCTGATCCTGCCTGAACCTCTCCAACCTTATTTCGGTGCCGCGCAAATTGGTTAAGTCACAGCAAACACTCAATCCTCTGGCAGCAGAGGTTTTGCGAAAGCTTGCCCTGATCGGAAAGAGAAAGCTCATCTTGGCAGTCTCCGGTGGAGCTGATTCTGTGGCGCTGCTTCATCTCCTTCTAGAAGCGGGGTTAAAGAATCTCGTTGTGGCACATTTCAACCACCATCTTCGCGGGACTCACTCCCGTGCCGATGCAGCCTTCGTGAAGCGACTTGCAAAACGACATTCCCTCCCCTTTGAATTAGGATCAGCAGATGTCCGCAAGCTTTCGAAGGAAAAGCAACTCTCAATTGAAACCGCGGCACGAGAAGCCCGTTACACATTTCTGGTATCTGTCGCCAAACACCATCGGACACGATATCTCATCCTTGCCCATCATGCTGACGATCAGGTTGAGACCTGCCTCTTTAATTTTATCAGGGGTTCTGGCGCGGCAGGACTGGCCGGCATGAAACCACATTCCGAGCGCAGCATTGACGGAATCACTCTTAAACTTCAACGCCCACTGCTGGACATTCGGAAACAGCAACTACTCACTTACCTTGCTGAGCGAAACCTCAAGCATCGTGAAGATGAGACCAACGCCATTGCTGATACTTCGAGGAACAAAATAAGGCTGAAGCTACTTCCTCTCATAGAGAAGCTCTTTGGCTCATCGTTCCAGACAGCGATCATCCGTAGTGCCCATATCCTCGCTGAGGAGGATGAGTTTCTCTCCGGTATAGCTCTTTCGATCGCAATGCGGTCTGAGTTGTCGGTCAAACTCTTACAAGGACTTCATCCCGCAATCCGTCGCCGAGTCCTCCATCTATGGCTGAAGCGTCAAGGGGTTGAAGAAGGTGGATTTGCAGAGGTCAAGCGCCTGGCATCGCTGCTTGAATTTAATGACCAAGGAATCGGTACGGCAAAAATAAATCTCCCCGGCAACCAACACGCCCGCCGCAAAGCCGGAGTGATTTTTATTGAAACTTCCTAAACCTACTTTTTGGGAACTGCCGGTGGCTTGCCATCACTAGGTACAGCAAGCAGCTCACTCAATATTCCTGACCGCTCAGGAATGAGCGTTATAACCGCCTGGCCATCAATGATATTTTGCGTCTCAAGCACCTTGAAGAGGGAACGGGAGATTTCCTCATCCTGGGAGATGTTTTTCAATGCCTCCCCTACAATCTGGGGACGCATGGCGGCCGCCTTCGAAAACTCTACCGCCGCCTGCTGCTCTGCCGTGCTTGCAATGATATTCACTTGATTGGTGCCATCCTGCTTGATTGCGGAAGTCACCTGACGAAGCCTGTTCACCACTTTGGCCTCGATCTGCTTGATCATTCCGGCATCCCTGAAATGAACTTTGCGGATATAGATGGAGCCAAGACTGTATCCCCATTCCTTGGAGAGTGGTGATACCTCCGTTCTCACGGTCTGGCTCATCGGGTGGCGATCCTGCAGCATCTTGGCCAGCGGCATGTTGCTGAGGCATCGGACGGCGGAGTTTCCGACATTGGCCGCAAGGGAGCCGCGCGGATCGGCATTCTTAAACAGATAGGCCACAGGGTCGCTGACGACCATTTCATACCAAATGCCGATTCCCATCGGTGCCCCCTCTTCGGAGTTCACAGGCGTGCTGCGAAGATACTGCTGATCAAGCCTCAGATCGATGACATGGCATTGGCCAAGAAGCATGACGAGGGGCGCATTGATACCGAGTCTGAGAATCAGAAAATGAATACCTGGCTCATCAATCACAGCAATGACTTTTCCAAACAGGACATACACCTTGGCCTCGCGTTCATGGATAATCGTGTAGATGCCCAGAATACGGGCAATGGCAAGCAGCGAGGGAAACAAGAAAAACATTCCAACAAAGGTCACGACTGCAGCCCCCAGAAATTGCATCACTGAAACGGGTAGAGTAAAATCATTCATGGCTATTCCCCTCCAGGATCACACGGGTGGCCTCGCTAAAGAGCTTGAGGCGCACATTCCGCACATAGGCTGAAAGGGCACCCTGACTGCTTTGCTTGAGAGCCTTCAACTGTTCCGCGAGCGCAACAATTGGTTGAACCTCTGCCTGCGCTTTCAATGTCTCGATTTCAACAGCCCGCTTCGACTGGACGATCTTCTGGTCAGCCGCGGCCTGCGCCAGACTGATGTCTGAGGAAACCTGATTGTAGGCGGTATTGATCGCCGCAAGGGCCGACTCCACTTCCGGGGGAGGATCAATTCCGGTGATCAGCGAGGCATCCAGAAAAATGCCGTAGCGTGCCGCGGAATCTCCGCACTCACGATCCATATGATCATTGATTGCACTGAGATTCTTACGCAGATCATTGATTGAAATCCCGATAACCGCCGTGGCCGCGATATTGTGCAGGGCCGTTGCATCACCCTGCTGCGCATTGGCCGGAGCTTCGAAGTTGGCAATCCGTTCGCGCAGGACAGAGACAAAGTAGGCCATCACATGTGTGATGGGACTCTTGATGGCAAAGAGATACGCGTAAAGATTGCGCTGTGATATATGCCAGCGAATCTGACCCTTGAGCCCTGTGTTGAGCTGATCCTTGGTCACCGCTTCCAACATACTTTCGGAATCCAATCCTCGTGGATTTTCTGGATCAAAAGCCATATTGATCGTCTGGGTCGCGATGACCACCTTGTGAACCGCCTCCCATGGCCACTTGAAATAGGGACCTCCTGGCTCGATCACACGAACCTGCGGATAGTTATAGAGTTTCTTATCCTCCTCCGTGAGATACTGGGCGATCGGAGAATCTGCTGTCATGGCATCACCGACCCTTTCGGCCCTACCAAAAGAGGTCTTCACCGCCCGCTCGTTCTGATTAACGGTATAAAGCCCCGCGACAAGATAGCGGACAAGAAACCAAGCAATAAAACCGACCATGCAGCCAAAGAGTGTAGCGGTCATAGAGGGAAGTCTGCTCAAGATGAAGGCTTGGTTTGCCTTGGGAGACAAGGGAAAAGGCGTTGCGCTTTGATTTTTTAAGTAAAACGACACAGTCAGTCGATAACGCGCTCACCTTAAAAAAAGTTTCGCAAGCCTTGCCATGAGGTCAAGGAATCTAGGCTCCTCGATTTTCGATGCGGAGTCAGGCGCCCAAGCGCAGCTGTATGATGACATACTGCAAGCACAGCGCAACGCCACTCCGGGCGAAAATCCCAAGCCTAGTAGGCTTTGCCGAAGATAACGCGGCGAGCACTTGCCTCACCGGTAAAGGGGCAAATCCCCGGCTGTAGGGGAAACTCTTCCGATTCCTCGGGGATGCATCGGATCGTGACCTTGAGGTCTTCCTTGATCTTGGCCTCGACTGCTGCGCTTCCATTCCAATGAGTGAGGGCAAACCCGCCATGAATCTCAGGCTTTTCGGAATTCTGAGGCGTGAAATAAGCGTAAAACTCCTCCTTGGTATCGATCATCCGGGTATGCTCTCTGCGGAAGGCAAGGGCACGGTCGAGCAGATTATGCTGCATCTCAGCTAGCAGATCTGGCACACGCGCAGCGAGAGAATCAGCTGGGAGAAACTCCTTCTCCTTCGGTCCCTTATCCCGTCTTGCGACAGCAGCACTCCCCGACTCCAGATCGCGAGGACCGATCTCGATCCGAAGGGGTACTCCCTTCTTGATCCATTCCCAGCTCTTTACACCGCCGCCAAGATCGCGGGCATCGATTTCCACACGGAGAGCTTCTCCTGCATAGCATGCCGATCGAAGGGAAGCAGCGACTTCCTCTGCCTTGGCCAGCACGGCGTCACGAGTCTCAGGCTTGGGAGTGATCGGAATAATGACTAGCTGTGTTGCCGCAATCCGAGGGGGCATCACGGCACCGTCATCGTCACCATGGGCCATCAGCAGCGTGCCGATGAGTCGTGTGCTCACCCCCCAACTCGTAGTCCAGGCCAACTCCTCGGTATTGTTACGGGAAAGGAACTTGATCCCTGACGCCTTCGCAAAATTCTGGCCCAGAAAATGGGAAGTGCCTGCCTGAATAGCCTTGCGATCCTGCACCATGGCCTCGATGCAATAAGTGCGGACTGCCCCGGGGAAGCGCTCGCTCTCGCTCTTCTCTCCACGAATCACAGGAATCGCCAGCCAATTCTCGGAAAAATCTCCATACACACCGAGCATCTTCTCCGTCTCCACAATAGCCTCTGCTTCTGTTTCATGTGCCGTATGCCCCTCCTGCCAGAGGAACTCTGCCGTGCGGAGGAAAAGACGGGGTCGAAGTTCCCAGCGGACCACATTGGCCCATTGGTTGAGCAGAATCGGGAGATCGCGGTACGATTTCACCCATTTGGCATAGGTGGCTCCGATGATCGTCTCGGAAGTAGGTCGCACGATCAACGGTTCTGTCAGCTCCCCAGCGGGAACCAGTTTTCCGTCATGAAGTTCCAGACGATGATGGGTGACAACGGCACACTCCTTGGCAAATCCCTCAACATGATCGGCCTCTTTCTGAAGATGGCTCAAGGGAATGAAGAGCGGAAAGTAAGCGTTCTTATGGCCTGTCGCCTTGAACATGGCATCGAGCGCACCCTGCATCCGTTCCCAGAGGGCATAGCCCCATGGACGGATCACCATGCATCCCCTGACCTCGGAGTTCTCGGCCATTTCGGCACTGCGAACCACTTGCTGATACCATTCGGGAAAATCCTCCCCACGCCGTGGAGAGATAGCGCTTTCGTTACCTTTGCTCATAAAGAGAGTGAGGCTATCCCTTGTCATGCGAGGCGGGCAAGCGCAGAGGCAGAAGATGTTTCTCCTTGATCCCTATTCCGCTCATGCTTTGCTTTTCTGTAAGTCTCAAAACAAATACCCATCATCACATGTCCACACTCGTCGAAAAAAAGGCTCCCCATTTCGATGCGCGCGCCATCGTCGATGCATTCCAGTTTTTCGAGCAGCAGGGTAAGGTATGCCCTGCCAACTGGAATACCGGCAAGGAAGGTATGACAGCCAACTTTGATAGTGTTGCTGATTATCTCTCGGCCAGTTAAGTCACCCTAATCAATCGAGGAGATCAGCAACTTGAAAATCAAAGCCCTCCATCATGTTGCAATAATCTGCTCGGATTATCACCGCTCCAAAGCCTTCTACGCCGAAGTTCTTGGATTTGGGATTCTCTGCGAGACCTATCGTGCGGAACGTGATTCTTGGAAACTCGATCTTGCCATCCCCGGAGGTGGACAGATCGAGCTTTTTTCGTTTCCCGATCCTCCTCCACGAGTCAATCGCCCGGAAGCGCAGGGACTCAGACATATCGCCTTTCTGGTCTGGGATCTCGATGTCCAGATCGCGGATCTCACCCTCAAGGGGATCATCGTCGAACCTGTTCGCACGGATGAACTGACGGGCCAACGCTTCACCTTCTTTGCCGATCCCGATGGGCTTCCCATCGAATTATACGAGGCCCTACGCTAGCGAGAGTAGGAATTTCTCAAAGAACTCCGCACCTGCTTCCAAATCGCCCACGGCAATCCATTCATCAGCCGTATGAGCCTGTGCGATGGAACCGGGCCCCAGTGCCACAGCAGGCACTCCCTGAGACGCAAACACGGCGGCATCACAGAACCATGGAGCTCCAACGGGAGAAGCCCCCAGCCTCACAAGTTTCCCGATCAAAGGATGATCAGGATCTGTGTCCAAGGGCTTGGAACTAAGATAGGATAGCTGAAGAGAGGGGGCCGCCTTTCTGATCAGCTCAACGACGCGCTCAGGAGCTAGACCGGGAATCAAACGGATGTCGATCGTCGCCTCGCAATGATCCGGCACAACATTTGTCTTGGATCCTCCCTTGATGGTTCCGACGCTCAAGGTCGTGCGGCCAAGAAGGGGATGGCTGAGCTGATCGAGTTGGGGGATGACTTCACTGCGGATCTTCTCGATCGCTAGGCTCATGGCGTAGATCGCATTCTCCCCGCGCTCAGGTGCGGAAGCGTGGACAGCCTTTCCATGGCTGGTCAGGGTGATCCAGAGAGAACCTTTATGTGCATAGACAGTCTTGAGATCAGTCGGTTCTCCCGCGATCACAAAGTCAAAATGCTCCGAAGTGGCAAGGGCCTTGGCACCATATTGCCCCGACTCCTCTCCCATGAGTCCGGCAAACCAGATCTCATGACCGAGCGTCGGAATCACCCCTCCCATGCGGGCCAATGCCGTCAACATCGCAGCCATAGGCCCCTTGGTGTCACTCGCACCTCGGCCCCAAACCCTCCCCTCACGCACTTCACCGTTGAAGGGATCTATCGTCATGCCAGCCACGCTTACCGTGTCGGTATGGGGAGCCAGCAAGAGACGAGGTTTTCCCGGGCGATCGCTCGGGAAACGGGCGACAACATTGGGCCGTCCAGGCAGGACTTCCTGAAGCCATGCCTCGGCGCCGAGAGTTCGGAGGTGTGATTCCAGAAAACCTGCGAGACGAGCTTCACCAGGCGTGGAAATTCCGGGTTCGCCTTCGGGATTGACACTCGGGATGCGAATCAGCTCCCCAAGTAAAGAAGTTGGGGAGTATGGGATCATCAGTTGGGAGATTGTTTGGATCGGAGATCCCGATACCAGGCGACAAATTTAGGAATTCCCACTTTGATCGGAGTCTTGGGAGAATAGCCTAGCAGGGTTCTGGCCTTGGTGATATCGGCTGCGGTAAGCGGCATGTCCCCCTTCTGTTCGGGAAGTCGTTCGATGATGGCTTTCTTGCCAAGCGCCTGCTCAATGGCGGAAATCAATGAGGCCAGAGTTGTGGTCTCATTTTCACCAAGGTTGAAAATTTCAAACCGAGCCTCCTCACCCTGGACATAGGCAAGAGCCCCAAGGATGCCCTGCACGATGTCATCGATGTAGGTGTAATCCCGACGGGTGGTTCCATCACCAAACTGTTTGATGGGACGGGCATGCTCAATGGCATCCGTGAAGCTATGGATGGCAAGATCAGGGCGTTGGCCTGGGCCATAAACGGTAAAGAAACGAAGGGCTACAACGCGGAATCCGTAAAGATTCACAAAATTGCCACAGAGCTGTTCTCCGCTGATCTTGCTTGCAGCGTAAGGGGAGAGTGTCTGAAGCAGCGGCAGATCCTCACGGAAAGGAACAATCTTGGAGAGTCCATAGACAGAGGAACTGGAGGCAAAAATCACCTGATGGCAACCGGCCAAACGAGAAGCCTCCAGCACATGGAAGGTTCCCGTGATATTGGTGTCGATATAGAGTTGGGGGTCAAGAATGGAGGGTCTCACTCCGGCTCGTGCCGCAAGATGAATGACCGCATCGGGTTTCACTCTGGTAAAGAGATCCCGAACGGGCCCCCACTGGCGCAGATCAATCTCAGCAACTTCGATCGGCGATGGGTAGGCCGCAACATTGGCCCTCTTGATCGAGGGATCGTAGAAGTCATTAAAATCATCGAGGACAGTCACTGAGTGTCCTTCAGCAAGGAGAGCTCCGACCACATGGGAACCGATGAACCCTGCGCCCCCTGTGACAATGATCTTCATCAGGAGATCCTATCAGGAAACCAAGTCTGGAGACAACCAGCTACTGACGGGCATCGATAAATCAGGGGCTTTTCCCCCAGGACTTCTTCCTGCATACTCAAACGATGTCCCGCAAGAGCCTCCCAACCCCCTCCAGTCAGCCCAGACGCTGTTGGGTGGAAATTGACCATGCCGCCCTGAGGCATAATCTAAAAACCGTGCGTAAACTGGCTGGCCGTGCGGACCTAATGGCGGTTGTGAAGGCCAATGGATACGGTCATGGACTCAATGAGATTGCGGCGACGCTTAGTAGTGGCGTTGCAGTCTTTGCCGTGGCATCCCTTGGTGAGGCCATCCAGCTCCGTCAAACAGAGAAGAAAAAACCGATTCTTCTTCTGAGTGCGGCCCTTCATGCGGAATACGAGGAGATTGCAAGGCATGGATTCATCCCGGCCATCTCGTCTTTGGAGGAGGCCCGCCGCTTTGCCAAAGCAGCCAGCAAGCTCAAGAAAGCTGCCACGACACAGATCAATTTCACCCTCGATACCGGGATGGGTCGCCTCGGTGCAATCCCTGATCAGGCTTTTGAAATTCTCAAGGGAATCAGAAAATTACCGCTCTCGGTTCACAGTATTTCCACACACCTCCCTTCAGCGGACAGCGACACACCGTTCACCAAGTCACAGTTGGCGAAATTTGACGCCCTTCTGAAAAAGCTGCATCCCCTCATCCCAGGTGTCCCCGTTCATGTGCTCAATTCCGCAGCAACCATGCTTCATCCTTCCAAGACACGGGATCTTGTCCGTATCGGACTACTGCTCTACGGAGTCTCGCCGGTTCGCAACATGCAGAAGCTTGTCAAACCGGTTCTGAGCTGGAAAAGTGCCGTCACACTTGTGCGGCCGATTCCAAAGGGGCATGGAATCAGCTATGGAAGCACCTTCATCGCACCGCGTACCTTGACCGTGGCCATCCTACCGGCTGGCTATGCCGATGGCTATCCGCGCCAACTCTCCGGAAAAGGAGCTGCCGTGCTTCTCAATGGCAAACGCTGTCCCGTGCTCGGACGCGTCACAATGGATCAGATCATCGTCGATATCTCTCGTGCAGGCAGGGTCAAAGTCGGCGATGAAGCCGTCCTGGTTGGCAGGCAAGGAGAAAAAGAAATCACCGCTTCCGAAGTGGCCGACCTCTCGGGAACGATCCCCTGGCATCTCTTCTGTGGCATCACGGCGAGAGTCGCCTATTTTCATAAACGATAGAGCGACCTCTGGGGCTCAGAATCGTGTCACCCATTATCGCATTAGAATGACATGTCATTCTAAAATATGTTAGGCCACAGCCAACCAAACCATGAAAAGAGATGAATCACCTATAGCTCGCAAAGAATTGATTTGGCTCAAAGCGAGTGGCGGGAGATCCACAATTTGCGTAGAAATTGGACTGCCATACGATTCTACAAAAGGATATTGGGGAACTCCAGTTGCCTTATATGGCTTGGATGGGAAGCTGAATGACATCTTCGGAGAGGATTCATTGCAGTCACTCGCTCTAGCTCTATCGATGGTACACAGTAGATTTGAAAGCATAATTGAGAGCGGAGATAAGCTCATTGATTCCGAGGGAGATATTTTCCCATTGGAGGCATATTTTCCCAAGAAAACATGCGTATACTTACCGGGAGGCCTTACAAATCACTGGAGAGAATCCTAGGCGTTCGTCGGAATTGGATGAGATCACCATCATACGGATCTCTCAGTTCGGGCCGTTATAAGAATGTCTCTCCTACGGTTCCCAGGCGCAGGAAGTTTTGATGCTGTGCAAGGCCTCCAAGCGAAGCTGTATATTTTATACTGCTAGCGCAGGAGAACACACCACAGCGCAAAAATCCCACCCCCCCGCCTACGCGGGTTTGGTGGCACCGCGAAACGCTATACACTCATGAAGCGTACGATCCGGTGCATAATGTTCGCTGGATCGCAGCACAATATTGAGATCACCATGGGCCGCATGGCCTGATTTTTCGAGATCCTGAGCGAGCGAGGAGGCGGATTCGAGTGCTTCCACAAGTAATCTGTCCTGGGCAAGAACCACTGGCTTCGCTCCCGGAACAAGGAGTATGGAGACGGGCAGGATCGCATGGGCGATGAAGTCCAGAGAGAGAGGTGCACCATGATCCTCGGAGGCTTCGGCAGCGGCATGTCGTACCTCAAGCTGGATCATGCGGGCACGCGACTCGGGTGCCACTGACTCGATGGCATGCGTGATGGCATCAAGAAGGGCATGGCGGACTTCGGAGAGTTCGGTCAGTTCCTGAAGTTTCTGAAGATCCTCGTTCTGATGGATTGCCTTGGCCAGCTGGGAGATCTCCTTCAGGTAGGCGTTGCGCTGCGAATCAGGCACATAATACATCACCATGAGATGCACGGGGATGCCATCAGGTGAGCCGTAATCAACGCCATCGGGACTCCAACCCACCGAGCAGAGAAGTTCCCCATCGTATTCCGTCGTGGCGTGCGGACAGGCCCAACCCTTGCCGATGCCGGTATTGTGCAGGGCTTCACGGGCAAACACCTTCTCCGTGACACCATCATCATCGGGAACCTCAGGGATGGCCTCGATCAGCGTGCCGAGAAACTCAAGGGCATCGTTTTTGACACTATCAGGAAGTTCCACAAGGCGGCCCTCCTGAAGGGCATTGAGAAGGGCTTTCATGAGTTTAAATAGTTAAGCAAGCGAGGATTTAATCAATCCCGTACTTGCTGGCAAACCAGGCATTCACGGAATGAGTAAGGGTCACATAACAGAGGATGGTGGCTGCAATAAAGGCCCAATAGATGGCAGGCAGGGGGACAAAACCGAGATAGGCGGCAACAGGAGGAATATATGGCAGGAGAGAACCGATCAGAATGATCGTGAGCGTTGTGCAAAGGAGTACGGCACTCGGTGCGCTCTGGATGAAGGGCACTTTACGAGTACGGATGACATGGACGATCAATGTCTGGGTGAAGATCGATTCGACAAACCAACCCGAGTGAAAGAGGGCCGCTGCATAGGTGTTATCAGGGGCCACATCCGGCCCACCCGGGAAGCGATGCAGCAGTTCCGAGGGAGCAGGAAGTCCCAAGTCATGACACTTGAAGAAATAGAGCATGATGAAAAAGGTAGTGTAATCGAAGAGGGAACTTGTCGGCCCCACAAACATCATGAAGCGCTGGATGTTGCCGATGTTCCATTTTCTTGGTTTCTGGAGGTACTCGGAATCGACATTGTCATAGGGAATGCCGATCTGGGAAAAATCGTAGAGGAGATTGTTGACCAGAACCTGCGTTGCCGCCATGGGCAGGAAAGGAAGAAAATAACTACTCCCCGTCATGCTGAACATGTTGCCAAAATTGGAACTGGCCCCCATACGAATGTATTTGATGATGTTGGCAAAGACTTTCCTCCCCTCAAGAATGCCATCCTCCAGTACCATGAGGCTGTTCTCCAGAAGGATGATGTCGGCAGATTCCTTGGCGACATCAACCGCCGTATCAACGGAGATGCCGACATCGGCCACACGCATGGAGAGGGCGTCATTGATGCCATCCCCCATGTAACCGACCACATGCCCGCGCTTTTGAAGGGCAAGAATGATGCTTTCCTTCTGCGCCGGAGAGAGTCTGGCAAAGACACTAGTTTTCTCCGCCAACTCTCCGAGTTGATCCTCGGTAAGATCAATCAACTGGTCTCCGGTAATGATCTCGCCTGAGTCAAGATGTACATCCTTGCAGATCTTGCGGGTGACGAGCGCATTGTCTCCGGTGAGAATCTTGGTCGAGACACCGTATTGAGCCAAAGAGGAAATAGCTTTTTGGGCTGATTCCTTGGGAGGATCGAGAAAGGCGATGTAGCCAAGCAGAACGAGATCACTCTCGTCAGCTATGGTGAATGTCCCTTTTTCACGCGGAAATTCACGATAGGCGATGCCAAGGACTCTGTATCCGTCACGACTGAGGGATTCGAACTCCTCGATCAGGTCGTTCTTGATCAGGTCGATCATCATGTAGACCTCGTCATCGACCTGATAATGGGTGCAACATTTGTAGATATCCTCGACCGCCCCCTTGCAGATGAGCACATGGTCACCCTCGTAATCGACCACGACCGACATTCTCTTGCGCTGGAAATCAAACGGTATCTCATCCACCTTGCGACAGCCGCGATCAACATCGAGATCGGTATGGGAAAGAACGGAGCGATCCAGGAGATTGCGAAGGCCCGTCTGGTAATAGCTGTTCATGTAGGCGTAGCGGAGGACATCCTCGCTCTGCCGTCCGGTCACATCGACATACTTCTCCAGGATCACACGGTCTTGTGTCAGCGTACCGGTCTTGTCAGTGCAAAGGATGTCGATGGCACCGAAGTTCTGGATGGCATTCAGTTTCTTGACGATCACCTTCTTGCGGGACATTGCGAGCGCACCCTTGGCCAGATTCACAGCCACCATCATGGGAAGCATTTCAGGGGTCATGCCGAGCGATACCGCTAGGGCGAACATCATGGCATCAGTCCAGTTGTGCTTGGTCAGACCGATAATCAGGAAAACCACGGAGACCATGACGATCATGAATCTCATCATCAGCCAGGTGAATCCGGCGATACCACGGTCAAAGCTGGTGAGCACAGGGGCCGATCCGAGTTTCTCGGAGATTGAACCGAAGTGGGTACGCGTTCCCGTATTGATCACCAGCGCCCGCGCCGTGCCGCTGACCACATTGCTGCCTTGAAATACGGCGTTCGGCATTTCGATCACCGCCTTGGAGGGATGTTCCGGCGCGTCGGCGTGCTTTTCCACCGGCATTGATTCACCGGTCAGGGAGGATTGACTGACAAAGAAGTCCTTGGCGGAGAGCAGGCGAAGATCGGCAGGAATGATGGAACCAGCCTGAAGGGAGACTATGTCACCGGGAACAATCTCTGACATTGGAATCTCTACCTCCACTCCCCCACGGATCACATGGCAGTTGGTCTGCACCATGGCATTGAGCTTCTCCACAGCCCTGCCCGACTTACTCTCCTGATAGTAAGAGAGACCTACTGAGATCACAATCATGGCGGTAACAATGGAAGCCGATGCAGGGTCTCCCGTTGCCATAGAAATGGTCGCAATGACGAGTAGTTGAATCACAAGAGGATTCTTACACCGCATCAGGATTTCCATGAGGAACCCATGCTTCTTTTTCTGACAGAGATCGTTGCTTCCCCAAGTCTCCCGAGCGACTTCGACCTCTAGATCATTGAGCCCCTCTTCGCGGCTTTTCAGGACGACAAGTGCCTCATCATGTGATTGACAGCAGACATCCAGAAGATGCCTTTCATGATCAGTCACCGATTCAGAAGCTGCCTGTTTGGCCTTAGAAATACCTGCGGGCGTGGTTTTTCCAAAGAGATTGATCGTCATGGCAATCAGGAATCCATGCCATTTCAAACAAGGCTTGGGCAAGCCTCATCTCCTTTTATGGAGAAATTGTCACATTTACGGATGCCTCATCACCCGATGCGCACAGCATTTCTCCGGTCAAGCTTGAGCACACCACCCTCATGGACTGCTATGATGGCCTTATGATCGGTAATCTTCTCACCACGCCATGAGACGCTTCCTCCATCGACAAGACGACGGAGATCACCACGCGATTTTTTAATGCCTAGCACTCGTTCAAAGGCATCGACTCCAAGAGTAATGATGTCATGGGGAATATCGCCGAGCGGCTGGTAGATCGGCAATTCCGCAGAGTCTAGATCTCTCTTGGAAAAGCGAAGCTCAAACTCCTCCCTCGCATGCCGAGCCTCGGCGGCAGAATGAAAACGGGCTGTCAGGCGCTCAGCCAGTGATTTTTTCGCCTCCATCGGGTGAAGTCCTGAGTTGAGGTTCTCGTGAAGAAGCAATCGGAAATACTCCTCCATTTGCCCGTCGGAAATACTCATTAACTTGCCAAACATCTCACTCGGGGCTTCCGCCACACCGACCGCATTGCCGAGACTCTTACTCATCTTCTGGGTGCCATCGAGTCCGGTAAGAATCGGCAGCATCATGGCAACCTGCTGATGTTGCCCCTCTTCATGCTGGAGATCGCGTCCGACCAGAATGTTGAAGAGCTGATCGGTCCCGCCAAGCTCGACATCAGCGCGGATGACGACGGAATCCCATCCCTGCATGATGGGATATTGGATCTCATGCGCCCTCACAGGGAGTCCCCGATCCATGCGATCCCGAAAATCCTCCCTCTGAAGCATCTGCTGAAGGGTCACGCGGCTGTTAAGCCGGATCACATCCTCAAATCCCATGGCTTCAAACCACTCCCCGTTAAAACGGATCGTCGTTTTCTCAGGGTCGAGAATTTTGAACGCCTGCGTCTGGTAGCTCTTGGCATGCTCCATCACTTGATCGTGGGAGAGATGAGGGCGCGTGGCCGAGCGACCGCTCGGATCGCCGATCATCGCGGTAAAGTCGCCGATAATCAGGATCGCCTCATGGCCTAACTCCTGAAACTGCCTGAGCTTGCTCAATCCCACCGTGTGTCCCAGGTGAATATCGGGCGATGTTGGATCAACCCCTAGCTTCACACGCAACGGGCGGCCCAGATCAAGTTTGGTCTTGAGTTCATCCCTGCTCAGGACCTGAGCGCAACCGGTGAGAAGTGGTTCTAACTGCTGGGAGGAGGAAATCATAATGGGTGGATGATGCTGGAAGTTTCCGTTGAAAGAGGAAGATGAGCAGAGTTAGGGAGCTTTGTTGAGAAGTTTCCTGACATCATCAACAGAAAGCCCCTTTTTAATAGCCTCCCGAAGGTGCTGATCATTATCGATCCCTCCCTGCGCCTTTCCCTTGATGGAAATCTGGCGGGTTGCAAAATCCTCCTTGGTTGCGTAAGGGCTTTTTCTGTCAAGACCAGCGTAGCCTCTGAGAGGAAGATCTTTGGATGCAAATTGTTTGGTGGCATCATGGTTTTCCCCCTGAAGATTTTGCGGAAGTTTCTTGTCAGGGAAGATCAGTTTTCCCATCCAGCTTTTTTTTGCACCGTCGAACACTTTCGCAGCGAAGGGCTTGGAGGAAAATTCCTTCACTCCTGCGTAGCTATCGGTCTTCATGCTTTTGTCGAATGTCGCTCCTCCTGCCTGAAAGGTTTTGCCCTGAAACGCGCTTTTATGGCTCCGGTCAGGGTGGGTAATGCGTTCGTAGAAGCTTTGTTCAGGAACAGGCTCCGAGGCCAACACTCCATGAAAGAGAGGGAGGGTGATGAAAAAAATTGCTAAAACCGCACGATGAGGATACTGAGCCATGGACGGTGAACTATGCAGGTATCTGAACCGTCCGACAATCCCCTGTTTGAATCGAGGAATAACTTATGGAAAGCGATTTCAATGAGTTTTGTTGCACGGGGCGTAGGGGGTGATAAGAATGAAATATGCACTTTTTCGCATCCTTTCCCGGGTTTCTGGCCTTTGGTATGCCAAGCGGACCCGATCTGATCATCCTCCTGGTCATTATCCTCGTTCTTTTTGGTGCAAAACGACTGCCGGAACTGGCGCGCGGATTGGGCCAGAGCGTGAATGAATTTAAGAAAGCGAAAGATGAATTCGACAAGGAAGTGGCCAAAACTCCCGAATCTCCGACAACCACGCCACCGGTTCAGACTCCCTCCTCTACCTCGGAGAAAGAGGTGCCAAAGCAGTCCTGATTAACAGTTGTCACGGTGTCTTTCCGCCAGGCAATCTTCGGAAAGATCGTACTGGTTTTATTCTGCACGACCTCGATTTGTGCCGGGGCCATCGGTGACACAAATGGAGAAATCCGCATCTCCACATACAATGTGGAGAACTACTTGACCATGCCCCGGTGGGTAAATGGAAAGTTGAGGCGCAATGCAGGCAAGCCGGAGATCGAGCGGGAAGCCGTCACCAGAATGATTGAAGAGGTTCATCCAGATGTGATTGGACTCATGGAAATCGGAGAAGTGAGGCAGCTTGAAGAGGTGCAAACCCGGCTGAGAAAAACAGGCATTGACTATCCCTATGCTGAATATCTTCAAGGCAGCGACACGACCAGACACATTGCGATGTTGAGCCGCTATCCGATCGTTGAAAGACACTCCCGAGGCGAACTTCCCCTCTGGGTGAACGGAGTCACTCTTCACAGTCCCCGCGGCTTACTTGATGTGACCATTGAACCGGCCCCTGGATACCGTCTGCGCATCCTTTGCGTGCATCTGAAGGCCAAGCTCGAGGTTGCGGAGTATGACGAGTCCCAGCTTCGCCTCGCGGAGTCAAAGGAGATCCGTCGGATCGTACGGGACATCCTGCGAACCGATCCTGCAACACGCCTGATCCTGATGGGGGATTTTAACGATACAAAAAACGGGGAACCACTCTGGCAGATCAGTGGAAAGCCGGAATGGCCCGACAGCCTCCGTGCCGTTGCGTTGTTTGATGATCGTGGTGAATCATGGACGGAATATTGGAGTGCTGCCGATGTCTATTCCCGGATTGACTACATTTTAACTGCTAAGAAACTGGAACCCGAAATCGACATGTCTCACTCAGGCATTGCGCGCCCTTCTTTTTGGAATGAAGCAAGCGATCATTGCCCGTTGAGTCTCGCCTTGAAAATCCCCCGCACAACCACTCCATGAACCTGAGAAACTCCATCTTCCTGATTATTCTCGTTTGCATGATAGGATCATCACTCCTTCAGGCCGATTGGGCCACCGTGACGGCGCTTGATCTTCCCGTCACGAAACTTTCACCGAATCCTCTCAAGGCCAAAGCGGCGATGAGGGAGCGCTTTGAAAAGCAGATTGCGGTGAATGAAGCATTTTTGAAAGAGTTTCCGAACGATAGCCATGCCTATGAATCGAAGCTTCGCCTGACAGTGGCCCAGGCCCGTCTAGGATCCCTGGAACAGGATCAGAGAGCGGTTGATGACGCGCTCAGCAAACTCATGACGCTTGAAAAACAGGCACCCGATGAATCCAAGCGGGCAGAGGCGATGTTCCGCCGTATCTCGCTTCAGTGGCAGAACCTTGGAAATGATCCCGACCAGCGAAGGGATAGAGCCGTTACCAGTGCCCAGGTTTTTGCCGCCGCATTTCCTGAGGATCGCCGGGCCGCACGGCTACTTGCCGAGGCAGCATCGCTCTGTGACAATCATCCGGAGCTGAAAAAACCGCTCATCGAACAGGCCATCTCCCTGAGCAAGGAGGAATCACTCTCCCAGAGACTCAGGGACGACATGAAGAGGCTAGATCAACTGGGAAATGTTGTGACCATTTCTTTTCAGTCCATTGACGGTAAGAATATCGACCTTGCCAATTATCGAGGTCAGGTGGTTGCATTGGTTTTCTGGGCTGCAGACTCCGCTCCCTGCCTGCTCTGGATGAAGGACTTCAGTACCTATGTTTCGAATGTGGAGGGGCTGAAGGTGATTGGCGTCAGTCTGGATAAGGATCGGGCCGATCTGGATGCCGCCTTGAACGCACTCAAAATCAACTGGCCGGTGGCCTTCGACGGCAAGGGATGGCAAAATTCCATCGCACGTCAATTTGGGATCAACTCCATTCCCACGCTCTGGCTCATCGACAGACAGGGACGACTGCAAGCACTTAATGCCCGCGATAATTACCAATTTACTATCAACGCGTTACTGGGCCATCATTGATTACCAGCAACAGAATTTGATTTGGCGCGGCATTTGCTTTTCTCAATAACCTCACCCCTCCCCAACTCCCTAGAAACCGTTTCTAAACACCCATGCTCCTGGATCACTACAAAACCGAAGACTTTTTTGACGAAATGTTCACTGATGAGGGAAAAGTCAGAACCCACTATCAGAAAATTGCCGATAGATTCCGCATCCTTGATTCATCCGAGCACAGACGCAAGCAGACTGCCGTCGATCTCGCCTTCATGCGCAGCGGAGTCACCTTCACGGTCTATAATGACGATCAGGGAACTGAACGCATCTTCCCCTTCGATCTGGTGCCTAGGGTCATCCCAAACAATGAATGGGAGGTCATGGAGAAGGGACTTATCCAGCGTATTACTGCCCTCAATCTCTTCCTTCACGACATCTATCATGATCAGAAGATTCTAAAGGATCGCATCATCCCTCCGCACTATATCCTCGGGGCTAAACATTTTCGAAGGGAGTTCATGGGATTCAATGTCCCGAAAGATATTTACATTCATATCTGCGGCACCGATCTGATCCGTGATCGTGAGGGTAACTATCTCGTTCTCGAAGACAATCTGCGATGCCCTTCGGGAGCCAGTTACATGCTGGAAAACAGGGCCGCCCTAAAACGGGCTTTCCCGGATCTCTACCGATCCGCACGCGTCCAGCAAGTGGACAGTTACGGCGCGGAACTCCGTAAGGTTCTTCAGTATGTATCCCCTCCCTCGCTGGGTGCGACAATCCAGCCCAATGTCGTCCTGCTCACGCCTGGAGTCTTTAACAGCGCCTACTTTGAACACGCCTTCCTTGCCCGGCAGATGGGTATTCCAATCGTCGAAGGGCGCGATCTGGTCGTGCGTGATGCAAGGGTCTATATGCGCACGACATCCGGTCTTGTGCCCGTCGATGTTATTTACCGCCGTATCGACGATGACTTCCTCGATCCGACAATCTTCCGTCCGGATTCACTTCTGGGCGTTCCGGGGCTTGTCAATGCCTACCGCTCCGGCAATGTCAGTCTAGCAAACAGCATCGGCACAGGAGTCGCGGATGACAAGGTGGTCTATTATTTTGTTCCCAAGATCATCAAATATTATCTCGGGGAGGAACCCATCCTCCACAATGTGGATACTTTCCTTGCAAGCGAAGCCGAGGATCGCAGCTATATCCTGGAAAACATGGAAAAACTGGTCGTCAAGTCTGCCAATGAGGCAGGCGGTTACGGAATGCTCATGGGGCCTTGGGCAGCGAAGGAAGAAGTTAATTCGTTCCGGGAGCAGGTACGGGCAAATCCCCGCAACTTCATTGCCCAGCATCCGATCTCACTCTCCCGCCATCCCACATGGTGCGAAGAGGGACTGGAGGGAAGGCATGTCGATCTGAGACCCTATATCCTTTATGGGGAAAAAATAACAGTTACACCCGGAGGCCTGACACGGGTCGCCCTGCGCAAGGGATCACTCGTGGTCAACTCCTCCCAGGGCGGAGGATCCAAAGACACATGGGTGCTCAACGGTGACTCCTGAGTGACCCCCGATTCTGGTTCCCTCCACGAATTTCAACAAAATTACACCACCTATCATGAACGAACTTTTTCAGGGGCAGAAGCCGATTTCCACTCGACGGGATCATATGGTGATGCTCTCCCGCGTTGCCAATTCCCTTTACTGGATGAGCCGCTACATCGAGCGCTCGGAAAATGTGGCTCGCCTTCTGGATGTCAATCTCCAGCTCATGCTGGATTTTGCGGACTTCAATGACCAGCAACTCAAGGAACACTGGCTTCCGATCCTATGCTCCGCTGGTGACGAAGAAACATTTTTTAAACTCTATGAACGCGCCGACAGTGAGAGTGTTACCGAGTTCCTCACCTTCCGTGAGGAAAACCCAAACTCCATCATTTCCTGTCTTTTTACAGCGAGGGAAAATGCCAGACAGGTTCGGGATCAGATTTCGTTGGAAATGTTTGAGGCCATCAACGAGTGCTATCTCTTCCTGAAATCCAAGAACGCCCAGGAAGTATGGAAATTTGGTGCCCATGAATTCTTTGAACAGATTAAAAAATATTCCCACCTGTTTCAGGGTTTGACTGATTCCACCTTCCTCCGCACCGAGGGATATGAGTTTATCAATCTTGGTAAGTTTCTCGAACGAGCTGACAAGACCACGCGTATTCTGGATCTCAAGTATCATATCCTGCTTCCGAGCGTATCCGATGTCGGCGGTGCCGTGGATGCAGCGCAGTGGCAGGCAATACTGCGTTCTGCAAGTGCTCTGGAGGCCTATCGTCGGTTTCATGTGGAGGATATCATTCCCAATAAAGTGGCCGAGTTTTTGATCTTCTCCACCACCTTTCCACGCTCCATCCGGTACTGTCTCCAACGCCTGGATGCAGAACTTCACCGTCTCAGTGGGAAAGAGCGACGTGAGTATCGCAGTCAGGAGGAAAGGAATTTTGGTAAACTACTTTCTGATCTTAACTTCCTGACGATTCAGGAAATCCTCAACAGCGGACTTCATCAGTTCCTCCAGGGGGTTCAAAAGACTCTCGATCAGCTTGACGATCACATTTACCAGGAATTCATGTATCACCCGCCAGTGGATGCAGAGGCCGAAATATTCCTGCAACAGCAGCAAATGCAGCAGCAACAGTCATGACATTGGGAGTTCATCACGACGAAACCATCATGAGCCCAGACGCCCCGTGGACGGAACCCCTGATTCTCTCGATCTCTCATCTGACGCGCTATACCTATGAAGGAAAGGTCAAGGACAGTTTCAATGAAGCTCGCCTCCAACCGGTTTCGGATGAGCTTCAGAAATGCCAGGAATTCGATCTTCGCATCGATCCCAAGACTTCTGTCCGCGACTATCCTGATTTTTACGGCAATTGTGTGCACTACTTCGATGTTCCCGAACCTCACGAATCCCTCGAAGTGGAGGCTACTTCCCTGATCCAGACAATTTCAGAAACTCGTCTTGAGCTGCCCTTGGCAGGGTTGGAAGCCCTTGATGATCCTTCAGTAAGGGATTATCACTTCGACTTCCTCAATGCTTCTGAATTTGTCTCCCTGCAAGCGGAGGTCTGGAGAGAGGCTGTGGATGCCCTGCCTTTTGGAGTCACCGATGTCTGGAAAGATACGATGCATATCGGTGAGTATATCCACAGAAATTACAAATATACGCCCCTCTCGACGAATGTGAACACTCGGGCCATCGAAGTGATAAAGAAAAAACAGGGTGTCTGTCAGGATTTTGCCCATCTGATGCTGGGGCTCTGCCGCATTCATAAAATCCCGGCACGCTATGTCAGTGGATATTTTCTTAATCAGCACAAGCTTCCCGGCGAGATCGAGGCAAGCCATGCATGGATAGAGGTCTTTATACCCAATTATGGATGGAAAGGTTATGATCCCACGCATCAGCGAGTCCCTGACACCCGCTATGTGAAGCTGGCTACGGGCCGCGACTACGGAGACATCCGTCCTGTGGGAGGGACTTTCCGCGGAAAGGGAACAAGAAAAATGGTGGTGGAAGTCTCAGTCCACCGGGTGGGATAAACCGAACCCGGGTTGATACGGGAGTTATTCCCTCTTTTTTTCATCAATGACTTCATGGATGAGTGAGCTTGTTTCACTCAAGTTACGATCCAAGGTAAACTCCGAGGCCAGACTTGAGCAGGTCCCAGAGATCTGAGCGGCCAACGCCGTGACGGAAAGTTTTTGCAACCATTCACGAATGGCCTTGGCAAAGGCGGTTGCATCGGTCGGATTTTCGATAATCTCTCCATGAACGCCCGGTGTCATCACTTCTGAAATACCGGCCGCTGAGCTTGTAATAACCGGCAACCCCGCGCTCAGTGCCTCCAATGCAGCAAGTGAGAATGGCTCATAAATGGTAGGGGTAATGAAAATATCCGCCGCCCAATAGATCGATTTCATCTCCTTGACCGGCCCTAGAAATTTAACCACAGGAGAGGTGTAGCGACTTACAGCCCCCTTTCCTGCCACAAGCAGGAGAATTTTTGCATCCTCCCTGACACACGATTCCACAGCATCGATGGCTGTCCTCAGCCCCTTGCGTTCCCACCCAGTACCAACAAAGAGAATAATTTTTTCATCGGGAGCCAGCCCAAGGATTTTACGGGAAGCCAGTCGTTGTTCCTGGGTAGGAATGCCGTACTGAGGCACTCCGTTTCTAATCATGCTGATCTGCCTGTGGGGGTAACTGTAATAGCGTTCTATGTCGCTCGTGATTTTCTCGGAGATTGAAATCACTCGTCGGGTTGATGAGGAGCGGAATAGCTCCTTTTCCAAAAGGAGCTTCTCGCGGTGCTTGGGATTGCGCCATTGGAACCACCTTGCCAAGGGGGAAAGATGATTATTGCGCTCAGTCAACCAGGCCAGATGCAACCCTTCGTCTGTGCGGTAGAGATCGCATCCGGGAACCTTCTCGACAGAAAGTATCAAATCAAAGGAGATCCCGCATTTTTTTTTATGGCGTTCTATTTCCGCAATGTAGGTGGCAAGCGTCGAACCGGAGCATCTGAAGATCTCACCTCCTGGCCATTCCTTATCAGGCCATTCGGAGGTTCCAAACAAAATAACCCGATGTCCTTGGGCGTACAGTCCTCCAGCAAGCCCCTTGAGGTAAACCTCCACTCCCCCACTTGATGAATATCCCCTGCGAAGAAATCCAATGGTGAGTGGTTTATCTGCGAGATTCATGATGATGTGAATGGAATCGTGGAATCGCTCCCCCGGTATCTCCCAGAACGAAATTTTTTCCTAATGCCATAACCTGAGCTTCTGTGCGTTTGGTTGCCTCCAGCACCCTGTGATGTTCTAGTAAATACTTCATGAGAAAAAACGCCGATTCGCAAGTGGCATCTACGGATCCTCTCAGAACCGATTTCTTTTCCCATCTTGAAAGCGGCAAAAATTACTCACCTCAAACGCTTCGAGCCTACCGCCAGGCATTGGAGAACTTCAGCTCTTTTCGCCCAGGGGTAGAATGGGATGAAACGACTGCTGACGACTTCAGAGCCTACCTCTTGGAACTCATGAAAATGGGGAAATCGAGGGCGACAATACGCCTTTCATTTGCAGCACTACGAAGCTTTTATAACCACCTGACAGACATAAATGTCGTCTCTTCCAATGTACTGAAACTTATTTCCCTGCCAAAACTTGAGAAATCCCTTCCTCAATTTCTCACGATACAACAAGTCACATCCCTTCTGGGTCAACCCACCGGAATGGGAAAAAAATCCAAGCAGGCTCCGGAATGGATGAAGGCTCGGGATACCGCGATTCTGGAACTCTTTTATTCATCCGGTCTTCGCCTTGCAGAACTAGCCGGAGTCGATGTGCATGATCTTGATCCCATTGGAGAAACTGTGCGTGTCATGGGAAAAGGATCCCGAGAAAGAATCATTCCCGTCGGCTCATTGGCTTTGGAAGCGATCTCCCTCTATCGGCATCAGGCTGGCGTCACCAGCGGCCCTCTCTTTATCAACAAAAGTCGAAGCCGTCTCGGTCATCGCTCCATCTGGCTCTTGTTAAAAAAATATGCACGCGATGCTGGACTACCGTCAACCTTGAGTCCTCATAAACTCCGCCATTCCTTTGCAACACATCTTCTCGACAATGGTGCTGATCTGAGAAGTGTTCAGTCGCTGCTCGGCCATGCGAGTCTTTCGACAACTCAGATCTACACTCATGTCACCACCGAGCGCCTAAAAAAAGCCTACGACTCAGCACATCCAAGAGCATAGAAATATTATACGATAAAATATGTCGTATAATATTAGAAAAATAACTGTTTTTTCTAGTCATGCTTGTGCACTCTGATAAAATATTCATTTCTCTCTTTAAATTTGCCTTCAATCTTCTCCAAATCAACGATAGATACATTTCAAAACTAAATTTAAAACGACTTTAAAGATCGTTTTTAACTCATGAATAACGAATTATCAAACTCATCCACCACTCCGAAACTTACCGTCAACGAAGTGATGAAGATCAACTCCCGCCACCTGAGAGGCAACATCGCTACTGATCTGGCTGACAGCTCGACGGGCAATATCTCCGAGGAGAGCAATCAGCTCTCAAAATTCCACGGTCTCTACATGCAGGATGACCGCGATGTGCGCAATATCCTCAAAAAAGAAGGTAAGGAGAAGGCCTTCGCCTTCATGCTCCGCGTACGCCTCCCAGGTGGCCGTGCAACAGCTCACCAATGGCTAGTCCTCGATAAACTTGCCGATGATGTCGCCTCCCCCTCCCTGCGCCTGACCACCCGGCAGACATTCCAGTTTCATGGCGTGCTCAAGGGCAATGTGAAGAAACTCATCAAAGGGATGCATGCAGCACTCATGGATTCCATCGCTGCCTGCGGTGATGTGAACCGCAATGTCATGGCCCCGCCAAATCCAGAGCGCGATCGCTTCCAACAGAGAGTCTATGAAGCTGCCGTGGCATGGAGCCAATACGCACTTCCCAAGACACGGGCTTATCATGAGATCTACCTCGACGAGGAGTTGGTTGCCGGAGGTGAGCCTGAAGTAGAGCCGATGTATGGCGATACCTATCTTCCACGAAAATTCAAAACGGGCTTCGCAATTCCCCCATCGAACGATGTCGATGTCTTTTCTCAGGATCTCGGCTTTATTGCGATTGTGGAAGACGGGGAGCTTATCGGCTATAATGTCACGGTCGGTGGCGGTCTTGGCATGAGTCATGGCAACGCAGAAACCTTTCCACGACTCGCGGATGTTCTTGGATTCACCACAGCCGACAAAGTCAACCAGATCGGTGAAGCGATCCTCACCACCCAGCGGGACTATGGTGACCGTACTAACCGCAAACACGCCAGGCTCAAATACACGATTCAGGATCGCGGCATTGATTGGTTCCGCACCGAAGTTGAGAAACGCTCCGGTATTCAATTTACTCCAGCCAAGCCGTTTGAGTTCACCACCATCGAAGATCCCCATGGATGGCATCAGAACGCAGATGGCAGCTGGTTTTACGGCCTTCACATCCTGAGCGGTCGCATCAAGGATGTGGATGGGTGGCCTATGAAGACAGCCCTGCGTGAGATTGCAGAAATTCACAGCGGGGATTTTCGTCTCACCCCTTCGCAGAATCTTACCATCTCCGGTGTCTCGACTACGAAGAAAGCTGAAATCGAAGCTATTCTCGTAAAGCATGGACTTGCAGGAGAAAACGATCGTTCCTCTCTCCGCCTCAATGCGCTCTCCTGCGTGGCCCTTCCCACATGCGGTCTGGCACTTGCAGAGAGCGAACGAGATCTGCCCTCCATCCTGGAAAAGTTCGAGAAAGTCCTGGATGAGTCCGGTCTGCGCAATGATGCCATAAGCCTCCGCATCACCGGATGCCCCAATGGCTGCGCCCGTCCCTATCTCGCCGAGATAGGCTTTGTCGGGAAGGCTCCCGGTAAATATGCACTCTATCTGGGGGCAAAATACAACGGTACCCGCTTGAATCGCCTCTTTTCGTCCAGCATCACCATTGATGAGGCAGTGACAATCCTTTCGCCGATCATCAAACGCTATGCGCTTGAGCGCCGCAATGAGGAAGGCTTCGGTGATTACTGTGATCGTGAGGTGCTTCCACAGGATGCCACCTTTCACAGTGTCGGGACACCCCGCGCTTAAAACACCGACCCTACCCGCCATGTCACCAACAGTCACGGACGATCAAATCTTGGCTTGGAATCAGGATCTGAATGGCCGCACACCTCTTGAAATCATACAGTGGGCGATCGCTCGGGCTAATGGACGCGCCATCGTCTCCACCAACTTCCGTCCCTATGAGGCTGTCGTCCTGCATCTGGCCACTCGCATTCAGCCTGATATTCCGGTCTTGTGGGTCGATCACGGTTATAACCGTCCGGCCACCTACAAGCACGCAGAGAAGCTTCAGAAACTCCTAGGGCTGAACTTGGCGGCCTATCTGCCAAAGATCACTCCGGCTCACCGTGATGCCATCGACGGCCCGATTCCTGGACCGGACGATGAGGAGGGGCTTAAGAAATTCAGCGCCCTGATGAAACTTGAACCTTTCCAGCGGGGCATGAGCGAACTCTCGCCAAGCATCTGGATCACAGCACTCCGTAAAGTGCAGAATCCGAACCGCGCCGAGTTGGACATCGTTTCTGCGGATGCCAACTTTGGCTCTCTCAAGATCAGCCCTGTCTTTCATCTCAGTGATGAGGAGATGGAATTTTATCTTGCAGAAAACAACCTTCCGAATGAATGGGACTATTTTGACCCGGCTAAAGCTGATGAGAAAAGGGAGTGTGGTCTCCACGCTGCCTGGGGGGGAGCGGCAGCTACGGCAGCAGCATAAAAATCAGCAGCGACATTCTGAAATTCATTCTTTCAAAATCCCCAATCTCAAATTCTTTATCAATTTTCCATGCCCGGTTATCACTTAGACCATCTTGATTATCTCGAAACCGAGGCGATTCATATCATGCGTGAGGTCGCTTCGGAGTTTGAACGGCCCGCCATTCTTTTCTCCGGCGGCAAAGACTCAATCTGCCTCCTTCGGCTAGCTGAAAAAGCCTTCCGTCCCTCCGAGATTCCAATGCCCTTCCTGAATGTGGCGACAGGGCACGAGTTCCCCGAGTTGATTGAGTTTCGCGATAGGAGAGCGACCGAATTGAATGCAAAACTCATCGTCCGCACAGTTGATGAGGCATTGAAAATAGGTATCGCCGTGCAGGCTCCCGGCCAGATCAGCCGCAACCAACTTCAGATTCCCGTTTTACTGGCGGCTATCGAGGAATTCCGCTTCGACTGCTGCATCGGTGGTGCACGGCGTGACGAGGAAAAGGCTCGCGCCAAAGAACGATTCTTCAGCTTCCGTGACAATTTCGGCCAGTGGGATCCTAAAAACCAGAGGCCTGAGATTTGGAATCTTTACAATGGTCGTCTGAATCCCGGTGAAAACATGCGTGTCTTCCCACTCTCAAATTGGACGGAAATGGATGTCTGGGAATATATTCGACGGGAAAATCTTGAGGTTCCCTCAATTTACTTCAGCCACAAGCGCCAGTGTGTACGCCGTGGTGGGCAATGGGTACCGAACTCGGATCTAATGCCTGCCAAAGGGAATGAAGAGGTCAGAGAACTCGTCGTGCGAGTGAGAACCATCGGTGATATCATCACCACTGGCTGCGTCGAATCCCCTGCCGGAAGTTACGACGACATCATTGCCGAAATTGCCGCAGCCCGCGTTACAGAACGAGGTTCTCGTGCTGACGACCGTGTCTCGGAAGCTGCCATGGAAGATCGGAAAAAAGCTGGATATTTCTAAAAGCCTAAACCTGAAACTCGAAAAATTAAGTCAGCAGTTGTGAGATGTCCCGCGGAAATCCAGCTCTGCCAGATTCAAAACTCTTTGCTAAAACCTCAACGTCTGCACGCCCACAACAGTCTTTTGTCATGCCAGCTTCCAAATCTGAACTTTTAAGTTCTAACCACCCCGTCGATCTTCTGCGTTTTAATACCTGCGGCTCCGTCGATGATGGAAAATCAACTCTGATCGGACGCCTGCTCTACGACTCCAAGTCTCTCATGGAGGATCAGATAGAGGCTCTGGAACGCTCTGCAGACATCACAGGCGGAGGTCAGATCAATCTGGCCAATCTCACCGATGGGCTCCGAGCCGAACGAGAGCAAGGAATCACAATCGATGTGGCCTATCGCTACTTCACCACACCCTATCGCAAGTTTATCATCGCCGACACACCCGGCCATGTCCAATACACCCGCAACATGGTGACAGGGGCCTCCACGGCCAATCTCTCGATTATCCTTATCGATGCGCGTCTGGGAGTGATCGAACAGAGCCGTCGGCACGCCTGTATTGCCTCGTTGTTGCATATTCCTCATCTTGTCGTAGCGATCAACAAAATGGATCTTGTTGATTGGAGTGAGGAGAGATTTCTTGAAATCAAGGATCAGTTTGAGGAGTTTCTTCCCCGTCTTGATATCAAGGATGTGAAATTCATCCCCGTGAGTGCGCTCAATGGTAACAACATCGTTTTTGCCTCATCCCACACCCCTTGGTATCCCGGCCCCACCCTGCTCGGTCATCTGGAAACCATCCATATAGCCAGCGACTGGAACCTCTCCAATTTTCGCTTTCCGGTTCAATGGGTGAATCGCCCCAATAATCCCACCGATCACTCCCTTCATGATTTCCGGGGTCTCAGCGGACAAATTGCGGGAGGTATCGTTAGGGTTGGGCAAAAAGTGATGGTGCTGCCAGCAGGATTTACCACAACGATCAAGCAGATCTGGACCCTTGACGGGCCACTGGAGAAAGCCTTCAGTCCGCAATCTGTCACCCTCTTACTGGAACATGATCTTGATGTGAGTCGCGGCGATGTGATTGTGGATGCGGCAGATCTTCCCGGCGCATCCTCCGATCTCCATGCAAAAATCTGCTGGATGAATCCTCGCCCGCTTCAGGCAGGGCGTCAGTATCTCCTCAAGCACACCACGCAGACTGTAAAAGCGGCCGTGACAGCCATTGATCACAAAATCAACATAACTACTCTTGATCCGGAGAAAGAGGTGACAGAACTTGGGATGAATGATCTCGGGGAGATCCGACTGAAAACCGCCAAACCACTGATCTACGATGGGTATTCAACAAACAGGCTCACGGGCTCTTTCATTCTTATCGAACCGGGCACCAACACCACTGTCGCTGCGGGAATGTTGCTTCCGCCCACCGAGGTTGCTCGGCCAGAGTATCGAGATTTCGCGATTTAACTATGACTCTGGATTTCTTACATAGCTGCTGAAATCACCTTCCTCAGATATTCTTTTCTTAGTGGAATAAAGAATCAAAAACGCCGATCCAAGAATGGTCACGATAAAGGTAATTGCCGTAAGCCATGCCGGTAGATGACCGATTGCCATGGCCCGGTAAAACGAAGAGAGAGAATTGATCGGCTCCTTGGCATGCATGAAGATCTTTACGGTCCATGCGATCAAAATGATGGCGATAATAAAGGCATAATTCCTTTTGAGGCGACGACCAAGCGCCTCCCATCGTGACATCTTGAAAGTCGGTATCAGGAGATCCTCGCAGAGTTCCTCCCTCCATCGTCCCTCAAGTGGTTTTTCAGTTTGCGAAATCATTGAGGTCATGAAGTGCGCCTCCAAAAGGCGAACCCTTACACGGAAAGCATCGTAAAATCGATATCGACGCGCTTCCATCCAGAGCATTGCCAACACAATGACCAGATTGAAGAAGAAGATCAAATGAGGCATCTCCCTGAACCCAAACGAGACCGAGACAATGGTCGTCGTCGTGGTGATGGCCCAGTTCGTTGTGATATCCAACCTCTGCCTCCAGATCATGATCCGGCCAAGCTCGCCACGGTAGAAATGAACCATTGCATTCACATAGCAAGGATCCTTGATGCTGGGTTTTGGCATCACGGTCATTTCACCTCTTGCAGAAGCATCAATCATGTTTTGTGCATCATTCCTTAATTTTTTGCTCCTTACAACTGGATCCCTCGATACGAGGTATTAAAAAGGGTTCTAGAGATAATCTGAAAGGAATTTCCCCTAAAGATGTCTATGCAGGATGAATCTTGAATTGCCCTTCCAGGCAGCAGCAGGTTGCATAGAATGACATGATGTCTCCTCGGAAAAAACTCCCGCTTTCTATTTCCAAATCCGTCACAGTTTCCATTCCTGGAACCACGGCCAATCTCGGGCCTGGTTTTGATTCCTTTGGCCTGGCCCTCGATCTTTCCAATCTGGTCACCATCACTCAAAAAAAGCCAACAACTTCCCTCCCCCCGATGGTGGAAGCCACAGCGGAAAGTTTTTTCAATGGGAGCGGACTGATTCCTTTCCCCTTTGACTGGAAAATCAAGGGGAGCGTCCCCCAGGCTCGCGGTCTGGGAAGCAGTGTTACTGTTCGACTTGGTGTCCTGATGGGTCTTAACAAACTCTGCGGCCTTCCTCTTTCCCGTGATGGCATTTTCCGTCTCTGCGCCGAATTGGAAGGCCACCCTGACAATGCCGCACCGGCACTCTTTGGAGGGTTCACTCTTGC
Source organism: bacterium (assembly GCA_037130175.1). Taxonomy (GTDB): domain Bacteria; phylum Verrucomicrobiota; class Verrucomicrobiia; order Chthoniobacterales; family UBA6821; genus UBA6821. The sequence continues at coordinate 32,349 of JBAXTN010000005.1, read as the reverse complement.
CCGAGCTCTTGCCGAGCCTCTTCGATATACCGTCTCTTCAGCCCTCAAGTTTATTTTGTTGATTCCCAACTTTGAGGTGTCCACTCCCGATGCCCGCAAGGTAATGCCCAAGTCGATCTCCGTCTCCGAATCCGCAGCGAATGCAGCGGATGCAGCAGTCATTGCCGTTGCCTTTGCCACCAAGCGGTATCATCTGCTCTGCGGTGCCTTTGGAGATCGTCTTCACCAGCCATATCGCACGAAACTGGTTCCCTTTCTTCCCGATGTCATCCGGGCCGCAGAACTCAATGGTGCAGTCGGTGGCTGGCTCAGTGGCTCCGGATCCACAATCTGTGCATTGGCTCCCGACGCAGCAAGCGCACCACGCATTGCCAAGATGATGATAGTCAAGGCTCCTAAAGGATCAAAGACCGTGATTTGCACCGCTGATAACCAAGGGGCAACTGTTCTCAAGGGATAATTACCTGCCACTCTCTGACAATGCGGAGATTTTTTGACACTCTCGAACAGTTTGCCGTTGATGTCATCCTGGAAAGGCGTGCGGGAAAAAGGGCAGTCGTTTTACGGTGGCTGTTGCTGATAATTTCCGCGCTCTATTACAGGATTGTCGTCCTTAGACTTCACCTTTTCAGCACGCACTTCCTTAGAAAGCATCAGCTCGGATGCGCCGTCGTGAGCATCGGCAACCTGACAGTCGGAGGGACGGGGAAAACGCCGGTCGTGGAAAAGCTCGCCCGCGATCTCTCTCAAAGGGGACGCAGAGTCGCCATTCTAAGCCGTGGCTATAAGAGCGTCCGTCGTCGCCAGCCCGGTAAAAAGAAAAATGCCGTACGAGTCGTATCGGAAGGTGGAGCTCTTCTTCTCGATTCCAAAACAGCCGGTGATGAACCCTTCATGCTGGCAAAAAACCTGCGTGGTGTTGCCGTGGTGGTGGAAAAGAACCGCGTCGCCTGCGGCCTTCATGCCGTTTCGGCTTTGGACAGCGATCTGCTGATCCTGGACGATGGACTTCAATATCTGAAACTGCACCGGCGATTCGATCTTGTGCTGATCGACCGCGAAGCTCCTTTTGGAAACGAACATCTACTTCCGCGCGGCACCCTCCGGGAACCTCCGGAACACCTCCGACGAGCGACTCATATCCTGATCACCAAATGCGACGGCGGTGATCTCTCCGCACTGCATGGACGAATCAGAACTTATAACCGGACTGCTCCCATTCTGGAGTGTCGTCACCGTACAGTGGAGTTGCAGGATCTTACCACGGGCACAATCCTTCCGCTGGAGACGCTTCATGGACTAAGAGCGGCGGTATTGTCGGCCATTGCCTCACCAGAGAGCTTTGAAGCCGGATTGCGCCGCCTGGGTGTGGAAGTGGAATTGACCCAGAGCTTTGCCGATCACCACCGTTATTCCAAAAGAGAGATGGAGCGATTCTTGAAGAGATGCGAGCGTCGTGATGTTTCCTGTATTCTGACAACAGAGAAGGATTCCGTTCGGATGCCGCGCCTCCCCCAACACTCCATTCCCATCTACTATCTTCGTATTGAGATCGAGATCCTATCAGGACAGGAACATTGGGAAGCCTTACTCTCTAAGCTTCTTCATCACCCGATGCCCGTGCTGGAAGATTCGGAAACACGAGCAGAAGAACAGAGACTCAACTTGTCCCAATCTGTGTCGGCACCATGATCGCATCAGTCATGCCATGCAGGATTTTCTTATCCGCCGGGCAGATTGTCGCGAGTGCGCCGCCGAGATTTGCCTTGCCATCATTGACGAAAAAATAAGGACTCAGTCGCACGCGCCCCTTCATCGTCTGCACTGTTCCTGTGTCATCATACACCGGATGCTCCAGGAGTATGGAATGACGGTAAATCTGAAGAATATGGGGGTGCTCAGGGAACTCTTCCAAGGCGGTTGTAATTGCCCGTTCCCAATCACTCCGTCCGAGATCTGATCCAAGGGAAACTCCGCGTGCCCCCCAAGCCCGGCCATCGAAACCACTGATCTTGATAATCAGATTGCGCTCCTTCTGGCTGAAGGCCTCAAGCGATTTCCATTCCTGAATATCAAGCCGTGGATAGACTGCCTGCGGAGGAAGCGGCTCCGGATTTAAGATCCATGTGTATGGAATCCAGCGTTGAAGGGTCTGTATCCCACGCTCACCAAGTTGACGCAACCAGAACTCCCTCAGCGGAGCCATCCAGAAAAGTGCAAACCAGAGCTTTTCCTCAAGCTGCGCCTTGGGTGGCGGCGTCACACTCACTCTGCCAGCCACAGCATCTCGGAAGAGATTAGCGGAGCAAGAGACCTGATCGAGATCAAAAAGTTCGAAGAAACGGTAGACATTTCCCTCCCACGACTCACGGGTCGAGGAATCACCGACATGCCAATCAGGAGAGCCTTTCCAGTGTGCAAGCCGCTTGCTCAACCATTCCATCTCGGGTCGATAAGTCGCCGCCTCTTCAGAAACGATAATTTCACCTCTCGGCAATATCGAGGCAAACCCTTCCAACATTCCCTGCTTTCCACCGATCACATTAAAACCGAAATTTGAATAGGTTTCGTTCAGCCATGCCGTAAGTCCGATTCCTCCAGGAATCTGGTCGAGTTCGCAGATTGCAAATCCTTCTTCAGTCAACACAAGATCAGGTCTGATAATCTGGGCTATCGCGCCCTTAAATGCAGGATCCCGTCCAAGAGCCACGACCCCGGGGGGCTTGCCCCGATCGAGAATTTTGGAAATCCAGGAAGGCTGCTTTCCCTCGACACTCTGGCGGTAGAGGAGTTCGCATGCCTCGGCGAACTGGAGGAGACGATGCCCCATCGTCTCAAGTTCCTTGGAAAGGGCAGGGGCTAGACGAAATGGGATCGGCGACCAACGCCACGTTTTACCCGCAAAAAACTCCCCTTCGGGAATCTGCTGCCGGAGGTTTCCAAGACTCACGCCGGCAATTGAGGAAGAGCTTTCCATGCTCATGAAAGCAGATGTTTCAGAGCTTCACGAACGACATCTTCCACGGCAATGTCAGGAGTATTTGAGGTGGAGAGTTTTGGGAGGATCGCCTTGACGGCCTTGTGGGCATCAACCTGCTTGTAACCAAGAGAGATCAATGCCAACACGGCGTCATGCAGATGGCGTTCAGTACCGGTGGGGGTATTCTCCCTCGCAGCAGCCTCCCATTCAGCAGCGACCCCAAGTTTGTCCTTGAGTTCGAGGACTATTCTCTCTGCTGTCTTTTTACCGACTCCGGAGATACGGGAAATCGCAACAATGTCTGATCTCACGACAGCCGATTTAAACTCTTCGACAAGCATGCCGCTGAGAATCGCAAGCGCCAGTTTAGGGCCGACTCCCGTGACATGGGCCATGAGCAACCGAAAAAGATCGCGTTCCTCCGCGGAGGAAAAGCCATAGAGGAGTTGTAAATCCTCACGCACATGGTGATGGGTCAGAATACGCAGGCGAGATCCCAAAACGGGAAGCTTGTTGTAACTGGAGAGAGGAATGAGAATCTGATAGCCGATTCCTCCGGCATTCACGACGATCATTGTCGGCAGCACCTCCTCCAAATTTCCTTCTACAAAAGTAATCATGACAGCATCCCTTTTAACCGTCAGGGCAAAGAAAGACCAGCGGTTGTGTTGCTGTATGGCATTGGTAGTTTTTTTCTCCCTAATGACGCTGAAAGCATCATCAGGTGTTCCGGCAAGTGATCAGAAGGGCGATCCATCTCTGCTCATCGTTCCTTCTTTTGAACGCCCCTCCATTTCAAGATATCTCCCTTTATCCAAACGAACACTACTGGCTCCCGCCTTCGTTACAAAATCGGGTGAAATCACTTTTGTGAGAGGAAGAGAGTTTCAAACTTCCGAGCAGTGGGATCGTTTTGTTAAGGCAGCCCGGGAACGCCAGGCGCTTCAACTCGCCACCATTGATCCTCAAATGATCCGTGACAATCACGGCGTAATTCAGATGGCTGTCATTGTTTCGGAAAATCCCACGACAGCTTCCTGTATCATGCAGCCTGGATTTCTTCAGTATTTCAGCGCCATCTTCGGTCCGGAATTGCTGATTGCCATCCCGACGCGAAATAAAATCTGCATATTTCCAAAACTGGCCAATCACCTTCCCTTGATGAGAGACGCGATACGGGACGATTATCTGATCTCTCCCATGCCGGCTTCGACCGAGATTTTTGAGCTCTCCAAGAACGGACTTCGAGCTGTTGGCTCTCTCAATCCTGATGATGAATAACACACTTTACGAGATTCTACTGGATCAAGAAACCATCCGCAAACGGGTGCGAGAGCTTGGCGTGCAAATAACCAGCGAGCTGGGGGGAGCCCAGCTTTGCCTCTGTCCATTGCTTGATGGAGGAATGATCTTTGCAGCAGATCTAATGCGTGAGATCACTCTCCCGATGACGCTCCTTCCGCTCAAAGCCTCCAGCTATGGTGACAACACTTCTAGCTCCGGTATCATCACATTACCCTGGGGTATCCCTGGGGCGGTGGCAGGTAAGGAAATCCTGCTTGTGGATGATATTCTCGATACCGGCCGAACACTGCAAACCCTGCAAGAGCAACTACTTGAAGGCGGAGCAATCTCTGTTCGCACATGTGTTCTTCTCAGGAAAGAATATTCAAAAGAGAAATCTGCCGATTTCGTCGGATTTGAAATACCTGATAAATTCGTTGTCGGATATGGACTTGATCTGGCGGGATATTACCGAAATCTCCCCCATATCGGTATCCCTAATCATTGAGCGAGTATTTTTATTCGATCCGACTCACACAGATAGAGATCTCAAAATGCACAGGCTTCTTATGGTACAGGCATCGAGAAATAACGCACTGCGTTGTGAAAATACAGTCTTCATTGGATTGGAGCCACCTTTTCTAGAATTTTAATCACGATTTGCGGCAATGCATCATCAATAGGGACAACAATCGCGGATTTCGGCTCTTCCAGCGTTGAAAACTGACTCTCCAACAAAGCTGGTGACATGAAGTGATCCTGACGACTCTGAAGGCGCTGCATGATCAACTCTTTGGAACCTTTGAGGTAAATGAAGCGGAGATCGGAAAGCCCCGCAGCAAGACGGTCACGATAGACTTGGCGTAGGGCGGAACAAGCGAGAAAAACAGAACGCCCGTGTTTGGCTAGATTTTTCAACTCCCTGTTGAGGGCATTCAGCCAACCCCAGCGATCCTCATCAGTAAGGGGAATACCCGAACGCATCTTCTCCTTGTTTTGTGAAGGATGGAAATCATCTGCATCGAGAAATAATCCTCCCGTTCGCACTGCAAGCTCCTTCGCCACACTGCTCTTTCCGCAACCGGAGACTCCCATTACGACAAACAGTTTCATTGGAGAAGGTTTCCTCCTGCCCACTCCGGTTGCTCGCGCAGGTGATAGAGCATTTCGCCTGCCTTGCGAACCAGAAGCACTCCCTCTTCTTCACGGTTGGCATAGCTCTCGACATCAATAGTCGCCGGATCGAGGTAGCCCATGTTGATTCTGGCACAGACCTCCGGCGGTATGCCTGTTGCAAGTGTGACGCGGATACGGCACTTCTCGATGGCATCCTCCATCTTTCCTCCGCCACGCACATGCGTGGAGTGGGCAAGAACCCCCCACGGCCTGTCCTTGAATCTCTCCCACTGGGAGAGGAAATAATCACGGCAGTGGTAGCCGATTTCCTCAATAAGCTTGCCATGCACCACGCTGACTTCATGGATGTGCGGGGCGTAGATAATCAATTCCCCCCCGTCCGCCACGACGGGTTCGAGCTTGTACATGCATTTGCCACCTACCCAGAGTTCGTCATACATCGGGGGGGCACAGGAGAGAACCGTATGAAACGGTCTTTCCTTATAGATAATGTGAAGTTTGCGTGAGAGCTCGGAGGCGGCGTTCCACGAAGTTTCCGGCGTACCAGCATAAAGACCCGCAAGATCCGCCCCCTTGACAACCATGGAAAAACAGAGTTTGTCCAAACCGACCATTGACGCTGCATGATCGACAACCTTACGCACAGGTGTCCATTTGTTGCCGATGATCATAGGGTTTGTAACGACAGCCCCCAGCCAATGGAAAAAATTCAGCACCTCCGGCCCGCTCACTCCTGGAAAAAGGTATTTGTTGCCCCCGGAAAAGCCCACCACTTCGTGAGGAAACACTGGCCCGATAATGATGAGCTTGTCGTAATCAAAGATTTTCCGATTGATTGTCACGGGGACCTCCATCGAAAAAAGCCCCGCTGTCAGACGCCTCGATTCTTCTGATGATATCGTCCCCAGTTTCAAAAGAGCGTTGGGATTGTCCCACTCATGATTAAGCAACTGGAAAGGACCATATTTATTTAACCGCTCTTCAGCTGTGATTTCCAATCGAGCCAGCATCGCCTCCTCGCTCATTGGAGGATGTGTCCCAAGGGCAAACATCACATCACAGGAGGATGCTTGCCTCCCGATCTGCTGATAAACAGCCTTGAAGAGCATCCCCACAGGGGCGGTACGGGTAGCATCGGGAACAATAAGAAGGATGCGCTTGCCCCTATAGTCCTCGGCCTTACATGCGTTGGAAACGATTTCTTCAACCTCACCAAAAGTCAGGCTTCTACCCTCTTCCGCAATCTTGAAAATCACTTCGGAATCCATGATCAGATGGTCTGCGAAAGGAATCCGCCATCAACACGGATATCGGTTCCGGTGACAAACCCACTCGCTCTCTGCGCCGCCAAAAAAACCGCGGCACCGATAAGTTCTTTCGCCTCTCCGAACCGCGCCATCGGCGTGTGTCCTAGAATGGACTGTGCCCGCGGCGTGGGACTGCCGTCGGGGTTGAACAAGAGGGCGCGATTTTGCTCAGCAGGAAAAAAGCCAGGAGTAAGGGAGTTGACTCTCACCCCGTAAGGAGCCCATTCACGGGCAAGAAACTGGGTAAGACTAATCACGGCAGCTTTAGCTGCGGAGTAGCCCACGACACGCGAAAGCGGCAGGTGAGCGGAGACACTCGCAATATTGATGATGCTCCCCTTTCGCTGTGCAACCATGGCGGGGCCAAATTCCTGACAAGGCAGAAGGGCTCCTCCCACAAGATTCAAATCAAATCCGAATCTCCAGTCCTCGGTTGAAATTGCTTCAAAGGGTTGCTCAGGAGTCACCGTGACACTCGCGCTGTTACCGCCGGCAGCATTCACCAGAACAGTTGGTGCACCTAGGGATTCCAGAATTTCTTGATGGGCAGCCTTGAGATTTTCCGAGCTTGTGGCATCCACGGAATAAAACTGCGCCCTGCCTCCCGCCTCCCTAATTCGCTGCACGCAGGCTTCCCCGCGTTCCTTACTACGACCGAGTACCCCGACCGTCGCACCGGAAGATGCCAGTCCTTCTGCCAGAGCGCCTCCCAGAGCACCTGTGGCACCGATGACGACTGCGACTTCCGTGCTAAGATCAAAAAGTTTGGTGTTCATGATAGGTAGCGTGTTACTTCGTTGTTTTGGCCAGTTTCTTTGCAAGCTTCCCGGCAAGGGCACCCACGCCATGTTTTTCATCGCCTGAAGCTCCCTGACCTGGCGTATACCGGAAGCCTTCTTCTTTGTAGAGAGTTGGTGAATCGGCATGCTTTTCCGCATACTCACGCCAACCTTGCCAGATGACTTCATATTCCCGGAGCAACTGCTCCGCAGCCAACGGATCAAAATTTTCTTCACAATCTTTCATCACGAAGTTGAGTCGATAGATTGCGTAAAGGAACCGACCGTAGTCACAAGTCACCCTGACAAAACTTGTTGTCACTTCGTCAGCAAAGCGGATCTCTTGGGAGAGCGTGCAAATTTCATCCCAAATGTCCAGAGCCTCGCTCTTCTCACGAAGGACACGCTCCCGTAGCCCCGGATCCTTGGGCAAATCTGGCTCACGGATATACTGGTCACGGCTCCACCAGGGCCGGATGTCGTTATGAGTGGTACGCTTCCCGCGAACGACAGCTTGGGCCGAAAGCAGGCAAAGTTTTCTGAACAGCAATCCATCCTCAGGGGATAGCTTCAGCACTTCCCGTGCATACTCGTTGAAAACCTCCTCTTCGCTCCGTCTTGGATTGCGCGCCCATTGCGCCATCACCCAGGCATTGAGTGAACACCAAAATTCGTTTCTGGTATAAGGGCCAAGCCAGCCGCCGCCACGACTCCAAGTCCAGACTCCGGCATAGAGAGGACTCGTTGCCGCAAACTCCTGTATGCCTTTGAGATCGGAAGACTCCATGGTGTTGGAATACTCCTCAAAACCATTGATGACTCCCTCGCCGATATAATTAGGATAGCATCCCTTGCCCTCATATTCCCGGGCGCACTGAACCTCGACGATCTGTGGATGCCTGCCTGTTCCCAGAATACGGCTGAAGCGGTTGCCCCGATGAAAGTCTCCCTCGCAGTGCTTCACGCTGATGGTCAGCAGGGGGTGCGGCTCGATAGCCTCACTGACCTTAAGATAGGCTTCCTCATCCGTATCAAAACTAAGCCATGTTCTGAAATAGAGCTGTTTCGAGCGTTTCACGCAAAGTTCCTCACGGAGGAGTTGCATGAGTGGAATGATGGTCTCCTCGGGGGATTTTTTTTCGCGGATTCCACCGGCATGATGCGGTGCATCATCAAGATAAGTCTCGCCAATACGGACGATCAGACCGTCGAGCTCAGGGAGAATTTCAAAACTCTCGGCGATCATGTGTCTGAGAAGTTCCTGGGTGCGTGGATGACGCGGATCACGCCAATCTGTCCCCTCTTCCTCCATTTTCTTGGCTAATTTGTTTGGAAGAAGAATCAGATCGGACATGCAGAGCACACTCAGGCCGGCTGATTTGACATCACCGTAAAGCCGCTTCAACCTGGCAGCCTTCTCCTCCACCCAATTTCGTTCCGTACTTCCCCTTGGAAAAATCGAGGGGTCGAAAGCCTCCCAATTGATTGCCAACTGGGGAGAATCAAAGATCATAAAAACCTTTGCATCGTAACCGAATGACTTCAGTGTCTCGGGATCGTTGAAAGCAGTGACAAAAGGGGCGTCACCCGGATTGTCATGGACCAAATCGAGCACATGGGGGGTGCGAAGAGTCATTCCCGGAAAATCGTTCATGGGAATTCTAGATATGCCTATTTTTTGTTAGAGGCATCAATGTCCGTTGTGGAACTGAATTTCCTCTTTGTCGTATCCCCTTCGTGCAGAAGCTTCATATCACGGGGTGGAATGCTCTTGCGGTACTCATCTACTTGGAGACCGATCTCATGAAAAGGAATCGGAGGGAATCCATCGATCGACGCGACAAGTGTCGATCCGGGCTTTAATGTAAAATCAAAGTTCTCGGCATCAAGGAAGTCGGCAGTCACACCGTTGGTGACATTTCCTTTGACATCGATACCCGCACAATTCTCGGGCTTCGGAAGCTCGATTGGGGTTGCGCAATTGATGAGAACATTTCCAAGAACCACATCGCCCTTCGGTATGGTGCTTTCCCCGCTGGCCACAAGGGCGGCTAGCTCGGGATGACGGTCTTTCCATGGGGACTGGTTAAAGGGGATTAAGGCGATGTCTCCCCCAAGACGCTTGTCATTAAGGGTGTATTTACGGGAAATACCCCGGTCATCGAGATGAATGCCCTTGGGGCAGTCAACCATGATGTTGTGTTCAAATCGGTTGTAATGACCACCACCCATCAATACACCCATGGCCGTCTTATAGACAACATTGCCACTGACGGTCACTCCGCTGGTGCCGTCATCCACATAGAAGGCATTGGCGTTCATGCTGTGATGGACAAAATTATTCCTAAGAGAGTTTCCGAAACCCGTGAATCCGCTGTAGCCGTAGAACCCTCCGAGATCCCCTGAATTCAGGCCGACCCTATAAATCTCATTCAGCTCAAACAAATTATCGGCACCGCCAAAGACAACCCCGGCATTTGCCGAGTCATGAATGCGGTTATTTTTGAGATGAATGCCGACGGCATTGCGTCTTTCATCATTGGCAGATCCATAACCGACCATCACTGCGGGAACCGGAAAATCATTTCCAGCACGGGAGATATCATTGTTAATCACCTCGTGACCGCTTGGCTCAAGGGTGGCCTTATTGCCACCCGTGATGTCCACACCACGAAGTCCAGTCTCTGCAATATCGTTGCTAATGATCTTGTGATGCTTGCCTTCACGGACAAAAACACCAGTCTTTCCTATGTTCCGAACCGTACAACCGGCCACGAGATTCCCCTCCCCCCCCCTGATCTCGATTGCCGGTGCCAGCGAACCCGCGAAGGACAATCCTTTGATGGCCACATAGCTCACATCATGCAGGGAGATGATAGGATTCGTATTGGCTGCAACGAGAAGTGGGTTTTCCCTGTTGATACCTTCGGGTGGCCATAGAAGCAGTAGGTTGCGATTGAAGTCTATCGACCATTCGCCGGGTGAGTCGATTTCCTCCGGTAGATTGATGGCATACCATGCTTCCGTTCCATCACCGCATCGCCGACCCATTGCATCCTTTTTGTATTTGGATCCTATTCCCCCGCCGACATCCTTCATCAGCGTGATCGTGGAATTGGTTACGTTGATTTCTTTCACCTGGGCACCGTTGATGACCCAGGGCACCCGCCAAAACCCGCGTAACCAGACACCCCCATCATTCATCGCCTTCATCCAACGCAAGGGGCGGTCTTCACGATAGACAAAAGTTCCGCCATGTGTTGCATCACCGTTGTCGGTGACGCTTTGCATCGTGGTAAACCCATATTCACCATTGGGCCACCTCGACATTGGCAGAGTATTGGTCATGTGGACTACCTGAAGAGGACGCCAAGTCTCTGCAAATGCCTGGGCGAAGGGTGTGATTTTCTGCACTCCTAGTCTGGAAAGGTCAACCTGGCGAACATGATCTTTGGCCAGGGGATCGAGACGATCTAAAAGTTTTGGCTCCTTCACCGGCTCCAGAAAGTCATCCGTTACGGTATGCCCTCCCACAAGCAAGGGACGGCCCCCTTTTTCAGCTGTATAAACGATGGGAGAATCGGCTGTGCCTGAATCCTGTGTTTCTAGCAGCACTCCCTCCGGCATGGAATATAGACCATCTCCCACTAAAACGGTGACGCCATTTGTCCGACGCTCAGCAGGCAGGGAGCGAATGAGATCACGGGCGGCACTGATGCTTGGCAATGGTTCCGAGGCGTTGCCTGAAGCGCCGGCTATTCCTTTGGTGGAAACATGGATTTCGAGAGGTGACGCTGCAATCATCTGAAACGCAAGAAAAGCTGATGACACCAGCAGAAGGGGGGAGCTGACTTTAAACATTGACGGTTCAGAATTACTCTTTGAAAAATGCGAATCAAGACAGAAGTGTGGAGACCGTAAGTCTCTTTACTGGCTCAGCCCCAGAATCCTCCCCCCATAACCAGTCATTTCAAAATATCCTTCTGCCTGAATTGGTTGATCCTGATTTGTACCGTTTGCCTTTATGGCTCCTTCCCAGTAGGCAAAGGGTGGCAGCACGAGTTCCTGATCTGCTAGTTTTGGCACAATGGTGAGTTCTAGTCTCCTTGATGGAATCCGAAGGTGCCAGGAGGCCGGGTAGAGTCCCCCGGTATGTGGACTCTTCCATGTACCGACGGGAGTAAGTTCCAGATCCTTGATATTGTGCGTTGTTCCGTTTGCCTCGCATAAAGTCCCAGAGTGAAAGACTTCTCTTTTCGCTGCGTCTCTAATCCTGAAAATCATTAAATCCTCAGCATTACTCAGATGCAGCCCCGACCAATCCCAACCTGCTTCATCATGTGCAAGCGAATTGCTTGCCCACTCATGATCGAACCAGACGAGGCCATGAACAGGGTGCATGTTACCATTGATTGACACCGTTCCCGATGCCTGCAAACGGGTCAGGGAATAGTAATGAGAAGCATGACCCGGTGTTGCGGATTTCTGACTGATTCCCTTTTCACCATGAATCAGCGGTTCCCGATCGGGAGTCAGCAGGAGATCAACAGATCTTCCCTCCCCCGAAGCCTTGAGGTGGAATCGTCCATATTCATCCATTTCCAGCAACCAATCATCCATCCAGGCAATGCGACCCGGAGGCTTTGCAAATCCGGCCTCTCCAAACGCTCCCCGTGAAGATTTCTGGGTGAATTTAAAAGTCCTTTCATGCACATCCGTGAAGGTAAAATGAGCAAAAGGAAGTTCCGTGACACGGAAGCGGGAGGCGCTTTCAGGTTTCTTACCTGGACGAATTCCTTGACGGAAAAAGGTGAGCTGAAAACCATAACCTTGTTCTTTGGTTTTGGGATCGTCTGCGTCATCAACGAGATTGCCTGTGGCATACCACCACTCGGTCTTGAACTCATGATGCGGACCGTGATCACGCGGAAAGCTATACTGCCAGCCAGGCTCGGCCGTACGCCAGCCATCATCCTGTACGGCCAGAAGTGCGGCTGTCTGCCAAGACAGGAAACCTAATAAACAAATGGTTCGGATGGCGCGGGACATTCTTCCACCTTGGTAGCCTTCAGCACGGCCGTACGGCGCCCTCCTTCCATCGGAAAGGTGGGGATTCCGGTAATCTTGACCCAACCCATTTCAGGAACTTTAAGCGACCCGTCATACTGCACAGTCACACCCACCGGTTTAGCGTCAGCTGCGCAGCAGGTGATAAAGAGCCTGATGACCTGGAAACGGTCTCCCTTGGGATTACCGACCGAAAGCGGCACAAACTGGCCAATGAGCTCAGTCATTTTACCCTCAAAATCCTCACGATAGGTCGGCATCTGAACGGCATAAAGCAGATCAATGACCTGAATCGGCATTGCGTTTGAACTGTCTGGTTTGGGCTGTTCCAAGGTCGATGAGTGAGACAAAGTAGCCCACAAGACACGGGGGGAAGAAGCCTTGGCTGAAGGAAGCTTGGCAAGATCCTGAACAATTCCACGATTGTTGATCGTACTCATCGTGTAGTGATTGTTTTGCCCGATGAGGACAACCGCCAACGGGAGCAGCAGCACGGCCGTTTTAAAAATTATCGGGCCAGCTTTTGTATCACCACCCTGATGGTGATCATGATCCTCATGATCGTGGGCGTGAGAGCAGCATTGATCATGATAGCTACAGCTGACTGAGGGTTTTTTCCGATATAATCCACGCAGAGAGAAAAAGGCCAGGATGATCAGAAACACTCCCCCTCCCACGGTATAGGGCTGAAGCGATGGGTGGATGTAGGTCGGGAGCAATTTGCTGAAATGGAGCCATAACACAAAAAACCCCCAGATTAAAAGCAACAGAGAGTCGCGGAGGGAGCGGATTGAGGCATTCATCGTGTCACCATCCGAGGTTGAGCAAGCCGATCCGCCAGCAGAGAATTCCGATCACAAGGAAGAGAGAGACGGCAAGGCAGAGAATGAAGCGTTTGGAAAAGGCGGCACCGTAAAGAAAGAGCAGCTTGAGATCGAGCATGGGCCCAAAGACAAGGAATGCCAGCTTTGCCGCCATCGGGAACGATGTCAGCGTTGCCGCGATGAAAGCATCGGTGGTGCTGCAGACAGAGAGTACGGAGGCCAGCCCCATGAGCGAGACAATCGAAAGTACGGGGTTTGAGGCAAGCGGAAGAATGATTTCCTGATTTACCGCCGTACTGAACAGGGAAGCGGCACCGGCACCGATCACAAAATAGACAGCCACATCGAGAAAATCCCGGATAGCCACTTCGGCGGCATTCTGGAACCGGTCGAGGAGACTACGGGAAACATCATCATGATGATGCTCATGATTTCCTCCGTTTGGATCCAGCACATCATCACTCACAATCAAATGTGCCGGAAAATTGGTAACGACCAGTCCCGCCATAATGGCAACCGCAAGTCCAATTCCAAATCGGAGAAAAGTCATCTCAATGGCCGCCTGTCCTCGAAAGGCAGCCAGCGTGCTGAGAAGGACCAACGGATTAACGATAGGCGCGGAGAGCATGTAGGTCACACCGCAGGAGACAGGAAGTCCCTTGCTCATCAATCGGCGCACCACGGGTACTATGCCGCATTCGCACACAGGAAAGATCAATCCCAGAAATCCGCTTGCGATCACCGCCGTATGGGGATTGCTAGGCAGCAGTCGTGTCATGAGCGACTGAGGAAGAAACTCTTCCAGAATTCCTGAGAGGATTGCACCTCCCAGCAGGAAGGGAATACCCTCCAGCAAGATGCTCAGAAAGGCATACTGAAAATCCGGAAGACTAAAATGAAACCAACCCGTGATAGATGGCACGAGTCACCTTAGCACCAGGGAGGAAGATGTCATCTCCCTCTTTGGTGCTAAAATTTAAAATAACCGCTGGGTTACAGTGATCGGGCAGCTGCCACCACCGCATCAGCTGTGATCCCGAGTTCTTTAAGCACAGTCGAACCGGGAGCGCTGAGTCCGAAGCGGTCGATGGCAATGGTTTTGCCGTCCAAACCAACGAATCGGAACCAGGGATCGGAGATGCCGGCCTCGATGGAAATACGCTTACGGCATCCCGATGGCAACACCTCCTCACGATAGGAGGCATCCTGACGAAGGAATCGCTCGAAACAGGGAACAGAGACCACTCGTGTTCCTGCGCCGAGAGTCGTTGCCGCTTCAAGAGCCACATGGACTTCACTTCCTGCGGAAAGAATGATGCTTTCAAGGGGCGCTGTTTCCTTACGGGCAATATAGGCACCCTTAAAGACACCTTTACGGCGCACATCGACGGGAATTTCCTTCAGATTTGGAAGGTTCTGGCGGGAGAGCGACAGGAGTGTTGGGCCGTGAATGTGTTCCAGGGCGGCTGCATAAGCACCGGCGGTCTCCTCTGGATCGGCGGGACGGATGACGTCAAGACCAGGGATGGCTCTCAAAGCCGCAACCGTCTCCACGGGTTCGTGGGTCGGCCCATCTTCACCAACCGCAACGGAATCATGGGTGAAAATGTAGAGAACCGGAAGTTTGGCAAGTGCTGCCACACGGATGGAGGGACGGCCGTAGTCACTGAAAACGAGGAAGGTTGCACCGCTTGGACGGAAAATGCCGTCGTAGGCATAGCCGTTGAGAATGGCACACATGGCATGCTCACGAATGCCGAAGTGAATGTTCCGACCGGCATTGTCCTGACGGTCGAAGTTGCCGCCATTCTCGATGTAGTTCAGGGTCGAGCCATGAAGGTCAGCACTGCCGCTGATAAAAAGAGGCATCGCTTTGGAGATCGGTTGAAGCACGATGCTGCTGGCCTTGCGGGTGGCAATGCTTTCATTTTCCGGAAAGACAGGGATTGCAGCGAGGATGTCAGGCACCTCGTTGTTAATGCCTGAGTCAAGAAGGGCTGCAAGTTCGGTATTGGCGGAGCGCCATGCGGAATACTCCTTCTCCCATGACGCATGGATGGCTGCGCGCCTGGCCTTTAATTCTGCAAAGTAGGAAGTGACTTCGGGGGAAACAAAAAATTTCTCATCTGGAAGACCCATAGCCTTGCGGGACTCATCGGCAAATTTCACACCGGCTTCGCCATGGGCCTTGTTGGTTCCCTCCACCTGTGGAATTCCTTTGCCGATCATCGTGCGGGAGACAATCAGTTGAGGCTTTCCTTTTGCACCCTTGGCATTTTCATAGGCGGCCAGAATAGCACCGTAGTTGTGACCGTCTATTTCCTGAACATCCCAGCCATAGGCACGGTAACGGGCACCCACATCCTCGCTCTGGCTTACAGGGAGCATGGCGTCAAGGGTGACATTGTTCGCGTCATAGAAGAGGATCAGGTTATCGAGACCAAGATGACCTGCGAGGGAGGAAGCCTCGGCGGCAACCCCCTCCTGCAGACAGCCATCACCGGCAAGGACCACGACATGGTTGTCAAGAATGGTGTGTTGCGGCGTGTTGAAACGAGCAGCAGCCATTTTTCCCGACATGGCAAAACCTACTGCATTGGCAACCCCTTGACCGAGCGGCCCCGTGGTCGCCTCGACGCCGGGAGTCTCGTGAAACTCCGGATGACCCGGAGTGATACTGTGCAAAACCCGGAATTTTTTAACCTGATCCAGCGGAAGATCAAACCCAGCAAGATGAAGCCAGGAGTAAAGGAACATACTCCCGTGACCGGCAGAGAGGATGAAGCGATCGCGGTTGACCCATCGGGGGTTTGCCGGATCCAGTTGAAGGGCATGGCCGAAAAGCACTGCGCCAATATCAGCAGCTCCCAGCGGGAGTCCGAGGTGTCCGGATTTGCAGGCGGTGACAGCGTCGATAGCGAGCCCGCGAGCATCGCGGGCGGCAAGTTGGAGGAGTTCTATATTCATGAAAATTAAGCTATGAGAAGAATCCCCAGACTCTCATTTTGCAAGCCTGCAAGGATGATTTTTTTACGATACAGTGGCTGCGGGTTGCTGCTGGGTAAGGCAGTGAAAAGCACCCAATCCCCAGATCAGCTCACGACAATCAATGAGTAGTATTTTTTTCCTGGGGAAAAGATCGGCAAGAATGGATGCGGCTACATGGTCTGATTTTCCCCCGAAGGCAGGAAGAAGAAGCGTCGTGTTTGCAATGTAGAAATTGGCATGACTGGCGGGAAGTCTCAGACCGTCACGATCGATGCGAGGGGGCATCGGCATCTCAATAACAGAGAGTTCAGTTCCATCGCTCAGCGACATGGCTTGGAGTTTTTTTAGATTCTCATCCAGCGGAAGATGATTTGGATCGGTCCGATCGGGTTCCACAACGGTCACCACAGTGGAACGGTCAACAAAGCGAGTAATGTCGTCCACATGCCCATCGGTATCATCACCTTCGATACCGTCGCCAAGCCAGAGAATCTGATCCACTCCAAGATAATCGCGAAGGCCACACTCAATCTGCTCACGGGACATTGTGGGATTGCGATTGGGATTGAGGAGGCAGGATTCGGTAGTAAGCAAAGTTCCCTTGCCATTGGTATCAACAGATCCTCCTTCCAGGATGAAACCGGGTTCAAAGAGAGGTAGTCCGAAGAGATTGGCTATCTTCGTCGGAACGACATCATCAGCATCATAAGGTGGATATTTACCACCCCAGGCATTATAGGCAAAATCATTGATCGCGAGAATCGGCTCCTTCTTTCGCCTGACAAAAATTGGCCCATGATCGCGGCACCAAGGCTCGTTTGTGGGGATTGGATAGAACTCCACACGCTCCATCGGAGCGACGAGAGAGAGAACTGCGCTGACTTCCTTCTCCTGCTCGGGTGAAGAGATATTAATACGAAGAATCTCTGACTCTGCTATTGCAGCAGACATCTGAACCAATGCAGGTACGACACGATCATAGCTCTCAGGAAAACTCAGGCCCTCCCTCCGGGGCCATGAAATCCAGGTTGCCTCATGAAGCTCCCACTCAGCAGGCATCGCATAGCCTTGGTCACGGGGAGTTTCCATCACCAGTCCGTGCGCAATGCGATGGAAAAATAAAACCTATCTGCTAGGCTGACTTGAGTTTCTCAAGCAGGGCTGCCTTGGATGCAAGTCCTGTCGAGCGCTCCACAAGAATCCCGTTCTTGTAGATGAAGAGGGTGGGAATTGCCGTGATACGCTGCGCCCCGGCAACTCCGGGAGCAGAATCAACATTGACCTTGGCCACCGTCACACTACCGGCAAGTTCGGCTGCAATCTCCTCGATCACAGGCGCGATCATTTTGCATGGACCGCACCATGGAGCCCAAAAATCAACGAGCAGTACGGGTGACTTTGCCACCGTCTCATCAAAGGTTGCATCAGTGAGTTCAATTACATGAGGTGAGGACATAAAATGTATGATGGGTTTGTGAAACTGTGTGAGTCTGAAAAAGTGCCTTAGGAAATCCAAGTCCAGACTTGTACGCCAACCGCGAGCAAAGCCAGCACCGCAGCAGCAATGGCTATAGGAAGAGGAATATCATCGACGGCATTTTCCCGACTCTCTTCATCGGAAATTTCCGGCGACTCGGAAGAAGGTGCCTTTACTTTCTTTTCCGATGTCGATGAACCGGCGGGCACCTCTGCGGTCTTGCGTGCAGCAGAGGCCGGGGCAGGAGCGGCCTGTAACTTGATTGTCGCTTGTGGGAGAGGGTGAGGAAGTTGCTGAGGAACTGCTTCCGGTTTTGTAGCTGAAGATGGCAAGGAATCTGATGGCCGATTGTCAGGGCTGGATACCGCGGGCTTGGGCGCCAACGGCACTAAACCTGAGCTCCCTGGAGCTTTGGGTACGGATGGCGGAATCAGCGGCCCCGGAGGCTTGATAGGTGCGGGAGCCGAAGTCAAGGTTCCGGAGGAAGATGGTGGTGTGGCAAGTGGCGGCGCTGGAGGAATGGTCTTGGAAGGTGCCGGAGGACCGCCCGCTGGAGGAATCGAGGTGGAGGAAATTCCCACTGCGATAGGTTTGGGGGGAAGTTTAAGCGGCGGCAGCTTCATGGGAGCTCCCGGGGCCGGTGGGACTGGCGGAAGACTTGGATTATCGATGGAGGGATCGCTCACGGCTTTTGTAGTGTTGAAATTTTGGAGGGATTGAGTTTCGACATTAAAATGACCCGTTCAATGTGTCAATCCCGCCTCCAGTCATAATTCAGATGTCTTTACAGGGCACTTCCCGCAGTCTGGAGCGGTCGGGAGATCGCTGAAAGATCGCCCAGTATATTGAGCGCCTCATGACGAATAGGATCCGGCAGATCAACAGTAGCCTTTCCGTCCTCCTGATCCGCATCAGGATCTTTTGCCGGATTTTTTTTCTTGGTAACCAGCGGGAGCTGAGGCTTGTCCACCGTGTCCAAGGAGACTTCGTACGCTATGGGCTCGGATCCAGCACGTTGTTTACGCTCGATGTTACGGGCCTCTTTCCTCTTCTTGTCATCAGCCAGTTCCGCCTTGCGAATCTTTTCATTAAGAGAGAGCTCGTTGAGATCAAGCTTCTGGCGCAGGATCTTCATATCCTCGTTGATGTAATGAAATTCGGATTCTTTGGCGACACGATCCATCGAGCGGTGGCGCAGCGCTTCGATAAAGGGGGATGTGGTGGCGAATTTATTGACCGGTTGGGGATCCACCTCATCATAGGACAGCGGATTAGGAAGAGCACTCTCGCCGATCTCCGGTGTGTCGGTAGGAGACGGTATTACAATATCGGAGAGGACGCCACGATGTTGGGTGGAACCTCCCGACACCCTGTAAAATTTCTGAATCGTCAGTTTGAGCGATCCTGCACCAGCACCCTGCGCATGAAAGAGAGGCATGAATTTACCCACATCTAGCAGAGTCTGGACGGTGCCCTTGCCGAAGCTTCGCTGATCCCCGACAACCACGGCGCGACCATAATCCTGAAGTGCCGCCGCAAAGATTTCACTGGCAGAAGCACTGAGACGATTGATCAGCACGACAACAGGGCCGTCGTAAAAAGGTTTACTTTCGTTATCTTCCGAAACGCTGACCCTTCCATTGGAATCCTTGGCCTGCACAACAGGTCCGGGTCCGACAAAGAGGCCGCTCAGGTTGATGGCTTCCTCAAGAGAACCACCCCCGTCCCGACGTAGGTCGATGACAAGACCCTGAATCCCCTCATTTTTCATCCGCTCCACGATCCGCCGCACATCCTTGGTCGTACTGGCCACCCGTTGCCCCTCCTTGTGATCCATCTCGCTGTTATAAAATGAGGGCACCGTCAGCCAGCCATATTTGCCGGTCTTCCCCTCCGCATTTTTCATATCGATGACCTCACCCTTCGTCTCAGCGTCCTTGAGTTGGACGACATCACGGGTGATTTCTATCATAGTTCGCTTAGAAGGGTCGGTAGTGTTGGCCGGTATCACCTGAAGGCGTACCACGCTCCCCTTGTCGCCACGAATCTTCTCTACAACCTTGTCCAACTTCATATCGACAACATCCTCAAACGGCCCCTTACCTTGGGCCACAGCCGCAATCCGATCGTTAGGCTTGAGCCGTCCATCTTTATCAGCAGGCCCTCCAGGCACCACCTCAAAGATCTTGGCATACCCATCATCTGTTCTCAATACCGCCCCGATCCCAACAAGCGAAAGTTTCATCTGAATCATGAAATTCTCCATATCAGACGGGCTCATGTAATCGGAATGGGGATCGTAACTCTGCGCAAGGGCGTTCAGGAAGGTCTTGATCACATCCTCATCACTCTGCTCATTCACATTTTTAAGAGCCTGCTCATAGCGTTTGGTCACCACCTTGGCTGGTGGATTAATGGGATGTTCGCTAAGGTGTTCCTGTAGAAGTTCAGCCTCAATGCGATCAGCCCAGAGTTTGTCGGCCTCAGCGGAATCGGTGGGCCAGGGGGCTTTCTTGCGATCAATCTGCACCATTTTATTACTGCTAAAATCATGAGAGGCTGCAGCCAACAGCTTGTTTTTGGTAACACGATCCCCTACTCGCTCGCGAAATCTGGTGAATATTTCCCGGGGAGCTGTGAGATCTCCATGCAAGATATCGGTTGCCAGAGTGGTGGAAAAACGGTCCTTGAATTCATCCACATCCCCTTTGGTGAGGTAGAGATGATTGTAATCAAGCATCTGCAGATAGTTCTTGAGCACCCTTTCAGACATGGACTGGGCTGGCTCCGATTCAGGATGCGGTGGATTTTTTTCCGAAAGGGAAAGAGGATGAAGATAATGTCCCTGCTCCAGCATCCGCGCCACGGTGGCGGCGACCGGCCCCATATCGGTAGAGTTCGTAGCTACGACGTTGGTGGCTGCACCCGAAAGGAAACCCGCCCAGCAAAAGAAAACAACAACGATCGGTTGCACCACTTTGGAGAGACAGGAAGTCATTGAAATAACAGCGTTGCAGAGAGATGACATAAAAGCAAACTTCATGAAATGAATGTCCCTTTGACACCTGACAGCCTGAAAATGTTCACTGGAGGTGCGTTACAGACCAATGCCTATCTTCTCGCGTGCCCGGACGGTAATATCCTGATCGACGCCCCCGAGGGGACTGCCAATGCAATGAGAAATATTCCCATCTCCCTTCTCGTGCTGACACACGGTCATTATGATCACGTCTGGGATGCCGCCGAAATTGCACGGATTCATAATTGTCCGGTGGCCATGCACGCCACCACCGAGGAAATGCTGGCTGACAGAAATCTCCTTCGCCGATTTGGACTCGATCTTGAAGTCGAACCAGTTGCAGCAAGTCATCTTCTAAAGGAAGGAAAGGGCGCGCGGTTGCTGGGACAGACTTTCGATTTGCTTGAAGTTCCGGGACACTGTCCCGGCAGTCTATGTCTCTATACTGAAACAGGTGGCATGCTCTTCGGCGGCGATGTGCTTTTTGCCGGAGGGGTAGGCCGTTGGGATCTTCCGGACGGCGACAGGGATCTGCTGCTGAGAGGAATCAACACAAAGCTCGTCCCCTTGCCTCCCTCCACCATCGTCTACCCGGGTCACGGCCCCTCCACAACAATTGGGGATGAGCGACGCTCCAATCCCTACCTGCAGCAAAGCTGAATCCTTCATCTCTCCGCTCGACAGAACACACTCTCCCCCATTAAAAGTCAGCTATGCCCTCCTTTGCATTCGTAGCCCTTGACGCACAAGGGCAACAAGTTACTGATCACATAGACGCTGCCAACCAGACCGAGGCTACCAACCTCCTACGGAGTCAGGGACTCTTCCCAACTAGTGTAAAAGAACAGGCTACAGGCAGCAAAGCCAAAGCAAAAAAATCGGCCCCAGCCTCCGCCAAGTCGGCAGGGAAAAAGTCCGCAGGAATCTCCCTCCCATTCCTCGAAAAGAAAACAATTAAAAGCGCCACCCTGACGATCTTCACCCGTCAGCTGGCAACCCTCATCGACGCCGGACTGCCGCTATTGCGCGGGCTAACGGTTCTTGGAAATCAGGAACCCGATCTGGTACTCAAAAAAACGATTTCCCAACTTGCCGACTCGGTGCAGAGCGGTAGTAATTTCAGTGACGGCCTCCTCGCCCATCCGAGGATTTTTAATAAGCTGTATGTGAACATGGTCAAGGCTGGTGAACTGGGAGGAGTTTTGGAAATCGTCCTCAATCGGCTAGCCGAATTCCAGGAAAAGGCCGAGAAAGTGAAAGGCAAAGTCAAGTCAGCCATGATGTATCCTTCGATCGTCTTGATCATCGCTGTCGTGATTGTGGCCGGTCTGCTGGTTTTCATCGTCCCGAAATTCGAGCAAATATTTGCCGACATGCTTGGGGGGAAACCTCTCCCCCTCATTACCCAGATCGTTGTTGGTGCCAGCAGAGGAATCTCCCACAACATCCTCTGGATTTTCCTTGTCGGGGGTGGAATTTATGCCGGTTTCAAATATCTCGCAGCTACCCCCAAGGGATCGGTATTGCTTGATGAATTCATGCTCAAAGCTCCCCTCTTTGGAGATCTCACCCGCAAGAATGCGATCTCCCGATTCACACGCACACTTGGCACCTTGGTTACGAGCGGCGTACCGATCCTTCAGGCTCTCAACATCACCAAGGAAACCGCTGGCAACGCTGTTATCGCAACAGCTATCTCCAAGATCCACGACAGTGTCCGGGAAGGTGAATCCATCGTCCGTCCCATGGAGGCGAGTGGGGTCTTCCCTCCCATGGTGGTAAGCATGATTGATGTGGGTGAAGAAACAGGCCAGTTGCCCGAGATGCTTCTAAAAGTCGCCGATTTATATGATGATGAAGTTGATAATGCAGTGGCAGGACTAACCTCCCTCATGGAACCTATTATGATCGTCTTCCTTGCCGTGGTCGTCGGTGGGATTGTTGTCGCTCTTTTCCTGCCACTCATCGGCATCATTCAGGGGATGCAGCAATAGGCCACTTCCGAACATACTTCATGCAACAGCCAACCACTTTCAGAATATTCGGGACTCCCCGCGGACGTTTCGTGCGTCTCTCAAAGCCCACTGCATCGTCAGTCAATACTTTCAGGCCAACCGGAGGATTTACTCTGATCGAGTTGCTGGTTGTGATCTCGATCATCGCCATCTTAGCGGCTCTTGTTCTCTCCGCTGCTGGTTTTGTTCAAAAGAAGGGTGCTAGGGATCGTGCATCTGCAGAGATCGCAGCACTTGGGGCTGCGCTTGAGAGCTTCAAGGCCGATAACGGGGATTATCCGAGCAATAGTGCACCAGGATCATCAGCGGCGCTTGTCACCAATCTCATGCCATCAAGCGGGAAGGTCTATTTTGAGTTTAAATCTAAATCTACTAACGCGAGTGGATATAATGATCCTTTTGGCTACCCTTATAATTATATCTACACAAACGGCTCCCCCAATAACGGGAGTAACAATTATGATCTCTGGTCCACAGCGGGAGGCTCGTCGTCGAGCAATACCTGGATCAAGAATTGGTAGAAGACTATCCGTTAAAAGTCCTCTATCCTAGCGTCCTCAGATCGTTCCAACCTTGAATAACAAGCTGGGACCATGTTTCCAGATGATCTTGACGGGCAGCTAACTCCTCCAGAGTAAGGAATCCAAGTTCGGCAATTGCCTCTTCATTGGCAGTCACATCGGCAGAGGAGATCTGGCACTGGTGGACAATGCCTAGATGGACCGCCCCCACGGGGTTGGAATCATCATTCAGTAAAGCCAGCGGACGCTCGATAAACGATCCGGCAATATTTAATTCCTCCATGAGTTCGCGCATCAGTGCCCGTTGATAGGCGTCAGCATCAAAGGCAGCACCAAGCCCGTCACCATCATTGATATGACCGCCGATACCGACGGATCCCTTTTTCAAGAGGCGTGTCTCCCCAGAACCACTCCCACGGCGATAGTGAAGCAACTTGTCATCATGGGTCACCACCACATAGGGAATGATTTGCTTGAGCGAGGGATCTTCCTCCGCCTCGGCACGAGGGACAAAAAAATGGTTCTCCGGCTCCAGAAAAACCGGCAGATAGCGACTGATCTCGGAGTTCAGACCATGAAAGGAACCGAGTTCATCAAAGAGAGATCGGCGGATAACAAGAACGCGTTCGGTGGTGCTCATAAAAAGTGGAGAAAGAGTGGTCTCTCAATGCTGTCTAGACAAGGAGAGAATCCTTCCCAAATTCACCGTGACATAGGCGTAAGAATCACTGGCTTTACGGACAATATTTTAGCTCTCCAGATAGGGCTTCAGGCGTATTTTCAGACTTTCCCTGGCGCGGAAGAGAAGGCTTTTCACTGCCGGGAGGCTCATCCCGAGGACGACCGCAATCTCATCATAGGGCATTTCCTGATACTGACGGAGCACAAGGGCGAGTCGTTCTTTTTCCGGAAGAAATGAAATCGCTGATTCGATGGCGTCATGCAACTCCCGCTCGAGCACCTGACGATCCGGCCCCGGTGAGGCGTCGGGGTAATCCCGGTTCTCCTCTTCATCCTGTGATTGGGGGATCAAGCGGGCACGACTGCGACGACGCGATTCGTTGAAGACCAACCTCTTTGCAATGGTGAGCATCCATGTTGTCACCTTCGCCTCGGGTCTCCATCGGGGTGCGGATTTCCAGATATTAAGAAAAACCTGCTGTGCCACATCCTCCGCATCAGCAGTACCAATCATACGAGCCACCATGCCGATCACTAGAGACTGATGGCGTTCAACGAACTCCCGGAATGCCTGCGTATCACCACGACCGATACCCTGCATCAGAATCTGATCCGAAGTCTCTGATTCGGAAGGAGGAACTGTCACTGGTTAAAGAATGATAGAAGGTTACGGATCAGACGAAAAGCAAGCTTGCCCGCACACGGAGCAATAATTTGAATCAAACATGAAAAACCGGATTTTGTTGCGGTATTTTTATGGTTTTCTTCGCACGGCGATGCGACAGATCGGATCACCCTTAGCCAGAAAGATGGTTTCAAACTCCGTGATCGGTCGATTCAAATCATCTTTCCACGAGACTTCCATCCATTCTCCTTGTGCAGCCAGTTGATCCTTCATCGCTGCAAAATAACCGGGATGATCCGTCATGAGACGCAGGATGCCTCCTTTACAGTCATCTTGAGGAGTTTTCAGCTTTCGCACAGCAATTGCCAGAAATTCCGAATTTACCAATCGACGGAACCAATGGCGGCGTTTGGGCCACGGATCAGGGAAGGAAACATGGAGCGTGTCCAGCCAGCTGTCAGGAACGAGGGCGTCGAGCGATTCCTTGCCCCACCCACGCCAGAGGGCGGCGTTTGGAATGCCAAGCCGTTGAATCTTCTTATTGGTCCGTGTGACGCGAGAGGATAGGCCCTCGATCCCGAAAAAAAAGACCTCTGGATTAAGCACGCCGCTTTCGGTCAGAAATTTTCCCTTGGCCGCACCAAAATCACATTCAATGCGAGCGTAGGCAGCAGCCTTCGCAAGGAGTGCCTCACGGGCTGCGGACAGATCCTGATTAGGTGTCATCCGACCCGGAACGGGTACGATTTCAAGCTCCGCAAGCCGGACCACAATCGTGATGAGATCAGGCGGCGTCCTTGTCCTGACGGCGACGCACCAAGGGGGAGCGACGTCCCTCGACAACGGCACGGTTAAGCGTCACTCCCGCAAGATCATCCCGATCGGGAGCCTCATACATGACATCAAGCATGATCTTCTCAAGAAGGGATCGGAGGGCGCGGGCACCTGTTCCCTTTTTGACGGCTGATTCGGCAAGTGCGTGGAGCGCATCCTTGGTGACAGTCAGGGAGATGTCATCCATGGCCAGCAGTTTGGTAAACTGCTTCACTAGGGCATTGCGTGGCTCGGTAAGAATTTTCACGAGTTCTTCCTCTGTAAGTTGTTCCAGTGAGGCAAGGACAGGAAGTCGTCCGATGAACTCGGGAATCATCCCGAATGCAAGAAGATCCTCAGGCTCCACCGAGGCAAGGATCGCCGAAAATTTCATCGGCTCCACTTTCAGGTCAGAGGTGTGAAATCCGAGTGTTTTTCCCCCATGACGACGTTCGACGATTTTGTCCAGTCCGACAAAGGCACCACCGCAGATAAAGAGAATATTCTGGGTGTTAAGCTGGATATATTCCTGATGGGGATGCTTGCGCCCACCCTGCGGGGGGACATTGCAGGTAGTTCCCTCCAGAATCTTGAGCAAGGCCTGTTGCACCCCCTCGCCGGAGACATCGCGAGTGATGGAGACATTATCCGTCTTGCGTCCGATCTTGTCGATCTCGTCGATATAGACGATTCCGATCTCGGCCCGCTTCACATCATAGTCGGCATTCTGAAGCAGGCGCAGCACGATATTCTCGACATCCTCGCCTACATAACCCGCCTCTGTCAGCGTGGTGGCGTCAGCAATGCAGAAGGGAACATCCAGAATACGGGCCAGCGTGCGCGCGAACAGCGTCTTTCCTGAGCCGGTGGGGCCGATGAGCAGAATATTGCTCTTTTCGACTTCGACATCTGCCAACCCATCAGTGAGCAAACCCGCAGGCATTCCATTTCGTTCTAAAGCGATCCTTTTGTAATGATTGTGAACAGCCACCGAAAGAGTCTTCTTAGCCAGATCCTGCCCGATCACGTGGGCATCCAACTCGCGCCGGATCTCAGAGGGTTTAGGTACAACAAGTTCATGTCCCTCGCTGCCGATTCCGTCGTCACTTCCCTCCTTATCAAGGATTCCCTTGCAGACCGTAATGCAGCTGTCGCAAATATAGACTCCCGGGCCGGCGATGAGCTTGCGGACTTCCGCATGGCTTTTTCCGCAGAAGGAGCACATCGTGAGATTACTGGATCTGGCCATATTTCTTTTGACTGATAGCAGGGAGTCTTTCTAGTTGGGCTTGAAGTGATTTTAAGTGAAAACCTTACTCCTTGAGATCGGAAAGTTTCTCGGGTGGGTTGGAGAGTTCTTTGCGGGATTTGACGACTTCATCAACAAGGCCATATTCACAGGCCTCGGCAGCTGTCATGTAGTAATCGCGATCAGCATCCTTTTTCACCTGCTCTTCACTTTTCCCAGTGTTCTCGGCGATGATCTTGATGAGACGGCGGTTCAGCTTATACATGAACTCCACACTCCGCTCGACATCACTGGCAGTACCCTGAGCACCACCGGAGACCTGATGGATCATGATGTCGGAATTGGGCAGGGCAAAGCGTTTCCCTTTGGTACCCGCGCAGAGTAGGAATGCCCCCATGCTGGCTGCCATGCCCATGCAGTAGGTGTTCACATCACAGGTCACGAATTTCATTGTGTCATAAATCGCCAGTCCAGCAGTGACGGAACCACCGGGGGAGTTGATATAAATATGAATGTCCTTCTTGGCATCTTCCATCTGGAGGAAGAGTAGTTGGGCGATCACAAGATTGGAGACATGGTCGTCTATGCCGGTGCCGATGAAAATAATGCGATCCTTGAGCAGTCTTGAGTAGATGTCGTAGCTTCGTTCGCCTCGACCTGTCTGCTCAACCACCATCGGGATGAGCATATTGGAAGGAGAGTTACGGGATTGGGACATGGGAGTCATGGTCATTTGCGTCTTAGTGATCATGCCCGCAACCGGGGCCATGGACATGTTCTTCATCATGAGTGTGGGTCGAGGCGGAAGTCAGGATTGGTTTGGGCTCTTCCCCATTAACCTTAGCATGGGAAACGACCA
The DNA here is from genome assembly GCA_037130175.1 of bacterium. GTDB lineage: Bacteria > Verrucomicrobiota > Verrucomicrobiia > Chthoniobacterales > UBA6821 > UBA6821. Next base: position 4,724 of record JBAXTN010000005.1, on the reverse strand, counting down.
CATCAAGTGCCTTGCCCAAAGCAATCTCCTCCTCGATGCCCGGGATGGCCCGATGCTTCTGAAGTTCCTTCACCAGTTTCTGAGGAGTCATCTGATAACGCTCCGCCATGTTGGTGATCCGCCAGGCAAGTTCGTCGTGGGAAACGGAGATATTCTCCCGACTGATGATTTCACCCAGAATGAAGTTCAGCTTCACCTTATCACCCGCACTCTGACGGGCTGCACCCAGAAGCTCTTCCTGATGGGCGCGAAGTTCCTCCTCACCGACTCCCCGCTGCTGATTTTCGCGGACAATCTCCTTGAGGATTGTACTGCTCTCCTGCTGCACCATCGTGGAGGGTGTCTCCATCGTCACCAGAGCGAGGAGTTGCTTCACCACTTCGCCACGAACTGACTGCGTAAAATTCTGCTCGGCGTTTGCCAGAAGCCGTTCGCGTACCTGCTCACGGATCTTCTCAAGAGTCGAGCCGGGGCTCAGTTTCTCGGCAAATGCATCATCAATTGGGGGAAGCTCTTTCTCCTTGATCTCATGGAGGGTTACTTTATAGACAACTTTGTATCCACGCAGTTTTTCCTCACCGAACTCAGGGGGGTAAGTCACCTCACAATCACGGCTCTCACTGGTATTCATTCCGATCATCGCAGCGGCCAGGCCCGGAATCGGACGATCTTCCTCCATGAGGATCCAGAAATTTTTGCGGCCGGCATAGGTCGGCTGCAAGTCAGGATAACTCTCGGCAAGACTCTTGCCATCAATGAATCCTTCGTAATCAAGCACGGCAAAGTCACCCATCGCGATGGCTCGACCCTCGACGGTCTTGAACTCGGCCAGATCACCCCGAAGACCTTCGAGAAACTGATCCACCTCGGCATCCTTCACCACCGGCTTTTCCACGGTCACCTCAAGCCCCTTGTATTCTGGCAGGGCAATCTCCGGACGGGTCACAACTGTCGCGGTGAAACGCAGGGAACGATCACCTTCCAGTTTGATCTCGGTCACATTTGGTCTCTGAACAGGCTTGAGCTTCTGCTCGGTGATCGCATCGCGCACAGCGGCATCCAGGAGCTTGCGGGTCACTTCCTGCTCGATGTCCTGCCCGTATTTTTTCTCAACAATGGCGAGAGGAGCTTTTCCCTTGCGGAAACCTGGGAGATTGACATGACGGCGGTATTCCGCACCGACTTCCTTCCACTCCGACTCAAAACGCTCAGGAGGAAGCTCGATGTGGAGATCGACGATGCAGGACTCTTTCTGTTCGATGGTGACTTTCATGATGAGCCAAGTAGCAAAGCATGGAGTACCAAGCCGGACAACCCCCAAAGGTGATTATTTAGAGATTTCCTACACTTGCTTCATGAAGAACTCGCATCCATCTATAGCTGTGCATCACACCTTTCTTGACCCTACAGCCCAATAGCCTACAGCCTAACAGCCTCATTTCCTCTTAATGCGCACAATACGGCTCTTTCTCTATGGCATACCGATTCTTCTGATCGTGCTGCTGGTCGCCGCTTTTCTGAATGCGACATTCCTCTCTGTGGCTAAGAAAAATGAAATGTCGATCGGCACCATCGGCGAACCCTCCACGCTCAATCCGATCCAGCAGGCCGACTCCGCCTCCTCGGAAGTCGGAGGTATGATTTTTAACGGCCTTCTAAAATATAACCAGAATCTCGAAGTCGTCGGCGATCTGGCTACGAACTGGGAACTCTCGCAGGAGACGACATTTCAGTTTGCCACAGAGGAGGAGGCGAAGAAGGCAAAGAGCTTTCTCGATATTTTTGCTCGTACTAACCATCCCGATTGGCCGATTACTTCAACTGAACTTGCTCCTCGCACCAAGCTCATCATTCGCCTCAGTGAACCTGGCTACAAAGCTAGCGAAGCAATAGCGCAAGCTTTAAGGGACAAAGAAATCTATTACATCCCTTTCCATAATAAATCGGTTGTTACCTCATTCCTTGCGGAGCCGATCATCCATTTCACACTCCGTCGTGATGTTCGCTGGCACGACGGCATTCCCTTTACCTCAGCCGATATCCTTTTCACCTACAAGGCGATCATTAATCCCCGTGTCGCCTCTCCCCGCAGCTCAGATTTCGAACTGGTCTCATCCGTCACTGCTCCGACCCCTTACGAGGTCATCGTCCGCTACAAGAAACCTTTCTCCCCAGCCCTCCTAAGCTGGATGGGAGCTATCCTCCCAGCCCACCTTCTGGAAAATATTGAGCCCTCCAAATGGGCTGATTTCTATAACCGACACCCCATCGGCACCGGCCCGTTCAAATTCGATTCCTGGAAAACCAACGAATACATCCGTCTGGTCAAAAATACCGACTACTATCTTGGCTCTCCCTGGCTCGACTCCGTTGTTTTCCGTGTCCTGCCTGACCCCCTGACACTGCGACTGGCTTTTGAGACGCATCAGATCGATTTCTGGAATGTCGATCCCTGGGCAGTGAAGAGCTTCGAGAAGGACAAACGCTTCGATCTCTTCAGCTCCTCCGGGAATATGTACAACTACATCGGCTGGAATCTACGCCGCCCACTCTTTCAGGACCTCCGAGTCCGTAAGGCCCTCGCGCAAGCTGTCAATATCCCGCAGATGATCAAATACATCATCTATGGACGAGGAGTCCAATCAACCGGCATTTTCACACCGAAGATGTGGTTCTTTGATCCACGGGTGAAGGCCCTCCCCTATAATCCCACTACGGCCCGGACCTTGCTCGATCAGGCAGGCTGGAAGCCCGGATCGGACGGGATCAGGGTCAAGGATGGCAAGCGCCTCTCCTTCACCCTACTCGCCAATAATGGGAACGAAATCCGCCGTGACATCGCCACCCTCGTTCAGGATGACCTCAAGCAGGTCGGGGTCGAGGTGAAGGTGGAAATCTACGAATGGGCGGTGCTGCTCAAGCGATTTGTCAACAAGGGGGAATTTGACGCCATCGTGCTGGGCTGGGGACTAGGGAATGACTTTGATCAATACGCCATCTGGCACTCCAGCCAGACCCATCCCGAAGAACTGAATTTCGTCGATTACCAGAACCCCGAGGTCGATCATCTCCTCTCCGATCTGCGTCAGGAATACAGCCGGCCGGAGATCCTGAAGCTGGCGGAAGAACTACAGCAGACCATCTACAATGACCAGCCTTACCTCTTCCTCTTTGTCCCAGAATCGACCTCCGTCCTGTGGAAAAACAGCTATCGTCTTCGCCAGCCGGGATCCAAGGCGGGTGAATGGATTGACTCACCGATCACGATGACCAAGGCTGGCTGGAGCTATAACATGGAGTGGTTCTACCGTCCGGAATATCCCCCCAAGGACTCCGTCCTTGGGAACAATCTAAAACGCTAACAACCTGAAATTTGGAAAATCCCTCTCCCGTGCCCTCTTTTTCAGCAATATAATTTTAGCTTTTCAGTATTTCAGAATTTTCCCCAATGACTTCCTTCATCATCCGCCGTCTCGCGCTCAGCGTCGTGCTGCTGTTCATTATCAGCATCATCTCGTTCTTCATTGTGACGCTGACTCCAGGCAGTCCCTATCCGTGGGGTGAATTGAATCCCAAGATCTCGCCCGAAGTGAAGGCCACTTTCCGCAAGAAATTTCATCTCGATCAGCCTCTTCCGACACAATATGCCTTCATCATGCGTGACCTGTTCACGGGCAATCTTCGCAGCATCAAGGATGACCGTCCCGTCATGTCCCGTATTCTGGAGCGCCTCCCGGCTACCCTTTCACTGAATTTCACCGCCATCCTGATTTCCCTTTCCTTCGGCACGCTCCTCGGCGTCTATGCGGCCCGGTATGCCGGTCACTGGCAGGATATGGCTAGCTCCTTCTTTGCCTTTCTTTTTATCGCGCTGCCTGGGTTCTGGATTTCCTACATCGTCGCCATTGTTTTGGTAAAAAACTTCGGCGTCCCGATCCTCGGAACCCAGAGCTACGGCATCGCCTTTCCCAATGAATTGGCCGTTATTCTGGACAGGATCTGGCATCTCCTGCTTCCGGCAAGCATCCTCGCGCTCGGCGGGTTTGCCGCTCAATCCAGATACCTCAGAGCAACAATGATTGAGACCACGCGCGAGGGGTATATCCGCACAGCTCACGCCAAAGGACTCTCCGAGGAGGTCGTTCTGTACAAACACGCTCTCCGCAATTCCATCCGCCCCCTCATTGCAGGCATCGGAATGCTGCTTCCTGCAATGATCAGCGGTTCCGTGGTCATCGAAACCATCTTCGCCTACCCGGGCATGGGTCGGCTTGGATATGAGGCGGTCCTAGAGCGTGATTACCCGACACTTGTTGCGCTGAATTTCGTTCTGGCAGCACTCATCCTGCTCGGCAATCTCATCTCCGACCTCCTCTATGCTGCGGTTGATCCTAGGGTCAGATTGGAGTAGTCATGACAACGCTCACCGCCAAGACAATTCAAGCCAGTGAAACCGAGACACCGGGGACTCGTATCTGGCGGCGTTTTTGGGCGCAGCCGATTGCCCTGATCTCAGTAATCGTCATTTTGTTCTTTGCCATTACGGCGGGAGGCACGGCCATTCTCTCAGCAACAGGACATCACTGGCCCTGTGATCCGAACACTACAAATCTGGAACAGAAACTCCTCCCTCCATCACCACAGCATTGGCTCGGCACAGATAATCTGGGCCGCGATGTGCTCTCCAGGATGCTTCACGGAGCGGGGATTTCCCTCACTGTTGG